>JBJEMI010000085.1:0-36643 GCA_051879615.1 Lachnospiraceae bacterium
ATAAGTCTGTAAGCGTTATTTTCTTGCTTACAAACTTATTATACGAGGAGAAAGATCATGAAATTGATTAAGACTGAAGAGGCGGTAGGATGTGTGCTGTGTCATGATATGACACAGATCATCCAAGGGGTTACGAAGGATGCCGTTTTTCGAAAAGGACATATTGTGACAGAGGAGGATATTCCTGTACTGTTATCCATCGGCAAGGATCATCTCTATGTCTGGGAAGCGGATGAAAACATGCTTCATGAAAATGATGCGGCGAGGGTCCTGTGTGATCTTTGTAAGAATGAATATATGGAAGAGTCCGAGGTAAAAGAAGGAAAAATCGAGCTGAAAGCTGCCTGTGACGGACTCCTGAAAGTGGATTCGGAAAAATTAAAGCTGGTCAACGGTTTCGGTCAGATGATGATCGCAGCCCGTCACGGAAATACCCCGGTCAAAAAAGGAGAGAAGCTTGCAGGCACAAGAATCATTCCGCTTGTGATCGAAAAGGAAAAAATGGAGGCTGTGAAATCCCGGTGCGGTACAGAACCGATCTTAAGACTGCTGCCGTACCGGAGAAAAAAAGCGGCAATCATTACGACGGGAAATGAAGTATTCTACGGCAGGATCAAAGAGACATTTACGCCTGTGCTTGAGGAAAAGCTGGCACAGTTTGATGTCGAGATCGTGGAGAAGGTGATCCTCGGCGATGACCATGAGAAGATCACTGAAGCAATTCTGAATGCGATCCGTAACAGGGGAGCGGACATGGTTCTTTGTACGGGAGGCATGAGTGTAGATCCGGACGACAGAACGCCGCTGGCGATTAAAAATACGGGAGCGGATCTGGTATCCTACGGTGCGCCGGTATTGCCGGGAGCTATGTTTTTATTATCATATTATCAGGGAAACATTCCGATCATGGGCCTTCCGGGCTGCGTCATGTATGCGAAGAGGACCATCTTTGATCTGGTTCTTCCGCGTATTATGGCAGATGATCCGGTTACGGCAGAGGAGCTTGCGTGTCTTGGAGAGGGCGGACTCTGTCTTGGCTGTGAGATCTGCAGTTTCCCAAACTGCGGATTCGGAAAGGGCTGGTAAGATGGAATATCGAAATCCTGAACATTACCATATCAAGGTGCGCATTTTTAATGAAGAACCTTATTTCGGAAAGGGCGTTGCCGAACTGCTGGAACTGATTGAAGAGAAGGGATCTCTCTGCGCAGCTTACAAAACCATGGGGATGTCTGCCAGCAAAGCGTGGAAAATTATCAATCGTGCCGAAGCGGATCTGGGTTTTGTGCTGGTCGAGAGTATTTCCGGGGGAAAATGCGGCGGAGGTTCCAGAATAACACCGGAGGCAAAGGAACTTCTGGAGCGTTTCCGCGCCTTTGAAAGAGAAGTGACGAAAGCAGCGGAGGCTGCATTTGAAAAAATATTTGTAAACTGAAAGGAGAACGGATCATGCGCGGTCAGTTAACTGTTGTGCGCGGAGGCGGAGATCTGGCGACAGGAACGATCTATAAACTGGTAAAATGCGGATTCAGAGTCCTTGTGCTGGAAACAGAAGCGCCTTCGGCCATTCGAAGAAATGTGGCGTTTTCCGAGGCAGTCTATGAAGGATCCTGGCAGGTAGAGGACATGGTTTGTGAGCTGGCACATTCTGCGGGAGAGGCGAAAGAGATCATGGATCGCGGCAGACCGGCCATGCTGGTGGATCCTGCAGGGATCTGTCTGAAAGAAGTAAAGCCGGATGTTGTGGTGGATGCGATTCTTGCGAAAAAAAATCTCGGCACCCTTCGTCAGATGGCACCGGTGACGATCGCTCTGGGACCTGGTTTTACAGCAGGAAAAGATGTGGATGCGGTGATTGAGACGATGCGGGGCCACAGGCTCGGGAGAGTGATTCTGGAAGGAAGTGCGATTCCAAACACGGGAATTCCGGGCCCCATTGCAGGAGTTGCGGCAGAGAGAGTTCTGCATGCACCGGCAGCAGGGATCTTTCGCAATATAAAAAAGGTGACGGATACGGTTGAGCGGGGAGAATGTATTGCCTATGTGGAAACAGCGGATGGAAATGTGGAAGTTCAGGCTTCTGTTTCCGGGCTGCTTCGGGGACTTTTGCGGGACGGCTATCCGGTAGTGAGAGGGTTTAAGATTGCGGATATTGATCCGCGGATTTCAGAATATGAAAATTGTTTTACGATCTCCGACAAGGCGAGATGCATTGCGGGAGGCGTACTGGAGGCGATTCTCTGTCTGCAGAATCGCAGAGAGGATGAAATATGATTATTGCAGTGGTCGGAGCCGGAGGAAAAACAACCCGGATTCGGAAATTGGCGGAAAAATACAGGAACGAAGGAAAGCGGGTGCTTGTGACGACAACGACTCATATGTATCGGGAGGATGACTGCGATATCAGCGAAAATCCGGAGAGTATTGTCAGCAGACTGAAACAGCGCGGATACTGTATGGCAGGCAGTGAAGCAGCGGAGGGAAAGATCGGTGAACTGCCCGCAGATGTGTATGAGGCGGTGTGTGAGGCTGCCGATGTGGTGCTTGTTGAAGCGGATGGCTCTAAGCATTTTCCGGTAAAATTTCCGATAGAGTCAGAACCTGTGATTCCGGAAAACGCGGATGAAATTCAGGTGGTCATCGGTCTGTCTGCGCTCGGAAAACCGCTGAAGGAGGTTGCCCATCGAAAAGAGCAGGTAATGCATTGCCTGGGACTTTCGGAGGATGCGGTTCTGCAGCCGGAGCATTTACAGAAGCTTCTGACGGAAGGATATCTCAGACCGCTCAGAGACCGGTATCCGGATAAAAAACTGGTCATCTGTCCGGGTCAGGCCAATACTCTTTTTGAGCGGGCGGCGGCGCAGTGTCTGAGAGAGGAATATGATGTGTCCGTACTGCAGAGTTCATGGTTTGACGCGAAACCGAAGCTTGTTATCTGTGGTGCCGGACATGTGGGAAAATGTGTGGCCAGGCTCGGGAGTTTTCTGGATTTCGAAGTCACGGTGATCGATGACAGAGAAGCGTTTGCGAATCAGGAGGCATTGCCTGAGGCGGATTTTGTGTACTGCCATGGGTTCGATACGGTGGATGAGCTGTTTCCGAATGCAGGCAATGTATTTTATGTAGTACTGACAAGAGGCCATGCGGCGGACAAAGTCTGTGTGGAAAAGATCTTAAACAAACCTTATACCTATCTGGGTATGATCGGAAGTAAGCTGAAGGTAGCAAAGACACTGGAGCTTTTGAGAACAGAAGGTTTTTCCGAAGAACAGCTTTCGACGATTCATGCACCGATCGGAATTTCGATCGGTGCACGTACACCGGAGGAAATCTCGGTCAGTATTGCAGCGGAACTGATTCGGGAAAAGAACAGAGTTTCCGTCAGCAGTATGTCGAGGGAACTTGCACAAACGGATCAGTCAGGTGTGCTTTGCGTGATCACGGGGAAAAAAGGTTCTTCTCCCAGAGGTGTCGGCAGCATGATGCTTGTGACGGAAAATGGAATTGTCGGAAGCATCGGCGGCGGGATTCTGGAGAAGACTGTTATGGAAGCCGCAGCACAGACAGACCGGATCAGGTCGGAGGTATACAGGCTGACCAATGAGGAGAGTGCAGCGCTCGGTATGATCTGCGGAGGAAACAATGAAATCCTTTTTATACCATTGAAGAAAGAAAACTTATAAGCATTACTTATAAACTATATTAAAATAAACAGTTTATCATTAGAACGTTCCTGTGATAAACTGAAAAAAATCTGTGATTTTTTAGCCTATGGCAGTAAGAGAGAAAACAGGAGAGAGACAAATGAAAAAGAATGTAAAGTATACGAGTCCTTATGACTTTGAAGGACGGATCCCGATGAGAGAAGCAGTTGCTCTGGGATTACAGCATGTACTGGCAATGTTTGTAGGAAATCTGACGCCGATTCTCATCATCGGAGGTGCCTGCGGAATTACAGCAGGCGGAGATCTTGCAGAATTACAGGTAACTTTATTACAGAATGCGATGCTGATCGCAGGTGTGGTAACATTGATTCAGCTCTATGCGATCGGACCGGTCGGAGGAAAGGTGCCGATTATCATGGGTACAAGCTCCGGATTTATCGGAGTATTCAACAGTGTTGCCAATGTAATGGGCGGCGGGATTCTGGCCTACGGCGCAATTATGGGCGCATCGGTGATCGGCGGTTTGTTTGAAACAGTGCTGGGTGCGTTTTTAAAGCCTCTGAGAAAATTTTTTCCGGCGGTTGTTACAGGGGTGGTAGTACTGTCAATCGGACTTTCCCTGATCTCCGTAGGAGTCAATTCTTTCGGCGGGGGTGCAGCTGCAAAGGATTTCGGCTCTCTGGAAAATCTTGCACTGGGACTGATCGTACTGATCGTGATTCTGGTATTTAAACATGGTACCAAAGGTACAACAAGTCATGCGGCGATTCTGATGGGAATCATCGCAGGTTATATTGCGGCGACTGTTATGCCGATGTTTCTGGAAACCACGGCGGTGGCTGCCGATGGTGTGGAATATACCAAGGCATGGGTGTTAAACTGGCAGAAGGTGAGGGATGCGGCATGGTTTGCTGTTCCTGAATTTATGCCTGTAAAACCGGTGTTTGACATGCGTGCAATCGTCCCGGTGCTGATCATGTTTATCGTAACCGCAGTAGAAACTGTGGGAGACATTTCCGGTGTGATGGAAGGCGGTATGAACAGGGAAGCAACAGATACAGAGCTCTCCGGCGGTGTCATGTGTGATGGTATCGGCTCTGCACTGGCAGCATTTTTCGGCGTGCTTCCGAACACTTCTTTCAGTCAGAACGTAGGACTTGTGACGATGACAAAGGTCGTAAACCGTTTTGCACTGGCAGCAGGTGCAGTATTTCTGATCTTCTGCGGTCTGTTCCCGAAGCTCGCAGCACTGATTTCCATTATGCCACAGAGTGTGCTTGGCGGTGCGGCAGTCATGATGTTTGCATCGATCGTTGTCAGTGGTATACAGCTGATCACAAAAGAGCCGCTGTCAGCGAGAAACATTACAATTGTTTCCGTTGCACTCGGACTTGGATACGGACTGGGAGCAAACAGCGCGATTCTGTCAGCACTTCCTACAAACCTCCAGCTGGTATTCGGCGGTTCCGGGATCGTGCCGGCAGCAATCATTGCGATTGTTCTGAATATTGTCATTCCGAAGGAAAAGAAATAAGCATTATGTATTTCAGGCGTCCGGACCTCAGGGTCCGGGCCTTTTTTGTCGGAAAAGGGGATCGAATCTTGTTGAAAAACAGGAAATATGTTACGATGAAAAAAATCTATAAAAGTGGGGGATTACTTTGCTTACAATCAAAAATTATGTGAAAGTGCAGAGCCTTCAGGAGGCTTATGAATTAAATCAGAAGAGAAGTGCCAGAGTGCTCGGCGGGACTCTCTGGCTGAAAATGGGAAAGAGAACTGTCCAGACAGCGATTGACCTGTCTGATCTGGGACTGGATCAGGTGGAAGAAACGGAAGAGGAATTTAAAATCGGAGCCATGACAACACTTCGTCAGATAGAAACACATGAAGGACTGAATGCATATACAGCAGGGGCAGTCAGAGAATGTGTCAGACATATCGTTGGCACACAGTTTCGAAACTGTGCAACGGTCGGCGGCAGCATCTACGGAAGATTTGGCTTTTCGGATGTGCTGACGTGCTTCCTGGCAATGGATGCCTTTGTAGAACTGTATCCGACAGGGATCGTACCGCTGGCGGAATTTGTAAATCAGAACTATGGCAATGAAATTCTGGTGTCTCTGATCGTCAGAAAAAAACCGATGCTGATCGGGTATGAAACACTTCGCAACGAAGCAACGGACTTTCCGGTAGTTGCGGTCGCCGTGGCAAAATGGGACGACATGTATCATATCTCTGTAGGAGCGAGACCTGCAAGGGCAGCACTGCAGGTGACACCTTGTATTGAAGATTATGAGAAAGAAGCTGCGAAGTTTACTTATGGAAGCAATATGCGCGCGAGCAAAGAATATCGTCAGTATCTTGCCGGTGTTCTGATGAAACGAATTTGTGAAGGAATGGAGGAGAAATAGATGATTTTAAAATGCTGGATTAACGGAAAGGCAGTGACGGCTGATATTTCTCCGGATATGGCGCTGCTGGAATTTGTACGTTCCCAGGGATGCTATAGTGTAAAACGGGGCTGTGATACTTCCAACTGCGGACTCTGTACCGTATGGGTAGAAGAAACGCCGGTACTGTCCTGTTCGGTGCCTGCTGTAAGAGTGGAAGGAAAACATGTGACAACACTGGAAGGGGTGCAGAAGGAAGCAGAAGAATTTGCACAGTTTCTGGGAAATGAAGGTGCAGAGCAGTGCGGTTTCTGCAGTCCGGGATTCGTGATGAATGTTCTGGCAATGGTCCGTGAACTGGAGGATCCGACAGAAGAAGAGATTAAAGAATATCTGGCAGGAAATCTCTGCCGCTGTACAGGCTATGTGGGACAGCTGCGTGCAGTCAGAAAATTCCTGGCCCGGAAAAAGAATGGAGAGGAGGCGTAGGTTATGGCATACGTCAGCAAACCGATTATGAAAAAAGATGCGGTTGCCCTGATTACAGGAAAACCGGTATATACAGAAGATCTGGCACCGAAGGATTGTCTCGTTGTCAAAGTGCTTCGCAGTCCTCATGCCAGTGCATTGATTAAGGAAATTAAAACGGATACGGCGAGGAAGGTCCCGGGGATTGAATGTATTCTGACACATGAGAACTGTCCGAAGAACCGTTTTACACAGGCGGGGCAGACCTATCCGGAGCCTAGTCCTTATGACCGCTACATTCTGGAGGATCGAGTGCGTTTCGTGGGAGATGCTGTGGCGATCGTAGCAGGTACGGATGAAAAATGTGTAGATCGCGCATTGAAGATGATTAAAGTTAAATATGAGGTACTGGAACCGGTGCTGGATTTCAGAACTGCAAAGGACAATCCGATCCTTGTGCATCCGGAGGAAGACTGGGTAGCCCACTGCCCTGTGGGCGCGGATAACAGAAGAAATCTTGTGGCCTGCGGAAGAGAAGGGGACGGAGATGTGGATGCGGTATTTGAAGATTGTGACCTGGTACTGGAGAGAACCTATCACACGAAGGCAAACTGTCAGACAATGATGGAAACCTTCCGTTCTTATGCATATCTGGATGTTTACGGACGTCTGACGGTGGTAAGCTCTACACAGATTCCGTTTCATAACAGGCGGATTCTCGGAAATGCACTGGGAATTCCGAAGTCCAAAATCCGTATTATCAAGCCGCGCATCGGAGGAGGATTCGGTGCAAAGCAGACCGGAGTTGCGGAAATCTATCCGGCCATCGTTACATGGCTGACCGGGAAACCATCCAGGATCGTCTATTCCCGCCGGGAAGCAATGATTGCGGGCTCCCCGCGTCACGAGATGGAAATCACCGTCAGGATGGGACTCAGCAAAGAAGGAAAAGTGCGTGCGATCCGCATGTATACCCTGTCAAACAGCGGTGCCTACGGAGAACACGGACCGACAACGGTGGGTCTGACCGGCCATAAGGCAATTCCGATCTATACGCCGGAGGCATTTGAATTTGTCTATGATGTTGTTTATACAAATGTGCAGGCAGCAGGTGCATATCGCGGATACGGTGCAACGCAGGGGCTGTTTGCAGTGGAGAGTACATTAAATGAGGCGGCAGATCTGCTCGGTATCGATCCGCTGACGATCCGCCGTAAAAACTTCCTGAAAGAGGGCCAGACCATGCCTGCCTATTACGGTGAGCTTCTGGAGAGCTGTACAGTGGAAGCATGTATGGAAAAATGCCGTGAAATGATCGGCTGGGATGAAAAATATCCACGTAAGGATATGGGAAACGGCAAGGTTCGCGGTGTCGGCGTTGGCATTGCCATGCAGGGTTCGGGGATTTCCGGTATAGACGTAGGAAGTGTGACGATCCGTGTATCTGATGAAGGGCATTATAATCTGATGATCGGTGCGGCCGATATGGGCACCGGCTGTGATACGATACTGGCACAGATGGCAGCAGACTGTCTGGACTGCGATGTGGATCAGATTATTGTTTACGGAGTGGATACGGATACAGCACCGTATGATTCCGGTTCCTATGCATCCAGTACGACTTATGTGACCGGCATGGCGGTTGTGAAGGCATGCAATGAATTGAAAAACAAAATCTGCAGAATCGGAGCGGAAATACTGGATGTTCCGGAAGACGCAGTTGATTTTGACGGAAGAGATGTCTATAGAAAAGATGCGGAGGAAACCAAAGTCTCGCTGAAAGATATTTCGACAAAGAATATGTTCGGATGCGGCATGGATCTTGAGGCTACAGCCTCTCATTCTTCTCCGAAGTCTCCGCCTCCGTTTATGGCAGGAATGGCAGAAGTAGAGGTAGATCTGGAAACCGGTAAGATTGATCTGATCAATTATGCGGCATGTGTGGACTGCGGTACACCGATCAATCCGAACCTTGTCAGAGTACAGGCAGAGGGCGGTATTGTTCAGGGAATCGGTATGGTACTTTATGAGGATATTAACTATACGGATCAGGGTGCCATTATGGAAAACTCCCTGATGCAGTATAAGATTCCTTCCCGTGTGGAAATTCCGGATATCCGCGTCGAGATTGAGGGAAGTTATGAGCCGACAGGTCCGTTCGGGGCCAAATCCGTCGGAGAAGTCGTGATCAATACACCGCTTCCTGCGATCGCTCAGGCAGTATATCATGCGACGGGAATCCGGTTCCGTGAACTGCCGATCAAACCTGAAAAGGTAGCTGCCGCACTGCAGAAATTCGGAGAAAAATAGTATGATTCACATGATCTATCTGGCGGCGGGATTATCCAGCCGCTACGGAAAAAATAAACTGCTCGAAACAGTGGAAAATAAACCGATGTACCGAAATCTGCTGGATATCCTGGTGATCATGAAGGAAGAAGAGCCTCAGAAATACGATCTGGTGGTTGTGACTGCCTATGACGAAATTAAAGAGGCTGTCAGTGATCTGCCCCTGAAGGTTGTCCTGAATGAGCATCAGGAACTGGGAATTTCCCATTCGATTTATCTGGGGATCAAAGCCTGCGGTGAGGTCGGAAAACATGATCATCTGCTCTTTTGTGTGGCAGATCAGCCATATCTGCAGGAAGAGGAACTGTTTGGTTTCATTCATATGTACCTGCGATCCCATAAGGGAATCGGCTGTATGAGTTTTCAGGGGGAAATGGGAAATCCGGTGATTTTCCAGGGAAAATTTATTCCGGAGCTTCTGGAACTGACCGGAGACACCGGAGGAAAGGCCGTTGTCAGGGAACATTTGCAGGAACTGTATCTGTATGAGGCGGATACAGCGAAAAGTCTGGAAGATATTGATACTCCCGAATTGTGAAAATATGACTTAACAAATCGGGAAATTCGTAGTAGAATTAAAGACAATTATTTAAAATTGAGAATAGGTAACTGTTCAGAAGCCGCTATCTGGAAGGTACTGAACAGATACGAGAATAGTTTATTTAGGAGACAGACGATGAGAATATTAGAAGAACGTATTCAGAAGGACGGTGTAGTCAAACCGGGAAATGTATTAAAGGTTGACAGTTTTTTAAATCATCAGATGGATGTAGAATTATTTGATCAGATGGGCGCGGAATTTAAGCGTTTGTTTTCAGATAAGCCGATTAATAAGATTTTAACGATTGAAGCTTCAGGGATCGGAATTGCATGTGTGGTTGCCCAGCATTTCCATGTTCCGGTTGTATTTGCGAAAAAGACACAGAGTATTAATATTGACGGAGAAGTATATTCCTGTAAAATCGAATCCTTCACTCATAAAAGAGTTTATGATGTGATCGTTTCCAGAAAATATATTTCCCCGGAGGATCATATTTTGATTATCGATGATTTCCTAGCAAATGGCTGTGCGGTAAATGGCCTGATCGAACTGATCCACAGTGCGGGTGCCACGGTAGAAGGTGTTGGTATCGCCATTGAGAAGGGGCAGCAGATTGGCGGAAAGCTTTTGAGAGAGCAGGGAATTCAGGTGGAATCTCTGGCGATTGTAGAAAGTATGGATGATAAAACAGGAAAGATCACGTTCCGCCCGCAGTAATTTTACAGAAAAACGGAATGAAAAGGTTTTTAAAGCAGAAAAGACCTCTCCGGATCTGCAGTCCGGGGAGGTCTTTTCTGCCTGTTTATTCTTTTAAAAGGATGGAATGAGATCGATATTCGGTCACTTCGCCGATTATTTTGGCAGCAACACCGCTCTCTGTCAGTTCATGCAGCAGATCATATGCGTCTTTTTCCGATACGGAAATCAGAAGTCCGCCGCTTGTCTGTGGGTCATAGAGGATGTCCTGCATTGCACGGGAAATATTTCCGGAAACCTCAATTCCGGGTCCGGCATAGTCCCGGTTCCGGTAGGCACCTGCGGGGATGAATCCCATCTCTGCAAACTCATAGGCTTCTTTGTGATACGGGATATCACTGCAGTAGAGATGAATTGAGCAGCGGCTTCCCTGAGCCATTTCGAAGCTGTGACCGAGCAGTGCGAAGCCTGTTACATCCGTGCAGCTGTGGACATCATATTTTATCATGATTTGTGCAGCCTCTTTGTTCAGGGTACTCATCTGGCGATAGAGCCGTTCCATGACGGAAGCATCTGCCAGATCTGCCTTGGCGGCGGTTGTAAGGATTCCGACTCCGAGCGGCTTGGTAAGGATCAGAAGATCTCCGGGTTTTGCGCCGCTGTTTGTCAGTACTTTTTTCGGGTGTACAAATCCTGACACAGAAAGTCCGTACAATGGTTCTGCACCATGAATGGTATGTCCTCCGGTAATGATCGTATCTGCTTCATAAGCCTTGGAATAGCCTCCGCGCAGAATTTCCTGAACGATATCCGCAGACATTCCGTCCCTGAGACAGAGAATATTCAGAGCCAGCTTGGGAGTTCCACCCATGGCATAGACATCGCTTAAGGAGTTTGTCGCGGCAATCTGTCCGTACAGAAATGGATCATCCGTAATCGGGGGAAAGAAATCCAGCGTCTGTACAAGTGCAGTCTCTTCATCCAGCAGAAACACGCTGGCATCGTCACTTTTATCGTAGCCGACGATCAGCCTTTTATCGGTGTGGGTTTTGAATCCTTCCAGCATAGAGGCCAGTGTACCGGCACCTACCTTGGCACCGCATCCGGCACAGGATGCCAGTTTTGTGAGTTTGATATCTGTTTCCATAGCATTCCTCAAGTTGTTTCCTGTTTAAAGTGAATCTGGTAGCCCCGCTCCAGTATTTCCACAACCTGCTCCACCTCGTCACTCCATTGGAAATTCGAAATGGGGAGGTCTGTTTCGAATCGGACACAGGTACCGCAGC
Organism: Lachnospiraceae bacterium; assembly: GCA_051879615.1. Classification (GTDB taxonomy): domain Bacteria; phylum Bacillota; class Clostridia; order Lachnospirales; family Lachnospiraceae; genus HGM12587. Next base: position 11,399 of record JBJEMI010000085.1, read on the forward strand.
TGCTGCTCAAATCCCGCGGGACAGGCATGGCAGCAGCCTTGATTTTTTTCCGGCCGCATTCTTTTTTGAAACGGATCGCTCCAAAATGAGAATAGAAGGTTGCAAGATAAATCATATTATTTCCTCATCTTTAAGGTGTATTCTCCGGCTGTCTCGGTTACTGTTACAGTATAACCTTTCTTTTCGGCAAAGCGGGTAACATTTTCTTTGGAAGCATGATTATCCACGACCATCTCATAGGCTGTTTCTTCTGATTTCATGGCTTTCTGAATCATGATCACCGGTTCGGGACAGGAAAGCCCTCTTGCGTCTAATGTTTTCATATCTGTGAATTCTCCTTTTTCCATGTATTCAATGCTGCAATTGCTGCTACAACGATGATTCCGATGATTACAGCTGTCTTTCCGTTTGAGGTAGGACCTGCCGCACCGGATGCCAGACCGAAGTTGTGTGCAAATGCGGCACCGACCATCAGACCGATCACTGAAACAGCACTGTCGGTGTTTCCTTCACCTGAAAGTACGAGCTGACGAAGGGGACACCCGCCGAGAAGCACGCAGGAAAAACCCGCAAGCAGCATTCCGAGAAGATTCCATAATCCGTCTGTATGTGCCACAGGCTGATTTTCCATCGCCAGTGTGAAATAGGTTCCTTCTCCGGAAAATGTTAAAATCAGGTTACAGATGAGCGCGCTGACAAAAATTGCGATAAATCCGGATAGCAGCTTCGTGTCTCTGAACAGAATAAAATCACGGATACCGCCGACCATGCAAAGTCTGGTGCGCTGTGCCAGAGCTCCTACGACCAGACCTGCTGTAAGACTGATCAGAATCGGTGCGTGTTTTGCACCCGGGCCTGCACCGGCCTCAGAAAAGTAAATGAATGGCGGGGCAGCGATCAGCAGTATGAAAAATGCGATCTGTACTGCCGGAAACAGGGATGCTTCCGAAACGGACATCTGATAAGTGCGTTTTAAAGAGTAGCCCTTTGTCAGGAAGAAGAGACCGCAGAGAATTCCGGCGATAAATCCGAGAAGTCCAAAGAGGGCATTTACATCTCCCCCGGCAAGTCTTAAGATCATACGAAACGGACAGCCTAAGAACATCAGGCAGCCGATCATGGCAAAGAATCCCAGCAGAAAGCGGGTGACCGGAGCGCTGCCGCCTCTCGGGCGGAATTCTTTTCGCCAAAGTGCCATAAGCAGACTTCCGAGGACAAGTCCTATGATCTCCGGACGAATGTACATGACAGCCTCTGCTCTGTGAAGGCCGAGAGCTCCGGCAGTATCCCGGATAAAACAGGCGATGCAGAATCCCATGTTTGCCGGATTGCCTAACGGTACCAGGATTGCGGCGATGATTCCGGTGAGAAGACCTGCCGCGATGATACATTTTACTTCTTTTTTCTGATTCATAATAATCCCTTTCTCTGAAAGTATTGGTATTATGGGAATTATAGCATTGAAAGAAGGAATATACCAATTTGAATTATTGATAAAATTAATTGATTTATTGAAATAATAAATAAATAGTGTATGATAGTGGATATCAAGGCCGAAAGGACAGGATACGATGGATAAGAAAATATATCTGGATCAGGCGAGTACGACATTCCCGAAGCCGGAGACGGTAGCGGATGCGGTCTATCGCTATATGACGGGAATCGGGACCAATATTAACAGAGGGTGCTATGAGAGTGCCTATGAGACGGAAGAAATCATTCTGGAAACGAGGGAACTTCTGACGGAGCTGTTTGAGGGGCCGGACTGCCGGAATGTGATCTTTACCAAAAATGTAACAGAGAGTCTGAACCTTATTATTAAGGGCTTCTTAAAACCGGGAGACCATGTGCTTGTCTCCTCCGTGGAGCATAATGCTGTTATGAGACCCCTTCATCAGCTGGAATCGGCAGGGGTTTCTTTTGACCGCATTCCGTGCAGCAAAGAAGGAGAACTGCTTGACGGTTTTATGGAGGGACTGCTGAAAGAAAATACGAAGGCGGTCATTATGACCCACGCAAGCAATGTGTGCGGAACAGTACTTCCTGTGAAAAAGGTGGGGGATTTCTGCAGACGGCATGGAGTAAAGCTGATCGTAGATTGTGCACAGACTGCGGGAGTGCTGCCGGTTTCCATGAAAGAGATGCAGATTGATGCACTGGCGTTTACCGGGCATAAAGGGCTTTACGGACCGCAGGGAATCGGCGGTTTTCTGTTACAGGACGATATGGTACCTCTGATCACACCGCTGTTGTCCGGAGGAACGGGCAGTGTCAGTCATACGGAAGAAATTCCGGAATTCATGCCTGATCGGTTTGAACCGGGGACTATGAACCTGCCCGGAATTTTCGGTCTGCATGCGGCACTTTTATGGCTGAAAGAAACCGGAATCGAAACCATTGAAGCGAAGGAGAAAATGCTGACGGAACTTTTTTTGAAAAAACTGCAGGAACTCGATCCGGAGGGCAGCCGTCTGCGGCTGATCGGCAAACATACGGCAGACGGCAGAACCGGTGTTGTTTCCATTCAAACCGTCAGGATGGATGTATCGGAGGCGGCATTCCGGCTCGATGACAGGTACGGCATCATGACACGGGTCGGTCTTCACTGTGCACCATCTGCCCATCGAACTCTGGGAACTTATCCCACCGGTACGCTTCGGTTTTCTTTTGGATATTTTAATACAGAGGAGGAAGTTCTGGAAGCGGCAGAGGCACTCGGGAGGATTTTATGGAGTTAAAACAACTGGAATCTTATGTGATGGTAGTGGAGAAGAAAAGTTTTACGGCTGCCGCACAGGCATTGTATATTTCTCAGCCGACGATCAGTACCCATATCCGGGCACTGGAAAAGGAACTGGAATCCAGGCTGATTCTCAGAACGACGAAAAGTATCGAAGTAACGCCAAGAGGCGCAGAACTTTACGAGTGTGCAGTAGGGATGCTGCGTATGCGGGATCATCTGTTGGAACGGTGGAACGGAGATTCAAAAAAAATCATCCGTCTCGGTGCATCGACGATTCCTTCGGCATATATCCTGCCGGAGTTTCTTCCTTCTTTCTGTAAAGAACATAAAGACGTTTTTTTTCATTCCACCCAGAGCGACAGCAAAGGAGTCATTGACGGTGTGATGGAGGATCTGTTTGATGTGGGGCTGATCGGTATGGCATGTGAAGAAGATTCGCTTGCCTGTGTTCCGTTTTATGAGGATGAGATGGTGATCATTACACCGGTAAACGAACATTTTTTTACACTGAAAAAAGAAAATGTATCTGTTCGGGATCTTTTTCGGGAGCCGGTGATATTAAGAGAACAGGGGAGCGGAACGAAAAAAGCGGCAGATCTGTTTCTGGAACAGGAAGGAATCCTAAAAAAAGAGCTGCAGGTCGTAGCATATATGAATGATCCGGAGGCAATTAAGAATTCTGTGGCTGCAGGTCTGGGCATTTCAGTCATATCAAAAAAGGCGGCGCAGAATCTGATAGAAGAGAATCGGCTTCTGTCATTTGAAGTGCCGGTACATTCCTCCGGAAGAAATTTCTACATTATTTACAAAAAAGATTATATACAGAAACCATTTATTAGATTATTTATTGATTATATCAGAAATTATTATAAAAATTAATTAATAAAAAGTAATTGACGTTGCAGAAAGAAATATTTATGATATGATTTAAAGAACTATATAGAGATGAGAGAGGAGAAGTAATCATGGCATATTATTTTAGCGAACCATCCCACACATTCAGCGAATATTTATTAGTTCCTGGATATTCAAGTGCTGAATGTCAGCCGGCAAATGTCAGCCTGAAAACACCGTTAGTAAAATTCAAGAAGGGTGAAGAACCTTCTTTATCATTAAATATTCCACTTGTATCTGCAGTTATGCAGTCTGTATCCAATGATACGATGGCTGTTGCACTTGCCAGAGAAGGCGGGGTTTCTTTTATTTACGGATCTCAGACGATAGAATCACAGGCTGAAATGGTAAGAAAGGTAAAAGCTTACAAAGCAGGATTTGTGGTAAGTGATTCGAATCTGGTGCCTGAAAATACACTTGCAGATGTACTTGCATTAAAAGAAAAGACAGGACATTCTACCATGGCTGTTACGGAAAACGGTACAGCACACGGAAAATTACTCGGTATCGTTACAAGCAGAGACTATCGTATTTCCCGTATGTCCATGGATACAAAAGTAGCAGATTTTATGACTCCTTTTGATAAATTAATCACCGGAAAGAGCGGGATGACTTTAAAAGAAGCAAACGACCTGATCTGGGATAATAAACTGAATTCTTTACCGGTGATCGATGAAGAGCAGCATCTGGATTCCCTCGTATTCAGAAAAGATTATGAATCCAAAAAAGCAAACCAGAATGAATTATTAGATTCTCAGAAGAGATATGTTGTCGGTGCAGGTATCAATACAAGAGACTTTAAAGAACGTGTTCCGGCCCTGGTAGAAGCAGGTGTGGATATCCTGTGTATCGACTCCAGTGAAGGATTCAGTGAATGGCAGAAGATCACGCTGGAATGGATCAGAGAAACCTACGGTGATTCTGTAAAGGTCGGTGCTGGAAACGTCGTAGACGCAGACGGTTTCAGATTTCTCGCTGACTGCGGTGCAGACTTTGTAAAGGTCGGTATCGGCGGAGGTTCTATCTGTATTACCCGTGAGACCAAAGGCATCGGACGCGGACAGGCAACTGCTACGATCGAAGTTGCAAAGGCAAGAGATGAATACTATAAAGAGACCGGAATCTATGTGCCGATCTGCAGTGACGGCGGTATTGTACATGACTATCATATGACTCTGGCACTTGCCATGGGCAGTGATTTCATCATGCTCGGAAGATATTTCTCACGTTTTGATGAATCCCCGACAAACAAAGTCATGATCAACGGTCAGTATATGAAAGAATACTGGGGAGAAGGAAGTGCGCGTGCAAGAAACTGGCAGCGTTACGACCTCGGTGGGGATAAGAAGCTCAGCTTCGAAGAAGGCGTGGATTCTTATGTTCCGTATGCCGGTTCATTAAAAGATAACGTAAGCTTATCATTGGCAAAAATTAAATCAACGATGTGTAACTGTGGTGCACTTACCATTCCTGAATTACAGGAGAAGGCGAAACTGACACTGGTATCTTCCGTAAGTATTGTAGAAGGCGGTGCTCATGACGTTGTGCTGAAAGACAGTACGGCATCACGCAATCAGTAAATCAGATAAGGGCTGACAACCCGGAGAAATCAGGGTTGTCCGTTCTTTTTTCACGTTACAGGAGTGCAGAGCTGTTTTAAGACAGAACTGAAGAAATTTGGATGAATATTTGTGGATATCTGCAAAGGCAGCAGATGAACAGGAGGAAAATATGGGCGGATTTTTTGGTGTAACATCCCGTGAAGACTGTGTAACAGAGCTTTTTTACGGAGTAGATTATCATTCACATCTGGGTACAAGAAGAGCCGGCATGGTAACCTACAACGAAACTTTAGGATTCCATCGTGCGATTCATAATATTGAAAACTCTCCGTTTCGTACAAAGTTTGATAAAGATTCCGGCGAAATGAAAGGAAAGATGGGAATCGGCTGTATCTCTGATTATGAACCGCAGCCGCTTTTGATCCAGTCTCATCTGGGAAGCTTCGCTATAACAACAGTAGGAAAGATCAATAATCAGGATCAGCTTCTGCAAAAATTATATGAGAACGGCTCCTCTCACTTTCAGGAGATGAGCGGCGGCATGGTCAATGCTACCGAACTGGTGGCTGCGCTGATCTGCAAAAAGGATACGATTGTAGAAGGAATCCGTTATGTACAGGGACTGGTGGAAGGATCCCTATCATTGCTGATTCTGACAAAGGAAGGGATTTATGCAGCCAGAGACCGCTGGGGCCGTACACCGATCATGGTAGGAGAAAAAGAAGGTGCATACTGTGTTGCCACCGAAAGCTTTTCGTATCTGAATCTTGGATATACAGACTGCAAGGAACTGGGACCTGCGGAAATTGTATTTGTAACAGATCACAGCATGGAAACAGTCGGTGAACCTTCCGATAAAATGAAGATCTGTACATTCTTCTGGGTATACTATGGTTATCCGACATCTGCTTACGAGGGTGTCAGCGTAGAAGAAATGCGCTATCGAAGCGGAAGCATGCTGGCGAAGAGAGACGATGCCGGTGTGGAAAAGGATCTGATTGCCGGAGTACCGGATTCGGGACTTGCTCATGCGATCGGTTATTCCAATGAAGCCGGAATCCCGTTTGCCAGACCGTTTATCAAGTACACACCGACCTGGTCCAGATCTTTTATGCCGACAAATCAGAAGCAGAGAAATCTGGTGGCACGTATGAAGCTGATACCGGTGCATAAACTGATTAAAGGAAAAAAACTCTTATTGATCGATGACTCGATCGTAAGGGGTACGCAGCTTCGTGAAACCACAGAATTTTTATATACAAACGGAGCCAAGGAAGTACATGTTCGTCCGGCATGTCCTCCGCTGTTATTTGGATGTAAATACCTGAATTTCTCACGCTCCAAATCAGAAATGGATCTGATCACAAGACAGATCATCAGTGAATTTGAGGGAACAGATAACGTTTCGAAAGAAGTACTGGCAGATTATGCAGATCCGGATCATCCGAAATATCGCAGGATGGTGGATGAAATCTGTAAGAGACTGAAATTTACTACCCTGGAATTTCTGCGTCTGGATGATATGATTGAAGCAGTAGGCATTGAACCTTGTAAATTATGTACTTATTGTTGGAACGGAAAAGAAAACGAAGATGAGTAGTTTCTGACCACAGCGGAGGATTCATGGAGAGAGAAGTTAAGACAGGACAGCTTTACAGACATTTTAAGGAGAAACTCTATCAGATCATTACAGTGGCAGAACACTCGGAAACAGGAGAAAGAATGGTCGTTTATCAGGCCCTGTACGGCGACTACAGGACCTATGTCAGACCATATGAGATGTTTGTCAGTGAAGTGGATCATGAAAAATATCCGGAGGTGACACAAAAATATCGTTTTGAACTCATAAATCCGGAAAGATGTGGAAATACTGAAGATAAACCTGAGAAAGCTGCCTGGGCAGCGGCAGAAGCAGAGACGGAAACAGGTGTGAATCCGCTTTTGCTTGCGTTTCTGGAATTGGAAACCTTTGAGGAGAAGCTTCAGTTTTTCAGAGACAATAAAAAGAAAATAGATGATCATCTGTTAGACAGCATTGCCGCTTCTTTAGATATTGTGGTGGATGAAGGACCGCTGCCACAGCGATACCAGGAGGTATTAAACTGTCTGGAAACGTTTGAACACTTTGAGTGCAGCCGTTTCAGATAAGAAGGAGTTTGGTGAATGATAAGAAGAACAAAAATTGTATGTACGATGGGACCGGCTGTGAATGATGAAGCGATGATTCGCCAGCTGATACTGGAAGGAATGAATATTGCCCGATTCAACATGTCCCATGGAAGTCATGAGGAACACGGCAGCCGCCTTGCCATGTTAAAGAAGGCACGTGAAGAACTGAAACTGCCGGTTGCCGCACTTCTCGATACAAAAGGACCGGAAATCCGTCTGGGTGACCTGGAACAGAAGCAGATCGTATTAAAGCAGGGACAGATGTTTACCCTGACGACCAATGAAATACTTGGCAATAAAGATTGTGCCTCAATTACTTATCAGGGACTTCCCTTTGATGTGACTCCGGGAAATAAAATTCTTATCGATGACGGTCTTGTGGAAATGGAAGTAGACTCTGTCACAGGAAATGAAATACAATGTCTGGTAAAAAATACAGGGGTAATCTCCGGAAGAAAAGGTGTAAATGTACCGGGAGTTTCATTGAGTCTTCCATTTATTAATGAAAAGGATTATAATGATTTAAAATTCGCAGTGGAAGCGGGCTTTGATTTCGTTGCGGCTTCTTTCACAAGAACAGCGGAGGATATCCGTGAATTGAAGAAGATCCTGACAGAGCTGGGCGGAGAAAAGCTGAAGATCATTGCGAAAATTGAAAACAGTCAGGGTGTGGAAAATCTGGATGAGATTCTGGAGCTTGCGGATGGCGTGATGATCGCGCGAGGTGACATGGGGGTTGAAGTTCCGTTGGAGGAAGTCCCTGTGATCCAGAAAAAAATCATCAAAAAGGTTTACAGCAAGGGAAAACAGGTGATTACCGCAACACAGATGCTGGATTCCATGATGCAGCATCCGCGGCCGACGAGAGCCGAGTCGAGTGATGTTGCCAATGCGGTCTATGACGGAACAAGTGCTGTCATGCTTTCGGGGGAAACTGCAAGCGGACAGTATCCGATCGAATGCGTGCGTACGATGGCGAGGATCGTACAGAGAGCGGAACAGGATATTGATTATCGAAAACAGTTTCTGCAGAGTCCTCCTCCGACAGATATGAGTATTACCAATGCGATATCCAAGGCGACGGTCAACTCTGCTATTGACCTGGATGCGAAGGTGATCGTTACCGTGACAGAGTCGGGAAGGACTGCATATATGATATCCAGATATCGTCCGTTTTGCCCGATCGCAGCCTGTACGACCAATGAGCAGTCCTACAGACAGCTGGCTCTTAGCTGGGGTGTCGTACCGCTTTTGATGGAAGGTGTGGAAACCCTGGAGGAACAGTTGAAAGGATCGCTTCTGACTGTGGAAAATGCATCTCTGGCGATGCAGGGAGATCTTGTTGTATTAACTGCCGGAGTACCGATCGGGGAATCCGGAACGACCAATTTATTAAAAATTCAAACGATTTAGATGAAGGAGTATAGTAACATGGCAGAGAAAAGCTGCAGCAATTCAAGCTGTGACAAATCCAGCTGTGAGGGATGCCCGAGCAAAAATAATCCTCAGAGCTTTTTAGTAGAACAGAACCGCTATTCCAATGTAAAGCATGTGATTGGAGTTGTCAGCGGCAAAGGCGGTGTGGGTAAATCTCTGGTGACGGCATCTCTGGCGAATAAGCTGGCAGGAGAAGGTTATATTGTAGGTATTCTGGACGCGGATATCACAGGACCGTCCATTCCGAAGATGTTCGGTGTTCACGGACCTGCGATGGCATCCGATGACGGCATAGAACCGTTAATAACAGCAAACGGTATCCGTCTGATGTCCATCAATCTGCTGCTTCCGGATGAAGAGGCACCGGTAATCTGGAGAGGACCGGTTCTGGCAAATATGGTAAAGCAGTTTTGGAGTGAGGTAATGTGGGGAGAGATCGATTATCTTCTCGTAGACATGCCTCCGGGAACGGGAGATGTTCCTCTGACCGTATTCCAGTCACTTCCGGTAGACGGAATCGTTGTTGTGACGTCTCCTCAGGATCTTGTAAAGCTGATTGTAAAAAAAGCATTGAATATGGCTCATGCGATGAAGATCCCGGTACTCGGACTTGTAGAAAACTACAGCTTTATCAAATGTCCTGATTGCGGAAAAGAATTTGAGGTGTTCGGTAAGAGCAGCATTGATGAAGTGGCAGCAGATGTAAACCTTCCGGTACTCGGAAAGCTGCCGATCGATCTGCATCTTGCAGAGCTTTCCGATGCGGGAGAGTATCATCAGGCAGATGTGACATATCTGGAAGCGGCAGTCAGGGCAATTGAAGCCATTGAAAAATAAATGAATTACAGACTGTTATTACAATATGACGGTACAAAGCTGAATGGCTGGCAGAAACAGGGAAATACAGAGAATACGATTCAGGGGAAACTGGAAACGATCCTGGAGAGATTCTATGGAGAGCCTGTAGAAATCCATGGGTCCGGAAGAACAGATGCAGGTGTTCATGCATTGGGGCAGGTGGCAAATTTCCATGCACCGGAAAAATATTCCGCAGAGGAGATCAAAGCCGTGCTGAATGAATATCTTTCAAAGGATATCAGAGTTCTGCAGGTTTCTGAGACCGGAGAGAGATTTCATGCCAGATTGTCAGCTGTCGGAAAAACTTATGAGTATCGGATCGACAACGCAGAAGTGGCAAATGTGTTCCTGAGAAAGTATTCGATGCGGGAGGAACAGCCGCTGGATCTTGCGGCAATGCGCAGAGCGGCCGCTCATTTTGTGGGAACCCATGATTTTAAGACATTCTGTGCCAATAAACGAATCAAAAAATCCACTGTCAGGACAATCACAGAGATTGAACTGAAGGAAACAGACGGAATCGTAACGATCCGCTATACGGGAAACGGGTTTCTTTACAACATGGTCCGCATTATGACAGGAACACTCATTGAAGTGGGACGGGGAAAAACCGGACCGGATCAAATACCGGAAATCATCGAAGCGAGGGACCGGGGAGCCGCAGGCTTTACGGCGCCCGCACAGGGCCTGTTTCTTGTTTTCGTGGATTATTCATAATAATTTACAGGGGTGTGTGATTTTCGCATACCCCTGTTTTTGGGATTCAGGAAAGAAAAACATGTTGAAAAAAATGTTTTTGACGTGTATAGTTATACGGAATAAATTTTGAGGAGAAAAATATGCAGGAAAAAACAACTTTACAGAAACTGATTCTTGGTATTCAGCATGTTCTGGCAATGTTCGGAGCCACTGTTTTGGTTCCGGCACTGACGGGGCTGAATACTTCTATCACTCTTATTTGTGCCGGTGTCGGTACTCTGCTGTTCCATCTCGTGACGAAGAAGAAGGTTCCTGTCTTCCTGGGATCCAGCTTTGCGTTTATCGGAGGAATCGCAGCGATCATCGGAGATTCCCGTATGGGTGATCCGGATTTTCTGACGAAGCTTGCGGCAGTCAAGGGCGCGCTGATCGTTGCCGGATTGATCTATATGGTCTTTGCAGCCATTATCCGAATTGTGGGTTATGAAAAGGTTAACAGACTATTGCCGCCGATCGTAACAGGTCCGATCATCATTGTAATCGGTCTTCGTCTGAGCAGCTCTGCCATCAATTCTGCATTTTACTGGAACGGAGAGTTCAGTCTGAAGGCGATTTTTGTAACAGTCCTTGTTCTGGCTACGGTAATTCTGGTATCGATCTATGCAAAAGGGATCTATAACCTGATGCCGATCCTGTTCGCGATCATTGCAGGATATCTGATCTGTATTCCGATGGGATTTATTGATATGAGTTCCATGAAAGAAGCACATTGGATTTCTCTGACAGATCGGGATATTCTGGATCAGCTGCTCTGCATGCCGACGTTCCGGGCGGACGCGATTCTTGCAATTGCACCGATCGCCCTGGTAACACTGATCGAGCATGTGGGTGATATTACCACAAACAGTGCAGTTGTCGGAAAGAATTTTATGGTGGATCCGGGTGTTCACAGAACACTCCTCGGAGACGGTATTGCTACAGCGGTTGCAGGTCTGCTGGGTGGGCCGGCAAATACGACATACGGAGAGAACACAGGTGTTCTTGCGGTAACAAAGAATTATGATCCGGCGGTTATCCGTATTGCAGCCGTGTTTGCGGTTGTTTTGGGCTTACTGGGAAAGGTCGGCGGAATCATTACCAGTATTCCGACACCGGTGACAGGTGCCATCGGAATCGTGCTTTACGGAATGATCTCTTCTGTCGGAGTCAGAATTCTGATCAATGCCAGACTGAACTTTGGCAACAGCCGAAACCTGATGATTGCAGCACTGATCTTTGTGATCGGTATCGGATGTGACAGTATTCCGGTTTACGGAACTGTGACCATTTCCGGTCTTGCACTTGCGGCAGTTGTGGGTATGGTGCTGGCGGCAGTTCTTCCGGAAGGGGAAGATCACGAACTGGAAAACTGACAGGAGTTTTTTTGAGGTTCTGAATGATTATTAAAAAAAATTATAAATAAAAAGATGTATATCAGCTTGAATTCTAAATCAAGCTGTGTTAGGATAACGGTGTTATATGACTGACGGAAGTGGAATTGACCACAGGAAGTATAACCATTGAGAGAACAGCCGACCGTCTGGGCAGGAGCCTGGAACGAGTCGGCTCTTTTTATACATGATATTTTTAGGAGGAAAAGAACATGAAGCAGATTTCAATCGACAAAGAACTTCAGAGCAAGACATATCCTGGAAGAGGCATTGTACTTGGAAAATCAAGCGACGGAAGCAAAGCGGTCTGTGCTTACTTCATTATGGGAAGAAGTGAAAACAGCCGTAATCGAATTTTTGTGGAAGACGGTGAAGGAATCCGCACACAGGCATTTGATCCGTCCAAAATGGTAGATCCGAGCCTGATCATTTATGCTCCGGTACGTGTTCTTGGAAATAAAACAATCGTTACAAATGGCGACCAGACAGATACGATCTACGAAAATATGGACAAACAGATGACGTTTGAACAGTCCTTAAGAGGCAGAGAATTCGAACCGGACGGTCCGAACTATACACCTAGAATTTCAGGCGTTATGCATATTGAAAACGGCAGATACAATTATGCAATGTCAATTTTAAAGAGCAACAACGGGGATCCGGATTCCTGCAACCGCTATACATTCGCTTATGAAAATCCGAAGGCGGGAGAAGGACGTTTCATCCATACCTACGCCGAAGACATCAATCCGCTGCCAAGCTTTGAAGGAGAACCGACATGGGTGTCTTTAGAAGATAATGATATCGATGTTTTTACAGATAAGATCTGGAACAGCTTAAATGAAGATAACAAAGTTTCCCTGTTTGTTCGTTTTATCGATATTGCAACAGGCGAATATGAAACAAGAATCGTAAACAAAAATAATTAAGAACAGTTTAGAGGCAGGTACGAAATTATGAAAGAATTAGAATTAAAATATGGATGTAACCCAAATCAGAAACCTTCCAGAATCTTTGTAGACGGAGAGAAAGAGCTTCCGATCGAAGTGATCAGCGGCAGACCGGGATACATCAATTTTATGGATGCATTCAACGGCTGGCAGCTTGTAAAAGAATTAAAAGAAGCAACAGGTCTTCCGGCAGCAACATCCTTTAAACACGTTTCTCCGGCAGGAGCCGCAGTGGGTCTTCCTCTGGATGATACATTAAAGAAAATTTATTTTGTAGATGATATGGGAGAACTCTCACCGCTGGCCTGTGCATACGCAAGAGCAAGAGGCGCTGACAGAATGTCATCTTTTGGCGATTTTATCGCATTATCCGATGTTTGTGACGCTGATACAGCAAGCATTATCAAACGTGAAGTATCCGATGGTGTCATTGCACCGGGATATACCGAAGAGGCACTGGCAATTCTGGCACAGAAGAAAAACGGAAATTATAATGTGATCAAGATCGATCCGAACTACACACCGGAACCGATCGAACACAAACAGGTTTTCGGCATCACATTTGAACAGGGCAGAAATGACCTGAAGATTGACAGAGAGATTCTGAAAAACGTTGTAACGGAAAACAAAGAAATTCCGGATACAGCAAAAATTGACCTGATCATTGCACTGATCACACTGAAATATACACAGTCCAATTCTGTATGTTATGCAAAAGGCGGACAGGCCATCGGTATCGGTGCCGGACAGCAGTCCCGTGTACATTGTGTACGTCTGGCAGGAAATAAGGCAGACAACTGGCTTCTTCGTCAGTGTCCGAAGGTCATGAACCTTCCGTTTGTGGATAATATCAGAAGAGCAGACAGAGATAATGCGATCGATGTGTATATCGGAGATGAGTACATGGATGTACTGGCTGACGGTGCATGGGAAAAAATCTTCAAGGAAAAACCGGAAGTCTTCACAGCCGAAGAAAAACGTGCATGGTTAGACCAGATGACAGATGTGGCACTTGGGTCCGATGCATTCTTCCCATTCAGCGATAATATCGAACGTGCGAAAAAGAGCGGTGTTAAATACATTGCAGAACCGGGCGGATCCGTACGTGATGACGCAGTGATTGAATGCTGCGATAAGTACGGAATGGCTATGGCATTTACCGGAATTCGTCTCTTCCATCACTAATCATAAATCAGGATTGAAAAACAGAGCAGCTGCCTCTTGCGGCTGCTCATTTTTTATGCTAATATAAAACAGAACATAAGTTCGGAACACACATTCTGTTTTTGGGGATTTTTGGAAGGAAGAGTTATGGGACAGTCAATACATATCAGAAAAGTACAGGTGGAGCTGCCTGTTATGGAAAAGCTGAAAATTTTATCCGACGCTGCCAAGTATGATGTGGCATGTACCTCCAGCGGAAATTACAGGAAGAATCAGGGCAGCGGCATGGGGAACTGTGTGGAGTCCGGGATCTGCCACAGCTTTTCGGCAGACGGGCGATGTATTTCGCTGTTAAAGATCCTGTTTACGAATGAATGTATTTATAACTGCAGATACTGTATCAACCGTGCTTCCAATGATGTGGTCCGCACCAGTTTTACACCGGAGGAGGTATGTGAGCTGGTCATCGGGTTTTATAGGAGAAATTATATCGAAGGGCTGTTTTTGAGCTCTGGGATCCTGCACAGTCCGGATTATACGATGGAACTGCTCTGTGAGACATTAAGGAAGCTGAGGGAAGAGTATCATTTTTACGGATATATCCATGTGAAAGCTATTCCCGGTGCCGATGCGGCACTTGTGGAAAAAGCAGGATATTATGCAGACCGTATGAGTGTAAACCTGGAACTTCCGACGGCAGAGGGCCTGCGGAATCTTGCACCGAATAAAACGAGAGCATCAATTTTAAAGCCGATGCGTCAGGTGCAGCTTAAAAGTGCGGAAGCGAAAAATGAGCTGGTGCTCTACCGTCATGCACCCAAATTTGTGCCGGCAGGACAGTCGACGCAGATGATCATCGGAGCCACAGGAGAAAGCGATTTTGAGATTATTTCCGTGGCGGAAAATCTCTATCAGAAATTTGATTTGAAACGCGTGTTTTATTCTGCCTTTCTGAATGTCAATGAGGATTCCCGCCTGCCTTCTACAGCAGGGGGTCCTCCTCTTTTGAGAGAGCACAGGCTTTATCAGGCAGACTGGCTGCTGCGGTTTTATGAATTTGAAGCGGGTGAACTGCTGGATGAGAAACAGCCGAACTTTAATATGCACTTTGATCCGAAATGTAACTGGGCACTGCGGCATCTGGAGTGTTTTCCGGTCGAGATCAATACGGCAGACTATCATATGCTGCTTCGCGTGCCGGGAATCGGCAATAAATCGGCAGCAAGGATCGTAAAAGCGCGAAGAACAGGGATCCTTTCCTTTGAAGATCTCAAGCGGATCGGTGTTGTTCTGAAACGGGCGGTTTTTTTTATCACCTGCAGGGGAAAACAGATGTATCCGATCAGAATCGAGGAAGATTTTATCACAAGGCAATTATTAGGAGAAAAGGAGAGGCTGCCGGAGCATCTGACAGAACAGGTGACCTATCAGCAGCTGTCGTTATTCGATGACAATCTTTTTATGCGGGAACAGTCTGGACGGAATCCTAACTGCCGTCTATGACGCGTGGGACAGTCGGCTGGGACACGGAAATGTACGGCTGGAAATTCGGGACAATGCAGAACTGAAACTGTTCTGCGATTATATTGATGTGGAGACGGATCCGGTAAAATCAAAAAAAGTACTGCGCACGATCCGGAGGGATCTGGGAGAAGAAGCATACCTGTGTATCTGCAGGGCAGCTGCAAGTTTTGACCTGCGAAAAGCGGATGCTATTTACAAAACGATCGTTTATGGGTTACATTTATCTAAAAGCCGCAATATTATGAACTGTATGACACTGGACTGCGTATGCACAGTCCGGGAGCTGTCAGGAAAGTGCTGGAATGAGGCGCACCGGATGATGGGATTTTTGCGATTTTGCGAAATCGGCGGAGGAATTCTCTATGCGGAGATACACCCGGAAAATGACATTCTGCCGTTTATCGCACCACATTTTGCAGATCGTTTTCCGGAAGAAAACTGGCTGATCTACGATGAGAACAGAGACTGTTTTGCCGTTCATCGTGCAAAGCAGGGCTGGGTGCTTCTGGAGGGTGTCAGTCTGAACGAAGAAGCGAAACAGAGTCTGTCCGGTCAGGAGGATGAGTATCGGCAGCTCTGGAAGACATTTGTTCGTCATATTGCGATAGAAGAACGGAAGAATGAGAAGCTGCAGAAAAATCTGCTGCCCCTCAAATTCCGGGATAAGATGACGGAGTGGCAATGAACGAACGGGAACTGATAAAGATTTCTGTCCGCGATCTGGTGGAGTTTATTCTGCGGGGAGGCGATATCGACAATCGGATCGGCGGAAGGAAAGATGCGGAGAGCATGCTGGCAGGTGCCAGGATTCACAGGAAAATTCAAAAGAGTATGGGTTCGGATTATCATGCGGAGGTATCTCTGAAGCAAAAAGTCAGCCTGGATGCCTTTGATCTGCAGATCGAGGGGAGGGCGGACGGCATCATTGATACAGATCCCGTGACCATTGATGAAATCAAGGGGATGTATCTGAACCTGGATTATCTGGAGCAGCCGGTCGGTGTGCATCTGGCGCAGGCGAAATGCTATGCGTATATTTACGGAATACAGAATCGGAAGGAATCCATGCAGATCCGCATGACCTATGTAAATCTGGATACTGAACAGATCAGGTATTTTGAAGAGTCTTACGGAATGGAAGAACTGTCACAGTGGTTTTCGGAACTTGTAAAAGAGTACGAAAAGTGGGCGGTTTTTCAGTATGAGTGGAAGCTGCTTCGAAACGAATCGTTAAAACAGGTACAATTTCCGTATGAATACCGAAAAGGACAGAAGGAACTGGCACAGGGAGTCTATCGGACGATCCTTCGGAAGAAGAAACTCTTCCTTCAGGCCCCGACCGGAACAGGGAAGACATTATCCACCCTTTTTCCGGCGTTGAAGGCTATGGGAGAAGGTATCAGTGACCGGATCTTTTATCTGACAGCCAAGACGATTACGAGAACGGCGGCGGTTTCCTGTCTGAACCTGTTGAGAGATCAGAGGATGCGGATGAAATCTGTGGTGATCACTGCCAAAGAGAAAATGTGTCTCTGCGGGGAGATAGAGTGCAATCCGGAGTGTTGCCCGTATGCAAAAGGACATTTTGACAGAGTCAATGATGCGGTCTATGAGCTGCTGCAGTCTGATCTGGATCATATGGGAAGAGAAGAATTTCAGGCGCATGCGGAAAAATGGATGGTCTGCCCTTTTGAACTGAGTCTGGATGTTTCCAGCTGGGCGGATACGATTATCTGTGATTATAACTATGCCTTTGATCCGCGTGCGCATCTTCGCCGTTTTTTTTATGAGGGTGTGAAGCAGGATTATCTGTTCCTGATCGATGAAGCGCATAATCTGGTAGACAGAGCCAGAACCATGTACAGTGCCTCTGTCTGTAAGGAAGAATTTCTGGAGCTTCGAAAGGAGCTGCGGGGAAAGGCACCGAAGGTGGAAAAGCAGCTTGGCAGGTGCAATACGCAGCTGCTGGAATTAAAGAGGGAATGTGAAAGCTTTCAGATCTTAAAAGATGTCAATGTACTGGTATTGAATCTTCTGAATCTGTCCGGTGAACTGCAGAACTTTCTGGAAATCGCAGAGCAGGGAGATCTAAAGAAAAAAGTAATGGAATTCTACCTGAAGCTTCGGACGTTTTTGAATACCTATGAACTTCTGGATGACAGTTATAAGATTTACAGCCGGATGTGTGAGGATGGAAGATTTTGTGTTCACCTGTTTTGTGTACATCCTGCAAACCGGTTAAGGGAATATCTGGAGTATGGGAGAAGCACGGTGTTCTTCTCGGCAACCCTTCTGCCGGTGCAGTATTATAAGGAACTGCTGGGAGGCGGGGAGGAGGATTATGCCATCTATGCAGACTCTTCGTTTCCGACGGAACACAGACTGGTCTGTATAGGTACGGATGTGACGAGCAGATATGCAAGACGGGGAAGATCAGAGTATGAGAAGATTGCGGAGTATATCGAAAAGATGGTCCGTGTCAAGGAAGGAAATTATCTGGTATTCTTCCCTTCTTATAAAATGCTGAAAGAAATCTCAGAGATCTTTATGGATAGAGAATACGCAAAAGGCTGCCGTTGCCTGATTCAGAATACATTTATGTCAGAACAGGACAGGGAGGTGTTCCTGCAGGAGTTTGAACGTGAAGAAGCGGGCAGTCTGATCGGCTTTTGTGTCATGGGCGGTATTTTTTCGGAAGGGATTGACCTGACAGAGGAGAAGCTCATCGGAGCGGCTGTTGTCGGAACGGGTCTGCCGCAGGTATGTACGGAGCGGGAAATCGTAAAACAGTTTTTTGACGAGAAAGAACAGGACGGATTTTCCTATGCATATCTGTATCCGGGGATGAATAAAGTTCTGCAGTCTGCAGGGCGTGTGATTCGTACGCAAAGTGACCGGGGCTGTATTCTGCTCCTGGATGAGAGATTTCAAAGAGAAGAATATCAAAGGCTGTTCCCAAGGGAATGGAAACAGCCTGTTTTTGGTTCGCATGATACAATTGAAAGGATTCTGCAGGATTTCTGGCAGAATGATTATTCGGTCATACCCAGATAGCTGATGAACTCTCTGGCGGCAGGGCTTAATGGCATTGCGTCGCTCGTTACCACCACCAGCTCACGCTGCGGAAGCCCTTCTTTGAGCTTCAGCGGATACAGATCGCTCTTTTCCGGTGTCAGACAGTAGTCCGGAAGGAATGCGATACCGAGTCCGATGCTGGCAAGGTCTAAAAGAAGATCATTACTGCTCAATTCAATTTCCGGTACAAGATCCAGCTCGTGCTGCAGAAACAGATGGTGAAGAAATTCACTGGTCGTACTCTGGCGGTCAAGCATCAGGATCGGGTAATCCAGCAATTCGGAAAAAGAGAGTTCCTTGTCCTGCAAAGGAAAATGCTGTTTGCTTGCGGCAAAAACATCCTGAAACTTTTTGATCGAATGAATATGGTTTGTATTATTCAGACGGGAATTCGGATAGTTGGTAACGATGAAATCCACCTGTCCGTTATCCAGGAGATCCACACACCGGATGGAGGTCTGGTTTGTCACCTTGATGTGGACTTTTGGATATTCTTTGTGAAATCTGTTCAAATACGGAACGAGAAAATATCGGCAGATGGTGTCGCTTGCACCGATACGAAGCTGGCCGCCGCCAAGGGAATTCGCTTCCATGATCTGGCTTTCACCGCGCTGGATCAGATTGATCGCAGGCTCAATATGACGAAGAAGAATTTCGCCCTCCGGTGTCAGCTGAACTTTTTTTGTACTGCGGATAAAAAGGTTTTGTCCCATCTTCTTTTCCAGCGCCTTGATCGACTGGCTGACAGCCGACTGAGAGATATAGAGCTGTTTGGAAGCTTCAGAGAAGCTTAAGGAAGTGGCGACATAGTAAAATACTTTGTAAAGTTCATAATTAATGTCCACTATAAGTCCCCCTAATCAAGAGTTATTAAAATTAATTATATCATAACTGAAAGCGAAAAATAATGCAATCATTAATATGACTTATTTTATAGATTAATTATATTAATTGTACTTATGCGACGACTTGTGGTAAGATGTGATAAAATGAAATAAGAGTGTACTGATGAATTAATTAGGAGGACATTATGAGTCAGGTAAGAAGAATTTATGTAGAAAAAAAGGAAGCATTTGCAGGAAAATCCAGATCGCTGTATGGTGAGATTAAAAGCTATCTTGGAATTGAAAATGTAACAGGTGTCAGAGTACTGATTCGTTATGATGTGGAAAATATTTCCGATGAAGTATTTGAACAGGCATGCAGCACGGTGTTTTCAGAACCCCCTGTAGATATTTTATATAGAGAAAATCTTGAAACAGCAGAAAATGCGAAAATTTTCAGCGTGGAATATCTCCCGGGTCAGTTTGATCAGAGAGCAGATTCTGCAGTTCAGTGTATCAAATTCTTAAAAGAAGATGAGGAACCGGTCATCACGACGGCAGTTACTTATGTGATTGAAGGAGATATTACGGAAGAACAGCTTCAGGCAATTAAATCATTCTGTATCAATCCGGTGGATTCCAGGGAGACAGGCATCGAAAAACCGGATACACTTGTCAGAGCTTTTGACGAACCGGAAGATGTGAAGATTTTTGACGGATTTAAGGAAATGCCGGAGACTGAATTAAAAGAACTCTATGAATCTCTGAGTCTGGCAATGACATTTAAAGATTTTTTACATATTCAGAATTATTTTGCTCATGAAGAAAAAAGAGATCCGTCCATGACGGAAATCCGTGTACTGGATACATACTGGTCAGATCACTGCCGTCATACGACATTCTCTACAGAACTGACAGAGATACAGTTTGCAGACGGATACTATAAAGCTCCGATCGCGGAAACCTATCAGGAATATCTTGCCGACAGAGCGGATGTGTACGGAGACAGAAAAGATAAATTTGTATGTCTCATGGATCTTGCCCTGATGGCGATGAAAAAACTGAAAAAAGAAGGAAAATTACAGGATCAGGAAGAATCGGACGAAATCAATGCCTGCTCCATCGTTGTTCCGGTGGAGATCGATGGTGAAGTGGAAGAATGGCTTGTAAACTTTAAGAACGAAACACATAACCATCCTACGGAAATTGAACCGTTTGGCGGAGCTGCCACATGTCTCGGCGGTGCGATCAGAGATCCGCTGTCAGGACGTACTTATGTATATCAGGCAATGCGTGTGACAGGTGCTGCAGATCCGACAGTTTCCATGTCTGAGACATTAAAAGGAAAACTCCCTCAGAGAAAACTTGTAACGGGAGCTGCCGACGGTTACAGCTCTTATGGCAATCAGATCGGCCTTGCCACAGGATATGTCAAAGAAATCTATCATCCGGATTATGTGGCAAAACGTATGGAGATCGGTGCAGTGATGGGTGCGGCTCCAAGAAAGGATGTCATCCGTGAAACATCTGATCCGGGAGATATCATTGTTCTTCTGGGCGGACGCACAGGCCGTGACGGCTGCGGCGGTGCTACAGGTTCTTCGAAAGTTCATACAGAAGCTTCCATTGAAACATGCGGAGCAGAAGTTCAGAAGGGAAATGCACCGACAGAACGTAAAATCCAGAGATTATTCAGAAGACCGGAAGTCAGCCGCCTCATAAAAAAATGTAACGACTTCGGTGCCGGCGGTGTTTCTGTTGCCATCGGAGAACTGGCAGACGGCCTGATCATAAATCTGGACAGGGTACCGAAAAAATACGCGGGTCTTGACGGAACGGAAATTGCGATTTCCGAGTCCCAGGAACGTATGGCAGTTGTACTTGATCCGAACAGTGTGGAAGAATTCATGAAATATGCGTCTGAGGAAAATCTCGAAGCAACAGAAGTCGCTGTTGTTACAGAAGATCCGCGTCTCGTATTAAAATGGAGAGATCAGGAGATCGTAAATATTTCCAGAGCATTCCTGGATACGAACGGCGCACATCAGGAAACAACGGTAGCGGTTGACATGCCGTCCGAAACAGATAAATATTTCGCAGAAACAGAAGTAGGCGATATCAGAGAAAAATGGCTGGAAACATTAAAAGACTTAAATGTCTGCTCACAGAAAGGGCTTGTGGAAATGTTTGACGGTTCGATCGGTGCCGGAAGTGTGCTGATGCCGTATGGCGGTAAATACCAGCTGACAGAAACACAGACAATGATCGCAAAGCTCCCTGTGTTAAAGGGAAAGACAGATACAGTCACAATGATGAGCTACGGATTCAATCCTTATCTCTCCAGCTGGAGCCCGTATCATGGTGCGGTTTATGCGGTAGTAGAATCAGTGGCGAAGATCGTAGCTTCCGGTGGAGATTACAGTAAGATCCGTTTTACATTCCAGGAATACTTCCGCAGAATGACAGAAGATCCGCATCGCTGGAGCCAGCCGTTTGCTGCATTGCTGGGTGCTTACAGTGCACAGAAGGGCTTTGGACTTCCGTCTATCGGCGGCAAGGACAGTATGTCCGGTACATTCAATGATATCGATGTACCGCCGACACTGGTTTCCTTCGCAGTAGATGTGGCGAGTGATAAAACAGTGATCACTCCGGAATTGAAAAAAGCAGGAAATAAACTGGTTCTTTTATCAGTACCGAAAAATGAATATGACTTACCGGACTATGGATACATGATGGATCAGTACGGTAAATTCCATAATGATATCAAAGCAGGCAGGATCATTTCCGCCTATGCCCTGGATGCTCATGGTGTGATTTCCGCTGTCAGCAAAATGGCATTCGGAAACGGTCTCGGCGTGAAGATAGAACACAATTTTGATCCGAGAACCGCATTTGCGCCGGGCTTTGGCTGTATCGTAGCAGAAGTTCCGGATGGAAAGGTTTCCGAGCTTTCCATTCAGTATACACTGATCGGAGAAGTGACAGAGAAAGACTTTTCTTACGGACATATTACGATTTCTCATGAAGAAGCTCTGGATGTATGGAAGGGAACACTGGAGAATGTCTTCCCGACAGTTGCTGTTGACGGAAAAGAGAGCGTGGAAACACCTCTGTATAAAGCAGACAGTATTTATGTATGCAAAAACAAGGTTGCAAAACCGACCGTATTTATTCCTGTATTTCCGGGTACGAACTGTGAATACGACAGTGCAAAAGCATTTGAACGTGCAGGGGCAAATACGATTGTAAAGGTATTCAAGAATCTGACAGCAGAAGATATCAGGGATTCAGTCAGAGAATTTGAAGCAGCGATCAATCAGTCTCAGATGATCATGTTCCCTGGCGGATTCTCCGCCGGAGATGAACCGGACGGTTCTGCGAAATTCTTTGCCACAGCTTTCAGAAACGAAAAGATGAAAGAAGCTGTTATGAAGCTGTTAAATGAAAGAGATGGTCTTGCACTCGGTATCTGTAACGGATTCCAGGCACTGATCAAATTGGGACTGGTTCCTCACGGAGAAATCGTCGGACAGACAGCTGATTCACCGACACTGACATTTAATACGATCGGACGCCATATTTCCAAGATGGTATATACAAAGGTTGTGACAAATAAATCCCCATGGCTGCAGGAAGCGGAACTTGGCGGAGTTTACTGCAACCCGGCTTCTCACGGAGAGGGTCGTTTTGTAGCAAGCAAAGAATGGATCGACAGGCTGTTTGCGAACGGACAGGTAGCGACTCAGTATGTTGACCTGAACGGCAATGCGTCTATGGACGAAGAGTGGAATATCAACGGTTCTTATGCTGCGATTGAAGGTATTACAAGTCCGGACGGACGTGTGCTCGGTAAGATGGCACATTCAGAACGCCGCGGTGATTCCGTTGCGATCAACATTTACGGAGAACAGGACATGAAACTGTTTGAATCCGGTGTAAAATATTTTAAATAAGCAAAACAAATCCCCGGTTCCATAAAGAGAATCGGGGATTTTGAGTCTATCGCTGTCTGAAGGTTGAGCACTCTGTCTGACCGCAGTTGCAGGCGTGACATCCGCTCACATTGATGGCATCGGCAGTACATTTGTGGTGGTCGTTATAAAAGCAGTTGTCTACATCGCATTTAATGTCGGTTGCCTTTTCCGGTTTGAGAGACTGACTGTTTCTGGCTGTATTTTTTGCTTCACGGAAGGAACCGCAGCAGGTCATATCGGAATTTAATGCACCCTTTCCTTCCACTTCGATTTCATGTCGGCAGCAGCATTTGCTTTCATTGTAAAAACAGGTTTTTACATCACAGCTTAAATTTGTCATTTTATCAATCCTCCTGATTTTTGTTGCATTTTTAGTATATCCGGCATATAATATTTTATGCGCGAAAAAAGATGTGAAAAATGAAAAAAATGTTGACAGGATCCAATGGTTATGATATTCTGTCATAGGTAAAGAAAGTAGGGTATCCACTCTCACCAGGCACAAACGAGTGACCATGGTTCAATATTTGATAAAACAGTGCGACAGGACTGCGTTTATTAGTATGTGAGGTGGATAATGCGATTATTCATCTTTTTTTTTGCGCGGGCAGAGGCATTTTGCTCGCATGTGCACAAAGTGTGCATTGCATGTATCTGGGAGAGTTATGGAGGTGCAAAACAATTAGCGATTTAATGATTAACGAACAGATTCGGGACAAAGAAGTCAGAGTCATTGCTGAAAACGGAGAACAGTTAGGTATCATGTCTGCAAAGGATGCTATGAAGTTAGCGAGAGAAGCAGAACTGGATCTGGTGAAGATTGCTCCAACGGCAAAGCCGCCGGTATGCAAGATTATCGATTACGGCAAATACCGTTATGAGATGGCAAGAAAAGAAAAAGAAGCAAAGAAAAAGCAGAAAACCATCGAAATTAAGGAAATTCGTCTTTCTCCGAATATTGAAGAAAACGACTTAAATACCAAAATTGCTTCTGCAAAGAAATTCATTGCAAAGGGCGACAGAGTAAAAGTAACATTAAGATTCCGTGGACGTGAAATGGCACACGTACAGAGCAGCAAACAGATTCTGGACGTATTCGCTGAAAAGATGAGCGATGTTGCTACAGTAGAAAAAGCACCGAAACTGGAAGGCAGAAACATGTCAATGTTTTTAACTGAAAAGCGTTAGGTTACTAACGAAGTTAAAATATAGAAAAGAAAGATTACAGGAGGACTAAACATATGCCAAAGGTAAAAACAAGCAGAGCAGCTGCAAAACGTTTTAAAAAAACAGGAACAGGTCAGTTAAAGAGAATGAAAGCTTATAAGAGCCATATCTTAACAAAAAAATCTGCAAAGAGAAAGAGAAATCTTAGAAAAGCAGCTATGACAGATGCTACAAACGTAAAGAACATGAAGAAGATTTTACCTTATTTATAAGATTTGAGGAGGAAAGAAAGACATGGCTAGAATTAAAGGCGGTTTAAACGCAAAGAAGAAACATAATAGAGTATTAAAACTTGCTAAAGGTTATAGAGGTGCTCGTTCCAAACAGTACAGAGTAGCAAAACAGTCTGTGATGAGAGCATTAACAAGCTCTTATGCAGGAAGAAAAGAAAGAAAACGTCAGTTCAGACAGTTATGGATCGCTCGTATCAATGCAGCAGCCAGAATGAACGGTTTATCTTACAGCAAATTCATGTATGGTCTGAAATCTGCCGGTGTTGAAATGAACAGAAAAGTTCTTGCTGATCTGGCAGTAAATGATGCAGCAGCTTTCACAGTATTAGCTGAAACAGCAAAGGCTGAATTAAACAAATAATTTGTGAAATGTGGGGGAGTGTGAAAACACTCCCTTTTTGTCATAGCGACGAGGAAAATGGACATCGTAAAACCGTGAAAACAGGGTCTCTAAGGATAGAAAGAAGGAATATTATGAC
>JBJEMI010000086.1:0-33498 GCA_051879615.1 Lachnospiraceae bacterium
TGTTAGGATCATCACCTTTTTTGATGAAGTCTGTCATCTTTCCAAGGCTTACGAATTTGTAACCAATGATCTGGTTGTCAGCATCCAATGCGATACCTGTAACATAACCTTCAGCCATTTCAAGGTAACGAGGACCTTTTGCCAATGTTCCGTACATAGTACCAACCTGAGAACGAAGTCCCTTACCAAGGTCTTCCAGTCCTGCACCAACTGCAAGTCCGTCTTCTGAGAATGCACTCTGAGAACGTCCGTAAACGATCTGTAAGAATAATTCTCTCATAGCTGTATTGATCGCATCACAAACCAGGTCTGTATTTAAAGCTTCCATAACAGTTCTGCCCGGTAAAATTTCAGATGCCATAGCTGCGGAATGAGTCATACCTGAACATCCGATCGTTTCAACTAAAGCTTCCTGAATGATACCTTCTTTTACGTTTAATGTAAGTTTACAAGCACCCTGCTGTGGAGCACACCAGCCGATACCGTGTGTGAAGCCTGAGATATCTTTTACTTCTTTTGCTTTTACCCATTTTGCTTCTTCTGGGATAGGAGCACAACCATGGTTAACACCCTGCGCTACTGGACACATTTCTTCTACTTCTCTAGAATAAATCATGTGAAAAAATCTCCTTTCAAAATATGATTTTAGGATCTGTTAAGCGGGAGTATAAAAACACCCCATACCTGTTAATATATTCTCATAAATTCGACAATTTGTCCACACAAAATTTCAAGTCACCTGACGGCTCTCTCTAAAATCCTCTTCCGCCTCCGCCGGAGCTTCTGCCTCCCGAAGTATGATGTACGCTGCTTCGGGAGCCTCCGACTCCCGGGCCTCCTCCATGAGAATCATTTCTCGGAATTCTTCTGTGCGTCACAAAGGAACCCGTCATAATATCTTTTTCTTCTGTCAGGCTCAGTTTTCCGTTTTCCCTGCCGGAATACCGGTAGATCCCCCATTTCATTTTATAACTGCCGTAAATCGCTGCTACCGTTCCTGTACCTGCCGCAATTGCAAGTACTGCTGCTATGATCATTTCCGCGGCCGTAATCCCCCGGTGTCTGGAAACGACAGTTCCGGTGTCTGTATCATACCGATACTGGTTATCCGGAATTCCTCTTTTGAAAAACCGTTCGATGCCTTCCAGCATTTCTTCGAAAGAATCGCTGTAATCTCCTGTCGATGCCCCGTCATAAGCATCATTCAGAATCGTGTCTATTCTGCTGTCCGTCAGGTAATCGATCGCCTGTCCGAAGGTAGCTATGTACAGCATCCGGTGTTCCATATCGATCAGGCAGATCACTCCATCTTCGCTGACCAGATTCGCCTCATACCAGTCCTCGGCATAAGATCTGCTGGATTTTCCCTCCGTATCTTCTGTCGTCACTGCCATGATATCCCATCCGGTCACTTCCTCCATTTCTGTAATCCGTTCCTCCAGCGCTGTTTCCTCCGCATCAGATAAAAGATCCGCCTGATCCGTCACCTGAGCTCCTGCCGCTTTTACACGCAGCCCCGCAAAGCAGATCCACCCGATACACAGGAAGAAAAGCAGACGTTTCCGTTGACCATGTGTTTTCATCATAAGAAAAAGCCTCCTATCAATGCAGCTGCGAATACTGCGGCTGTCACAGCACCTCCAAGTGTAAACACCTTTTTCCGATCCAGCGGCAGCTCACCGACAACATTTCCGGTCTGCCCGTTCATGGAATAATAATAGACTTTTCCGTTTCTGCCCCGATAGGTGACCGTCCATACCGGAAGCAGCGTATATTTCCATTTTTCTTTTGTAATATGGCAGGACTGGTTATTGATCTGTACCCCTGTATAACCGCTGTCAATCGTATCTTTCAAAAGCTGGCTTCCGCTCTCTTTTGCTTCTCTGTGCACTTCTTCCAGCAGAGCCTCTTTTTCTATATCTCTGCACTCTGCCTGAAATCCCGAAAGATATCCCATATGAAACTCTTTTTCATCCGCCATATGGTAAGGAAATACCCCTTCTGCCAGCATTCTGTTCGCTTTGCGAAGTGCATTCTTCGGAATATTTTCCAGGATTATCGTTCCTTTCCGCTCAATATGAAAGCTCTTCGTTTCCGTAAATTCCATATCTCCGGTAAACCACTTTCGGATCCGCACTGCATTGGCACTCAGATCTGACTGCATCTGACAGTCACACACCCAGTATGGAAAATACACTCCCGAAAATACGTCAATCTGTTTTTTATCAAAAAAAGCTTTCGGAATAAATTTCTTTTTCTGCACATAATCCAAAAACTTTGTTTCCGCTGTTTTTCTGTCGATCTGAAACGGTATGATATGATCCGGCATCCGTTCACCGGAGAGTTTTCCTGATAAAACCACCGGATTATGACAGTAATAACAAAAAGCAGCTGCCGTTGTCTCATCGGTTGCAATTTCCGCGCCGCAGCTTGGGCAGGTATACAGCACTGCTTCTTCTGCCATATCCGGATGCATCTTTTCCAGTTCTGCCTGTGTAAAATTACTGATGCAGTATTCACACAAATATTTCTGTGAGGCAGGATCAAAGATCAGTTCCCCGCCGCAGTTGGGGCATTTATAACTAATAACTGCCATTGATCTCACTCCTTATGCGCGTGGTTTTCCACATTCACTGCAGAATTTTCCGCTGTTGACTGTTCCGCATTCACAGATCCATTCTGCGCTCGGCGCCGGTTTCCCGCACTCACTGCAGAATTTTCCGCTGTTCACCGCACCGCATCCGCAGACCCATCCGTTTACAGCAGCTTTTGGCTGTGTCATCTGCTGTGCCCGCTGCATCTGCATCTGCTGTAAATTTGTCTGAGAGGCCGTGCCGAAGCTTCCTGCCTGCATTCCCATGCCGACACCCATAAATCCGGCCATAGACCCATTCGCATTGGAGCCGGCAGCTTCGATACCGCGGGCAATGCTTCCCTGCAGATACCCTTCCCGGATCGCGGCATCCGAAAGCATTGCTCCCTGATTGCGCATATCGATCATTTTCTTCGACTCTTCATCATAAGACGGTGCATTCATACCGACAGACACGATTTCCATACCACGAAGCTGTGTCCAGTCAGCATCCAGTGCATCTGCCATATACTTGCTGATCTTTGCTGTCTGTGATGTGATATAGGAAATCCTCTGACCTTCTGCTGAGAGCTGATTGATCGTAGAAGATAACGCTCCCATAAATTCATCCAGATACTGTTCATTGATATCTGTAATATCTACATGCTCCGCATTGCGCGGAATTGCCTCCGCATAAAATTTCAGCGGATTGACAATTTTTATGGAATAGGTTCCATGGACGCGCAGACGAAGCTCCGCATTATAGAAATTGTCAAAATAATTGATCGGATTTCTCGTACCGAACTTAATCCCTTTGATTTCCTGAAGATTGATAAAATATACCTTCTGGGCAGAAGGGGTTTCTCCTCCGTATTTCACACGATTCAGAGCTTCTGTTAATGCATCGCCGAACCGTCCGTTAAAAAGTGACGGAAGTGCAGAGTTGTCCACCTTGTAATAGCCGGGCTCTGCCGTATAATCTACCACCTTTCCGCCGTCTACAAGCATCATAAACTGATTCTCATATACATGGATCACGGAACCGTCAGAAACCGTATGAACCGTTCCTTTGACATTCTGCCCCTTTCTGATTTTTACGCCGTGAGTGAACACCGTCTGTTCTCCCATGTCATCTGCTTCAATCACTTCCAGCCACTGATCTGCAAGTCCTCCGCTCACCATTTCCAGTGCCGCTTTCATAATTCCCATTTTCAGTTTCCTCCTTAATCATATGATGTTTGGGCAAAATATTACAATCCTGCCAGCCATGGACAGATTACCGGCTGCAGCAGCACGAGTATCAGAAGATGCAGCGGATAAAACCCGTAAAACAGATATTTATTGCCTTTTCCGCGCTCCCCGTTATACAGATACAGCAGCAGAAATCCGAAAATCGCCCAGATTTCAGTCCTGCTCTGAATCATCAGAATTATCCATCCTGCCAGAAATGCCTGCAGCGGCTGTTCTCTCAGACGATAAAGCAACAGGATCACCAATACTCCATAGCAGGAATAATCCGTATGCAGAAGTACCGGAAGCAACAAACAGGCCAGCAATCCGGTCAACCTGATCAATGGCTGTTCCATATACTGATCATAAAAAATCAATGCCATCAGTCCAAAGGCAAGTGTCCAGTAAACATTCCGATAGTCTGCTGCAAACAATACACCTCTGGAAGCCAGACTGAACGGAATTTCCGAAATCACCGCAAAAAGTATCAGTCGCTTTAAATATCTGCCTGCATCATGTGTTTTCAGATAACCTTCTGCGATGAAGTAACAGAAAATGGGGAACGCCGATCTGCCGATTCCCCTCATAATCCGGTCTGTCAGATACCAGAAATCATAGTTTTGCGCTGTAATATAAGACTGAAAGATTCCTTTCTCGATCAGTATGTATGCTGTATGATCGATCAGCATCAAAATCATGGCAATCAGCTTCAGCTGACTGCCGCTGAATATTTTCCATCGATTATTCATGTTTCAAAGCTACTTCTCCCTGATTTTTATAGATACTGTTTGCAGGCACAAATTTTCTTACTGAAGATAACGGATAAATATTGGAATTTTTCCCGATCACTGTTCCGGGATTTAATACTGAGCCGCAGCCTACTTCCACTTCATCTCCGATCATTGCTCCGAATTTCTTCAGCCCTGTTTCAATGTCTCCCTCAGGTGCATGTACTTTTACCGGCTTTTTATCCGATTTCACATTGGAAGTAATACTTCCCGCTCCCATGTGGGCTTTGTATCCAAGTACGGAGTCACCGACATAATTATAATGAGGTACCTGAACTTTATTAAACAGGACTACATTTTTCAGTTCCGTAGAATTTCCTACAACTGCACCCTCTCCTACGATCGCATTTCCGCGGATAAACGCACAGTGACGAACCTCTGCATTCTTCCCGATGATCGCAGGTCCGTGAATACAGGCAGTTTCAAATACTGTGGCGGATTTTGCGATCCAGACATCTTCGCCTCGTTTTTCATATTCTTCCGGATCCAGTGTCGGACCAAGTTCTAAAATAAATCTGCCGATCTTCGGAAGTACCTCCCATGGATAATTCACACCTTCAAATAAATCTTTTGCAATTGTTTCATTCAGATTGTAGTTTTCTTTCAGCATTAATTCTTTCATGATTCTTTGATTCCTCACTTTTTATAAAATCTTGCTGCAGCGTCAAAAAACGGACGCAGCGAATTCTGGTTCTGATTCTGCATGACTCTCACCGTACACCTTTTGATAAAGCCCTCCAGCTTCTCCATATATTCTTCATTTGTAATCGTTCCTTCTGCTACACCGGTCAGGCCTTTTTCCCAGCTGGCTGTCAGATCTGCCCGCAGCAGCGGAGAGATCGAGGCACTGACTACATCAAAGATCATTTCTCCCAGAAGTGTCGGCGTCAGTATCTGTGTTTTTTTATTCAGTGCAATATATTTATTATTCACAAGCTTTTTCAGGATTTCCGCACGGGTGGCACTTGTGCCGATACCGCTGCCCTTGATCTGGGCACGCAGTTCCTCATCCTCGATCAGCTGCCCCGCATTTTCCATAGCAAGGATCATGGAACCGGAATTATACCGTTTCGGAGGAGAGGTTTCTCCTTCTTTTATTTCCGTCTTATCTATGGTCAGTTTACTGCCTTTTCGCAGCTTTTTCAACACTTCCATAAATGCCGCATCACATTTTACTTCTTCATCCTCCGACTTTTTCTTATCAAAAGAATTCGGTACGACCTTCAGGTATCCTTCTGCCGTAAGGATTTTAAAATTGGCAAAGAAACGTTCCCCTGCAACATCGATGATCAGACTTACTTTTTGATATTCCGCAGGCGGATAAAAAATACCAAGAAATCTCCGTACGATTGTTTCATATACTTTTTCTGCTGTTGCGGACACGCTTTTCAGGGCACCAAACCCCTGGCCTGTCGGTATGATCGCATAGTGATCTGTGATCTGCTTATCATTGACATATCTGGTATTTGCAATATTTTTATAGCTGCCCATTTCCAGAACTTCCTGTGCGAACTCTGCCGCATGGGCATCATTTTTCAGCCCGCTGATATTTTTATAGATTTCCTTTGCAACAGCGGTAGAAAGGACTCTCGCATCCGTTCTCGGATAAGTCACCAGTTTCTTTTCATACAGTTCCTGAACAATACGCAGGGTTTCATCCGGACTGATCTTAAATAATTTTGAACATTCATTCTGAAGTTCTGCAAGGTTAAATAAAAGCGGCGGATTTTTCTGTTCTTTTTTCTTTTCGGCCCTTAAAATCTCTGCCTCTCTCGGAAGCGGACCAAAGGTATTCTTCAGATGCTGTGCATCTTCTCTTTTTTTAAAACCGTTTTCTTTGTATAAGAGCGGCGACTGATAATATCTGGTTCCTTCTGCTGCCCTCCACTCACCGCTGAAGCTTTTTCCTTCCAGTGAAAATCCACCGATGATTCGATAAAACGGGGTTTTTATAAAGTTCCGGATTTCACGCTCTCTTCGTACGATCATTCCCAGAACACAGGTCATAACTCTTCCCACAGAAATGACTACATAACGCTCATTCAGATAATTTGCCACTACCCCACCGTATTTTAATGACAGCAGACGGGAAAAATTAATTCCCATCAGATAATCTTCTTTCGCACGAAGATAAGCCGCATTGGACAGATTGTCATACTCGGAAAGATCCTTTGCTTCCCGAATTCCTCTGTTGATTTCCTCTTCTGTCTGAGAGTCGATCCAGACTCGTTTCCTTTCTTTTCCCTTCGGAGCTGCCATCTGTTCCACAAGGCGGTAAATATACTCTCCTTCACGCCCGGAGTCCGTACACACATAGATGGTCGAAATATCCGGACGGTTCAGGAGTCCCGAAACGACCTGATACTGTTTGGAAACACCCGGAATTACTTCATAGAGAAATTCCCCGGGCAGAAACGGCAGCGTTTCCATACTCCATTTTTTATATTTTACGTCGTAAACCTCCGGATAACTCATGGTTACCAGATGTCCGACACACCATGTCACGACAGCCGTATCTCCTTCCAGATAGCCGTCGTACTTTTTCATATTGATTTTTAATGCTTTTGCAAATTCCTGAGCAACGCTCGGTTTTTCTGCAATAAACAAAGATTTTCCCATATATTTTCCTCACATTCACAGGTACTATAACATATTTTTGTTCGAAAATATAGTATAACCGTTTCATTTATGATACACTGAAAGCATTCACAAGAACAGACATTCGGAGGTTTTGATGAACGTTACAGCAATTATTTCAGAATATAATCCTCTGCACAGAGGTCATCTTTATCATATACAGAGAACGCGGGAAGAAACAGAAGCTGATTACATCATTGCCATTATGAGCGGCAATTTTGTGCAGCGGGGTACTCCTGCGATCATGGATAAATACGCCCGCGCAAAAGCAGCATTACAATCCGGCGCGGATCTCGTCCTGGAGCTTCCGGTCATCTATGCAACCGCAAGTGCGGAATATTTCGCCTATGGAGGAGTATCTCTGGCGGACACACTTGGAATTGTCGATTATCTGAGCTTCGGAAGTGAATGCGGAAATACGGACAAACTGATGAATGCAGCGAAACTGCTATACTACGAACCGGAAGAATTTAAAACTTCATTAAAAGAAGCATTAAAACAGGGCAGTTCCTATCCCTGCGCCCGTGCTTCTG
Organism: Lachnospiraceae bacterium; assembly: GCA_051879615.1. GTDB lineage: Bacteria > Bacillota > Clostridia > Lachnospirales > Lachnospiraceae > HGM12587. The sequence goes on from JBJEMI010000086.1 coordinate 7,761, forward strand.
CCCTTCGTACGATCAATCCTGAACTCGCTGATCTATTAGAAACTCCAAACAATATTCTGGGGGTCGAATACTGCAAAGCACTTTTAAAAAGAAAAAGTTCCATTCAGCCATTTACCATCCGGCGAAAGGGAGAAGGGTATCACTCGGAAGCTGCAGAAAGTGTCTTTGCTTCCGCCACCGGAATCCGGAAACTGATCATGGATAAACCGGAAAATATGACGGCAATGCTGGAAGCACAGATGGCACCGGCCTCCTTCGAAGCATTTACTGCAAACATGGAACAGGAGCCACTGACAGAGGACGATTTTTCTCTGCTTCTGCGCTATAAGCTGCTTACAGAGAATAAGGCAATTTTAAGTGATTACTTTGGGGTAACAAAAGAACTGTCTAACAGAATTTACCGGCATTTCAATGAATTTACAGATATTTCCACATTTGCCGAAAGTTTGAAAACCAAAAATATTACAAGGACCGCCATCAACCGTGCACTGCTGCATATTCTGCTGGATATTAAAACAAACGATGTGCAGGAAGTGACCAAACGCGGCTGCGTCGACTATATCCGTGTACTCGGTTTTCGTAAAGAAGCCGCACCGCTGCTGACGGAGATATCCCGTATTCCGGAAATCCCACTGATCACCAATCTTGCAGATGCACCGATTCTGTGCGAAACAGATATCAGGGCAGATCAGATTTATCAGATGGTTGCCGGAAAAAAATACGGAACACCCTATAGAAATGAATATCAGCGCAAAATGCTGGTCGTGTAATGACCAGCATTTTTCATATTTATTAATTTTTAAAGCTGTGGATCGGTGCCGGGATCCTTCCCCTTCGGTTGACAAAATCATCGCATGAGAACTGATTGACCGGCATGATCGGTGCATAGCCGAGCAGACCGCCGAATTCTACGATCTCACCCACGCCTTTTCCGACAACCGGGATCAGACGTACCGCTGTTGTTTTCTGATTCACCATACCGATCGCCATTTCGTCTGCAATGATACCGGAAATCGTCGTTGCCTTCGTATCACCCGGAATTGCGATCATATCCAGGCCCACAGAGCAGACACAGGTCATAGCTTCCAGTTTTTCAATAGTCAGCGCACCGGCCTGCACCGCATCGATCATTCCCTGATCTTCGCTGACCGGGATAAATGCCCCGCTTAAGCCTCCCACATAAGATGATGCCATCACACCGCCTTTTTTCACCTGATCGTTCAAAAGCGCCAGCGCTGCCGTTGTTCCCGGTGCACCTGCATATTCCAGTCCGATCTCACATAATACATCTGCTACGCTGTCACCGATCGCCGGCGTCGGTGCCAGAGACAGATCTACGATGCCAAACGGTACATTCAGACGTCTGGATGCCTCCTGTGCTACCAGCTGTCCCACACGGGTGACCTTGAACGCTGTTTTCTTGATGGTTTCGCAGAGCACTTCAAAGCTTTCTCCCCGCACCTTGGAAAGGGCCGTTCTTACAACGCCCGGTCCGCTGACACCGACATTGATAATCGCGTCTGCTTCTGTCACGCCGTGGAATGCGCCTGCCATGAACGGGTTATCATTCGGTGCATTGCAGAATACAACAAATTTTGCACATCCGAGCGAATCATTTTCCTTTGTCAGCTCCGCAGTTTCCTTGATCATCTCTCCAATCAGGCGAACCGCGTCCATATTGATCCCTGTCTTTGTGGAACCGACATTGACAGAACTGCAGACTCTTTCCGTGCAGGCGAGTGCCTGCGGAATGGAGCGGATCAGAAGCTCATCCCCCGGAGTCATTCCCTTGCTAACCAGTGCGGAGTATCCTCCGATAAAGTTTACGCCGACTTCTTTTGCAACCCTGTCCAGCGTTCTTGCAATCGACACAAAGTCCTCTGTCGTCCTGCATGCAGCTGCCCCTACCAGTGAGATCGGCGTTACGGAAATTCGCTTGTTTACGACAGGAATTCCGAATTCCCGGGCTATTTCTTCTCCTGCTTCCACCAGATTTTCTGTCAGTCTTTTAATCTTATGATAAATTTTTTCATTGACCTTCTCGATATCAGAATCGATACAGTCCAACAGGCTGATTCCCATTGTGATCGTACGCACATCCAGGTTCTCCTGTTCAATCATTTTATTTGTCTCATTTACTTCAAAAATATTAATCATGTTTCCACCTTAGATTCTATGCATTTTTGTAAAAATTTCTTCTCTCTGACAACGGATGATCACGCCGATCTCTTCCCCAAGGATTTTAAGTTCCCCTGCTATTTTGTCAAAGGATGCATTGCCGGCATCTACGACCATCATCATGTTGAAATAACCGTCAACAATTGTTTGGCTGATATCCAGAATGTTTACATGATTGTCCGCAAGATAAGTACAGACTTTTGCAATGATACCAATGGTATCCTTTCCTACTACTGTAATAATCGCTTTTTTCATAATCAGACTCCTTTATCCCAAATATTTAAAATTCTATCATACCCGAAACGCTCTCCCGCTTCGCCACTTCGATTCTGAAATCATCCGGCTGATATCTTTCACTGCCCAGTGCGATTTCCAGACGAACCGTTTCATATGCCAGCTCCTCATAATTGTTTTCCTGACTTAAATGTCCCAGATAGACTGCCTTTAAATCATCATGTAAAATGTGGCAGAGCAGCTTTCCCGCCGCCTCATTGGACAAATGGCCTCTGTCACTCAAAATACGCTGCTTCAGCGGATATGGATAGGAGCCGACCTGAAGCATATGAATATCATGATTTGCTTCTAATAATAATACATCCAGATTCTGCAGTTTGTCTACTATTCTCTGATCAAAAAATCCGAGGTCTGTAGCAACAGCTGCCGATTTTCCCCTGCTGCTCAGGCGATAAGCTACCGGTTCGACAGCATCATGGGAAATGGCAAACGGGGAGATCGTCAGGTCTTCGATCTGAATTTCCTCATCCGCAGAAATTTCATGATACAGTTCCTCATCGACTTTTCCGAGACAGGTCATTGATTTTATCGCTTTGAGCGTCCCGGCTGTTGCATAAATCGGAAGATGATATTTTCTTGCCAGTACCCCCAGCCCTTTTACATGATCCGAATGCTCATGAGATATAAATATTCCTTTAATATCATTAAAATCTCTGCCAATACTGTGTAATCCTTCTGTAATGCGCTTTGCACTGATTCCTGCATCGATCAGGATTCCTGCCTGATCCGTTCCCGTATAAATACAATTTCCGCTGCTTCCGCTTGCTATACTACATAAATTCATGTTTTCATCTGTCTGTCGATCTGTTCAAACGTCCGTTCCGAAGAACCACTGTTGTCTATGACAATCTGACATTCCTTTCCAAACTCCTCAGGGGATTTCTGATTCGCCATAATACTTTTGATTTTTTCTTCACTGTAGCCCCTGGATGCTTTCAGCCGCTTTGCACGGACTGCCTCCTCCGTATGGATATACCAGATCTCATCACAGATCAGATCATAGTGGTCCTCCAACAGAAGTGCTGCCTCGATCACAAAGATCGGACTGCTTCCCGCGGCTCTTTCCTTTTCCAGTTCAGCCACAATATACTCTTTGACCTTTGGATGAATAATTCCATTTAAGATTTCCAGTCTGCCGGCATCGGAAAATACGATATTCCCAAGCTTACCTCTGTCAATCTCAAGATTTTCCCTTAAAATTTCATTACCAAATGCCTTTACGACAGGATCATATGCCGATGCTCCCGGTTCCATGACCAGATGTCCTACCCGATCAGCCTCTATAATTTTCGCACCATACTTTTGAGCCAAATAGTCCAAAACAGTACTTTTTCCCGCACCGACACCGCCTGTAATTCCTATCACCTTCATCTGTACCACCATTTATTTTGCCTCATACCAGCTCTTCCCTTCGTGAACATCGATTTCCAGAGTAACATCCAGATCTGCCGCACCCGTCATTTCTTCCTCCAGGATCTTTATAACCTCTTCGACTTCCTCTGCTGCCGTTTCGATCAGCAGCTCATCATGCACCTGAAGAAGCAGTCTGGATTTCATCCCCCGGAGTCTTCTGTCCACACGGATCATGGCAATCTTCATAATATCTGCCGCTGTTCCCTGAATCGGAGAATTCATGGCAATTCGTTCTCCGAAAGAACGCTGCATAAAATTGGAAGATGCAAGCTCCGGCACCGGTCTCCTCCTGTTATAGAGTGTTCTGACACAGCCCTCTTCTTTTGCTTTGGCAACAGTATTGTCTAAAAACTCTTTAATCTTTGGATAAGTTTCAAAATAATGATCAATGTACTGCTTCGCTTCCTTCGGGGAAATACTCAGATCCTCACTCAATCCGTAAGAGCTGATTCCGTAGACGATTCCGAAGTTGACCGCTTTTGCATTTCGTCTCTGAAGATCCGTTACTTCTTCAAACGGAACATGGAACACCTGGGATGCTGTCAGACGGTGAATATCCTGTGCCTCATTATAGGCTTTGATCAGCACCTCATCCCCTGACATATGAGCCAGAAGCCGCAGTTCGATCTGTGAATAATCTGCATCTACGAACACATACCCTTCCTGCGGTACAAATACCTTTCTGATCTCTCTTCCAAGCTCCATACGGATCGGGATATTCTGAAGATTCGGATCCGTACTGCTTAAGCGGCCGGTAGCTGTGACTGTCTGCTGGAAAGTACTGTGGACTCTTCCATCTTCTGCCAGACAGGTAAGCAGGCCGTCTGCATACGTGGATTTTAACTTTGACAGTGTTCTGTATTCCAGAATATCTCTGATGATCGGCTGCTTGGGTGCCAGTTTTTCCAGCACATCGGCACTGGTGGAATAGCCTGTTTTCGTTTTTTTGCTTCCAGGCAGCTGCAGCTTTTCAAACAGAATCACTCCCAGCTGCTTCGGAGAATTAATATTAAATCTTTCTCCTGCCTGTTCATAAATCCGTTCTTCCAGTTCCCGGATCTTTACCGCCAGATTCTCCCCATATTCTTTCAGAAGATCTGCGCGCATGATAATACCGGCCTGTTCCATCCGCGATAATGTATAGACCAATGGCAATTCCAACTCTGTATAGAGCTCCCACATGCCAAGCTCCTTTAATTTGGATTCTGCCTCATCAAAGCTCTGCCAGGCACTGAGCGGGTCAATTTCTCCGGGTTTCACCGCAGTCACCGGATTGATCAGATAATTCATAAGATCTATGTCATGGATCTGCGGACGCTCTTCTATTTTTAAAACCTTTAACAATTCCTTTAAACCTGATACGATCAGCTTTTGTCCGGTCTGCAGGACCTGTTTTGCCTTATCGATCAAATAGCTTTCGGTCAGAAAACCTTCTGTCAGTATTTCATAGACCGAATTGTCGAACACCAGAAGAACCGATACCAGTTTTTTGTTCGCGTATTTCAAAGACAATGCTGTTTTTGAAGCAGCAGCTGCTTTTTCAAACACGTCTTCCGCTTCCGTCAGTTCAGAAATCTGCACTGTTTTCTGCTCCGGCCCCATTTCTTCCGCCGACATATCAAATTTTGCCAGAATCTTCTTTAATTCCAGCTTTTTGCATATCTCATAGGCTTCCTTCGTATAGAAGTTTCCAATCTTTGCTTCTTCCCAGTGATATTCATACGGTGCATCCGTTTCAATCGTCGCAAGACGCCTGCTCATCAGTGCCATATCATAATGTGCTTCCAGATTCTCTCTTGCCCGTTTCGGTTTGATCTCATCCAGATGCGCATGGGCATTTTCCACAGTTTCGTAGGCCTGTAAAATTGCCGTTGCGGTTTTTTCTCCGATTCCCGGCACTCCCGGAATGTTATCCGATGAGTCCCCCATCAGAGCCTTTAGTTCGATGATCTGGTATGGCAGAAGTCCGTATTTTTCCTGTACATCCTTTGTATGATAATTTTCGTACTCTGTCGTTCCCCGTTTTGTCTTCGGAATACAGATACGAATATGATCTGATGCCATCTGAAGCAGATCCCTGTCTCCGGAAACGATCAGCGCCTCCATCCCCTTTGCTTCACTTCGTCTGGCAACCGTTCCGAGCAGGTCATCTGCCTCAAATCCCGGAAGCTCCATGATCTTGATTCCCATGGCATGAAGCAGTTCCTTTAATACCGGTACCTGTTCATGCAGTTCCTGCGGCATTCCTTTCCGTGTCCCCTTATATTCCGCATACATTTCATGTCGAAATGTCGGATGCTTCACATCAAACGCCACAGTCAGATAATCAGGCTTTTCTTCCTCCACGATCTTAAACAGAATATTCAAAAATCCGTAAATCCCGTTTGTATGAAGGCCGTCTCTGTTTGTCAGGTCCGGAACCCCGTAAAAAGCTCTGTTTATAATACTGTGTCCATCGATCAGAACAATTTTTTCACTCATTGATTCACTCCTCAAATTAACTGCAGGATCAGAAAAACCGCAAGCGCGCCACTCAAAATCACGCTCAATAACTGTATGATTTCCGAAAGTGTATAAAACAATGTCATATTTCTCAGATGATATCTGGAACTTTCCAGTTCGTCATTTAATGCTTCTATAATATTCATCGAAAGATTTTCGTTTTCATCCAGCTGCATCAGACCTTTATATACAATATAATAGATCTCCAGTTCTTCCCGGCATTCCGCACAGTTCTCTATATGATATACGAATCTGCGCAGCTCATCATCTGATAACTCCTGATTGATGTAAGGGATTACCATTTTCTGAACCTCTTTGCAGTCCGTTATGTCTTTTCCTCTCTTCTTTAAGCCCCATTTTTTCAGCATCGGCTTTTTCCTCTATTTCATTTCATAGCTTCTTTCATCAGTTTCAGCAGATATGAATCTCCGCATTCAAACCTTTCTTTCGAACTGTGTCTGTCACTTGCCGCGCTGGCAAACAGATTTCTCTCTTCTGCCATCTTCTTTAATTCTTCCCGCTGCCTCTGATCGTATTTCGAATAATATACCTCCATTCCGGCAGGATGCCCCGCACAGGCTTTCAAAAATACATCAATCAGATCTTCTACTTCCTGCATGCTGCAGTGATAGTGATACGGATGAGCCAAAATCGGAAAACCCTGATGCATGCAGATCAGTTCCACACATTTTTGCAGCGGCATGTATCTTAAATACTTCATAATATCCACCCAGTATGGTGAACGATTCCCGATCAGACGGTCGAATGCATCATTAATATTCTCCGCATAATGTTTTTTCACAAGCAGCTCTGCGATATGGCGCCTTCCGATCTGGTTGGATTCCGGAAAATGGTCCAGCAGTTCCTCGTAAGCCAGTGAAATTCCGATATGATTCAGTCTTGTGATCACAGCATCCAGATAATTCTTTCTCTGCTGTGGGATTTTTTTGAAAATATGCTGTATTTCTTTGGGTACACCATTGAAAAAAAGTCCTATGACATGTACTTCCAAAAGTCTTCCGGAATTCGTCAGATACGTAGTAGAAAACTCTGCTCCCGGAATGATTTCCATATTTTTATATTTTTCGGGGTAAAAAAGCGCAAACTGATTGTGATCTGTAATCGCAATCGCTCCCATTCCGGCTTCAGATGCATCTCGAATCGTCTCTTCCAGCGTTCTCATCCCGTCTGATTTTGTCGTATGAATATGCAGATCAATTCCTCGAGTATCAGTTTCCATCTTTCGTATCCCCCTTATTCACTTTATTTGCAGACATCAATCCATTCCGGATAATCAGCTGCCGCTTCCAGCTCCGGCAGCGTCAGTTTCACAGCACTATTGCTGCTTCCGCATGCAGGATAAACGACATCAAAACGTTTCAGTGATTCGTCGAGATATACTTCCACGCCATCCCTGATTCCAAACGGACATACTCCCCCAACGGCATGTCCGATCTTTTCTTCCACTTCCTCAAAGGTCAGCATTTTTGCCTTTGTATGAAACTTTCCTTTATATTTGCCGTTATCAATTCTGGCATCCCCTGCTGCCAGAATCAGAACTGTCTGATCTCCCACCTGAAAAGTCAGGCTTTTTGCGATATGCGCCGGTTCACAGCCTATTGCCTGTGCCGCCAGCTCTACAGTCGCGCTGGAGACATCAAATACCATGATTCTGTCTCCGAATCCTTTCTTTTCCAGATATTCCTTTGCAATTTCAAACGCCATGGTGTCACCTCATTATTCTCTCATTTAATATTCTATCACGCAATAGTTATATGCATTAATCACTATCGTATCTTCATACTTGCAGATCTGCGGAATGTCGGTACCGTAGTTTCTGTGTACATGTCCATGAACGAAATATTTCGGACGATACTTTTCCATGATCTTTTTAAAGCACTCAAAACCTTTATGTGCAATATGTTCCGTATCATTCAGACCAAGTGCCGGTGCATGGGTTAAAAGGATATCGACTCCCTTATACTTCCATATCCAGCCGCTCATTCGCTGGATTCTTCGAATCATCTGCTTTTCCGTATACATATTTTTGCCATCACGGTATCGATAGGAACCTCCCAGACCCATGATTCGGATCCCATTATGTACATAGATCTTATTTTCAATGCAGATACAGCCTCCCGGAGGATTTTTTTCAAATCCATCATCATGGTTTCCTCTGACATAAAGAACCGGACACGAAGCCATAGTCGCAATAAATTCCAGATATCTTGGTTTCAGATCACCGCAGGAAAGAATCAGATCATATTCATCCAGTCTTCCCGGTGTATAATAATCATAGAAAAATGGAGATTCCTCATCGGCAATTGTCAGTATTTTCATTCATTTCCTCCTGTTTCTCCTACCGGTGCTCCCGCACTTTCCACTGTTGCTTTTCCCTCTTCATTCAGCTCCTCATATACCGGAATGGAACCTTCGATATTTTCTGCAAGCCAGTCCATATTGATGATCTCCTTCAGACTTAACACCTGATCGGTTCCTTCTATTTTTCTTCCGTCCTGTGCATAAATCGGGCCGTGAAACGGACTGTACAATCCATTACAGATAGCATCCTTTAAAAGTTCTGTCAGCTTGCACACACTTTTCGGCAGATGATTTGAACAGATCAGTTCGACAACCCCTGCGGACATTCCCCAGTAATAATTCAGTGCTCTGTTGCTTGTTTCATATTCCCACTGGAAGGTATGTTCCATCATACTTCTGAGCAGAGTCTCATAATAGACGCCCCAGTGCCAGATCGGCATCGCCAGATTTGTCTGTCCTGTTTCATCACATTTAAAGAGTCCAAAACCTGTTCGTTCCATTCCCTTGAGCTTTGCCAGATCCTGAGAAGAGATAATGCTGATCTCCCGTTCTCTCAGTTTAAGCATTGCAGGTTCCAAGCCACTGACAGAAGACCACTCCAGATAGATCTTCGCGCGTGGATTTACCATCTGCACTCCCAATGCGAATGCGTTGATTCCCGCAATCTGTCCGACAATCGGATAATCACAGATATAACCGATCTTGTCATTATCTGCCATTGCTCCCGCAATCGCACCGATAATAAACTTCACCTCATACATACGCGCATAATAGGTTCGAATATAACGGTGCGGCTTATTCAGGGAACAGTTCAGGATACGAACCTCCGGATGTGCGATTGCTGCCTTCAGACTTGCTTCCAGCAATTTAGCTGTCGTCGTGAAAATGACTTTGTTTCCGTCTGCAATCGCTTTTTCGATGACTTCCTCAGCTCCGCGTTCCATAGCATCGTCATAGGAGCTCGTCACGATCTTTCCGTCAAAAACTTTCTGCACATGCAGACGTCCCAGCTCATGCCCGTAGACCCATCCTGACGTAACCGGGTTCTTATCATAAATAAATGCCACCTTCTGCGCATCCACAGCTTCATTTCCCAGCATTCGATGCAAAAAGGTCATTTTCTTCTCTTCTTCCGGATCCACCTTCAGATCAATAGACTGTTCTTCCTGCAGCAGTGTGATTTCCTCCCACGCTCTCAGCATATTGAGCTTAATCTCCGCCTGATTCTGGGAGCAGAGTTTCTGATAGCCATAGACTCTGATATAGACCAGCATTGCATCTCCGACCGTTGACTTCAGACGATCTCCCCCCAGCGATTCATAGGCCCGTTTAAAATAATAGTGAGCAGACTGGAATCTGTTGCGTTCCTCTTCTGTCCAAAGCTCGTTCGGTGCCTTACCAAGCAGTTTCTGCAGCATGGCATATTTTCCGGTATCAGAAAATTCCAGATAGTTGATCTTGCTGTATCTGTAAAAATCAATAAATTCGTAATATACTTTTACTTCTTTGCTTGTATCATCCTTCGGCGGCAGAATTCGAATGACCTCTGCCGGAATTGTCACCGCTTCGAAGAATTTCAAAACGCTGACCCTTTTGTTTCCTTCTTCCACATAGAAGCGGTTCATATACTCGTAAAGCTTCACGGGATCACGAATTCCCTCTTCCAGATGTGCATCACACAGTCTCTTCCACTTCTCGGAAAATTCTGTCTGTTCAGGAAACAGCGGCATAAAGTTCCGGGCAAATGCACCGGTTCTTCCTTCTGTTTTCGTACCGACAATGAATTCTGCCGGTACCTGCACGATACCGATATTGTTCCCGCTCAGCAGCAGTTCCTGGGGAATCATCTGATCCAACACCTTCAGATTCGGATCCTCCCCATGAGCGATACAGCGGCGTTTTTCTCTTTGTCCGGCCCTCAGGGCTTCTTTATAGTACTGTTCAGACATAAAAACTCCTTCATTTTATGAGATCGGGTCCGGAAGATTGTCCTCCGATCTCATTTTTATCTATATAAGTATTTCTGATGATTTCAAATTTGCAGACATTATCTCACGGATATTGGGAAGAATCAAGTAGGTCTGTGACAATTTCACTGCGCATCTCTTTCCGTTGTAAAATAGTCAACCAGCCTCTGTACTTCATCTGTGCAGGCTCCGCAGGCAGCTGTGGCACCGGTAACTTCCCGGACTTCCTCCAGCGTAGTTGCTCCATCCTCCACAGCATCTTTGATCATGCGGGTCGTCACACTCATACATTCACAGACAATTTTATCAAGATCCATGAAAAACACCATCCTTTCAAAGATAGGATGTACAGGAACTTCCAAAATATGAGTAAAATACTTTGACAAATGCTTTCTGAAGGGCGCTTACACGCCCCCTACTCCTCTTTCTGTGACTGCTTCACAATCTGATTTACGTATGTACTTAATCCGGCTGTAAGAATTCCCTGTGTAATTGCTGTGAATACAGCCATCACGATTTCCCGTGCGTTTTTGCAGCTGCAGGTCGCAAACACATACATTGCGCAGATGACAATACCGCAGACACCGAGAATTATCGGAATGTACTTATCCTTCACGGTCTCGGAACGTTTCAGCCCCATTCCAATAAAATACAATGCAATCGCCGCAGCAACGAGTTCCGGTTTTACGTAGTTCATAATCTGTTTCATAATCAACGGTCCTTTCCTGAATCAGCTCATTGAGCCGATAATGAACAGATATTCGGACTGTTCTGCTACTATCATATGTTCTTCCGGGCTGCTATGTTCTCTTTTTTATTAAACTGAAACATTTTTCATCCGTTTCGCATACAATATAGAGATGATAAATAAAGGAGAAGCTATATGAGTATGCCAAAAATCGAATGCGAACACATTGATAAATGCTGTGCTGCATCATCTCTTCTCCAGTCTATAGCACTGGAAGAAGCTGCCATCTCCCACATTCTGAATGCTGAAGGTGAAAAACTTCAAAAAGGGATTGCTCTCAGCTGTAACTTAAATGAGTTAATCGAGGTCAACAAATCCGTTGAAAATATGGTCGACAAACTCATCACGCTCGAAACTGTTTTGAAAACAAAATTGGATCTGATAAAACCGATTCTGGATAAATGTGATAAGCCGCATCATAAACCAGAATGTGAATCTTAATCTGTAGGGCTATAATGCCCTACTTACATATGTCCTTCCGAAATCCATCTGCTTACTCTCCTTATTGTTTCCCTTCTTCTAAATTACAGTCTGTCATTCAGTAATTGCAACCCATTACTATTTAACTCGAATATTTTATCACATACCTCATCAATATACTTCCTATCGTGAGAAATACTAATAACAGCCCCCGGAAATTCTCGAAGCATTTTTCTTATCACAGGTCCCGATAATGGTGAAAAATTTCTTGTCGGTTCATCCAAAATGAGAACATTTGCTCCACTTAGACTCATTTTTAAAAGAAGTACCTTTGCTTTTTGTCCTCCGGACAATTCCCGTATTGGATGCTCCATTTCATCAGCAGTGTATTTAAGGGAACCCAGATACGTTCTGATTCTGGTTCTTTCTTGCTTATCTCCTGATCTGTCAAGAAAATCAACAGGCGTTACATCCAAATTAAGCAGATCCTCATAGTTTTGTGGCATATACTCTGCTTTAATATCATTTCTATTTATGAGTTCTTCAGCTATCTTTCTTAAGAGAGTAGTTTTTCCTGCACCATTGATTCCGATAATACATACCTTTTCCGCACCCTTTATGATGAGTTTAATATCTTCAGCCAAAATTCTCTCTCCATCCGGAGTCATAAGCTTTGAAAGTTCATACTCTATAACTGTTTTTCCGGCGGGAATGTATGAGTTTTTATCTCCCAGTTTGAAAAAGATTGCTTCTTCCTGTTCCGGCATTTCAGTCATATTCTCATCCGCTTTTTCAAATCTTTTACCCATAGATTTAACGGTATGCATTTTATCCTTTAAATTGCGTGCTGCCTGCATTTTATCACAAAGATCTTTGCCTACTCCACCGATTGTTTGCTGAGCACGATTTACACTCTGCAATATTCTCCTGTATTTTTCATCCCGAAGTTTCTTTTGTCTTCGATCATTCAGAGCCTGCCGTTCCTGCCGTTCGAAATTATGGAGTCGTTCTTTAACATATCTGTGGTAAGGAAGTTTTGCGACTGTATATCTTGCTTTCGTTTTTCTCACGATTTGTTCGATATGAATCACCATATTTGCAGTGTTTTCGATGAGCGTCTCATCATGAGAAATAAAAAGTACAATATGCTCCCAATCATTGATTATTTTTTCGAGAAGTTCAAGAGTTACTATGTCAATATCATTTGAAGGTTCATCCAACAAAAGCACTGTCACATCTTGAAGGAAAAGCCGCATAAGTTGAGTCTTTACTTTTTCGCCTCCTGAAAGACTGCCCATTCTCTGGTCACTATAAAAAAACTCCTTTGTCATTCCAAATTTTCTCGCAATGACAGCTAACTCTTTCGGTGTTTTATTCCAGAACAATTCCTCCTCAGAAAAATATTCATATACAGTTTTTCTCTTATCGTCATCAGACATTTCCTGTGGAAGATAACCAAATCGTTCGTTTCCGGTTATTTTTTCCCCCTCAGCTTCTATATAGTTTTCTATCAGTGACGGATTATAGATCCATTTCATTAACGTTGATTTTCCATTACCCTCTTCTCCGATGATAACTGCTTTATCGCCATCATTCAGCACCAGAGTGAAATCATCAAGGATAACCCTAAGATCTTTTTTATGTGTCAAATTTAACTTCTTTATCTGTAACATACCAGGTCCTCCTTTGGCCTGTGTTTTCTAACACAAAAACGAGCCTATTTTGCATACGCAAAAATAGACTCGCTAAACAGACCTTTATACCTTTTCTTCAAACAGAAAACAAAGGAAATGTCTCTTGCGATAATCCAACTTAAGCGTACACAAAAACAAGCCTGTTTCACACAGGTCTTATAAACATATGTGTTTTACTTAAATCAAATTATCTATTAATCATTTCCTCACCTTGCACTTCATGTGCCTTTCTTCTTTCTGTCGACCATATTAACATATTTTAATTTTTATGTAAATAAAATCCTGATAAAATTACTTTTCTGCACTATCATCGGAAAAACGAAAATACATGATCCAAAATAATATTCCTGCCAACGTTAACGCACATCCAAGTCCCGTATAAAAAACTGCAATGAATGCATGAGGTACCAGTCCGGAACTGCGAAGCCAGAAACTTTTCCTTATATCCCTTAATCCGTTTTGTATGCTTTATACTCATCTTATAAAACATCAATCCAAACGCTATGAAAACAAGGATAGACAACAAAATATGTATTATTGAAACCGAAAACAATTTCCAATAAGAGAGAACACCAAGCCTTGCTACATTAAATCCGGCAAGCATCCAAACACATCCGGCAACAGCAAGTAACGTACGCTTTTTCACATGGAAGAGAGATGTTTTTTTCAATATATCACCGTCCATTCCCTGCTGTCTTTTTTAAAGAAATCAACAGTAAAATGATTCCGACTCCGGTCAGAATATGTCCAATTCCCGCAATCCCTGAAATGGCTGCGTTTCCTGCGTCAGACAAAGATATGTTCAGCACCTGAGTAATTCCACGTACCACCATCATCGATGCGGTAATGGGTAAACCGATGTTATATACCCACAAAAAGACACGGAACATCTTGCTTCTTTCCAATTTCTGCTGCGTCGAAAACAATGCGACTACCAAAAACATGATCGCACCCATCACCAACAGATGTGCATGTGCTTTTCCCAGTGTGGTTACTTCAGTAAATCCATTCCATTTAGTGAATTCCCGGTAGAAAACTCCGCAGAACAATGCTGCAAATGTGTAAATCAGGGAGAGATTCAAATATTTTTTCACTTTCAATTACTTCCTTTCATTGACAGCAGGTGGTTTATTTTATTGCCATACAAAAAGTGCGATAAATACGGCATTCTTGCCATATTTATCGCACATTCAAATCATGCAGGAGATGGGACTTGAACCCACACGCTGTTGCCAGCGTCAGATTTTGAGTCTGATGCGTCTGCCATTCCGCCACTCCTGCATCTTTCCGACCGAATGATAATAACACATTTTGGCCGGTTTTGCAAGTCTTTTTATTCTGTTAATGATTTTAAATTGTCGAAACAGTCAAATGTTGCAAAATAATCCTTTGGTGTTTCAGCACGGCGGATCAGCTGTGTACTGCCGTCCTCTTTTAAAAGTATTTCAGCGGATTTGAGTTTTCCATTGTAATTATAACCCATTGCAAAACCATGGGCACCTGTGTCATGGATAACCAGATAGTCTCCTTTTTCGATTTTCGGAAGCATTCGGTCGATTGCAAATTTATCATTGTTTTCACAAAGAGAGCCTGTCACATCATACATATGATCACATACTGCATCTTCCTTTCCCAGAACTGTGATGTGGTGATATGCTCCGTACATCGCAGGACGCATCAGGTTCACAGCACATGCATCCACGCCAATATATTCTTTATGTGTATGCTTTTCATTGATCGCCTTTGTCAGCAGACATCCGTATGGTCCCATCATAAAACGTCCGAGTTCCGTGTAAATTGCCACATCTCCCATTCCGGCCGGTGTAAGCACTGCTTCATATGCCTGACGTACCCCTTCACCGATGACTTTAATATCGTTCGGTTCCTGATCCGGTCTGTATGGGATACCGATACCGCCGGACAGATTGATAAATTTGATATGTGCATCTGTTTTTTCTTTTAACTCCACTGCCAGTTCAAACAGTACCCTTGCAAGCATCGGATAATACTCGTTTGTTACGGTGTTGCTTGCAAGAAATGCATGGATACCGAAGTTTTTCGCTCCTTTTTCCTTTAAGATCTTGAAAGCTTCAAAGATCTGTTCCGTTGTCATACCATATTTGGCATCTCCCGGATTGTCCATAATATCATTGCTGATCTTAAACACTCCGCCAGGATTATAGCGGCAGCTGATCGTTTCCGGAATATGTCCCAGTGTTTTTTTCAGGATATCGATATGGGTAATATCATCCAGATTGATGATTGCCCCTAACTTGTCCGCATATGCAAATTCTTCCGGGGGTGTATCATTGGAAGAAAACATGATTTCTTCACCCTTTACACCGATTGCGTCTGAGAGCATCAGCTCTGTCATGGACGAACAGTCGGTTCCGCAGCCATATTCTCTTAAAATGTTGATCAGAAACGGATTCGGTGTTGCTTTCACCGCAAAATATTCACGATATCCCGGATTCCATGCAAATGCTTCTTTTAATGCTTTGGCATTTTCACGAATTCCCTTTTCATCATACAGATGAAGCGGCGTCGGATACTGTGCTGCAATTTTTTCTGCCTGTTCTTTTGTCACGAATGGTTTTTTCATTATTTTAATCTCCTAATTTCCCTAAAATATTGTATGAAATGATACCAAACAGCTATTTTCTTGTCAATTTGCTTTTCGAATCCTCCAAAGGATATCGACAACAAATACACCGAGAGCGATCATCCCGGCAGTCAGGATCGTTTCAACCAGATAATAGCTT
Organism: Lachnospiraceae bacterium; assembly: GCA_051879615.1. Classification (GTDB taxonomy): domain Bacteria; phylum Bacillota; class Clostridia; order Lachnospirales; family Lachnospiraceae; genus HGM12587. The sequence goes on from JBJEMI010000086.1 coordinate 24,061, forward strand.
GCCAGTCCGCTCTCTCCCATGATCATGTAATAGACCGTGCGATAAATACCGGCCCCCGGTACCAGCGGGTAGATTCCCGGTATCAGAAAAACCGTTACCGGACATTTCAGCAGACGTGCAAAAATCTGTGACAGTACAGAAATGACAAAGGCACTCAAAAATACACCTCCTGATATTTCCAGCCGCTGCTCACAGATCAGATAGATCATCCAGCCAACAACGCCTGCTGCACCGCAGTACGGCAAATACTTTTTCGGCACATCCAGAATCACCGCAAAGCCTACAACGCTGAGAAATGATGAAATCAAATGTAAAATCATCAGAATACACCTCCCAGCAACACCAGACCGGAACCCACACCACAGGCTATGGCTGCTGCCTTCATAAAGGCTTCCATTGCACGGGCAGTTCCCGAAACATAATCTCCGTTCAAGGTATCACGAATTGCATTCGTGATCGCAACTCCTGGTACCAACGGCATGATACACGCAATGATTACCGCATCCTGATGGACCGGCAGGGGCAGAAAACGATCCAATATGAGATAAACAGCTCCTGCTGAGAAAGCGGCAATCAGATCCTTCATAAACGGGTGTATCTTCATTGCATTTCCCAGCTGAATAAAAAACACTACGACAATTCCTGCCAGAAAGCTGACCAGACAGTCCTGCAGGTTGCCGCCCACCAGGATCGGGAACATTGTCACGACAAGCAAATTTCCAAGAATATGCATCAGCTCGGAATATTCGCTGCTGCAGCCTCTGCTGATTCTTTCATATGCTTCTTCCAGCGAGATACTCCCTTCACAGTACTCCCTCGAAATCCCATTTGCAAAACAGATATATTTCAGATTGTTGCCGTAACTGTGAACACGTTTTGTCAGAGTAATGGTTTTCATCCCGGGATGAGCCAGTGTGGCAAATATTCCTGTCATGATCACAAACACCTCTGTTGTTTCCAGATTTGCGGTCTTCAGGATGCGGCACATGGTATCCTCCACCCTGTGAGCTTCCGCACCATGGCTGAGCATGATTTCTCCTACCCTCATCGCCATCTCCATCAGTAATTCGTAGTCCGTTTCGACTGCTTTTGATCGTTTTTCCATAGGTACTCCCATCGTTTTCCTGTAGATTGCGGCATTATTTCTGCAATCACATTTCTTGCCAGTTCAGGATCATCCGTAATGATATTATCCACCTGAAGCCGGACCATCCGTTCCATCTGCTGTCTGTTGTTTACCGTCCACACATGTACGGCCTTCCCCGCAGTATGCGCTTCCAGCATAAATACTTCATCTACACAGCTGTATTTAACACTCAAAATATCCGCATATTTCAGATCACTCAGATTCCCATATGCAGCATTCATAATATATCCCGTCTTAATTTCCGGTGCCAGTTCTTTCACTTCCTTTAGCAGGGCATAATTCATCGATGTTATCACACACTCTGTTTCCATCGACTGAGCCTGCACGCAGGATACAACTTTTTCTGCAATATCTTTATTATGCCCATTGCTTTTTAATTCAATGTTCAGTCTGATTTTCCCCCTGCAGTATTCCAGTACCGATGCAAGTTCCGGAACCGGTTCCCCATCGTAAACGCGGCTGAACCATCCGCCGGCTTCCAGGGTCTGCAGTTTTTCATAGGAAGTTCTCCATATTTTTTCATTATATCCTGTAGTTCTCTTCAGGTTATTGTCATGAAGAAGAACCAGCACACCGTCTTTTGTTTCCTGTACATCGATTTCCACATAATCACTTTTCTTTTCAACTGCAAGCCGGATTGACTCCAGGGTATTTTCCGGAGCATGAAGAGAATCTCCCCTGTGGGCAGTTACCAGAATCTTTCCGGAATCGTCCTCTGTACCACCGGACAGATTGAAAACATACAGGGGCAGAATCATCAGTACAAAAAATAAAAGTATCAGCAGTATCACCTTTTTATAAATCTTCATAACTTCTATTATGCCGAAATCACTGCTGTAAATCCCTGCATAAATGTTCCACTATTTTCCGATCGATATTCAGATCAAATTTTCTTGCAAACAATGCATCTGCATTTTTCAGTTCCCTATAATCACCTTCCCGGAAAATATAAGGATTATTATTGTTTCCTCTTTCCCAGTCAATATATCTTGTATCAGGAATCTCAGGCATCGTATTCGGATTACAGATGTTCGCAGCATAAACACTGTTTCGTACAATCGTCTGAACAAACAGTTCATCTGCACACACCGAATTTCTGAATGTTTCCGCAATCCACGGCTCTCTTTCCACAATCAGTTTCGCAAGTCCATGCGTAATGCTGAACCAGTTTCTTCCCTTTTGTATCTCTGAATCTTTGATTCCGGATTTCTTCAGACGGTTTACCCCGCATAATCTCTGAAGCTTTGTTTCCACTGCTCCCAGAATGTCCTGTAAAGATCCCTGTTTTCCGATAAAATGATGATACAATCGAATTCTGTCCAGTATATTCTCTGAAACGACAGGTCCATCCTCATCCACAAACTCCAGTCCTTCATTCTCTTCAAAAAATGCAAAAATTTCATCCTGACTTTTAATCGGCAGATCCATTCCGGAAAGCAGATGATAATAGGCATGCTCTGTCTGAACTGCTGCCTTAATAAGAACCAACTCACATGCAATCTGAGAATAAGTTCCCCATCTTACATCTGTTCGATCCGTAAATATTAAATTTGCTTTTTTTAATACATCGGAAAATTCAGACTTATTAAAATTTTCTGCCTTACTGTCAATATGAACATAAATATCATTTCGTTCGTCATCCAGACATTCCAACAGATTTTTCAGAAGCTCAAACTGTGTATGAGCCATGATCAGATACGCATGTTTTTTCATAATCTAAAGCATCCATTCTTTTTAAACATGGCTTCATTCTACTCCATTTATAATACTGATGCAATATTTGACTGTGTCGATTTTACCATCTTTTCATACAATAATAAAAAGAAAGATTGAAAGGAGCCTTTTTATGAATGATTGCAGACGATCTTCGTACAACCGTGGACAATGTCATTCCATGGATGAATTTTCACAATTTCCGCTTGCCATGGCCTATGTTCCCTGGCAGCGTTTCGGTCAGACCTATGAACTTTCTAAAGCTTTTACAGCCGGCACAATCTTCCCGGAACTGAATAAACCATTTTCAGGAAAGCGAGGTAATTGCAAATGATCGATAACCGCCAGACTTCCTGCCGTATGAACAATCAGATGTCCTCACAGTCATCTTCCGTACCATGCAGAAAAGACCTGATGAATAAGATAAATCTGGTAAGTTTTGCTGTGAACGATGCCACCTTATTCCTGGATACACATCCGAATGATGCTGATGCACTTGCCTATTTTCAGAAATACCGTCAAATGCGCGTCGATGCCTTAAAGGAATATGAAAAACACTATGCTCCACTCCTTCTGGATGTGGCATGTGACAGCAGCTTACCGTGGAGCTGGGTAAAAGAACCATGGCCATGGGAAGGAGGCGACTGTTAATTTATGTGGAATTATGAAAAACGATTACAGTATCCGGTCAAAATATCTCAGCCTAATCCTAAGGCTGCTCAGATCATTATCACTCAGTTTGGTGGACCGGATGGAGAACTTGCTGCTTCTATGAGATATCTCTCTCAGCGCTATACAATGCCATATCGTGAAGTTACCGGTATTTTGACAGATATAGGGACCGAGGAACTTGCTCATATGGAAATGATCTGCGCCATCGTTCATCAGCTGACCAGAAATATGACGATGGAACAGTTAAAAGAATCAGGTTTTGACAAATATTATGTAGATCATACGCTTGCACTCTGGCCTCAGTCTGCGGGCGGAATTCCGTTTACCTCAACTTTTTTCCAGTCCAAAGGTGATCCGATCACTGATCTGACGGAAGATCTGGCAGCGGAACAAAAGGCTCGTACAACTTATGATAATATCCTGCGTCTGATTCACGACCCGGAAATCTGTGATCCGATCCGTTTTCTCCGAACGAGAGAAATCGTACATTTCCAGCGCTTCGGTGAATCACTGCGTATCGTTCAGGATCATCTGGACAGTAAAAATTTCTATGCCATGAATCCGGAATTTGATACTGCTTCCTGCAGCTGTAATTAAACAATGCGGGAAACACCCTATGTGTTTCCCGCTTCATTACAATCACTATTTATTTTCTGCCGCATAGAGGAAGGTTACACATTGGCCTCTTGTACACCCTCGATCCGGTGCAAATTCAGTATCTGTCCAACCATTTGTAATCTTTTCCTCAACTGCCCATGCAACTGCGTCTGCATAATAGGCATCTGCTGCTACATCTGTAAATTCAGATGCACTTTCAGCTTTCTGACAACCATTTGCTCTCCAGAGGAACGTTACGATCTGACCCCTGCTGCAGGTCATATCCGGTGCAAATTCAGTAGTTGTCCAACCATCCGTAATATTCCTTTCAAGGGCCCAGAGTACCGCATCGTAGAAGTAATCATCAGTCGTTACATCTGTGAACGGATTTTCCACAGGAGTTGGCGACACTGTATATTCTGCTGCACCAATATCTGTTTTTCCATCTGTAAGCGGTGTACCGAAGTAATCGCGTCCGCCGTTGTTTTCAATATTGACACCTGCATCAATTGCCGGTGAGTCTTCCTGAAGTCTGTAGCCATCCAGCGTATCAATACCGTAAGCCCCCTTTCCAGGGTCTGCGAATTTCGGATCTTCCGTAATTACCGTCGAATCATTGGACGGAACTTCATCAAATCCAAAGAAAATATTGCTTTCCCAGTCAATTTCCTGTTCATTGAATGTGTTCAGTTCAATTTCATCCAGATTATAAAAGATATTATTGTAGAATTTTGCATCACTGTTACCGGTATATCCGTTATTCATGAATCTTCTTGTCGTGCTTCCCTCCGGAAGTTTTCCAAGATAGAATACGTTGTTGTACGCCATACTTTCTTTATGATTGGTTCTCCAGTCAATGATACCATGCTTTGTCAGATCATTCTGGAAAATATTATAGCGGTAAATTCCACGAATCGTTCTCAAATTGTCTGTTGCACACCACATGATACTTCCGCCGCTGTTATCATGAATATAATTGTACTGTACATAAGTATCTCTGTTTAATGCGTCAATTTCAATTCCCTGTCCGTCTCCGGCACCAAGCAGCGAATCCGCAGGGAACGTATCATAAACCTCATTAAACTGGAAAACAGTATTATCGGAATTCCAGTTAAACATTCCAACGCCGTACCAGCAGTTTATGAGTGCTCTGTATACCACATTATGTTCTACAAGTACATTTTTACATCCATCGATCAGAATACCATCACCGTCAATATTATAAACGGTATTGTTTTTAATTGTTATATTTTCATATGGTTTCCAATCACCATAGCCGGCATAGCCAAAGGCTCCCCATTCACTTCCTGTTCTTGTCGTCCACGGGGAAACGAAGTTGAATCCTGAGCGTCCCAGATCATACATTTCGCAGTTTGTCACTGTAATATCATGAACTGCCGTCGGAACACGGTTCGCCCTGTTAAACGGATCAGAATATACTGTCATAATGATACCGCCGGAAGATTTTCCGTTGTTATCGTTTGGACCTCTGAATCCATGGATCGTCAGATTATCAAAAGTAAAGTGATATAAATCACCCACATCTTCCGCACTGATGTTTATGCCTCGGCGATAAACTCTTGTACTCGCATTCTGTGCATATGTCGGATCATATAATTCCAGATCGCTAACTTCCCAGTATTCCTGATTGTAGAAAGTAATCACATTATTGACTGTCGGATTCCATACAACACTGTTTGCAACATTAAAATACGGGATTCTCCAGCCTTCTCCCGGTTTTAAGACCGGTTTTTCACCTCCTCCGTAACTGCTGATGATAATCGGAGCACCTTCTATACCGGAGCCCTGTGGTTTTAAAGCTCCTGTCCACTCTTCACCGCATTTGAACAGCAGCTGATCACCCGGCTGAAATTCAATCGTATTGACTTTATCAATTGTCTGAATTGCTGTTTCCGGTGAGTGACCGTCGTTATTGTCATCCCCGTTTGATGCATCTACATAATAGATAACACCGTCACCTATTTCCACAACAAATTCTGTCTCGTATTCTTGCCCGTTATATGTCAGTTTCAGCACTACATCCTGAGTTTCTGCTTTGACATTCACCTTTGGCAGCTGCAGCACTGCTGTCTGGGTTTCCCTGTCATAAACTGCTTCTCTGATATTTACTACCTCATATTCACTTCCATTGACACTTTGCCAAACTTCAAAATCACTCAGAACCGGTGTCAATGTCGGATCTTCGTCTAAAACAACCGTTGCCAGACCATTCTCGGCTGTGAAAGAAGCGACATTGGCAATCACCACATCTTCTCCGTTTCCTTCCACCGTATAATCCAATGTCAGAGTCTGTCCCTTCGGAAGATAGGTCACATCTGCTGTAATCACCTGCTCTAACGGAGCAGCAGCAACCGGATCAAATGTCAGTTCCAACCGATTTCCCGATATTTTTTCTCCGGTGAATACAATCTCTTTCTTTTCACTCTCATTTAATGATGTACTGTAGACTGCCCTGAAATCATCCTTTGAAGGAACTGAAGAATATCCTTCCCGATACGTCACAGAAAGCCTTCCGTTTTCAATGCTCATTTCCTCCAGATCACTGTTCGCCGTCAACGTAAAATCATCCGCATACACAGCACCGCTGCTCATGCTTTCCACCCATACGTAAATTCGCGGATAATTTCCTCCGGATGCACCTGTATAAGTAAATGGGATTTCATACAATTCGTATTCATCTGAAGTAATTTTTACTTTAATTTCCTGTCCGCCATAGTTTTTTATTCCAAAATAAGCAGATGTTCCTGACGGATTCGTAGCCTTTGCCCATACAGTTGCCACATAGCTCTCTCCGATCTGAAGACGGTCACTGTCCTGTTCAATTGCACATGCTGTTCTTCCAAGCTCGACTGCCCATTCGCCGCTGTAGGCGTCGTGATTGGCTTTTTTAGTAGAATCCAGATAATTTGACCAGTAGCTGATTTTAGGTTCGCCGTTATGCGGAACAAAATCTGCACTGGTATCTTCAAATCCCGGATCAACCAGTAAATTTTCTGCACTGATATTCACTTTTGATGCAGCCTCGGTCTGCAGTACCGGCATACAGTTTCCTATCTGCAGCACCGTAAAAACAGCTGCCATCATCGCAGCAATCATTCTTTTCTTTCCCATACCCCTTTTCCTTTCTTCTCTTCTCAAGATAACTTGAATTCCACCGGACTCTTCTCCATTGTTATTAGGATCAGGTCCTCCAGATACACATTGGTAATATAGTCCCGCATCACCCTTTCCATATTATTTTTTAATGTTGCTTCTTCATATGTAATCTCTAAAATTGAAATATCCCTTATGTTGTCCTCAAATGTATAGCTGTATGTATCTCCTTCTTTTCCGCTGCGGAGAATATCAAACAACACACTGTCTGTCTTTTCCAGACTGCTCATATCTTCATACAGCAGTATTTTTTCCTCGGATATTCCACCTTCCGTCAGAAGATATCGAATACTTTTCACAGACCGATAATTCTCTGCGTGATCCTTAAAATAGTTCTCTGCTCCCTCCTTCACTTCACTGTCTGCATGTCCTGCCACAAACGAAACCATATCCAGTTTTAAGTTTCCTGAAATATAATCATAATAAGTAATCAGGTCAAATTCTTCCGGACCATAAAAAACTTCCTTTTTTTCTTTTTTCAGTTTTCTCAGGGTGTTTTCATTTTCCATCTCCCGCTGAAAGCTTTCAAAGGAATATGGACTGCACAGTCCCATCTGATTAGCCAGAAGAAACTCTGCGTTGACTCTGTTGATCTTATCTCTCGTCTGCCGCTCCAGTTCCTGCTCCGACAATTCTCCGGTACTGTCCCTCTTTACCAGCTTCTCAAAAAAATGATATTCATCAGCTCCAACCGTACGAATATATCCCTTTGTGTCCCGAAGGTCTTTTAATAGACTGCTCTCTTCTTCCGCCCCCGGAATCCATAAAATAAAGAACACCGACAGCACTGTCAGAATCATTCCGGCCAGCCATCGGAGTTTTCCTCTTCTTTTCGTTCTTCCTTCCTCTCTCTCCAAGCTTCCATCACTCCTTTTTATTATTATTATATGTTTTTTCTCCCTCTTGTCCACAACGCCTTTGTGTATTTTCTATAAATTTATTCTCAAAAATTTGATTTCTTAGTTATTTTCCACAATAACTGCTAAGTGCTTCTTTCCCCGATCCATAGCATAAAAAATCCCGGATTCTGCAATCCGGGATTTTTCAGCTGTCTTTTACTTTTTTACATGTGTATGGGTAAATAAATGGTCCTGACAATATTCATAATTTCCTTCGCACTTCGAACAGTAGCGAAATTCCAGATTTTCATCGTCTTTCTCTGTCCTTCCGCAGATTGCACATTTATGTCTGGCCGCTCCTGCTGCCGGCTGTGCTTTCTGAACCTTATGTTCAAAACTCTTTCTTCTGTAAATCTCCTTCGGCGACATTCTTCGTATACTTCGAATGGATGTTGCAAATAAAAGGAAATTCAACAGAGACACCAGCGCTGCAATCGCATACGCCTTATTTGCGATAATTCCGACCCGTGCCAGGGCGATGATCGTCGCAAAATTCAGATAATCAGAAAACAATCCGCAGATAATCGTAACAGCAAAATAGATTCCGTCAATCATGGCAAGCCACTTCAGTTTAATCGGAATAATAAACATAAACAGGAACTGCATATCCGGATAAAAGACTGCAAACGCAAAAAACATGGACAGATTCAGATAATAGGTCCCCATCTCAAGAATCAGTCCCCATCCCAGGTATGCGATAAATGCTGCGATCACATGAAAAATCATACCGGTGAAATAATAGACATTAAACCGGAATGCTCCCCACTGACGCTCCAGAATTGTGCCGATCATATAATAAAGATAAAGTGAAAATAAGATAAAAAGGAAACTTCCGTTTGGCGGATAAATAATAAACGTAACGATCCTCCAGATCTGTCCTCTTAAGATCATCGCTACATTCAGCGACAGATATTCCGAATAGAATGTAGGCATAAATATCATAAGTACAAAACCGATCGCATAAAGAACAATAATATAGTTCATCAGATTTTTGATCGCATATTTTCCAAACTTCTTTTCAAGTTTATCAAGTAACCTCATAAAATTATATCCTTCCTGTTAATCAATCTGTCAGTTATTATAATTTCTTCTTATTTCTTTGTCCAGTGTTTCCCATTGAGTTCAGTAAAATTTCAGATTTTTTTTTAACTTTTTATAAAATGTCTTTGTTTTTTTCATATATTCTCGTCTTTGACACTTTGAAAATCAAGTAAGTGCCACAACCACTGATAAATG
>JBJEMI010000087.1:0-32958 GCA_051879615.1 Lachnospiraceae bacterium
TCTTCGGTCTCTGGGCAATGATGGTCGCATCCACATTTTCAATGATCAAGTGATTTTCACGTATCAATTCCGCTACATGCTCCAGCAGTTTCATGCTGTCCGCCCCCTTGTATTTCGGATCCGTATCCGGAAAGTGTTTTCCGATATCCCCCAGGGCCGCTGCTCCCAGAAGCGCATCTGAAATCGCATGCAGCAAAACATCCGCATCCGAATGTCCCAGCAATCCTTTTTCATAATCTATTTTTACACCCCCCATGATCAGATCACGGCCTTCTGTCAGTTTGTGTACGTCATATCCTAAACCTACGCGCATAATTTTCCTCCTGAATTCATTTGTCTCTATGATACCCCAAATGATGCTTAAAAACAAGGAGCAGCACCTTCGTGCTGCTCCGATGATCTGAATTTTAATATTCGTGATTATGTAATAATTCGTGTGCTTTTCCTTTGAAATATCCGTTATAGAATACATCCATTAATGGATTTTCATTGGATTTTTTAATGATCATAGATCCGTCTGCATCATAGAGACCCTTGGCTCTTGCTGCCTTACTTCTCGGACCGGCCGGAATCGGCTGTCCGCCTCCCATGATACATCCGCGGCGGCATGCCATCACTTCGATCAGATGATATTCTTTTTCGCCGCTCTGAACCTGTTCCAGAACCTTGCGTGCATTTGCAAGTCCGCTGGCCACACAGATCTTAACATCCATTCCGTTATATGGAACAGTAGCTTCTTTGATACCTTCTTCTCCGCGGATACCGCATTCAGCGATCGCATCCAGTGTTGCGGAATCATGGCCTTCTGTCAGTCTGCGGAGAACCGCTTCTGTTACACCGCCGGTTACACCGAAGATCACACCTGCTCCGGATCCGATACCAAACGGCATATCACAGCTTTCCGGTTCGATCTTATCAAATGCGATACCGAAGTTTTTGATCATACGCGTCAGTTCGGTTGTGGTGATAACGACGTCTGTATCTTTTTCTCCGTGTGTATAGCTGTTCGGACGTTCTGCCTCCATCTTCTTTGCAGTACACGGCATGACGGAAACCACGAAGGTCTTCTTGCCCTGTGCATGTTCCGGATCACGGTAGTAATCTTTGATCAGTGCAGAGAACATCTGCTGCGGAGAACGACAGGTAGATACGTTTTCCTTCATATCCGGGAACTGATCTCCTACGAATTTCACCCATGCCGGACAGCAGGATGTCAGTAACGGTAATTTTCCGCCGTTCTGCACTCTGTCTAAAAATTCGGCACTTTCTTCCATAATTGTCAGGTCTGCACTGTAGCACGTATCATATACTGCATCAAATCCCATTTTGTGAAGTGCTGCTACGACTTTTCCCATTGCATTGGTTCCTTTTGGAAGACCGAATGCATCACCCGCTGCCACACGGACTGCCGGTGCGATCTGGGCAACCACTCTCGTATCTGGATCAGCCAGTGCTCTCCAGACTTCATCCATGTGTGTACGGATCGTAAGAGCACCCGTCGGACAGAAGACACGGCACTGTCCGCAGCTTACGCAGTCTGTTGCGGATAACTGTTTTTCAAATGCAGGAGAAACCTGTGCATCCGTACCACGGTGCGTAAATCCGAGAACTCCGATTCCCTGAAGCTCGGAGCAGACACGCACACAGTTTCCGCATAAGATACATTTATTCGGGTCACGGATGATTGACGGAGAACTGTAATCAACCGGACGTACTTCTTTGTAATTATCAAAACGCACATTGTAGATATTCATACGATGTGCGAGATCCTGAAGCTTGCATTCTCCGCTCTTCACGCAGGTTGTACAATCTCTGCAGTGAGAGGCAAGAAGCAGTTCAACGATCAGCTTACGATTTTTGCGCAGTCTTTCTGTATTTGTATAGATGACCATACCGTCCCGCGGTTCCTCCGAACAGGACGCAAAGGTTCTTCCCCTGTCATCTTCTACCGTACAAAGACGGCACGCACCAAATGTTGACAATTCCGAATGATAGCACAGTGTAGGGATATCAATACCGGCTTTTCGGATAATGCTCAACACATTTTTTTCATCGGTAAATTCAACTTTTTTACCGTTAATTGTAATATATCCCATAAGTCATCCTCCTATGCTTCAATGTAGATCGCGTCAAACGCACAATTTTCCTTGCAGGCACCGCATTTGATACATTTGCTGCTGTCAATGGTAAACGGTGTCTTCACCTTACCGGAAATTGCATTGACCGGACAGTTCTTCGCACACTTGCTGCATCCTTTACAGAACTCAGGATTGATCACATATTTACGAAGTGCCGTACATGTCTTAGCCGCACATTTTTTATCAACAATATGTTCCACATATTCCTCACGGAAAGTACTCAGGGTACTCAATACCGGAAGAGGAGCACTCTTGCCGAGTCCGCAAAGAGCCATACTCTGGATCATCTTCGCCAGTTCTTCCAGTTTGTCAAGGTCTTCCAGTTCACCTCTTCCGCTGACGATCTTCTCAAGGATTTCCAGCATTCTCTTTGTACCTTCACGACAAGGTACACATTTTCCGCAGGATTCCCTCTGAGTAAAGCTCATGAAAAATCTTGCCACTTCCACCATACAGGTGTTCGTATCCATAACTACCATACCGCCGGAACCGACAATGGCATTAAATTTCTTAACGGAATCGAAATCAAGCGGTTCGTCCAGATGTTTTTCTGTCAGACATCCGCCGGATGGTCCGCCAATCTGAACTGCCTTAAACTTCGCACCCTCTTTTAATCCGCCGCCGATATCAAAAATGATTTCCCTTAAGGTACTTCCCATAGGAACTTCGATCAGACCGGTATTTTCGATGGCACCCGTTAACGAGAAGGTCTTACATCCCGGACTTCCCGGTGTACCGATGGAGCGGAACCAGTCAGCTCCCTGTAAGATGATCTTCGGAACGTTTGCATATGTTTCAACGTTATTTAATACCGTAGGTTTTTCCCACAGACCTTTTTCAACTGTACGAGGAGGTTTTACTCGAGGCATACCGCGGTTTCCTTCAATTGATGCAGTCAGTGCGGAACCTTCACCGCATACAAACGCACCGGCGCCTCTGTTGATATGTAAATGGAAACTGAAATCTGTTCCCAAAATGTGATCGCCCAAAAGTCCTCTTTCTTCCAGAAGAGCGATCGCATGGCGAAGTCTTGCAACAGACATCGGATATTCCGCACGCACATAAATATATCCGTCCTGTGCCTCCACTGCATAGCCGGCGATCATCATACCTTCGATGAGCTTGAACGGATCACCTTCCATTACGGAACCATCCATGAACGCACCCGGGTCACCTTCATCTCCGTTACATACCACATAGCGGATCTTCTCTTTCTGACGGGCTACCTGTTTCCATTTCTTGCCGCATGGGAATCCGCCGCCGCCTCGTCCGCGAAGTCCTGACTTGTCCACTTCTTCAATCACTTCTTCTCTGGTCATCTCAAACATGGCCTTTGAAAGTGCTTCAAATCCTCCTGCTGCAAGATATTCATCCAGAGATTCCGCATCGAACTTTCCGCAGTTTTCCAGAACAATACGGGTCTGCTTTGCAATAAACGGAATTTCATCCGGATGTTTATAGCTGACATCTCCCTTGGAATACAGGAGACGTTCAATCACCTGATCTCCGAGAACTGTCTGTTCAAAAATGTCACGGCAGTCTTCCGGCTGTACCTTTACATACTGGATCACTTCATCGCCCTTCTGAATACGTACAAGAGGTCCCAGCTCACAGAATCCCTGACATCCTGTTTTCTTAACACCGACTTTTTCTTCATGATCATGCTTCTCATGAGGCGCAAACTCTAAGGTAACGCCCGGAGTTTCTTTTACCAGATCAGCAAAAATTGTATGAATTTTTGCCGAACCGGTCGCAATACATCCTGTTCCGGAACAGACCAGGATACGACAATTGTAGGAAGCAATTTCCTGCTTAGCCGCTTCTCTTACCTGTAATAAATCATCTTTATTGTTAATCATCAGCCCTTACCTCTCAATTCTTCAATAATTGCAAGTGCTTTTTCCGGGGTCATGGACGGGCAGACTTCATCATTAATCATCATTGTCGGTGCAAGTCCGCACGCTCCAAGACAGGAAACGGTTTCAACAGTGAACATCATATCGTCTGTGGTATGTTTCTTTTTGCTCAGTCCGAGTTCTTTCCACAGAGCCTCCAGAACCGGTGTCGATTTACGCACATGACAGGCGGTTCCGTCACATACTTTGATGACATACTTACCTTTTGCTTCAAAAGAGAAGTTTTCATAGAAAGTTGCAACACTGTATGCCTTTGTTTCTGTAATTCCGATTTCCTTCGCTACATATGTCAGCAGTTCTCCGGGCAGATAGCGGTATTCACCCTGAATGTCCTGCATGATTGGAATTAAGGAACCGGCTTTACGTCCATAATGCTCAATAATCTCATCCGTTTTGTCATAGTAAGACTTATCCAGCATAGTTTGATCCTCCTTTGTGTTATTATTTGTGCACATTTACACATAATATTAATAATAATTATACATTTTATTGTAATTATATACAATTAGTATTTTTACTATAATTTAACTGCCTTTTTTGTGTATATCCTCTATTAGTAAAACCACACAATCCAATCGTTATATTTTTGTCAATATTGACGTTTTTTAAACAACCCGTCCGATTGTGCATCTGCAGCATGCGACAGCAGACGCATCTGCCAACGGAGACCGAATTTAACACTTGTATTCAAAAAAAAGCAGTGATATATTAAAAACGTCTGAAGGACAGGAGCTATAAAGCTCCGTTATATCAGACAGAAGGAGAAAACAGAATATGGAAAACAAACCAACAAGCAACACCCGTTTCATGGCAGAACTGGCGCTTCTTTCAGCGATCATTGTGATCATGTCCTTAACGCCGCTTGGATATATCAAAACTCCGGCGTTATCCATCACATTGCTGACTGTTCCGGTAGCTGTGGGAGCAATCATCCTGGGACCGAAAGGCGGAGCAATCCTGGGCGGAGTCTTCGGAGCCACAAGCTTTGCACAGGCGATCATAGGCGGGACACTGACATCACTGCTTTTGCAGGTCAATCCTCTGGGGACACTGTTCTTATGCATGGTGCCGAGAATCCTGGAAGGTCTTTTATGCGGCCTGCTCTTCCGGTTCTTAAGAAAAACAGGCATGAAAAAACTATCCTATTACATAGCAAGCTTTTCCTGCCCGGTATTAAACACTGTATTTTTTATGGGAACCATCGTCGCTCTGTTCTATCAAACAGAGCCGATCCAGAACCTGGTCGGAAACCTTGGCGTATCCAATCCGCTGATGTTTATCATCGCACTGGTCGGAGTACAGGGTATTCTTGAAACAGTCATCTGTTCCTTTCTTGCGGGAATCCTTTCCACAACACTGGCAAAGGCACTCAAACGTTCCTGATAATATTCAAGGGATGCACTCAAATGCGTGCATCCCTTTTCTGTTCTTCATACCATATTTTCATTCTGTTTTTGATCTGATCCATGATCTCAACAGTCTGCGGATTGTCAAATGGTGTGTCCATCAGTTTCCACAGATATCCCTGGGAGATTGCCAGTTTTCTGCTCTCCGGATAGACCAGTTCAAAGGCCAGTGCTATATGTCCTACCAGATGATCTGCTACGGTACGATGCAGATTTCTCGGTATCGCATGCTCCTCCTGAAATGTTTCGTACACAGCAGGTGTGATCCCGCTGTTTCTCAATTCTTCCGTTGTCACACTGTAGACATTTTCCAGACCGGTCTCATAATTGGCACGAAAGATATCCACTTTATCGGCATCTCTGATTATCCGGCAAAAAAGCAGTTCTCTTTCCGTCAGCCCCTCCGGCAGACGATACAGACTGTGATAACGGATTGCCTTTTCGATCATCTCATCTTTCGAAGGATCCTCGTCAAAGGTTCTGATCAGATGCTCCCGAAACAGAAGATCCGCACCAAATTCCGCATGATTGATCGAAACTGCATCCTGAAAAGTGTGAAACCGGCGCAGTTGCTCAAATCTTCCGATATCATGAAGCATTCCGATTTCCCATGCAAGCTCTGTATCTTCTTCCGACAGCTGCAGAGACTTTGCAATCCTTTCACTGTTTTTTGCCACCTGACCCGTATGAACATATTTCAGATAGATCTTCGGATCACTCAGATCATATTTTCCTGCATAATTTTCAAATTCAGCAATAATTTTCTTTTTCAACATATCTTTACATATTCCGTTCGTTTAACCTTTCCAGTTCTCCACTGCAAAAAGTAAGTACTAAAATAATAAATAAATATACCGAATGCACGGTTGCCTCGAACATGCACGCAATCATCAATATCCACAGCGACATAAAAATATAATTTGAAATCCTGCCTCTGGAAATGTTTGAAATCCTGTTGACACACATTCCAAAGATCGTCAGCATGAGAGACAGTGCCAGAAATCCGCCCTGCAGCAGGATTTCCAGGAAAAAGTTATGGGAAGACATGAATGTTCCCCAACTTGGAATATAATCGTACAGCTGCCTTCCGTATCCTATCACAGGATGTTTTATGATCATATTCCATGCAACTCCCCACAAAAAAGACCGTCCGGTAAAGTCACCGGAACGATGCAGAAAAGTTTCCAGAATAAATCCCGTGATCATGTCATCCGTTTTCAAAAAAATACTAAGCACAAAGATTCCGTAAATAAGACTCAGCAGACCCGGGTTCAGAAATCTTTCAATATCTGTTTTATAGATCAGCACCATGAATAAAAGCAGCAGCAGAATACAGAAAATTGCCGTTGCGGACTCTGACATCAGCGCAGTTACCAGGCATGCAATATTTACAAATTTACATTCCAGGCTGATACGTTTTGTTTTCAACAAACTGTTCAGGGTCGAGACCAGTATACAGAATATCAGAAACTGTACACTCCCATTATCAATAAACATAAAGAAAAGTTTGTTTATCTCATTATCAGTGATATACAAATCTCCCGGAAGCCCTTTCGGATACAGAATACCGATTATCAAATTTATAAACATTAAAACCGTGATAATTCGATTCAGTACACCTATCATACCTTTCGGATTATATTTAATGCCTAATATCATAAGTGAAACAATTGATATCATGGAAACAGCATCGATCACCGCTCTTGACATGTATCCCTGTTGATAATAAGTACTGAACAGAATACTGATTTCAAACAGAGATACCGCCAGGATCATTTTGGAAATTTTTGTGCGGTTCCAGATATCAATTCCCAGCAGAAAGATTATGATTCCTGCGGAAAGAATCTTCCATAGAACAAACAATGTTTCTACTCCACTCAGGATCGAATAGTATTGAAAACATATTGGTTTAAAAAAAGGCATTAACAGTAAAAATAACAGAAACTTACTTTCAAAAACTCTCGCCATTTCTAATCACCCAACTATTCCAATTTTTCATATTTTCCATCTTCTACATTTCCAATTCCATCTTCTTGTCTCTTCCCATTAACTCACACACAATATCCGCCGGATCAGCCCCTTCATTCACAACAGCATTGACTCCCTGAATGATCGGAAGCTCCACGTTATAGCATTCCGCCAGTTTCATTGCAGCAGGAAGTGCATTCATTCCTTCCACAACCATTCCGACTTCCCTGACCGCATCCTCCGGTTTATATCCCTGACCGATCAGATTTCCGGCTCTGTTATTTCTGCTGTGAATACTGGTTGCTGTCACTACCAGATCTCCGATTCCCGCAAGACCATGAAATGTTTTTTCAAGACATCCCATCGCCAGTCCCAATCGTGTTACCTCAGCCATACCTCTGGTAATAATCGCTGCCTTTGCATTATCGCCAAACCCCAGGCCCGTGGAAATACCGGCTGCCAATGCAATAATATTTTTCATGGCGCCGCATAATTCAACGCCCTTGATATCCATATTCGTATAGACTCTCATACAGGAATTCATAAAAACATCCTGCACAATTTCTGCCGCCTCCATGTCCTGACATGCCGATACAATGGTAGTCGGAAGATTTTTGGCAACCTCTTCCGCATGAGTCGGACCTGAAAGCGCTACGAGCCGAACATTTTTTTGATATCCATTCTTAGTCAGCTCATCTTTGATCACTTCTGTCATCGTAAATAAGGTATCCGGTTCAATTCCTTTCGCAACATCTACAATGATCTGTCCCTCCGGGACATAAGGAGCCATCTGTGCAACGGTAGATCTTACAAAAACTGACGGCACTGCCAAAAGCAGAATATCCCGGTTCCCGCAAACTTCCTCAACCTTCTTTGTGAATTGAATATCCCCTGAGATTTCCATTCCCGGAAGATTGGGATGTACCCTGTTCTGATCAAGATCATCCACTTCCTTTTCAATTGCTGACCACACCATCACCTGGTGTCCGCAGTTTGCAAGCATATTTGCCAATGCAATTCCCCAGGTTCCTGCTCCTAATACACCTATTTTTTTCATTTTTCATCATTCTCCTTCATACTGCATAATCAGTCAAAAGCCCATTTTACTGCACATATAAGATAAACTGTTCCACATTTGATTTATTTCCGGCACTATCCAACGCATAGATCCCAAGCTGATAGGTTCCCGGAGTATTGATATCATAAATCCCATCAATATGTATGCTTCTGCTGATGTCGCCGCCTTCCCCGTCCACTGCGCGTTCCACATACCTTACGATATTAAAAGTTTCGCCCACAGAAATGGTTGCTTCATGCGCAAGCAGTCCGATATACGGACCTTTACCTTCCGTCTGCGGTTCATCTGATGGATGATCTTCCGGTACATCTTCATCATTCGGATCCATTGGATGATCTTCGGTGATATCGTTAATCTCATCATTGATCAGACTCTTTTGTTCTTTATATTCAATTTCTCTGCTTACTTTTGCAATATTGTTTGCCTGATCTTTGGCTACATAGACAACGATCCCTTTATGATCACCTGTTTTATAAAGCTCGCTGATTCGTAAACTCTCAGAAACATCCCGGTCAGAATCATCCGTCACACTGACATCTTTCAACAGTTCTTCCTGATCTTCACCTTCCGTATAGGTAATGACTTTATCTGTATCATACTGTATTACCGGTTCCGTTCGATCCATATTAATTCCGGCAAAAAAATTAAATCCCAGAAAAAAAACACACATAACGGACAAAAGAAAAATCACTATTTTCTCTTTCATTTTCGCTTTCCCTTCTTAATGATCAATTACTGTAATAGTCACCGTAGTATTTTCCGTAATATTTTCCATAGTAGCCCTGACTGTTGGATGTGACTTTATTCAAAACCACCCCTAATATTTTGCAGCCGGCCATTTCAAGCTGTCTTTTAACCTTCTGGGCGAATTTGTAACTGATAGAATCCGCTGCGATCAGCAATACCACACCATCGCAAACACGGCCGATAATCGCTCCGTCAATGACGCTGCCGATCGGCGGACTGTCAATGATCACATAATCATATATTTTTCTCGTTTCGCTGATCAGCCGTTCAAAATTCTTTCCGCCGAGAATTTCAGATGGATTCGGTGGAACCGGCCCCGCAGTAACCATATAGAAACTTTCAATATTTGTTACACAAATAACCTCCTCAAATTTACACTGTCCCGATAAATAGTGGGATAATCCCCGATTCACATTTTTAATCTTATGTCTTCCCGCCAACACAGATTTTCTCATATCCGCATCTATAAACAGAACCTTTTTCCCTGCTTCCGCTAAAGACAATGCCAGATTCATCGTAACACTGCTTTTACCTTCATTCGGAAGACAGCTTGTAACAGAAATCACTTTCACATCTGTTCCTGAAAACTGTATATTGGTGCGTAACGCTTTAAACGCTTCCGCACTTTTAAAATCCAATTGTTCCACTTTGCCTAACGTAATCGTCTGCATATTTTTACCTCCGATTTATGAGCTTTTACTTTTTCCGGCTTTCTTTCCTCTTTTTCTCTTATCTTCTCTCATTTTCCATTCATCATCAATCGGGATCATCCCCAGTGTACTTAACCCCAGATATTTTTCCACATCTTCCTGCGTGGAAATGGTATCATTAAAAAGAGCAGAAACAAGAATCATTCCACAGGCCAAAACAACACCGATCACTGCACCGATCATTGTAAGTTTTTTGGTATTCGGTTCGCTTCTGTTCAACGGAAGATTGGCCACATCCACCACATTTACCGTTTCAAATCCCATAACTTCAGAAAGATTTTCACTGGCCTTTTCACGTACTGCATCTGCAATATCTTTTGAAACATACGGATCATCCGATGATACGCTGATTTCAACAACTCGGCTTGCATAAGGTATCTCAACACTGACTCTGCTGTTCAGTTCATCATAACTCATATCCAATCCCATCTGCTGAATCACCGCTTCCAGGACAGCACGGCTTTTCACCAATACCTCACAGTCATTCATCAGTGTTGAACTGGTCTGAAGCTCTGTCAGAGTAACATCATCCACATTCTGATTCAGGATATAAATACTTGTCTTAGACACATATGTTTCAGGTGCTATAAACCTTGCATAGGTGAAGAAAACCAATGCTCCCAGCAGTCCTGATAATAAAATAATCCCCCATCGTTTACCCAGTTCCCAGATCAGGTCTTTTATTTTAAAATCTATTTCATCCTCATAGTGCTTCTTTTGCTCTTCCATTCCTACTCCTCCTCGCTTTTAAATGCTTTCGTTGTTTAATACTTTTTTCTGATTCCGCCACAAATAATTTTCCAGCTGTTTTTGTCCGTATTTCTTTTCTATCCATCCCAGCCCTTTATCTTTGTATGGTTTTCTTGTTACAGTGTCATGGGCATCCGTAGCAATAAAGTGCAGCATATCGTTTCTGATCAGACCTTTCACAAAATGCCTGGTCCGCCAGCCCGCATGTTCACCCAGACTTCCCATGTTAACCTGAAAATAAGCACCCATTTCCAGAATTTCTTCCGCAAAATCCTGATCTTTCAAAAATACCTGATATCTTTCAACATGCGCTACGATCGGCAAAAATCCATGGTTATAGAATTCATAGACCGCATTTCTGATACGGTTCTTCTCTGCATCAACGGAAAACTCCAGCAATACATAATCGGAATCTGCCAAAGTCAGAACTTCTCCGTTTTTTACTTTTTCCAATATATTATGCGTATAGAAAAGCTCATTTCCCGCATACAGTTTTAACGGAATTCCTTCCTGTTCGAGAACATTCTGCATATGACGGACAGCACTTTTAATCTGTTCTGATGATGCATTTCCTTTTTTATAATGAGAATGCGGTGTCGCTATCATATGAGTAATACCGCATTTCCATGCCATCTTCAACATTTCCAATGATTCCTGCTCATCTTTTGCGCCATCAGCCATACGCGGAAGTACATGACTATGAATATCAATCATTTCACATACACACCTTCCTGTTTTCTGTAATCATTCATAATACAATTCAGTATTTCCGATGCCGCATCTTCCTTGCTCATCAGCGGAAGCTCCCGCTGCATATCCTTTGTTATGATCGTAACCACATTGGTATCCGTACCAAACCCGGCTCCTGCCACCTTTAAATTATTTGCAATGATCATATCGAGATTTTTCTTTTCCAGCTTCGCCACGGAGTTTTCCAGCATGTTTTCTGTTTCCATGGAAAAACCGCACAAAAACTGTCCCGCTTTTTTGGCTGCACCCAGATTTCCCAGAATATCCTTTGTACGTTTCAGACCGATCGACAGATCCCCTTCTTTTTTCTTCACCTTTTCAGATGCCACCTCTGCCGGTGTATAATCTGCAACTGCTGCGGCCTTGATGATGATATCCTGTAACGGCGCTCTGTCTGTCACTGCTTCATACATATCCTGTGCGCTTGTGACCGGAACAAACTCCACAAACGGCGGCGGTGTCAGCGAAACCGGACCGCTGATGAGCGTAACCTCCGCCCCTCTCATAACTGCAGTCCGTGCGATGGCATATCCCATCTTTCCGGTAGAATGATTGGTAATATATCTGACCGGATCGATCGCCTCCTGTGTCGGTCCTGCCGTCACAAGCAGTCTGATCCCCGTCATATCCTTTTCAGCGCAGACTGCTTTTTTTATATACTCCAGAAGCAGTTCCGGCTCCGGCATCTTGCCTTCTCCTGTATCACCGCAGGCCAGATAACCGTTGGCAGGTTCAATAACTTCCATACCATAGTTTTTCAGTATTTTCAGATTATTCTGCGTAACTGCATTTTGAAACATCCGCGTATTCATAGCCGGGGACACGATGATCGGGCACCGGCATGCCAGAACGGTCGTCGTGAGCATATCGTCCGCGATCCCATGTGCCATCTTTGCAATTACATTGGCAGTCGCAGGCGCCACAAGAACACAGTCCGCCTTTTTCGCCAGTGATACATGTTCCACACTGAATTCAAAATTTCTGTCAAATGTGTCTACCAGACACTTATTTCCCGTCAATGTTTCAAACGTAATCGGATGAATAAAATTCATGGCATTTTCAGTCATGATCACATGAACCTCACAGTGCAGCTTCTTCAATGCACTGGCAAGACCCGCGATTTTATATGCTGCAATGCTGCCGGTTACGCCTAAAATCACTGTTTTATTTTTTAACATCGATAGATTCCTCTTCAATCATAATCTGACTGCATATGACTTCCAGTCTATTGCGAGTATAACAAAGTGTGTTGAATTTTACAAGGTCTGGTGTTAAACTGGGAACAGTAAAAATACACACTCCGGAGGATGTATCATGATTTTGGCAATTGATATCGGAAACACCAACATCGTCGTTGGATGTTTTGATAAAGAGAATGTACTGTTTGTGGAACGGGTATCCACTGATCATAGAAAGACCGAACTGGAATATGCCATCAGTTTAAAGAATGTACTGGAAATTTACGGCATCAGTCCCGACACCGTCACAGGGGGGATCATTTCTTCCGTTGTTCCGCCGCTGACAAATATTCTGAAAGCTTCTGCCGAAAAGATCATCGGCACCGAAGTCATGGTCGTCGGTCCCGGCATTAAGACCGGCTTAAACATCGTCATGGATAACCCTGCACAGCTTGGAAGCGATCTGGTCGTAGATGCCGTAGCTGCCATCGCCGAATATCCGGTGCCGCTGATCTTCGTGGATATGGGAACTGCGACAACGATCTCTGTGGTAGATGATCAGAAGCGCTATATCGGCGGGATGATCTTATCGGGTATCCGCGTTTCCATGGATTCTCTGACCTCCCGGACTTCCCAGCTTCCGAGGATCAGTATGGAGCCGCCGAAAAAATTTATCGGTAAAAACACCATCGACTGTATGAAGAGCGGAATGATCTACGGAAATGCCTCCTGCATCGACGGCATGATCGAAAGAATCAAACAGGAGCTTGGCAGAGATGATGTCACTGTATTGGCAACCGGCGGACTGGCCAAAGTCATTATTCCGTACTGCAAAGAGAAGATCACCTATGATGACGCACTGCTCTTAAAAGGGCTTCGACTGATCTATGAAAAAAACTGTTCCTGATAGTTTCCATGAAAAAGGGGTGCCCAAAAGCACCCTCTTTTAGTGATTTCGTTTTTTTCTGCCGAATTCTTCCCACTTCTTTAACTTTTCTGCTTTTTCTTCCTCTTTCTGCTTATTTTTCCTGTCCCTTTCCTCTCTCTTGTCCGGATATTTTTCACGATATTCATCGATTTCCTTTCGTAAGCCCTTCTTTTCCAGACATCTGAATACATACTTGCTGAACAGATAATAAAGTATGGAAAAGACCGGCACACCAATGATCATTCCCATGACTCCGAAGATCTTGCCGAATACAAGAATAGAAAACAGAACCCAGATGCTGCTTACCCCCGTACTCTGTCCGAGAATCGCCGGACCAATGATATTGCCGTCTACCTGCTGTAAAATCAGGATAAATATTATAAAATAGATACACTGAATCGGGTTCACCGTCAGAATCAGAAACGCACTCGGAATCGCTCCGATAAAAGGTCCGAAAAACGGAATGATATTTGTGATACCTACAACAACGCTGACAACTATCGCATATGGAAGCTTCATCAGAGATGTACCGACAAAACAGATCACTCCCATGATCAGAGAATCCAGAAGCTTTCCTCTGATAAATCCGCCAAAGCTCAGGTCTGTTTCTCTGATAATTTCAAAAATAATATTGGAAAACCTCTCCGGAAAAATTCCTTTGATGATCATTCTGATCTGAAGCTGAAACTGATCCTTGGAAGATAAAATATAAACACAGACGATCAGACCGATCACAAAATCAAACAGTCCCATCACTGTTGCGATCACACTGCTTGAGAGTCCGGTCAGAAGTGCCTGAACTCCCGGCATCAGAATTTCCTTCAGCCATGCTTCCAGCTGTGCATAGGAATTCTCCAGGAGAGCTTCCGCATATTTTTGCAGCGGTTCATTATTTTCCAGCAGTCTTTCTACCCACATCGTCAGCATATCTGCAGTCTGCGGAAGTCTGGAGATCGATGACACAATGCTGTCCAGAAGCTGCGGAAGCACCATCCAGAGCAGAAGATAAATGACCAGCGCAAACAGCAGCAAAGAAGCAAAAATTCCGCTGAACTTGCTAATCTTCGGATATCGGCCTCCGAAGAAACGATCCATTCTCTCTGTGATCCACTGATTGATCGGATACATCAGATAGGCAATCATACTTCCGTATACAAACGGCATCAGCGTATCGATCATGACCCTCACATAACCTGCAACACTCGAGATCTTGTACAATGCGAAAAAAAACAGAACACTCAGAGAGATCGCACCGAATCCCGCAAACATCAGATACAGATATTTTTCGAATTTTGGATTTTTAAACAACTTTTAATCCTCCTGATTTTTTTTGCTTTCATGATATTCTTCTGACAGCTTTTTCAGAGTATCCGGTTCCCTTTCTACAAATTCCAGCTCTATCAGCGGGTCAGTCGCCTTCATCCAGCGGTATACAAAATAGAAGATCAGAATTGCACCGCAGGTGGAAAGGCAGAATCCGATCATCCCCTCATACATAAATTCAAAAATCGTATTTGCCGATATTAGCACGGAAAAGAGATTCGCTGACATATGCGCAATGATCGATGCCCACAGCGTATCATAACGTTCCACCAGCCACGCGAAAAACAGGCCCAGGAAAAATGCATATACCGCCTGAACAACATTAAAGTGATAAATGCCGAAAATCAGTGCACTTACAAAAATCGCCGTTCTTCTTCCCCATCGGTATTTCAGATGTCTGTAGGCAATTCCCCGCATCAGAAGTTCCTCTGCCACGCAGGCGAGGATGCCGATCTGCACGACCTGCAGTACAATGCTGTCCGCAAACAGCAGATTTGCCGTATTTTCGTAATAAGAAGGAAACCATACCGGCAGCGGAGACAGCAGGATCACATTGTTTAACGCCAGAGACAATGCTGCCGAAGAAATAATCACTGCAAGCACATCCCTGCTCTGCATCGGAATATTCCTGCTGACCTTTTTCGTTTCTTTCTTTGTATGTTTATAAATCAGGCAGAAGATCGGAATACAGATCACCGTTGCGATCATCAGGAGCAGAAGCGCATTCTGTTCATACAATGCATACACTTCCGCCGTAATCGTCTCCATATCTGTTTCAATTCCATCGGCCAGATAGGACATCTGCACACTGGATGTATACCAGACAGTCGCTATGATTACTACAATATTCTGTACCCCCAGATGTATCAGCATCGGATAAAAAATCTTCCACAGGGTCATCATTACGGATTCTTTTTTCATAAAATTAATCCTCCTCCAGTTTCTTCACATAGGCCCCCATATTCCTGCCCGCATCGGCCCCGATCAGATTCAGCCCCTCCTGGGTAAAATGAATCTCATCTTCCATATAAGGACTTTTACTGATTTCCTTCGGCAGTGTGGAAACCAGCACAAAATTTTCATCTGTTTCACACAGCTGCGTCTGTGCATTCTGAACGGGAGCGGTATCCACCTGTTCACCATCCATGACCGCATTCCCGGTCTGGATCACAAAACATTTCGACACACCGTATGGCTGCAGTGTCCAGAGAAGCTTCTGCAGGCCGCCGATATAGGCCTCTTTTGATGTTTTGACATAGGCATCGGTCTCTCCCTGAAACCAGACCATATAAATATTTCTGATATTGACTCCCTGTTCCGTCATCGTCTTTTTTGCTGCTTCCAGGCGCTGCAGGGCATCTTCATAAAGATAATGGTTAAATGAACTGATCCGGGCGGAACCTCTGGATGCTGAGACTGCCACAACTCTTTCTCTGGTCTCTTTATAGTAGGCATTCACAAAAGCCGTCACCAGGGAACCCTTTCGTTCAATCAGGCCTCTGTCATCCAGATATCCTTCTCTATGCTCCTGTACCCCGAATGGTTCTTCCAGAATGTTCAGCTGCTGCGGATCGGTGATCGCCCGGTACTCATAGCCTGCACCCCTGATCAGTTCCGGTGCATATGCCGCATCTCCGCCGGCACCGCTCATATTGCTCTGTCCCATAAACAGGATCAGATCCGCTTCCTTTAATGTATAATAATCCTGATACAGAAACACTCCGGCTGCGGCTGCAATGAAAAATACCAGAGCAGCGATCAGAACTTTCTTTCGTTTTCCTTTTATCATTGAACCGTTCTCTCCAAAATACTTTGTTAAAGTATAACCTATCTCTTCAAAAAGTTCCACCTCAGTTACAGAAAATATCTCTGCTTTTTGTAAAAAAGCTCCCGAGCATCTCAGGAGCTTTATGTTCGATATTCTGTTACATACGTTCCGGCGCTTCAAATCCAAGCAGATCGATACATGTTTCCAGAACCTTCTTTGTTAAGATTAACAATGCAATATATGAGGACTGTTTTTCAGGATCTTCTTCCGTCATGATCTTCGTTTCATGATAGAATCGGTTAAATGCGTTCGCCAGATCATAGATAAACGCACACACTCTGTGAGGTGCTGTTTCTTCATAGGCAGCTTCCACCATGGCATTGAATTTTGTCAGCTCCAGCATCAGTGCCTTTTCACTTTCATTGGAGGCTTCACCGATTTTCAGGCTGCTGACCGCGCCCCTCGCATCTGTATATTTTGCAAGGATCGATTTCATGCGGACAATGGTATAGAGGATATACGGACCCGTATCACCTTCAAATGAGGTAAATCTGTCGATGTCGAAGATATAATCCTTGGAAGCCTGGTTGGATAAGTCTCCGTATTTTACCGCGGAAAGTCCGACGATCTTTGCTGTATTTCTGGCCTCTTCTTCAGACATTTCCCTTCCTTCGAGAATCTTCCGATACATCTGTTCATTGATATCAGCGATCAGTGTCTCCAGTCTCATAACACCGCCCTGACGGGTTTTAAAAGGTTTTCCGTCCTTTCCGTTCATGGTGCCGAATCCCAGAAAACGAAGTTCTGTATTTTCTCCTACAATACCTGTTTTTTTCGCACAGCGGAATACCTGAATGAAATGCATTTCCTGACGTTTATCTACCACATAGATCACTTTGTCCGGATGAAAATCCTCTTCGCGCTGTACCAGGGTGGCAAGGTCTGTCGTCGTATACAGAGATGCCCCGTCGGATTTTAAGATCATACACGGAGGAACTTCTTTCGTATCTGTTTCTTCTTTTACATCTACAACAAGAGCACCTTCACTCATGTAGGCATAGCCTTCATTTTTCAGTCTTTCCACCATTGCCGGAATATAGGCCTGTGCATCGGATTCACCTTTCCACAGATCAAAGGATACATTTAAATTTTCATAGTTTTTCTTTAAATCTGTAACAGATACATTTAAGATATGCTGAAGGAGCGCACGATATCCTCTTCTGCCCTGCTGAAGTTCATGTGTCGCCTGCATGGCAGCCTCTTTATATGCTTCATCTTCCTTGGAACGGGCACTGGCAGTCGGATAGATTTCCTCTAACTCAGAGATCGTAAACGGTGCCTCGACCGGATACTCTCCTGTGTAGCTTTCATCATAATATACGAGATCCGGCTTTCTCATGCGCAGTTCTGTGATGATCAGACCCAGCTGAAGGCCCCAGTCGCCCAGATGCACGTCGCCGATCACATGATGCCCCATAAATCTGCTGATCCTCTTTACACTTTCGCCGATGATCGCTGAACGAAGATGCCCTACATGCAGCGGCTTGGCCACGTTCGGTCCGCCGTAATCGATCACAATGGTCTTCGGATCTTCACATTTTTCACATCCGAGTCTTTCATCCTCCTGCATACCGTTTAAGTATTCAGACAGGAATGCAGGACTTAATTTCATATTGATAAAACCCGGATTTACTGCTGTAACCTCAGCAAAGCAACCGCTTTTCTGAAGTTTTTCCACAACCGCATTTGCGATCATGATCGGAGCTTTTTTATATTCTTTCGCTGCCGCCATCGCACCATTGCACTGATATTCACAAAGGTCCGGACGGTTGGATAATGTCACTTTTGCATATTTAGAATCATATTCTGTCGCTTCGAAGGCTTTGACTACTTCTGCCTCGATCAATGATAAAATCTTTTTCATGATATTCCCTTTCATTAAATGTCAGTTTACATTCTGGACAATGTTACCATTTTTTTCTGTAAAATGCAATCTTTTTGATTTCTTACCACAGATATGATAACATGGAATATAACAAATGAAAAGGCAGGTTTTTATGTTGAACTCAGGTCAGAAGAAACGACTGAACTGCTGAGTACGAAAGAAAATTGAAAACATGCAAAGGAGAAAATCGAATGGAAAATGACTATTTACACAAACAGTTTGGAGATCTGATCATCTCCTCTTCCGCAGATGAGATTAAAGAAATGTTCGAGAATGCACAGGCCCTGATGACTTATTACCGTTGTGCCCTTCTGGAGGTCGAAACAAAATTCAAGGTCTTAAATGAACAGTTTTCTCTTCAGCACGAACGAAATCCCATCGAAAATATTAAAACTCGACTCAAATCCTTCGGAAGCATTCAGGAAAAAATGTTCAGAAAAAACTTTCCGCTTTCTTTAGAGTCCATGGAAGAAAATATGCACGATATTGCCGGCATCCGTGTAATCTGCGGTTTTATCGATGATATCTATATGCTGGCAGACTGCCTGATCCAGCAGGATGACATCAGGCTGATCGAAATCAAGGATTATATCAAAAATCCAAAGCCAAACGGATACCGAAGTCTTCACCTGATCGTGGAGATCCCGATCTTTCTTGCGGATGAAAAAAAATTTATCAAGGTCGAAGTTCAGCTTCGTACCATTGCGATGGAATCCTGGGCAAATCTGGAACACCGTCTTCGTTATAAAAAGAACCTTCCGGAGGGTATTCTGAAGCAGACCGCCCATATCCTGAACGAATGTGCAGATCTAAGCAATACACTGGATATCAGGATGCAGTATGTGCGTGATATCGTAGAAGAAAAGGCAGATGATTAGTCATCTGCCTTTCCTGCCAGGTAATTGATAAACTGCTGTGCTGTCCTGCCCGAAATACCTCCGTGGCTCAACTCCCACATATTGGCCTGAGCCCTCAGTTCCTCATCTGAAAGTCTGATTTCCGGATAACGCTTTGCAAGCTCTGTTACAATATTGAAATATTCTTTCTGTGAAGGCTTGGAGTAATTGATCGTCACACCGAATCTTGCCACAAGAGAAAGTTTTTCCTGCATGGTATCGGAGCGGTGCAGCTCATCCTGGGACATATCGGATCGGTCACTCCATGTTTCTCTGATCAGATGACGTCTGTTGGAAGTTGCATAGATCAGGACATTGTCCGGCTTTGTTTCCATGCCGCCTTCGATCACCGCCTTTAAGAACTTATATTCTATTTCAAATTCTTCAAAGGAAAGATCGTCCATATAAATAATAAAGCGATAATTCCGGTTCTTTATCTGTGCAATGATACTTGACAGATCCTGAAACTGGTGCTTGTAAATCTCAATCATACGAAGCCCCCTGTCATAGTATTCATTTAAGATCGCTTTGATACTGGTAGATTTTCCCGTGCCGCTGTCACCGAAGAGCAATACATTATTGGCAGCTCTTCCTTCGACAAACGCTTCCGTATTTTCCACCAGCTTTTTCTTCTGAATTTCGTAGCCGATCAGATCGTCTAACATGACCTTCTCCGTATTATTGATCGGAAGAAATTCCACTCCGCCCGGCAGACTCTTAATGCGAAATGCCTTATTCAGGCCAAACATTCCCACTCCGTAAGCCCGATAAAAATCAGTCACGATTTCGAAGATCTCATTCTCATCTTTAGCCTGTTCGATCTTTAAGCTGACGGTCTGAACCTTTTCACTGACGTTTTTATGATACATCCGTTCTTTTTTTTCAATTGCACGATAATTGCATACCGTTGTAAAACAGTCGATTCCAAGTGCTTCTTCGATCTTTGAAAAGTCAAAATCAAACAGCTTTTTGAAAATCTTAAAATCCGCCTTTGCAAAATGGTTGACACTGCCGTCATTGGCACCGACCTTTTCACAGGTCATGGAAAAGGAGTTTTCATTCGTCAGTAAAATAAATGTCAGATAATTGTGCCACAGATTCCTGTCGAACCCATAGATTGTAGCTGTATCCAGCAGAGCTTTCATCTGTTCGTAAATTCTCGTTGTCAGATTTGCACTGCCGGCAGTTCCGTTTTCAAAATCCTCAAAGATCCCGGAAAGCTTCCGCAGTATACTGTCCTCCCCCAGATCCCTGTACAAAATTAATTTTGCTACCTCTCTATACATCTTTCATCCTCTTTTCTTCCGTATTTCGATTTTATAACTCAGGGCCGCGGAAACCTCCGCAGCCCCATGATCAACATCCGGTTTATTTACTTTTTATAATTCAACCTGAGCAATGACTGATTTCAGTGCATCCGCACTCGCCCGGAGCTTCTGGATTTCTTCTTTTGTCATTTTCATCGGCACTTTTCCCCGAATACCATCCGGTCCGACCAGCGTCAGTGTACTCAGGCAGACATCTTCGATACCGTATTCACCATGCATCATAGAAGATACTGTATGAATCGAATCTGAGGAGGCAAGCAGCGTCGCACATAACTTACAGACAGCTCTTGCGACTGCATAGAAGGTAGCACCTTTATTGGCGATCACCTGTCCGCCGGATTTCTGAACATAGGTCAGCATTGCTTCTTTATCCAGTTCTTCCACATCCTTACCGAGCTTTTTCATCAATTCGTAGTATTCCTCTACACTGACACCTGAGATATAAGCGCCTGACCATGGAACGAAGGATGTATCGCCATGTTCACCATAGACATATGCATGAATATTTTTCTGAGCAACCTTGAAATGCTCGGAAAGTCCGCAGCGCAGACGCGCTGTATCGAGAATCGTTCCGGAACCGATGATCTGATTTTCAGGGAGCCCGGAAATTTTTGTAAATACATAAGTCATGATATCGACCGGATTGCTTACAAGCACATACAGAGCATTCGGTGCAGCTTTTACGATCTGCGGTGTAATACTCTTTAAGATATCCACATTTGTCTGTGTCAGCTCAATTCTTGTCTGACCCGGTTTGCGGGCGATTCCGGATGTAATGATAACAATATCGGAATCCTTCGCATCTTCATATTCTCCTCCGACAACAGAAATCGGATCACGGAAACAAGTTCCCTGTTCGATATCCATGACTTCTCCTGCCACTTTTTCTTTATTGATATCAATCAGGACAATTTCTGATGCGATATTTTCTCCTGATAATGTATAGGCAATTGTCGCACCTACACTGCCTGCCCCAATAATTGTAATTTTTCTGCTCATAATGCTTCTCCTGTTCGTTTGATAAATTTATCACAATATTTATGTGAGCATCATATCACATTGATAATATTTTGACAATATATTTATACATCCCCTTACAGAAATACAGCCTTCCGTCGCAGGCTAATGCTCCAGTTTTCCTAAAAATTCCTGCATCCGCACATTGTCGGAATTAAATACTTCTTCCGGTGTTCCTTCCTGCGCAATGACACCCTTATCCATAAAGATGATGTGATCTGCCACATTTCTGGCAAAATTCATCTCATGGGTAACGATGACCATCGTCATATGCTCCGCTGCAAGATCCTTGATCACCTTCAAAATCTCTCCCGTCAGCTCCGGATCCAGGGCTGAAGTAGGTTCATCAAAGAACAGAACCTTCGGATT
This sequence comes from Lachnospiraceae bacterium, assembly GCA_051879615.1. Taxonomy (GTDB): domain Bacteria; phylum Bacillota; class Clostridia; order Lachnospirales; family Lachnospiraceae; genus HGM12587. The sequence goes on from JBJEMI010000087.1 coordinate 22,216, forward strand.
CAGGGCCAGTGCTCTTGCGATCGACACTCTCTGCTGCTGACCGCCGGAAAGCTGATACGGATAGCTGTCGGCTTTATCCTCCAGTCCCATTTTTCGAAGCAGTGCTCTCGCCGTCTGTTCCGCTTCTTTTTTGTCTTTTTTCTGTACCTTCACCAGGGCATGCATCACATTCTGAAGTACGGAAAAGTGTGGAAACAGATTGAAATTCTGGAATACCAGGCCGAAATTCTGCTGTATCTTTTTCATTTCTGCCGGTCTGGCATAAACCGTCCTTCCATTTTCATCCCAGGCTGCCTTTTCTCCCAGATAGGATAACTCCCCGGCATCCATCGTTTCCAGTAAAGTGGCACAGCGAAGAAGGGTCGATTTTCCCGAACCGGACGGCCCGATGATTGCCACAACCTGCCCCTTTTTCACACTCAGGGAGATGTCTTTTAAAACCTTCAGCTCCCCAAAGCTTTTCTGTACATGATTCATTTCCAGATAGTACATCCGATCCCCTCCTAATGATAGTAGTTCAATTTCTTTTCGGCATATTCCATAGCCACAGCTACGATCAGGTTAAAAATATAATAAAATACCGCAGCAATGATAAACGGTACCATGGATGTTTCCGCTGCCGCAATCTGTTTGGCAGTTGTAAACATTTCCGTGACCGTCAGTGCAAATGCCAGAGATGTATCCTTAACCAGGGTGATCGTTTCGTTGGTAACCGGCGGCAGCACTCTTTTGATGACCTGAGGCAGTACAATGTAAATAAATGTCTGTACCTTATTGTATCCGAGAAGAGAAGCGGCCTCATACTGACCTGTCGGAATACTTTCGATTCCCGCTCTGTATATTTCCGCAAAATACGCAGCATAGTTTAAGACAAAGCCGATCAGAACCGCTGTCAGTTTGTCATATGGCGATTTCACGCCAAAAATATAGAACGGACCGTAGCATACCACCAACAGCTGCAGCATCAGCGGTGTTCCACGAAGAATTGAAATATAAACTCTGGCAATCATGGATATCACGGGATTTTTGGCCATTCGCAAGAAACAGACAAAAAGCCCCAGAATCAGAGAAAATACCAGTGTAACCACGAAAATTTCTATTGAAATTCCCATTCCTTTCGCCAACTGGCTGATCATCGTTGTAATACTCATATGAACCTCCCGCGTAAAAAAGGGGCGCCAAAACGCCCCTTCTTTTTTAAGTTCTTTTTATTTACCAAGACAAACCAGATCTGTCTGTCCCCATTCTTCAGCAATCGATGCAAATGTTCCGTCGTCTGCCATTTCATATAACGTCGCCTGAACCTGATCTCTTAATTCCTCATTTCCCAAAGCAAATCCGATACCATACTGTTCAGAAGAAATGGAATCTTCCAGAATCACATATCCGCCGTTTCTGGACTCGATCTGATACTCTGCAACTGCGATATCCATTGCAACCGCGTCTGCCGCACCCATTTCCAGATCCATAAATGCGGAATTGTAATCAGCGATCTGGGTGAATGAACCAAAGGTTGCTGTCAGATCTTCCATTTCTTCCAGCGCATGTAATGCAGAAGAATCTGCCTGTACAAGGACTGTTTTTCCTGCAAGATCGTCAAAAGTTTTGATGCCGGAGTCTTCGGCTACGACAAATACCTGTGTATTGTCTACATAAGCATCCGTCCATGTATAGTCATCTTCACGGTCGTTCATCGTAAATCCGTTCCAGATACAGTCAATATTTCCTGAAGATAATTCCATATCCTTTGCATCCCAGTTGATCGGCTGTTTTACAAGTTCCCATCCGTTGCGTTTACATACTTCCTCTGCCAGACTCAGGTCAAATCCAACGTATTCGCCTTCCTCATTCATATATCCGTATGGCGGAAATTCCGCATCAAAACCTACTGTAAATGTAGTTCTCGTGTCCGACTCCTTTACTGCATCCCCTTCGTTAGCATCTTCCTCAGCGATATCATATGCCGGTCCTGTCGTCTTTTCACTTCCGCATCCGGTCAGTGCCGTCGCTGTCATACAGCCGATCAGTAACATTGCCAATAATTTTTTCATAAGATCACTCCTCCTGCTTTTACCGCTTGACTACTTTACCATAGTAGAGCGTCGAATCTTTAAATAAGATATCACACAGCATGGAGAATGTCAACCTGTAAATCAGATTCTGGAAACTTTTCTGTAATTTCTTTCCCACTTCCGGAGCAACGCGTTCCTGTCGCTGTCCGACATTTTTTCAAGACTGCGTTTCTGTATTCTTCGCAGTTCCTCTTTTGTCAGTTCAACCAGCTTTTTATATTCTTCATCCATCATGAGGTCTTCAGATTCCGAATCGTTTGTCTGTGCCAGTTTTCTTGCACAGACTGCCAGCTTCTTATACTCCATGGATTTCTGAAACTGGTATGCCATATCAAAACAGGCTGCCGCTTTTTTAAACAAAAACAGTCTGGCATAGCAGCATCCCAGATTATTCCAGATCTTTCCGTAAAACTCTACCGGAAGCTTCAGATTCTGACGAATGCTTAATATTCTTTCATATTCCGAAACTGCCGCCCAGATATTTCCGTTTTCAAACAGTTCATCTGCTTTAAACTTCAGACGCTCCTGTTCCTGCATTCCGGACATCATCCTGATCGTAGAAGACAGTTCTTCCATCTGCTCTGCACTGTAATACTCCGAGACCTGAAGAATCGTAACGGCCTGATCATAAACAGTACATCCAGCTTTTTCATCGGCACGCAGTTTTTCTGCCAGTTGGGCATATCCCGCTTCCTGCTCCAGCCAGACATAAAGGTCTTCTCCGATGATTGTCTGGTCTGCCAGATAGATATTTTCATACAGATAATATGACAGTTCTTCGATGGAATACAGATTGATTCCCGTCAATTTCGCATAAAAAGGGATCGCGGTACATTCCCGTTCACAGATCTTTACTACTCCCATACTTACTCTCCCCACAATTTCTGAAGATCCAGATTTTTTTCGTAGACCTTCTCTGATTTCGGAAACAGTTCCCCGAATCCCAGATCACATACTTTGATATGGAGCTGCGCCGCACTGACATACTGCAGATGTACTGCCAGTCTGGTTGTCCTTGGCGGTCTCTTCGGCAGATCCTCAAAATTCATTGCCAGGATCTTCCGTTCTTTTGAGAACATCGGAATCACTGCAAATTCCATCTGCGGACGCTCCAGGAGCAATACTTCCAGATACCTGCCTGCCTCATACCAGTTTTTTCCGGCTTCCAGAACAATCTCAAATCCTTCTTTTCCGGCTTTTTCGCTCCTGATCGCAATATGATATCTCGTTTTGGTTTCCCCGAGGTAATAGTATTCCGCTTTACCGGACCGGATTTCCATGGCACGGTAACAGCTGCCCTTGGAATAAAGGTTTTTACCGTAAAAGACACGCCGTCCCAGACGGAGCAGATCCCTGTTCTCTTCAATCCAGGACTCTTCGAATTCCTCACCTACGAGAAAAACAGAAGAAATCTTACGCCCTTTCATGATTTCCGCCAGAGACTGATCCGTGATTTCCCGTACTTCTACGATACACGGCAGTTTTCTGTTTTCTTTATAAAGCAGCTGACAGTTCTTTTTTCCCGCCCGGTGCTCGATCAGCAGTACATAATACTGAGAAAGCTCTGCCGCCTGGTTCAGTACATATGCACAGAATGCTTCCTTCGGATCAAGAAAATAAATTTTTTCTGCCGAAATTCCGTAAACTTCCAGAATTTCCCGAATCAGTATTCTCTTTTCCTCAGTGTTTTCCTCCAGGCAGACCGTCAGTGCTTTGATTGTATCTGTATTGCCGTAATTTCTGATATATTTTAAAAGCTTCCTGATATATTTCCGACAGACTTCTCTGTCCTTCCAGATTTCTTCCATCGGAATCAGGTACTGTTCTTCACCCGCTATGATACTGACTGTTTCCGGCTCCTTCATAAACGGAGTCCGGACACAGACCTGTGCATAGTTTTCACGCAATTCGATTCCTGCTACCATAATTCATCTCCCCTGCCTACTTAATTGAAAACAGCTTTTCTGATGCCATTTCCAGGAACGCAAATTCTTCCTCTGACTTTTGGAGTGCATCCCCGTTTTTTTCTCTCTCCAGCTTTCTCATCGCATTGATTCTTTCATATTTCGTTCCTGACTGATGAATTCCTTTTCCCTTTTTCAGGATCTTTGGCTGCGTGGAGTGAATCTGACCATCCTCGTCTTTCTCTGTAATAAAATAAACCAGATGCTCCCCTTCCAATAGAGAAAATGAAGCTGAATGCATTCCGCAGTATGACGGATAGAGCTTCGATGCCGCATAGTTTCCGGACTGCTCCTCTCCGTTTTCTATGACATAATGCAAAATCACAGACGATGTCTGCGGTGCATAGTATTCAACAAATACCTTATCTTCCAGTATCAGTGCCTCCGGAATACAGCTTCCGAATTTCTGCATAAACCCATAATAGGTTTTCTTCGCGAAAAACTCTTTTAAAAAGGCTGCTGCCAGATTTTTCTGGCGTACAGAAAGTACATGTTGGCAGGAAAGATATTTCAGATAAGCCAGCTTACAGATTTCGTTTCCTCCCCGTCCCGAAAAAAGTTCCTCCTCCAGAAGAAAATAGAAACGGCTGTCGGGACTGCTGAGTCCGTTAAATGCCTTTCCTGAATAATAGCTCAGATAAGCTTTCCTGACAGATTCTTCCGGTTTTCTCTCATTATAAGACAGATAGATCTCAAAATGTTCTTCCAGATCTGTTTCCGTAAACATCATCTGTGTCAGGATCCGTTCCTCCAGTTCCCGGGTGTCCACACCAAAAGCCTTCGCCTGCTTCCAGACTTCCGTCATCTGCACACAGGTTCCCAGAAATGTCTCCGACAGATACTTCAGACTCCGGTAATTCATCTGTCCGTTCCTGAATGCGCCGTAGCAGAGTCTGTAATACAGTTCCTTCTCAGCTTCCTGCGTGTCTGCGAGCGCAGTCAGAATCTTCAGGATCGTATAAGAAGACACATAGGCCGTTCCATACTGCTCGATCCACCAGAACGCCTGTTCATAATATTCTTTATCTACCAGAAAACCAAGATATTTTGCTCTCTGCTGCTTTCCCATATACTGTCCGCCGCCGGCAAACCATTCAGACGGAATCGACGCTGTGCGCTCTTTCTTCATTTCATATTCCATGACCTCAATCATGACCAGATTCCGGTAATCTTCCGTAAACTCCTTTGTATCGGGAATCTGATAAAAATATCTGATCGTGTCCTCATTCAGTAAATGTTTACCGCCTCTTCCTTCACACAAATAGAGCAGCAGACCCGGATTTCGCCGGACATTTTCCTTACAGACATCAACATAGCGTTTCACATCCAGCATTTTTTTCAGCTCATAGGCAATGGTATTTCGATACAGATTTCCGCTCTCATCCACGAGAGTCACCTTGGCATTCGGGGTGTAGATCGGTATATAGGCTGTTCCTTTTCTCAGCGGATAACGTATGGTCTGCTTCATCTGCTCATAAGATACTTCTACAGCCCGGACTCTCTTGTCATGGCACTCGATCTTTCGCAGAAACAGAATCTTCGACATTGCCTCTGCCATTTCTTCCGTAAAGATTTCCGGATAGAGCACATGATCATAGAGGTATGCATACTCCGGACTGATCTTTTCCTTCAAAAGACTCTCCAGCGTATATTTTTCAATCTGTTCTCTGTATTTCTGATAGATTTCCGATTCTTTATCTCCGTAACAGACGATATTTTTATACAGATACACCTTCTGTGAAGCAGAAAGTGTATTGTGATAAATGAAATATAACAGCACCTGTTCCGGAAGCAGGCAGTCGCTCTCCTCAACGGTTGCCATCATATAATATTCATGCAAATTGACGAGCTTCAATTCAAACTCCACGCCCTTTGCATAGTACCGGGCTGCTTTGGAGTCTGTACGGCAGCTTCGAATATAAAGACTGCAGAGTGCTGCCAGCAGCTCCTTTGTGGAAAAATACTCGTAGCTTCTGCGCAGCAGATATTCATATTTGGCATCACAGCTTTTTAAATGCATGGCAGTCTTTGCGATCTGGCTTCCCATTTCCTTTGTGATCACTCTTCTTCGAACTGCCCATATGTAGACCTGAATAAAAAATCCATTCATCTGCGCTGCCGCTTCCGGATATTTCCGGAGGGTCAGAACCGTTTCAATATAGAGCAGGTTCTGGTGATTTCCAAGATTCCACTGCTTCTCTAACAGCGCCAGCTTCTTCTGGGGATTCTTTTCAAATCCCTCATCTGATCTTGCCAGATAAAAAAACAGGGACTGCTGCTTTGGATTTTTACGGTAGAGCTTCTGCAGCTGCCCTACCACCTGTCTTTTCTGTGCCGGATCATCGCTCAGGCGTCCTGCCAGATAGAGAAATGCCGCGCGAAATTCCGGATTTTTCAGCTGAAGAATATGATTTTTCTCGTACTTTTTAAGAAGCCCTTCGGCCTCATCTTTTTTATCCGCTTCGATCAGAACGCTTGCCTTCATTAACTGAAAATCCGGTTCCTCCGGAACCATTTCGATCAATCGCTCCGCCACTGCCAGATTTCGTGCAGCATACTGTCCGGAATCTATCTTTTTAAACTGATAGTCTTCATATGTTTTCAAATATTCTGCCAGCAGCTGATGTTTTGCTCTGTTATCCATGGCATACATCTCCTTCTGTTTGATCTTCACCCAAAATCCTCACTTCAAAGGGTACCGTAAATTCTCCGGCATTGGTGATCAGAATGATCTTTCCCTTTTTTACATCTCCCGGACTTAAATGCTTACTGCTGTATACAAATTCAATCTTGACATCTTTTCCGTAAAATTTCTGATTCTGAAACTTCAGATTTCCATCGGAGCTTAACAGATAGCCTCTGACACGTACACTGTTTTCAGAACCGAATTTCAGATTTCCCGTAAACTGCTCATTTGCTTTCATTGACCAGCAGACAGGCTTCGCCGGAAGCACCAGCTTTGGCTTACTGTTTTCAAATTCTCCTCTGGCTAAACGCTCTATTTTTTCCTTCATAAGTCTGTCCCAAACTTTCCTGCAGATTTTTATTTCAAATATTCATCATAAACCTCAAAGAAGCTGGCTTCCGAAAAATCCTCCTGATCCAGTGTGATCTTTTTCCAGACATGATCCCGAAACTGAGACGGAGTGCCTGCCACGATTTCTTCATATGCCGACGAAAACGCTTCCTTCTGCTTTTTCTGTGCCAGTACCTCTTTGTTTTTTTCTGTTGCCTCCGCATCAAATGTCTTCACACACCGAAAAATATAGAAACCTTCCTTTGATGATACAATGTCACTAAGCTCGTCCTGATTCAGTGCAAAAACCGTATCTTCTACAGTTTCGTTTTTTTCTCCTCGCCCCAGGCTGATCGTGATATTCTCTTCATCACTGTATTCCTTCGCCAGTGATTCAAAATCGGCTCCCGATTCCAGCTGACGATGGATCGCTTCTGCTTTCTGCAAAAGACTTTCCCGCTTCGTCTCATCGTAGTATAAGATTTCGCCATCCTTCTCTTCAAATGCTTTCAGATAGATGCACTGTACGGTTACGGTTCTGGCTTCATCATCACTGATCTCCAGTTCCACAGATTCCGTGATCGTATGATAAACTTTATTCGCCAGCTTATATTCTTTAAATACTGTTTCAGCCACCTTCTGTGTGATTTCCTGTTCCTTCCGGAAATCTTCCGGAAGGCTCTGATAATAGCACTTCGCCGCTTCCCGGACGTTTGCCGTTTCCTCATCAGAGAGCGTAATACCTCTTTCTTCTGCCATCAGACAGATGACTTTGATCTGAGCCATTTTGGAAATGACAACTTCCTTGACATAAGACTCCAGCGTCACACCGCCGAAATCATGGGACCAAAGATCACTGCCGTAAATCTCTGCATACTGATTATAAAAGGTTGACAGATATACCATTGCCTCCGGCACCGTACATACAGCAGAACCAATCTTAAACAGCTGATTTCCGGACAGACCTGTCGTAAAGACGATCTTTGTATTTCCTCCGCAGCCGGTCAGCGAACCGGCAGCCAGTACTGCAGACAATAAAAATACCGCCAGCTTTTTTCCTGATCTATTCATAATTCTTCCTTAATATTCTTCTTTGCTCACATCCTGCCACACCCGGTAGAGTGCAGCTACGGCTGCTTCAATGTCTTCTTCCTTTAAAACTGCATATCCAAGGATCACTGTGGATCGATCCTCAAACTCCACCGGTTCCAGATATGCTGCCGACAACGTCTGGGTTTTGATTCCCTGCTCTTTTGCCCGTTCCGTCAGCAATCCGGCATCAAAAGACCCCTGAAATTCCAGGAGCAGATGAACTCCCGCATTCTCACCCTTTATCCTACAGGATTTTCCGAAAACTTTCAACGCATTCATCAGTGTATCATGTCGGGCTTTATAGATTCCCCTCATTTTATTTAAATGTCTTTCCATATATCCGCCGATTATAAACTCATTGACGATCATCTGATCAAATCTGGAAACCGTCGTCGAAAGACACCGTCCTTTTGCTTCATAAAGTGCGAGAAGCTCCTTCGGCAGAATCAGATAACTGATTCGAATCGACGGTGCAATGGCCTTACTGAATGTTCCCAGATAGATCACCTTCCCATGCGGATCATTTCCCTGCAGAGCAGGAATCGGTTTTCCCTTATATCGAAATTCACTGTCATAGTCATCTTCGATAATATATCTTCCTTCCTTTTCCATCGCCCAGGAGAGCAGTTCCATTCTCCGTTTGATCGGCATGACTGTTCCTAACGGATATTGATGGGAGGGCATCACATAGGCAATATCTGCTCCGGTATCCCGAAGTTCCTCCAGGCTCATGCCGTATTTATCACTGCCTACGGTCACGACTTCCCGAAACAGTCCCCTGAAGATCTTACAGGCATGCAGATATCCCGGATTTTCCATGGCAATGACATGTCCGCTTCCAAGCAGAAAATGTAAAAGCAGCAGCAGATAGTCGCTCCCGGCACCTATGATGATCTGGTCCGCCGTGCATTTGACACCGCGGGCCTGATGAACATAGCTTGCAATATTTTCCCGAAAGATCCTTTCTCCCTTCGGATGACCGGTCTGAAAGATTCCGCGCTCATGCTCCGCCTGTACTTTTTTTGTGATTTTCCTCCATGTATTATACGGAAAAGAATCCAGCTCGATCCCATTGGCAGAAAAATCATAACGGTATTTCGGCGCGTCTTCCGTTTTCTCTCCGTTTTTTTGCATGACCTCCGTCTCAATGTGATACAGCCCCTGGAGCTCACTGACATAATATCCTTTCCAGGGCACCGTTTCGAGATATCCCTCTGAAATCAGCTGTTCGTATGCAAGCTCTACCGTACTTCTGCTGACCTGCAGATATTCGGCAAGCGCACGGGTAGAAGGCAGTTTTACCGCGGCAGCCAGGTTTCCGTTTTTTATTTCATCTTTGATATAACTGTAAATCTGTTCGTACAGAGGAATTTTACTCTTAGCATCCAGGGGGAATGTCAGTTCTAACATTTTTTTCTCCTAAAAGAGCGTGTGGAAACCACACGCTCTGAAATCTTTTATTTCGGTAATTTGAAGGAACTCTTCAGGGAAACAATTCTGTTAAATACGAGATGCTCCTCTGTAGAATCCTTACAGTCTACACAGTAGAAGCCATTTCTTACAAACTGGAAACTGTCATAAGCTTTCGATCCTTTCAATGCCGGTTCCAGATATGCTTTCTCCACAACCTGTAAGGAATTCGGATTCAGGTTCAGACTTCCGTCTTCGTTGTAAACACCTTTTTCTTCATCAATGATATTTTCGTACAGACGTACCTCTGCTTCGACAGCATACGGTGCCGGTACCCAGTGAATCGTACCTTTTACTTTTCTTTCCGTAAATCCGCTGCCTGCCTTTGTGGCCGGATCATAGGTACAGTGTACTTCAACTACCCTGCCGTTTTCATCTTTTACAAAGCTTTCACATTTTACAAAGTATGCCTGCATCAGACGCACTTCGTTGCCCGGGAATAAACGGAAATATTTTTTCGGCGGTTCTTCCATGAAATCTTCTCTTTCAATATAAAGTTCACGGCAGAACGGAACCTTTCTGGACCCGAGTGCTTCGTTTTCCAGGTTATTAGCAGCATCCAGCCATTCTACCTGTCCTTCCGGATAGTTGTCGATGATCAGTTTGATCGGATCTAAAACTGCCATATAACGAGGTTTTTTCAGTTTCAGGTCTTCACGGATGCAGTACTCCAGCATCGGGTATTCCACTGAGCTGTTACTCTTGGAAACGCCGCAGAGTTCTACAAACATTCTGATGGATTCCGGTGTGAAACCGCGGCGGCGGAGCGCTGCGATCGACACCAGACGCGGATCATCCCATCCGTCCACGATGTTTTCTTCTACGAGACGCTTGATATATCTCTTTCCTGTTACCACATTTGTCAGATACATCTTCGCAAACTCGATCTGACGAGGCGGTACTTCATATTCCAGTTCACGAACTACCCAGTCATAGAGAGGTCTGTGGTCTTCAAATTCCAGTGTACAGATGGAATGCGTGATTCCTTCAATCGCATCTTCTACCGGATGTGCATAATCGTACATCGGGTAGATGCACCACTGATCTCCAGTATTGTGATGTGTCATGTGTGCCACACGGTAAATGACCGGATCACGCATGTTCATATTCGGAGAAGCCATATCGATCT
>JBJEMI010000088.1:0-5753 GCA_051879615.1 Lachnospiraceae bacterium
CTGTGACCCTCTGCTTGTAAGGCAGATGCTCTCCCAGCTGAGCTAAGATCCCATGGTTGTCTTATCAAATATTTGGTGTTCAATAAGATCAATAGCGAGAGGGGGATTTGAACCCTCGACACCACGGGTATGAACCGTGTGCTCTAGCCAACTGAGCTATCTCGCCATTTAATTTTATGGGACCTACAGGGCTCGAACCTGTGACCCTCTGCTTGTAAGGCAGATGCTCTCCCAGCTGAGCTAAGATCCCACAAGTTAGTTGCTGACTTTGTTTTCCGCAACCGACTTTGACAGTATACAACGGGGATAAACAAAAGTCAACAACTTTTTTGATTTTTTTAAATGTCTTTTAATAATTCATTTGATTGGATCGCAGTCATCAATGATCATCTCACATGGTCTCTGTTATATGACTGTTTTTTCGTTTTTTCTGCTCTGACAATATATTTTTATAGCGATAGATGCTCAGAACAAGTCCAAGCAAAATATAAGAGACGACGATTGCGGTGCCTCCATAGGACAGAAACGGCAGAGAGATCGATAGATACGGAACATACTGAAAGTTATTCAGCACACAGAGTACCGTTTTAAAAAAGAACACCAGACCGCAGCTGCAGCCGATCACCGTTCCAAGCTGATTTTTCTGTGAAAACGAAATGCGGAAAATCCTGAGTATCATTACCGTAAACAACACTACAGTAAACAGGACCGCCAGAATTCCGAAGACACTGCACATTCCTACCAGAATATAATCTGTCAGGTATTCCCCGGTCGGCCCATTCATGATCAATTCCAGCGCTTCCCCGCTTTCACCGAACAGTTCACTTCTTCCGCGGATATCCTGTGCCATTCCGACCATATAATGTTGTGCATCATTTCCGGAAAAAAATGCCTGAAGCCTTGCAATCTGATAAGCCTCTCCGAAGCCATAAACACATCCTATCAGGAGCATCGGCACAAGAATCATCCCTGCAGCCATCACCCCAAGTGTTCTTTTTCGATTCACCTGATACCAGTCCTTCCATACAGCCAATGCAGTCAGTGCGTACATGCCTGCCGCCAGAATCACATTGGTTGTCAGGCTTGGAATCGACTGTACAAGCAGCAGCGGGATCACCGCCCATACCGCCAGTTTTAAAAACACACGGTATTCCTGTCCCCGGCAGGAGTAAAGAACTGCCCCATAAAGCGGCAGATACAAGAAGCTCATCTCCGAAATCGTCAGATCCACCGACAGGATCCTTATCCAATTACATAATCCGTGAATTTTAACACCAAAAAAATATCTGCCCAGAAACAGCAGCAACAGAAATAATGCAGCAGCCTGCTTTCCATACTTTCCTAAAATGCTGTAATCCAGGCGATATACGGCAAGCATCGCCGCAAATCCGATCACCATAAAACCAGCCTGCGTCTGCCAGGAGACATCCATACCGCGTTCCTGCATCGCATACATGAGTGCCACACCTGTCAGACTGAGCAGACCGATGATCCCCAGCATTTCCCAAGACATCTGCGGTCGATGGATCCGATCCAGTGCCACACCGGCTTCCACCGGATCTCCCATTTCCTTCACCGCCTTTTCCATCGCCTCATCTTCATGAAACCCTGCGTTCCGGTAGTCCTCTGCCTGATCCAGAATATGCTGCTCCAGTTCGTGAGCCACCGCCGGTCTGGCCTTTTTGCAGCGAATTTGCTCTGTCACTGCATTTAAATATTCATCTGCACGCATCCTCTATCCCTCCATCGCCAGCACATTGGAAACAGCTGAAGAATAAATCTCCCACTGATCAGCCTTCTCTTTCAAAAAAGTTCTCCCGGACTTTGTGATGCTGTAGTATTTACGGACTTTTCCGCATACCTCCTGCTCATAAGAAATCACATATCCTTTGTCCTCCAGACCATGCAGCAGCGGATAGAGCGTGCCTGCCTTTAGTTCAAATACATTCTGTGATCTGCTTCGAAGTGTTTCGATCATTTCGTAACCATACAGATCCTTTTCCGACAAAAGCTTCAGGATCAGCATTGCCATACTTCCGGAAATCAGTGCTTTATCAATTGCCATCGTTTGATTCCTCCTTATATAGACATTCGATATATCGATTATCTATATACTAATCCCCAACTTAAGATCTGTCAAGCAGATTCCGAAAAAAAGCCCCTGAACGTGGTTCAGGGGCAGAATACAAACTGTTTATTTTCCAGCCTGCGGTTCTTCTTTTCTGATTTCCTTGGTACGGATTTCTCTGCAGATCTGATCAGTGAATTCACTCAGAGATTTCTGTCCTTCATCACCCGCGAAACGGCTTCTGACGGATACGAGACCTTCCGCTTCTTCCTTTTCACCTACGATCAGCATATATGGAAGTTTCGCGAGTCTTGCTTCGCGAATCTTATAACCGATCTTTTCGGAACGGTTGTCAACGGTCACATCTACACCGTTTTTCGCAAGTTCTTTGCGAACCTTTTCTGCATAGTCCATGTATTTTTCAGAAATCGGAAGCACACGTACCTGTTCCGGACATAACCATGTCGGGAATTTTCCTGCGTATTTTTCAATCAGCCATGCCAGAGTTCTTTCATAGCATCCCATAGCTGTTCTGTGGATAATATACGGACGAACTTTATCACCGTTCTGATCGATATAGTACATATCGAACTGCTCTGCCAGAACTGCATCCCACTGGATCGTGATCATCGTATCTTCTTTACCATATACATTCTTTGCCTGAATATCAACTTTCGGTCCATAGAAAGCTGCTTCGCCTTCTTCTTCTGTGAATTTCACACCCAGCTCAGTCAGGATCTGACGGATATGTCCCTGTGTTTCTTCCCAGACTTCTTCACTTCCGATATATTTTTCTTTATTATTCGGATCCCATTTTGACAGACGGTAGGTTACATCCTCTTCTACCCCCAGCGTTTCCAGACAATATTTTGCAAGTGCAAGGCAGCCCTTGAACTCCTCCACCATCTGATCCGGTCTTACGATCAGGTGTCCTTCTGAAATTGTAAACTGACGAACACGTGTCAGACCGTGCATTTCACCCGAATCTTCGTTACGGAATAAAGTAGAAGTTTCACCGTAACGGATCGGAAGATCACGGTATGATTTCTGGCTTGCTTTGTATACATAATACTGGAACGGACAGGTCATCGGGCGAAGCGCGAATACTTCCTTGTCTTTTTCTTCATCTCCGAGAACAAACATTCCTTCTTTATAGTGTCCCCAGTGACCTGAAATCTTATAAAGATCTGATTTCGCCATAAACGGAGTCTTGGTACGGACATAACCCCATTCATTGTCTTCCACATCTTCGATCCATCTCTGCATTTTCTGGATCATTTTTGCACCCTTCGGCATCAGAAGCGGAAGTCCCTGACCGATCACATCAACCGTTGTAAACAGTTCCATTTCACGTCCCAGTCTGTTGTGGTCACGTTTTTTAATATCTTCCAGATGCTCCAGATAGGCAGCCAGCTCGTCTTTCTTAGGAAAAGCCGTACCATAGATACGCTGCAGCTGTGCTTTATTGGAATCACCTCTCCAGTAAGCCATGGAAGAAGAGATCAGTTTAAATGCCTTGATGCTCCTGGTACTTACCAGATGCGGTCCTGCACAAAGATCTACGAATTCTCCCTGTTTGTAGAAGGAGATTTCTGCATCTTCCGGAAGATCCCGGATGAGTTCCACTTTATATGGTTCTCCCTTTTCTTCCATAAACCTGATCGCTTCGGCTCTCGGAAGTGTAAATCTTTCCAGCTTCGCACCTTCTTTAATAATCTTTTTCATTTCTGCTTCCAGTTTATCCAGGTCTTCTCTGGAAAACGGAGCATGATCAAAATCATAGTAAAATCCCGTATCAATGCTTGGTCCGATCGCAAGCTTTGCATCCGGGAATACTCTCTTGACTGCTTCTGCAAGTACATGGGAAGCAGTATGGCGGTATGCTGCCAGACCGGCAGCATCGTTTACTGTCAGAATACTGAGTTCGCAATCAGTATCTACAACTGTTCTTAAGTCAACGACTTCGCCGTTCACTTCTCCTGCGCAGGCTGCTCTTGCAAGGCCTTCGCTGATGTCATACGCAATGTCGAGTACGGATCTGCTTTCCGCATACTCTTTTACTGAACCGTCTTTCAGTGTGATCTTCATTTTCTTATTCCTCCTGTCATCTGATCTGTCCGGAACAATATAAAAGTCCCCGAACAGATCCGTATCTGTTCAGGGACGATAATTCTACCGTGGTTCCACCCTAATTGCACATCCATAGTTTCCTATCAATATGCCGCTTTCTGATGATGATAACGGAATCACCGGGCTTGATTAGAGCCGCTCAGAGGTGGTCTTCAAACAGCTTCCGCCGGAATCGTTCCACCAAATCGATTCCTCTCTGAGACTTTCACTGTCCTACTCTTCTCTTCAACGCTTTTTTATTCTGATAAGAGTTTAGCCGTAAAAATCTTTTCTGTCAAGAAGTTCTTTTATTTTTTCTATACGAACTGACCGGCTTCCATCTCTGTTCTGATCGATGGCACTCACTCATTCGATCATCCGACATATGATATATTAAAGCGCCAGGAAAGGAGCCTGTTATGAACAATTAAAACTGCAGCTATGATTCTTACAAACAGAAACACGTTCATGAAATCACCGGTTCTACCGCTGTTTTCTCTGAATGCCAGGAATGCCATAATCACCGGTTCTGTACTGTATCCGGTGAAGCAATCCACTCCGGAAACAGCCATGTTCACGAAGTAAAATTCCGTACTGATTTTGCGGATGAACATTCCCATGATTTCTGCGGAAAGACCGGTCCTGCAATGGAAGTCGGCAACGGAAAGCACATTCACTTTATCAGCGACTGCACAGAATTCAAGGACGGACACGTTCACAAATTCCAGGCAGCGACCCTGATTGACAGTCCTACCGATTTCAAATATATGGACTAATATCCGGCATTATCTGATATAGAAAAATGCCCATGATTTGATCACATTTCATTATGTGATCAAATCATGGGCACACCTTTTCAGAGATTTTCAGTGATTCCAGCCAAAAATCTCTGACTTTCCTAGTTTTTTCCGCAGCACTGTTTATATTTTCTGCCGCTTCCGCACGGACACGGATCATTGCGGCCGATCTTTTTTCCCTTAACGATCGTACCGGATTTTTTCTGTTCCAGATACAGAGCTTTTCTGGTCGCCTCATCGAAGATTGCTTCCCACTGAGGTAATCCGTATAACCAGTCAGCTTTCGCATCTACCATGTTTTTGTACAATTTTACTTTATCGAACTTTAAGGATACCACGGTATCTTCTTCCATTTCTTCGATCGGGTTCGGTTCAACAAGGCTATCATTGATACCATCCAGGAAGCCTGTCATCTCAAGGACAGATAAGCCGTATTTTTCAGCCAGTTCCTTTACGGTTCCCTTTACTTCTGTATCAGGATCGGCAAGAAGCTGTTCGTAAACGCTCTTTTCAAGTCCGAAATAGTTCGTCCAGAATCTCTGAATATCACCTCTGTTTGCTTTTTCATCATAGGCAATTGCATGCCACTGTTTTAATAATGCCATTTTATTTCTCCTCGATGTATTAGTTTCTTATTTCTTCCGCTGCATTCTTAAAAAAGAACTGCACTGTCAATAAATATAACATGATTAAAACCTCTTGTAAACAAAGAGTTTTCTGCACACAGCACTGAAAGGTAAATTGATTTTGTATCCTGCCTTTTTGAGGATGTTCATTCT
>JBJEMI010000089.1:0-31763 GCA_051879615.1 Lachnospiraceae bacterium
ATCGTAAAACCGTGAAAACAGGGTCTCTAAGGATAGAAAGAAGGAATATTATGACAAAAATTGAAATTATCTCAGGATTTTTAGGTGCCGGAAAGACGACACTGATCAAAAAGCTTTTAAAAGAAGCATTTGCAGGAGAAAAGCTGGTTCTGATCGAGAATGAATTTGGTGAAATCGGTGTAGACGGCGGTTTCTTAAAAGAGGCAGGAATCCAGGTTACAGAAATGAACTCCGGATGTATCTGCTGTTCCCTTGTGGGGGATTTTGGTACAGCCCTGGCAGAAGTGCTGGAAAAATATACTCCGGACAGAATTATTATCGAACCGTCAGGAGTGGGTAAATTATCGGATGTTATTAAGGCCGTAAAAGGCGTCGGTGAAAAGATTGCCATCGATTTGAACAGTTCGGTTACAGTTGTTGACGGTCAGAAATGCAATATGTATATGAAGAACTTTGGAGAATTCTTCAATAATCAGATTGAAAATGCCGGAACGATCGTAATCAGCCGTACACAGAAGATGACGGAAGAAAAACTGGAAAAATGTGTGGCACAGATTCGCGAAAAAAACGGACATGCAACCATCATAACGACTCCGTGGGATGAAATCGACGGAAAGGTAATTTTAAATGCGATGGAACATGTAGAACTGGATATGCATGAGGAGCATGAACATGACCATGACCACGAACACCATCATGATCACGAACACCATCATGAACATGATGAACATTGCACATGCGGATGCCATGACCATGACCACGAACATCATCATCACCATCATGCAGATGAAGTGTTCTCCAGTTGGGGAGCAGAGACACCGAAAAAATATACAGAAGCAGAAATCAGAAATATCCTGACGGAGCTGTCCGGCAAGGATGACTGCGGTATTATCTTGCGTGCAAAGGGTATTGTGCCGTGTACAGACGGAACATGGATTCACTTTGACATGGTTCCGGAAGAATTTGAGGTACGCCGCGGTGAAGCGGATTATACAGGAAGAATCTGTGTCATCGGTTCCCTGTTGAACGAAGAGGAACTGAAGAAGCTGTTTCTTCTGTAAGCGGTTAGGAGGAAAGCATGCTGTTTGATAGAGAAATTCCCGTATTTGTAATCAACGGATTTTTGGAGAGCGGAAAAACGATCTTCGCTATGGAAACGATCGTTGACCCTTATTTTTCGGAAGGAGAAGATACACTGATCATTGCCTGTGAAGAGGGTATGGAAGAATATGATGAGGATCTTCTGAAGGAACATGACGCACAGGTTGTTTATGTGGAAAGTAAGGAAGCATTTACGACAGATTTTCTGAAATCCGTACAGAAAAAATACAAACCAAGCCAGATCATGATCGAATATAACGGTATGTGGGGCATGGATCTGCTCCGAGAGATGGAAAAACCGAGAGGATGGTTTCTGGCCCAGGCATTTACCCTGGTAGATGCCGTGACATTTGACGTCTATATGCAGAATATGAAATCACTGTTTATGGATATGTGCCGGGATTCGGATGTGGTGATTTTCAACCGCTGTCAGGAAGGTACCGATGCGGCGAGCTATAAGAGAAATATCCGTGCTGTAAATCCAAGGGCACAGGTTGCGTTTGAAAAAGAAAACGGAGAACCGTTTGAATTTGAAGAAGAGCTTCCGTTTGATATCGAAGCGGATGTGATAGAGATCAGGGAAGAGGATTACGGAATCTGGTATATTGATGCTCTGGATCATCCGGAAAAATATGAAGGTAAGACTGTGAAATTCAAGGGAATGGTCTACAGACCGAAGAAAATGCCGAAAGATCAGTTTGTGCCGGGACGGATGGCCATGACCTGCTGTGCGGATGACACGGCCTTTATCGGTTATATCTGCGAGGGGGTGGATGGAACCTACAGCACCAGAGACTGGGTGATCCTGACTGCAGGTATCACGATTGAGGAACGCCGGGAATACGAAGGAAGAGGAGTCGTACTTCATGCAGTGAAGATAGAAGCTGCTGAGCCGGCAGCAGAAGAGTTTGTATATTTTTAACATGGAAGGGGGTATCTTTCGGGATGCACCCTTTTGTTGTCTGTATATGAATAAAAATAAAAAAAGAGCAGAAAATTATAAAAACAGACTTGTTTTATATGGAAATGAGTGTTATTTTAACTACGGAAACGAAAAAACGGGAGGTGAACAAATAATGGACAGTTGTGATAATTGTGGTCGAACGAATACCGGCGATGGAATCATATGTTTCGCACAGGACAGAGCAGCGTGTCTGTTTTTGTTCGCGTTGAATTTTTAAAATTATCATATATAACCTGTATTCCATCGTATTTCAGACCTGATATATTGCAGCGAAACTGTCTGTATGTCTTCAGAAGGCGCATACGGTGGTTTTTTTGCGTCCTTTTTTTGAGATACAGTGAACAAAATGTATTTTTGACAGGAGGAAGAAGCGATGGAAAAAAATTATATGATGGAGAGAGGCTGTGCAGAAAACATTGCAGGGCTGCTGCGTGACACAAAGGATTACAAAAAGCTTGCAAAAAGGCTGGAACAGTATCATGAGAACGATATTGCAGAAGCCCTTGAACTGTTGACACCGGAAGAAAGAAAGGTGCTTTATCAGATTCTGGACGTGGAAAAAATTGCGGAAATCTTTTCCTATCTGGAGGATGCCGGAGAATATCTTCAGGAAGTGGAGCTGGAGTATGCGGCGCATGTAATAGAAAACATGGATTCTGATGATGCGGTAGATGTTCTGGAGGAAATAGATGAAGAACTTCAGAAAAAACTCGTCAGTATGATCGATGAGGAAAGCAGCAGGGATATCTGTCTGCTCCAATCCTACGACGAAGATGAGATCGGAAGTAAAATGACGACCAATTTTATCAATATTTCCAAAAATCTGACCGTGAAACAGGCCATGCGGGAGCTGATCTCTCAGGCCGAGGAGAATGATAACATTGATACACTCTATGTCTGCGATGAAGACGGCACACTTTTCGGCGTGCTGGATCTGAGAGATCTGATCACTGCAAGAGAATATACGGATCTGCAGTCGTTGATCAGTCACGCATATCCGTTTGTCAGAGATCATGAAAAGGTGGCAGAATGTCTGGAAGAAATCAAGGACTACGCAGAAGATTCCATACCGGTTCTGGATGAGAAGAACAGGATCCTGGGTGTAATCACCTCACAGGATATCATCGAAGCAGTGGATGAGGAGATGGGGGATGATTATGCGAAACTGGCCGGATTAACAGCGGAGGAAGATCTGAATGAATCTCTGGGAGAAAGTCTGAAGAAGAGGCTGCCGTGGCTCGGGGTGCTTCTGGTGCTTGGAATCGGTGTATCCGCAGTCGTGGGAATGTTTGAAAAGGTCGTGGCAGAGATCGCCATTATTGTCTGTTTTCAGTCCCTCATCCTGGATATGGCAGGAAATGTGGGAACTCAGTCGCTGGCGGTGACAATTCGTGTTTTAATGGATGAACAGCTGAAAACGTCGCAGAAATTTCAGCTGATCATGAAGGAGATGAAGATCGGTTTCTGCAACGGACTTTTATTGGGCATTCTGTCCTTTGTATTTATTGGACTGTATATCCGGACAGTGAAAAAATACGAGATCTTATTTGCTTTTGCGGTATCAGGATGCGTTGGAATCTCCCTGCTGGCTGCGATGGTTATTTCCAGTCTCGTAGGTACTCTGGTTCCGCTGATGTTCCATAAGATCCACATTGATCCGGCTGTAGCATCCGGTCCGCTGATTACGACCATCAACGATCTGGTGGCGGTGGTTTCCTACTATGGACTTGCATGGATTCTGCTGATTCAGGTGCTGAACATGTAAAAAAGGCTGTACATCTTTATGGTGTACAGCCTTTCGTGCGGGAAAAGGGACTTGAACCCTCACGTCGTTGCCAACACTAGATCCTTAGTCTAGCCTGTCTGCCAATTCCAGCATTCCCGCGAACACATGATATGATATCAGAAATGATACTGTTTGTCAATAAAAAGGGAAAAAAGTTTTTTAAGTTTTCCTGATCATACACCTTTTTCGAATAGATCACTGCGATAATCGTTGCCAGTAATAAATACACCAGTAAAAAGATTGTGCTAATCATTCCATTGGTAAAAACAGTTGTAACGATGGTCAATAATCCTGCTAACCCATATAATTAATTCATCAAAAACTGTAGTATTGATTTCATAATTAGGTTATATTTCCGGATTTTCCAACAAATCCTCAATTGTACATCCAAGCACTCTCGAAAGCTTATAAATCGTTCCTACCTGTGCTTTATCAATATCATTTACCTTTTGCTCATACATCTGTATCGAACGAAGCTTCACACCGGAAAGTTTTGCAAGCTCTGCTTGTGAGATTCCACGATTTTCACGTATTGTCTTCAAACGAGTTTCCTGTTCGATTGCATCATACTTTTTATTCATATCTTCAATGAAGTGCTCAATATCCATTTCGTGATATACACTGTACATTGAGATAATTTCTGCAAGTGAAACTCTCGAAAAAATATCCTTAAAGCGTTTACACGTTGTCCATTGATATTCGGCCAATGCCCATCCGGCCCAATACACATTTGAACGGTCTTCTGAAAATATTTTCTCTGGAAACTTCCGGTTAGGATATGCATAGGTAATTACTTTTTTTGCTAATTCTATACCAGACATCCCTGCAACAATAGCAGGATTACCACGTTCAAATTTGTCTGCATATCCTGATTGAACAAATAATTTTGAAAACAAATTAGCATCAAAGCAACAAGTACTGATTGCATAATCAAAAAACTCTGCTAAGTTTTGTTTTGCATCATTGAGATAAAATTCGCTGTATGCGTGAATCATCATTTTTCATCTCCTCTCTGAGAATATCCAAAACGAAGATATCATCTTTATAAGAACGACCTTTACGAATTTCATTTCGATAGGTTTCTCTGGCACCGGAATCTCTGCTAATAAATTTGGGGTAGTATATTGTTTTATCAGCGAGCTCTACTTCCTCGAATTTTAGATGATCAAGGGCCTTTTCGGAAATTAATACTGTCTGTTCACCTAATTTACCAAGTCTGAGGGCCTGATTTAAAGTACGCAGAGGCAATCCATTTTGAACAAAAGATTCTGCAAAGGAGAAATAAGAATCATCTGCTCTGTAGCCAATAACAACGTCATAATCTGATAAATCAATCGAAAAATTTTCAATAATATAATCCCTGGCATCAATAGCGATTTCATTAGAAAGACGGAACGTTCTGTTTTTTAATAATAATGCCATCCAATGCAAAATATTATAATTACCATCTAATAAATTCAAAACATTTAACAAATCCTGTTCAAGAGAGTATTTATTTACAAATCCATCTGTATTTTGTTTACATGCCCACTCCATAGCCATTGGCAATTCTCTGGTACAATAAAATCCACGACCATAATCATTATTTGTTTTACCAAGATGAAAATCAGGTTTCTCAATAACATGATCCGAACCATGTAATAATTTAATTTTACTCATGTCGCACCTCCAAACCATTATTCTAATGATACACTTTTATTATATCATTGCAATGATAGTTTTTCAATATTTTCAAATATAATTCTTCATTAAACCAATTTACACCCACTTCGTTACAAACCCAAACACAAAAAAAGGTAAATACGGCATTTCTGCCATATTTACCGATTTAAAAAGACGTGCGGGAAAAGGGACTTGAACCCTCACGTCGTTGCCAACACTAGATCCTTAGTCTAGCCTGTCTGCCAATTCCAGCATTCCCGCGAACATATGATATGATATCAGAAGAATATTCATGTGTCAACAATATTTTTGGAAAAAATAAAATAAATTTTTTTGAAAATTCTGCTTGACTTTTGCGGTATAACAATGTATTATAACGCTTGTGAGTTGCGAAACCACAAAATAAAAAACGCGGAAGTGTCGGAATTGGCAGACGAGCAAGATTCAGGTTCTTGTGAGCGATTAGCTCGTGAGGGTTCAAGTCCCTTCTTCCGCATGAGAAAGCCCTTGAGTTTTTCAAGGGCTTTTTTTGCGATGTCAAAAAGATCATGAGTTTATACTTTGTTTATAAAATTCATAGAATTATTAGCACTCAATTGAAATGAGTGCTAATTTTCTGTTGACTTTTGTTTTTTCCGGGATTACAATATGCATTAGGCAAAGCGGTTCGCCGCAGGATAAAAACAGAATTATAAAGGAGTGAATACCATGAGTGAAAAACATGGAAGTTTATCGATCAACAGTGAAAATATTTTTCCGATTATTAAAAAGTGGCTCTATTCTGACCACGACATTTTTTTCAGAGAACTGATCTCTAACGGCTGTGATGCGATTACAAAATTAAATAAACTGGAAATGATGGGAGAGTATACATTCCCGGAAGATCATAAACACAGAATTCAGGTTCTGGTAAACCCTGAAAAGAAAACCCTGAAATTCATTGATACAGGTCTTGGTATGGATGCCGGAGAAGTTGAAGAATACATCAACCAGATCGCATTTTCGGGAGCAACAGATTTCCTGGAAAAGTATAAAGACAAAACAAATGAAGATCAGATCATCGGTCATTTTGGTCTTGGTTTCTATTCTGCATTTATGGTAGCAGATGAAGTGCATATCGACACACTTTCCTATAAAGAAGGAGCAACACCGGTTCACTGGGAATGCGACGGCGGTACGGAATATTCCATGAGCGAAGGTACAAGAACAGAAGTCGGAACAGAAATCACATTGTTCTTAAATGAAGACAGTCTGGAATTTGCAAACGAATATCGTGCGCGTGAAGTGATCGAAAAATACTGCTCTTTCATGCCTGCAGAAATCTATCTCTTCAAAGAAGGCGAGGAAGTCGGCGCATTTGATGTAGAAGAGGAAGAAGAAACTCCGGAAGCAGAATTTACAGAGGGTGCAGAACAGGCAGAAGGAGAAGAGGTTTCCGAAGAAGAAAAGCCGGAGGAAAAGGAAAAGAAAAAGCTGCCGGTTTCCTTAAGTGATACAAAGCCTCTCTGGACGAAGCATCCGAATGAATGCGAAAGAGAAGAATACCTGGAATTCTACCGTAAGGTATTCCATGATTATAAAGAACCGTTATTCTGGATCCACCTGAATATGGATTATCCGTTTAACTTAAAAGGTATTTTATATTTCCCGAAGATCAATACAGAATATGATTCCATTGAGGGAACGATCAAATTGTACAACAATCAGGTCTTTATCGCAGATAATATTAAGGAAGTGATTCCTGAATTCCTGATGCTTTTAAAAGGTGTGATCGATTGTCCGGATCTTCCGCTGAACGTTTCACGAAGCGCACTGCAGAATGACGGTTTTGTCAAGAAAATTTCTGATTATATTACCAAGAAGGTTGCCGATAAGTTAAGCGGCATGTGCAAAACTCAGAGAGAAGATTATGAAAAATACTGGGATGACATCAATCCGTTTATCAAATTCGGATGTATCAAGGATATGAAATTCTCTGATAAGATGATGGACTATATTCTGTATAAAAATCTGGATGGTAAATATCTCACGTTGAAAGATATGCTGCCGGAAGAGCCGGAGACGGAAGCGGCAGAGAAAAATACTGAAAATGCGGATAAAGCAGCAGAAGAAAAGAAACAGACAACCATCTACTATGTGACAGATGAGATCCAGCAGAGCCAGTACATCCACATGTTCCGCGAGGAAGGCAAGGATGCGGTCATCTTAAAACACAACATTGATTCTGCTTTTGTATCACATGTGGAAAGAGTCAATGAAACAGTCAGATTCCAGAGAATTGATGCAGATCTTACAGAAGATTTCAAAGAAGAAACTTCTGAAGAAGATATGAAGGAAACAACAGAAGCCCTCACAGAACTGTTTAAGAAGGCACTCGGCAATGAAAAACTGCAGGTAAAGGTTGAAAAACTGAAAAATGAAGAAATTTCTTCGATGATGACATTGTCCGAAGAGAGCAGACGTATGCAGGAAATGATGAAGATGTACGGCATGGCAGGTATGGATCCGTCCATGTTCGGCGGTGAGGAAACACTGATCCTAAATGCAAACAATAAGCTGGTTCAGTATGTACTTGCCAATAAAGAAGGTGAACATACAAATCTTTTCTGTGAACAGCTTTATGATCTGGCAATGATCAGCCATAAACCGCTTTCACCGGATGCGATGACAAAATTCATCGCAAGAAGTAATGAAATCATGATGCTTCTTGCAAAATAGACGACAGGAGTATTCAAAGGAATGAAAAACAGGAGATCAGCTACAGGTAGCTGATCTCCTGCTGTTTTAAGAAACGTTCGATCATGGCATCCCATGCGTGTTCCAGTGTTTTGTCCATGGTAAAGAAATTCAGGGAAGTTCCGGTGATACAGGTCAGTTTACTGTTCTCATATTTGATATGAAGCATCAGCGCAGATACATTTTCCGGAGTGATTCCTCTGATTCCCGAGGAAACTAAAAGTCTTTCCGTGTTCTCTTTAGAAAGCATGAACGTGAATCTAAATGCCAACGGTGTCTTTTTTCCTTTGATCAGACTCAGACAGAATGGTTTCACTTCCTTCCAGAAGGAATAGGTTCTGCTTTCCAGATGATGTTCTTCAATTTCTTCCCTGGAAAAAAAGTCTTTGTGCAGATGACCGTCAATGTGAAACGTATTGTAAGTGCTGACAGAGCCTTCCACAAGATAGAAACGGTCAAATGTGGAGTCCAGCAGCAGCTTGTTCATGAATGATCTGATTTCCTGAATTTGTAATGCAATCATATAATCTCTCCTAAAACTAAGTCCAGTATATCGGGTATTGAAAAAAGAAGCAATGTAGTTTTTGAAACTACTTGAAAAGAGGTATATGATGTGATAAAGTTGTTATAGTATTTAGAAAAAATGTGTCAGGAGATGCACAGTTTGATAGGAGACATTTATGAGTTATAAAATTGTAATCGACAGTTGTGGAGAACTTCCGGAAGAATGGAAAGGGGATGCCAGATTTGAGAGCGTTCCGTTACAGATGCAGGTAGATGACTACCATTTTGTGGATGATGATACATTTGATCAGGCAGATTTCCTGAAAAAAGTGGCAGAAAGTCCGAATTGTCCGAAATCATCCTGTCCGTCGCCGGAAAGATATATGGAGGCATATACATGTGATGCAGACAGAGTATATGTGATTACATTGTCGGGTAATTTGAGCGGTTCCTATAACAGCGCGGTACTTGGCATGAATCTGTACCATGAAGAAAAAGATGATAAGCCGATCTATGTATTTGATTCCTGTTCTGCGTCCGTCGGACAGACACTGCTGGCGATGAAGATCGTGGAATGTGAAGAAAAAGGAATGTCTTTTGAAGAAGTGATTGAAGAAGTTCTTGCTTACAGAGATGAAAGAGGTACGTATTTTGTGCTGGAAACATTGGAAACGCTCAGAAAGAACGGTCGTTTGAGTAACCTGAAGGCATTTATGGCAAATGCACTGAATATCAAGCCGGTGATGGCGGGTACAGTGGAAGGTCAGATCGTCCAGCTTGCTCAGGCACGCGGAATTAATAAAGCACTGATCGTGATGATTGAGACGCTTGCCCGCAACCTGAAGAATCCGACAGAAAAGATTGTTGCCATTTCTCACTGTAATTGTCCTGAGAGAGCACAGAAGGTAAAAGAAGAAATTTTAAAACGTATGAAGGTCAAAGACATTATGATTCTCGATACAAGGGGCATCAGCAGCATGTATGCATGTGACGGAGGAATTATTATCAGTGCATGATCTAACAGAATCTGCTGAATTTGCATAAAATACATGCAATATTCACAAAGCTGTGATATACTCTACGAAAAGGGACTTTGCAGACAGCGGTGTCCCAAAAAGTTTTGCAGTGAGGAGATACATATGAGTCAGGAAAAAGTAAATCAGTATAAAGAAAGTAAGAGAAATCGTAAAGAAGAGATTGCCAGAAACAAAAGAAAAGGTTTGTTGATGAAGATCGTTGCAGGTCTGATTCTTGCGGCAATATGCGGATGGCTGATCTATTCGGTGGTTCTTACGCTTCAGACAGCAGAAGGACCGGAAGTAACTGTTGATACCACAGCGATTGATGATTATTATGAATCAGTTACTGAATAAATAAAAGAAATGAAAAAGGAACCCAAAAAAGGGTTCCTTTTTTTGGCATATTATTTTAAAATGTATCTGACTATGACTTTATATTGAAATTGGAAGGAAGAATAAAATGAAAAAGAGAGCAATTGCGTTATTTCTGGCAGTTACGATGGGATTGTCCATGACAGCCTGCAGCGGTCAGAAAGAAACAGCAGAGGTACATAATGTTCTTGTGGGAGGAATTGTTCCTTTGACAGGAGATGTGGTTGTGGATACCGCATATATCGGGATTGTGACGCCGCAGGAAATGGTGACGGTATATCCGATGATATCCGGTAAAGTTACGAAGGTAAACTGCAGTGTCGGAGCACAGGTAAAGGCAGGAGATGTTCTGCTGGAAATCGACAGTTCAGAAGCGGATGCACAGCTTTCTGAAGCAGAGAAATCCTACGAATCCATCAAAAAGAGTGCGGAACAGGCGAAGAAAGAGGCACAGGAGAAATCCTATGCGCAGCTGGAATCCAAGATTGCCGCGTTGAAGGTAACCAAGGAAAGTACCCATCAGACATTGACAGAGCTGCAGAACCAGATCAACAATGCGACATCGACAGAAGTAAAATCCCAGTTAAGGGCTGCCAAAGCACAGGTACAGGTTACCTATGATCAGGCTGTGTCAGATTTAAAGAACGCAGAAGACGAACTGGCCAAGGCGAAAAAGAATACGACAGCTTCAACGAACGAAACCAGTATTTATGATGCACAGATCTCCGAAGCGGAAAAGGAGGTCACTTCTGCAAAGTCACAGCTGGAATTATATCAGATCCAGGCACCGATCGCAGGGACTGTGGAAGCGGTTCTCTTATCAGACGGTTCCATGGCTGATACTGAGTCAAAGGCCTTTGTGATTTCCAATAAGTCCAATATGGAAGTAACATTCTCAGTGGCAGAAGCTGCTGCAAAAGTCTTAAAGTCCGGAGATCAGGTGGAGGTTGAGAAGGACGGCGGTCTTTATGAAGCGACCATCACACAGGTAGGGATCATGGCTGATGAAGAGACTAATCTCTTTGAGGTGAAAGCTTCTCTGGGATCTGTTTCGGACTTCTCTACAGGCACAAGTGTGAAGGTCTATGCCCACACCCGGAAAGCTACAGGTGTACTGAAGGTCCCGTATGATGCACTGTATTTCAAAGGCGGAAAGGCTTATGTCTATTGTGCGGAAGACGGAACAGCTTCCAAAAGAGAGGTTCAGATCGGTCTGATGAACGATACGGAAGTTGAGATTCTGGAAGGACTGACAAGTGATGATATTGTAATTTCCACATGGTCTTCACAGTTAAAAGACGGAGCACGGGTGGAATTGAGCTTTGTAAGAGAAACGTGGGCAGATGGTATTGTGGAAGAAACAGAAGAGGAAGCCGGCGAAAATGAAGTGACCGGAAATGAAGTGACCGACGGCATACTCGCTGACCCGGAAATCGAGAATCCGTCAGATGATCAGAATACGGACAATTCAAAGGAGGACTTTCAATGGGAGTTACGAAACTTACATTAAAAAGACCTGTTTCTGCACTGATGGTGATTCTGGCAACGGTCGTATTTGGAGTAACAGCCGTTTGGGGATTTCGTATGGAACAGCTGCCGGATGTGGAAATGCCGATTCTGTTTGTGAGAACAGCTTATACAGGTGCTGATTCCGGGACTGTAGAGGAGATGGTCTCAACAGAAATTGAAAAGATGGTCCGGACACTGGATGGCATAGAGAGTATCCGTTCCTATTCCTATGATGATTATTCTATGGTTATGCTGCAGTACGAATACGGAACCGATGCTGCACAGAATTACACAGATCTCAGAAATACACTGGATTCGATGAAAGAATCATTGCCGGAAGGCGCAGAAAATCCGGTCATTATTGAAATGAATGAAAATGCAGCACCATCAGTCCGGCTCTCTGTCAGTTCGGAAAAAGGAGAAGATGTGCTTGCGTTTCTGGATGAAGGACTGTTAAAAGAACTGGAGAATCTTTCGTCTGTGGCAGGTGTAGAGGTTTCCGGCGGAGAAAGAAGCTATATTCGTGTAGAGTTAAAGGAGGACATGCTGGATCAGTATGGACTGAATATGCAGAAGGTGGCAGAGTTTGTGACATCTGCAGAGTTTACAGTTCCGATTGGTGCTGTTGAGCAGGGAAAACAGACAATCTCTGTCAGCAGTTCCGTCAATGGCAGTACGATCCAGGAAATCCGTGATATCCCGCTTTATAATGATGCGGGAAGTCTGATTCGTCTGGAAGATGTGGCGAATGTATCCATGGCGATGAAAGAGCCTGAGAGTATCAGCCGTATCGATGGAACGGAAAATGTCACATTAAATATAATCAAAAAGCAGAATGCGGGCACAGTGGAAGTATCCGAGAGTGTCAGAGCACTGATAGAAAAATATCAGGCACAGAACGGGAGATTTCAGTTTGAGATTATTGATGACAGCGCAGATGATGTCATTTCCGCACTGAAATCAGCAGGAATCACGCTGCTTCTGGGAATTGTTTTATCTGTGATCCTTCTGCTTTTGTTTTTCGGAGATATCAGGGCAGGACTTGTTGTCGGAAGCTCGATTCCGCTCTCACTCTGTATTACATTGATCTGTATGCGCTGCATGGGATTTACATTAAATGTTGTAACAACGGGAGCACTGATCATTGCCATCGGAATGATCGTGGATGCTTCGATCGTAGTACTGGACAGCTGCTATCGTGTCAGAGATGAGGGGATTGCCCTGAAAAAGACTGCGTTAGAGGGTACGAGAATCGTATTCGGCTCCATCGTGACTGCAATCGTAACTACCATCGCGGTGTACCTGCCGCTGATCATGATGAAGGGGCTTACCGGTCAGCTGTTTTCACAGCTCGGCAGTACGATCATCTTTGCAATGATCGCATCACTGATTGCCGCAGTTGCCTTTGTACCTTTATTCTTTGTATTGCTGAAACCGGCTGAAAAGAAAGAACTAAAAGTAAACCGATGGCTGGAAAAAGTTCTGCTGTGGTATGAAGGAAATGTCCGCAGACTTATGCAGCGTAAAAAGACGACAATTGCAGCCGCAGTGCTGCTGCTTGCGGCAGCTGCAGGACTCGCAGCATTTTCTGATGTGGAACTTCTTCCGGAGGTTGATCGCAGTTTTGTAGATCTGAGAGTGGATTTTCGTTCCGGAACCAAACTGTCGGTAATTGATAAAGAGATCGTTGCTCTTGAACAGATGCTGGACGGATTCGAAGATGTGGAAAGCTACAGTATGACTGCGAGTGGTTCTTCTGCAAAAGTCAGGATCCGACTGAAGGAGAATCGAAAAATGTCTGCGTCAAATTTCCGCGAGGAATTAAAGGAACAGACAGAAGCGCTTGCGAACATGGATGTTCGTATTATCAAAGACAATGTGGATTTTATGTCCGGTACGGAAGAAGGGGCACAGATCATTCTGACAGGATATGACCTGAATGCGATTAAGAAACAGGCTGCGATCGCAGCAGAACAGTGCAGAGCAGTCAAAGGAGTTCTGACAGTCACTTCCAGTGCTGAAACAGCAGATACAAAACTGGAAGTTATCGTGGATCCTCTCAAAGCCATGAATTATGGATTGACACCGCTGCAGGTGGCAGAAACGCTCAGCGGAATGGTCAGCGGTCAGGAAGTTTTGAAAGTTACGGATCACGGAAGGGAATACAGTGTGGTTCTGGAATTCCCGGAAGGAACCTATTCCACACCGAATACGCTGAAAACAGCATCCATTCCGACAGATTCCGGAAGCAAGGTGCTGTTATCTGAGATTGCTTCTCTGGAATATACAGACGGTCAGGACTGTATTACGAAACAGGATGGCAGATATCAGGTGACCATTCAGGCTGACTGTCTGAAAAAAGATCGAAATTATGTACAGAAGGCAGTAGATATGATTGCTGAAAATCTGGATCTTCCTGCAACAGTACAGCTGGGAGAAAACAGTATCAGAGAAATGATGGATGAAGAGCTGACCGCATTATTAAAGGCAGTTCTGGCAGCGGTATTTTTGGTGTTTATCATTATAGCGATTCACTTTGAATCGGCAAAGCACGCACTGATGATTATGTTGGGTATTCCGTTTGCTCTGATCGGATCCTGCTTACTGATGTTCATTACGGGAACTGCAGTGAATATCATAACACTGATGGGAATGCTGATGCTTGCGGGCATTGCAGTCAACCAGGGAATCCTTTATGTGGACAGCGTGAGACATCTCTCGGATCGAATGAGTATGGAAGATGCGCTGGCAGAAAGCGGTAAGATCAGAATCCGGCCGATGCTGATCACAACACTGATCATGATTCTTTCAGTGCTGCCTCTGGCAATCGGACTCGGAAAAGGTATCGTTGTGATGCAGGGGATGGCAATTGTCATGATCGGAGGCCTGATTACTTCTGCAGTTCTGGTTCTGTTCCTGTTCCCGGGCTTTTATCTGCTCCTGAACAGAAAGAAAGATGCACATTAAGTAGGAAAGAAGCAAATATTATTTATGAAATTCATATTGATCATTCTGATAGTTCTCCTTCTGCTCGGTCTTTTTATGATCGCACCCAGAATGTTCGGAAGGGCTCAGCGCAGTCCGTTTCTGGGAGTTCACTATGCGCACAGGGGGCTGTTTGATAACAGGTCAGAAGCGCCTGAAAATTCCATGGCGGCGTTTTCCAAAGCTGTGGAGTCGGGATACGGTATTGAACTGGATGTACAGTTGAGTAAGGATGGAATTCCTGTCGTTTTTCATGATACTTCTTTAAAGCGGATGTGCGGTATTGACGGAAAGGTATGGGAATATACACTGGAGGAACTGCGGCAGATGAAGCTGGCAGATTCGCAGGAGTCGATTCCTACCTTTCAGGAGGCTCTGATGCTGATTGACGGAAGGGTACCGCTGATCGTGGAATATAAATTTGACAGTCCGTCTTTGAAAATCTGTGAGATTGGAAATGAACTGCTTGGAAACTATGCCGGTGCTTATTGTATTGAAAGCTTTTACCCGCCGGCACTCCTGTGGTACCGCATCCATCGGCCCGATGTGATGAGGGGACAGCTTTGTGAGGAATACTGGAAAGAAAATGAACAGATGAGGGGGAAACTTCTGTATCTGTGGCTGGCCTATCTGGGAAGCAATTTTCTGACAAGACCGGATTTTATCGCATACAACCATGTTTATGAGCGGAATCTTTCCAGACGTCTGTGCAGACGTCTGGGAGCTCTGTCAGTGGCATATACGATCAGGAGTCGGGAAGAATACGAAAAGGTAAAGGATCAGTTTGATTTGTTTATCTTTGATGGTTTTTTAATGAAAGAGTAATCCATAAGAAGCCCGCAGCCGAATGGCTGCGGGCTTCTTGATAAAGATTTATTTGTTATTTTCAATTTCCTGAAGCTTCAGTGCACGAACTTTTAACGGAAGTCCGAATAAAGTGATGAATCCGCTTGCATCGTGGTGGTCATATAAATCACCTGTCGTGAAGGAAGCCAGAGATTCGCTGTATAAGCTGTACGGAGAGGTGGTTCCGGCTTTGATGATGTTGCCTTTATAAAGCTTGAATTTTACTTCACCTGTTACATACTGCTGTGTGCTCTCGACGAATGCCTGAACTGCTTCGCGAAGCGGTGTGAACCATTTTCCTTCATATACGATCTGAGCAAATTTGTTGCCCATATCTTTTTTTACTTCCATTGTTGCACGGTCGAGAACGAGTTCTTCTAACTGTTTCTGCGCTTCCATCAGGATCGTACCGCCCGGTGTTTCATAGACACCGCGGGATTTCATGCCGACAACACGGTTTTCTACGATATCTACGATGCCGATGCCATGTTTTCCGCCGAGAGCATTTAATTCTCTGATGATGTCAGAAACCTTCATTTCCTTGCCGTTAACAGATTTCGGAACACCTTTTTCAAATGTCATCGTCACATATTCGCCTTCATCCGGAGCTTTTTCCGGAGAAACACCAAGAACGAGCAGGTGATCATAGTTCGGTTCACATGCAGGATCTTCCAGTTCCAGTCCCTCGTGGCTGATGTGCCATAAGTTACGGTCACGGCTGTAGCTGCTGTCTGTGGAAAACGGCAAATGAATACCGTGCTGTCTGCAGTATTCAATTTCATCTTCACGGGACTGCATGGTCCAGACATTTGTCATACGCCATGGAGCGATGATCTTTAAGTCCGGTGCCAAAGCTTTGATACCAAGTTCGAAACGGATCTGGTCATTTCCCTTGCCTGTGGCACCGTGGCAGATGGCAGCGGCACCTTCTTTGCGGGCAATTTCTACCAATTTTTTCGCGATTACCGGACGCGCCATGGATGTTCCGAGTAAATACTTATTTTCATATACGGCACCTGCCTGTACACAAGGCACGATATATTCATCACAGAATTCATCTACAATATCTTCAATATAGAGCTTGGAGGCACCGGAAAGCAGTGCACGTTCTTCCAGTCCGTCCAGTTCTTCGCCCTGTCCGCAGTCGATGCAGCAGCAAATCACTTCATAGTCGAAATTTTCCTTTAACCAGGGGATGATCGCAGTTGTATCAAGACCGCCTGAGTACGCTAAAATAACTTTTTCCTTCATTTTTTCATTCTCCTTCGTATTTTGGCTTCATCGAAACCTACTATACATCATTCCATATAGAATTGCAAGTGCAAAAATATACATAAAATGAAAAAATATACACATAAATATGAATAATATGCATATCAAAATGCATAAATATACATTATTATGCAAGAAAAAGGTTGACAGAATCGAATAATGGTATATTATATTAGGAAGAGATTGCGAAAAGATATACGAGTGAGGAGGATGTTATGATCAAAGTCGGAATTATTGGAGCAACCGGATACGCAGGCGGCGAACTGGTAAGACTCCTGATGAATCACAGAGAAGCAGAAATTAAGTGGTATGGCTCCAGAAGCTATATTGATAAGAAATATTATGAAGTTTACCAGAATATGTTTCAGATCGTAGATGATGTGTGCAAAGCTGATGATCTGGAAGCGCTGGCTGACGAAGCAGATGTGATCTTTACGGCCACGCCGCAGGGCTTATGTGCATCTCTTGTAAATGAAGAAATTTTGAATAAGGTGAAGATCATTGATCTGAGTGCGGATTTCAGAATCAAGGATGTGGCTGTTTATGAAAAATGGTATGGTATCGAACATCAATCCCCGCAGTTTATCCGGGAAGCGGTTTACGGACTCTGCGAGATCAACAGAGAGGATGTAAAAAAAGCAAGACTGGTTGCGAATCCGGGCTGTTATCCGACCTGTTCCACGCTTTCGATCTATCCGCTGGCAAAAGAAGGACTGATCGACCCGAATACGATCATTATTGATGCCAAATCAGGGACAAGCGGAGCCGGAAGAGGAGCCAGGATTGATAATCTGTTCTGTGAAGTTAATGAAAACATGAAAGCATACGGCGTTGCCGGGCACAGACATACACCGGAGATTGAAGAACAGTTATCTTATGCATCCGGCGAGAAGGTGCTGTTAAACTTTACACCGCACCTTGTTCCGATGAACAGGGGTATTCTGATCACAGCCTATGCATCTTTGAAAAAGGATGTGACCTGTGAAGAAGTAAGAGCCGTATATGATCAATATTATGCAGATGAGAAATTTGTAAGAGTACTGGACAGGGATGTATGCCCGCAGACAAAATGGGTAGAAGGAAGCAATTATGTGGATGTGAACTTCAAGATCGATCCGCGCACGAAGCGTATCATTATGATGGGAGCGATGGATAACCTTGTAAAAGGTGCGGCAGGACAGGCAGTTCAGAATATGAATCTGATGTTTGGACTTCCTGAAAGCGAGGGCCTGAATCTTGTGCCGATGTTCCCATAAGGAGATTTTTGATGAAGATTAGAGAAATGAAACCGGAAGACTACGATCAGGTCTACGCTCTCTGGAAAACGATTCAGGGATTTGGAATCCGAAGTGTGGATGATTCCCGGGAAGGAGTCGAAAGATTTCTGGAATGGAATCCGGGTTTAAGCGTCGTTGCAGAAGCAGACGGCCATGTGGTTGGCGCAATTCTCTGCGGAGCAGACGGAAGAAGAGGATGCCTTTATCACGTGTGCGTACATAAAGAATACCGGATGCACGGGATTGGCAAGGCCATGGTTATTCATTGCATGGAAGCACTGAAAGCGCTTCAGATCAACAAGGTGAGTCTGATCGCATTTACGAAAAATGATATCGGAAATGCATTCTGGAAGAAAATCGGCTGGACGAAGCGAGAAGATTTAAATTATTATGATTTTACTTTAAATGAAGAAAATATCACTGCTTTTATCGAGTAGTACAGGGAGGAAGAGGATTATGAAACAGATTCCGGGCGGAGTAACCGCAGCCAGAGGATTTGAAGCAGCCGGTACAGAAGCCGGTATCAAATATAAAAACAGAATGGATATGGCGATGATCTACAGTGAGGTTCCGTGTAAAGCTGCCGGAACCTTTACGACAAACGTTGTAAAGGCAGCACCGGTAAAATGGGATTACAAGGTTGTGCATGAATCCGAGTACGCACAGGCAGTAATTATCAATGCGGGAATCGCCAATGCATGTACGGGAGAAGAAGGTTACGGATATTGTCTCGAAACTGCCAGGGCAGCCTCCAAAGCGCTGAGTATTCCGGAAAGTGCAGTGCTTGTAGCTTCCACCGGTGTGATCGGAATGCAGCTTCCGATGGACAGAATCACTGCCGGGGTAGAGCTTTTAGCAGCCGCAAAGGGTTCCGATACGGAATTCGGAACACTGGCCTCCAAAGCGATTATGACAACGGATACCGTCAATAAAGAAATTGCAGTAGAATTTACGGTTGGCGGCAAAAGAGCAGTTATCGGCGGTATGTGTAAAGGCTCCGGGATGATTCATCCGAACATGTGCACAATGCTCGGATTTGTTACCACCGATGTGAATATCTCAAAAGAACTGCTCTTTAAGGCATTGCAGGAAGATGTCAAAGATACTTATAACATGGTTTCCGTAGACGGAGATACCTCCACCAATGATACCGTTCTGCTGCTGGCAAACGGTCTGGCGGGAAATACGGAAATCACAGAAGAAAATGAAGACTATGCAGAATTCTGCAAAGCTTTGAATATGGTAAATACATATCTGGCCAAAAAGATTGCCGGGGACGGCGAAGGTGCAACGGCACTTTTTGAAGTGAAGGTTACCGGTGCCAGGACAAAGGAGGAGGCAGTGATCTTAAGCAAATCGGTTGTCACTTCTTCACTCACAAAGGCGGCGATCTACGGTCATGATGCGAATTGGGGAAGAATCCTCTGTGCACTTGGATATTCCGGTGTGGATTTCGATCCTGAAAAGGTGGATCTGTATTTTGAAAGTGCGGCAGGCAGATTGAAAATCATTGAAAACGGCGTATCTACGGGTTATTCGGAAGAAACAGCAACGAAGATCCTGTCAGAGCCGGAGGTGACTGCAATCGCAGATATGAAGCAGGGTGAGGCATCAGCGACAGCATGGGGCTGTGATCTGACCTATGATTATGTGAAGATCAATGCGGATTACCGTTCCTGAACAAGAAGAGGAGAATGATTATGGAAAAGTCGATGAATAAGTATCTGGAAAAGGCAAACGTCTTAATCGAGGCACTGCCGTATATCCAGAGATTTAACAGAAAGATCATTGTGGTCAAATACGGCGGAAGTGCCATGGCAAATGAAGAATTAAAGAAGAAAGTGATCGAGGATGTGACACTTTTGAAGCTGGTAGGATTCAAACCGATCATTGTTCACGGAGGCGGAAAGGAAATCAGCCGCTGGGTCGGAAAGCTGGGGATGGAACCGAGATTTGTCAACGGACTCCGCGTGACAGACGGGGAAACCATGGAAATTGCCGAAATGGTATTAAATAAAGTCAACAAAGAGCTTGTCAGTCATGTACAGTCTCTGGGTGTGAAGGCGGTTGGTATCAGCGGAAAAGACGGAGGTCTTCTGAAGGTGAAAAAACGCTATTCCAACGGTGAGGATATCGGATATGTGGGGGAGATCACCGAAGTGAACCAGAAAATCATTCTGGAACTTCTGGAAAAAGATTTTTTGCCGATCGTATGTCCGATCGGTATGGATGATGAATATCGGACCTACAATATCAATGCGGATGATGCGGCATGTGCCATCGCAAGTGCGGTAGGAGCTGAAAAACTGGCTTTTTTGACAGATATTGAGGGTCTGTACAGAGATAAAGACGATCCATCCTCTCTGATTTCGGAAATCACGGTATCAGAAGCGAAGAAGCTGATCGAAGGAGGAACGATCGGAGGCGGAATGCTTCCGAAGCTGACAAACTGTATCGAGGCAATTGAAAAAGGCGTTTCCAGAGTTCATATTCTGGATGGAAGGATCCCGCATTTTCTGCTGCTGGAAATATTTACACATAAGGGGATCGGTACAGCAATTTTAGGTGATGAGGAGCAGAAATTTTATCATGAGTAATCAGGTAATCGAAAAGGCAGAAGAAGCCGTTTTAAAAACATATCATCGTTTTCCGATCGTACTGGAAAAAGGTGAAGGAGTTTATCTGTATGACAATACGGGAAAAAAATATCTGGACTTTGCATCGGGAATCGGTGTTCAGTCTCTGGGTTACGGAAATCCGGAATATACCGGTGCATTGAAGGAACAGATTGATAAACTGACACATATTTCCAATCTCTATTATTCCGAACCGATGGCGGAGGCTGCCGAAAAAATCGTCAAAGCATCCGGTATGAATAAGGTTTTTTTTACAAACAGCGGTACAGAAGCGATCGAAGGTGCGATCAAGGCTGTCAGAAAATATGCATGGCGAAAAGACGGGAAGCATGATCATGAGATCATCGCCATGAACCACTCCTTTCATGGAAGAAGTATGGGAGCTCTGGCGGTGACAGGGAATGAAAAATATCAGGAACCGTTCAAACCTCTGATCGGCGGTGTCAGATTTGCGGAGTTTAATGATCTGGAAAGTGTAAAGGCACTGATCAATGAAAAAACATGTGCCATCATCATGGAGACGATTCAGGGAGAAGGCGGAATCTATCCTGCGGAAGAAGAATTTATCAGAGGCGTACGAAAACTTTGCGATGAACATGACCTTCTTCTGATCCTGGATGAGATCCAGTGCGGTATGGGCAGGAGCGGTTATCTTTTTGCATGGCAGGAATACGGCGTGATGCCGGATATTATGACATGTGCAAAAGCACTCGGATGCGGTGTTCCGGTCGGCGCATTTGTATTAAATGAAAAGGCAGCCGGGGGAACCCTGGAACCGGGAGACCACGGTACGACTTACGGAGGAAATCCGTTTGCCTGTGCGGCTGTCAGTAAAGTGTTTGACATTTTTGAAAAGGAACAAATAGTTGAACATGTCAGGGAAATTAGTGTATACTTAGAGGGACGACTGGATCAGCTTGTGAAAGAATATGACTGTCTGGAAGCAAGACGCGGAAAAGGCCTGATGCAGGGACTTGTGGTGCAGGGCCGTCCGGCAGGTGAGATCATCAATAAAGCGCTGGAAAACGGTCTGATCATAATCTCCGCGGGAGGTAATGTGCTTCGGATGCTGCCTCCGCTCGTCATTGAAAAAAAACATGTTGACGAAATGATTGAAAAACTGAAAAAGTGTTTTTAGTTTTCACATAGAAAGGTAGTAGAATGAGACCGTATATTCAGAGAATAATTGCAGCACTGCTCGTGCTTCTTGTGCTGTCCCAGATGATCACCTATGGATTTTCACACAGGGATACCAAAAAGGAACAGATTGACAGTTCTTCAGAAAAAGCGGAACTGACCATCTGGTATACCGATGCGAAATTAAATGATTTTATGATTTTGGCAGCGGAGGACTACGAGAAGAAAACAGGAGTTGCGGTGAATGTGCAGCTGATTTCCGCGGTTGACTATATTGAAAAGATCAGTGAAGCGACCTTTATCGAGGAAGCCGGACCGGATCTGTTTGTGGCGGGAAGCGATCTGCTCCAGAAGGCGCTGTATGCGGGGCTGGTGGATGAACAGGTGGCTTATACGGAAGAAGAACGGGCCAATATTCCGGACAAGGCTTTCCGGGCAGCTACCTGTGACGGTAAACTGACCGGATATCCATTCTACTATGAGAGCTGTTTTTTACTCTATAATAAAAATTACGCTTCGGACTGGCCGAGAAATATCGATGAGATTCTGGAGTATGCGGATACCTTTGAAAGCAATGAAGAAACAAGCCGGGTCGAAAGTATTTTTAAATGGGATGTATCTGATATTTTCTATAATTATTTCTTTATCGGTGAGTATGTAAACCTGGGCGGACCTTATGGAGATGACAAGGCACAGCTGGATCTTTCCGAGGGGAAGGTTCTGGAATGTCTGGAATATTATCAGTCTTTAAATTCATTCTTTGCGATTGATGCCAAGACTGTTCATTCGGAAGATGTACTTCAGCAGTTTATCGATGGGAAGATCGTATTTACCATTGCCAAGACAGATGCGATCGAGCGTCTGGAAGAGGCAGTGGGGGAGGGAGAGCGTTTTTACGGAATCGGAGATGTTCCGAATCTGAGCAGTGAACTGCTGACAAGAGGACTTTCCGTAACAAACTCCATCGTTGTTAACAATTACAGCAAGAATTCCGGAATTGCCAATGATTTTGCGCATTATCTGTCCTATGAAAGAGCGGACGGACTCTATAAGCAGACGGGTAAGGTTTCCGTATGCCGCAGTGTCAATGCCGGCAATGAGGACTGGGAACGGATCATGGGACAGTATGAAGGTTCCGTGGAAATTCCGAAGATCATTGAGATGAGTAATTACTGGATTCTGATGGAAATCGCGTTTGCAAATATCTGGAATGGCGCGGATATTTCCGAAGAAGTCGTTCAGGTTGTATCACAGGTAAATATGCAGCTAAGTGAGTAAATTCACTTGTCAGAACCTGAAATATTCGTTAGAATAGAGAGAAAGGCATAGAGGGGATTTTGTCCGAAATAAACAGAAAGGACAAAGAATTATGCCGGACAATCGGATATTACAAAAAGCAGGGAGAATTTTTTTCCTGCTTGTTTGTCTTTTCCTGTGCAGTGCATGCGGGCAGGAAAAGATGAAATTTACTGCAGAGGATTCTGTAAAGGAGACGCTGTTTTCAGAACCGGAAGAGCCTGAAGAACCGGAGAACTTGCTGAAATCTGAAGAGTACGGAAACAGCACTGCATCTGACGAACAGGAATCCGAAAGGAGGCTGGTGGATATAAACACTGCTTCCAGAGAAGAACTGATGACACTGCCATGGATCGGCGAAGTCCGGGCGGAAGCGATCATCAGCTACAGAGAGACTTCGGGAAAGTTTCAAACAATTGAAGAAGTTATGAATGTCCGGGGAATCAAAGAAGGGATATTCAATAAGATCAGTAAACTAATTTGTGTGAAATGAGGAAAGCATGGAAAAGAGAGTCTTAGTCGTAGATGACGAAAAATTGATTGTAAAAGGTGTGCGTTTTAGTCTGGAACAGGATGGTATGATCGTGGATTGTGCTTATGATGGTGAGGAAGCGTTGGAAAAGATTAAGAACAATACGTATGATATTGTACTTCTGGATATCATGCTTCCGAAGCTGGACGGATTTCAGGTGTGTCAGCAGGTGCGTGATTTTTCGAATGTGCCGATCGTAATGCTTACAGCAAAAGGCGATGATATGGATAAGATTCTTGGTCTGGAGTATGGTGCGGATGACTATATTACAAAGCCGTTTAATATTCTGGAAGTAAAAGCACGTATTAAGGCAATTATCAGAAGAACAGCAAAAACCGAACCGAAAAAAACGGAAAAAGGCAGATTACAGGCTTCTGATCTGTCCCTGGATACGGACAGTAAACGCTTATATATCGGAGACAGAGAGACAAATCTGACATCCAAAGAGTTTGATGTGCTTGAGCTTCTGGTACGCAATCCGAATAAGGTGTACAGCAGAGAAAAGCTGCTCGAACTTGTATGGGGCAGTCAGTATCCGGGAGATGTACGTACAGTGGATGTACATATCAGACGACTGAGAGAAAAGATTGAGACAAATCCAAGTGAGCCGAAATATGTTCATACGAAATGGGGGGTTGGATATTATTTCAAAGGTTAATTTTAAGAAAAAAATGAAATCCTACTTCAAAGTTTTTAAAAGCCTGAATTTCAGGCTTTTTGTAACTCTGTTTTTACTGGGGATCATCCCTGCGATGGTCGTGTCGGAGGCGACTCTGAATGCCTACTATGAAAGGGCGATTTCCGGAAGGACCACCGATGTTCAGAATCAGTGTAAAATTATTTCCAATCAGATCATTGCCAGCGACTATCTGATGGGAAATTCTTCGGATGCGATTTCGGGGGAGCTTTCGATGGTCTCCTCACTGTATGACGGGCGAATCATGATCATTGACCAGGATCTGCGTGTGATCACGGATACCTACGGATTTGAGGTTTCGCGGACAATGATCGCTGAGGAGGTAATCCGGTGCTTTAAGACCGGAACAAGTGTCCATGTGGTCAGCGGACGGTTTATTGAAGTGGCGGTCCCGATTCAAAGAACGATGGATGGCACTGATCAGTCAGAGACATTGGGCGTGATTTTAGTCAGTGCTTCCCTGGACAGCATTACGGATAACAGAGAGGTACTGCAAAATTCAGTAAATCTGCTGATCCTGATTACCGCAAGCATTTTGCTGCTTCTGGCAGCAATCCTGTCAGTGCTGTTCGTGCTTCCGTTTAAGAAGATGACGAAGACGATCAGTGCGATCACGGCAGAACATATTGAAGATGAACTGAAGGTATATTCCTATACGGAGACAGAACAGATCTCCGAGGCATTTAATCAGCTGCTGGGTAAGATCAAACTTCTGGATGAATCCAGACAGGAATTTGTATCGAATGTGTCACATGAACTGAAGACTCCGCTTACTTCCATGAAGGTTCTGGCAGACTCTCTGGTTCAGCAGCCGGATGCACCGGTGGAATTCTACCGTGAATTTATGGAAGATATTGCGGCAGAGATTGACAGAGAGAATGAGATAATCACGGATCTTCTGACAATGGTAAAACTGGATAAAACCTCTGCAGAGATGAATATTCAGTCAAAGAATATCAATGACCTGCTGGAACTGATCCTGAAACGTCTGCGTCCGATCGCATCCCAGCATAATATTGAGATCGTATTTGAAAGCTTCCGTGAGATCAATGCGGATGTTGACGAAGTGAAGCTGACACTTGCGCTGACAAACTTTGTGGAAAATGCGATTAAATATAATAAAGAAAACGGCTGGGTCCATGTATCCCTGGATGCCGATCATAAATATTTTTATGTAAAGGTGATCGATTCCGGATGCGGAATTCCGGAAGAGGCACAGGAACATATTTTTGAACGTTTCTATCGTGTGGATAAATCCCATTCAAGGGAGATCGGCGGAACAGGCCTCGGCCTTGCCATTGCCAAAAATGTTGTATTGATGCATAAGGGAATCATTGAGGTTTCCAGTATTGTAGATGAAGGAACGACGATCACGGTTCGGATTCCTTTGAACTACATTGTCTAGAAAGGAGCAGAGAGATGAATAAGATGAAATGGTGTCTGCTGCTTCTTGCGGTGCTCTTCGTGTCCGTCGGATGCAGAAAAGATCCTGCGGTCAATGCGGATACATCCGTTTACTATCTGAATAAGGACGAGACGACGATCAAGGCAGTACCCTATGAGATTCAGGGTGAAACAACGGATGAAAAAATTAATGAGCTCATGGAGATGCTTTCGACAGTACCGGATTCTGTGGATATGAAAAAGGTCCTGCCGACCGGAGTCAGCCTGATGAAGTATACACTGGACCGCAAACAGCTCTATCTGGACTTCAGTGCAGAGTATCTTGGGTTGGATAAGGCTACAGAGGTCATCGTGCGGGCAGCGATTGTCAATACGATGTGTCAGCTGGATGAGGTCAGCTATATCGGTTTTCTGGTTGCAGGACAGCCGCTGACAGATTCCAGGGGAAATGCGATCGGACTGATGAATCCTCACACATTCCTCGACAATATGGGAAGTGAGGAAAATGCGACAAAGATTACCAAACTGAATCTGTATTATGCAAATAAGTCCGGAGATGCGCTCAAGGCAACCTCCTGTGTTCTGGAATATAATGCCAATGTATCACTGGAAAAGATCATTGTGGAACAGCTGATTGCGGGACCGACGGAAAAGGAATATTACCCGACGATTCCGAAGGACACAAAGATCGTCAGTGTGACGACAAAGGATGGTGTCTGCTATGTGAATCTGGATTCCGGGTTTACGGCACAGGGATATGATGTGCTGGCTGATGTGACCATTTATTCGATCGTCAATTCTCTGACAGATCTGACGGGAATCAACAGTGTGCAGATCCTTGTCAACGGAGAAACAAATCTGAATTATAAGGACAGTATCAGTCTGGAATCTACATTCCAGAAAAATGTGGAGATTCTTGAAAAGGAAAAGAAAGATGAGTAAAAGACCGCTTTGTATTCTGGCGTTTCTGCTTTTTCTCATTCTTTTGCAGATCCCGGAGGAGGTATGGCTGGAGAAGCCGGCCATACCTTCGGGAACACCGGTTTCTCTGAGCGGCACGGTGAAGAGGCGTGAGGAAAAAGGAGAAAAGCAAATCTATTATCTGAAAAACTGTTTCGTCAATGAAACAGAATCTGTATCAAATGTATTAGTCTACGAGGAGAGCGAATATGCTTATCCTGTCGGAAGTAAGATCACCCTGTACGGAAAAATTTATCAATTGAATCAGGCGACAAATCCGGGAGAATTTGACAGTAATTTTTATTATCAGTGCCGGAATATTGTCTATACCTTTCAGACGGAATGCGGGGCGACGGAAGCAGTCGGGAAAAATCACCTGATGGAATGGCTGACCAGTATAAAGCTGCAGTTCAAGCGGCGTCTGCAGACCTGTTTTCCGGAAAGAGATGCGGGTATTTTAAGCGCGGTTTTTCTGGGGGATAAAAGCCTGCTTGACAAAGAGGAACAGCTGCTTTATCAGCAGAACGGAATTTCTCATCTTCTTGCGATTTCCGGGCTGCATATTTCCATGATCGGAATGGCAGTGTACAGATCCCTGAGAAAGATCGGTGCCGCATTCCTGGAGGCGGGAATTCCATGCAGTCTGTTTCTGATTCTCTATGGCGCGATGACCGGATTCGGAGTTTCGGCGGTCCGGGCAATCTGCATGTTTCTGGTGATGATCCTTGCAGATATACTGGGAAGAACCTATGATATGGCAAGTGCCATGGCACTTGCGGCAATTCTGATTCTGCTGCAGAATCCGCTGCAGGCGCGGAACGCAGCCTTTTTATTCTCCTTCGGAGCACTCGCTGGAATCTGCATTGTTTATCCGGTGATGAAAAAGCTGTTTACGCCAAAGAATCCATTGATCCAATCCATTCTGTTCAGTATTTCATTAAATCTAGTAACCTGGCCCATCACGGTTCATTTCTATTATGAATATCCACTCTATTCCATACTTTTAAATTTGATCGTAATTCCTCTGATGCCGATCGTGATGATTTCCGGGGGAGCAGGTCTGGCAGGAACTTTTTTGCATCCAAAGGCAGCTGCAATTCTGGAACTGCCCTGCCGAAGTGTTCTGCTTTGTTATGAGTTTCTCGGTACGCAGGCCTTAAGGCTGCCCGGCAGTCGTGTGATTCTTGGACAGGAACAGCCGTGGCAGCTGCTCTGTTACTATGTACTGCTCATTTTATTTCTTCTGATCGGATGGTACGGCAGGAGGAGGATCATTACGGCAGTTCTTCCGGCAGCGGTTCTGATCATAAGTTTACGGATACGGACCGGACTGTTCTTTACAATGCTGGATGTCGGACAGGGGGATGCGCTGTTTCTGAGAATGCCTTCGGGAACAACTTTTCTGATCGACGGAGGCAGTACAAGCCAAAAGAATGTGGGTGTGTATAAAATACTGCCCTATCTGAAATATGAAGGGGTTTCCAGGCTGGATTATATCGTATTTACCCACCTGGATTCGGATCATACAAACGGGGCAAAGGAGCTGATCGAAAAGGTTCATGATGCGGACGGGATATCTGTCGGACAGGTACTTTTTCCGGCGATCGGAAATCCGGATGATAAATATCGGGAACTGCTTGCTCTCTGTAAAGCACAGGATATTTCCGCGCGAACGATCGGTGCCGGAGACCGGCTGGAAGAATCAGAGGTCCTGATGGAATGTCTCTGGCCGGTTCGGGACAGCAGAGAGACGGATAAAAATAATGCCTCTGTGGTGCTTC
The DNA here is from genome assembly GCA_051879615.1 of Lachnospiraceae bacterium. Taxonomy (GTDB): domain Bacteria; phylum Bacillota; class Clostridia; order Lachnospirales; family Lachnospiraceae; genus HGM12587. The sequence continues at coordinate 28,477 of JBJEMI010000089.1, forward strand.
AGATTACTTACCGCAAATTCAGCATGCTTCTGACGGGAGATCTTGGGGCCGCCGGCGAAAGTTCTCTTCTGCAGAGAAATTGTCCGGAGGATACAGATGTCTGGAAGGTATCCCATCACGGATCGGACAATGCCGGAAGTGAAGCGTTTCTCAGAACGATTTCTCCGGAGCTGAGTCTGATCTCTGTCAGTGAGAAAAACAGCTACGGGCATCCGGGTGAGAAACTGCTTCTGAGACTGAAAAACATAGAGAGTATCATAAAGGCTACTGATGAAGAAGGTGCGATTCTGCTTCACACCGACGGAATCAGCTGCTGCGTGGATTCGGGAAGAAAATCGTGCCGATTCTAAATTGAACTTTATCTGCAAATCATGTATAATGAACTTCTGAGATTAATTTCAATAAAGGAGAATTGAGGTTTATGGAAAGAGTCAACATTTGGAAAAATTATGGAGAACAGGAATTAAAGGAACTCCAGAATATCAGTGACAAATATAAAGAATGTCTCGATAAGGGAAAAACAGAAAGAGAATGTGTGCATCTGATCACAGAGATGGCTGAAAAAGCCGGCTACAGAGATCTCAATGAAGTGCTGAATGAAGGAAAAGCACTTGTGCCGGGTGATAAAGTGTATGCGGTTTGTATGGGAAAAGCAGTGGCATTATTTCATATGGGACAGGAACCGATTTCCGGCGGAATGAATATCCTGGGAGCGCATATCGATTCTCCGCGCATCGACATTAAACAGAATCCGCTGTATGAAACGGAAAGCTTCGCTTATCTGGATACACATTACTATGGCGGCATTAAAAAATACCAGTGGCTGACGGGACCTCTCGCACTTCATGGTGTGGTTGCGAAGAAAGACGGAACAGTGGTTGATATCGTGATCGGAGAGAAGGAATCAGATCCGGTACTGGTCATTACGGATCTTCTGCCGCATCTGGCTGCAAAACAGATGGAAAAAAAGGCCGGTGCACTGGTTGAAGGAGAAGGACTGGATATCTTGGTCGGAAGCTGCCCGGTCAAACAGGATGCGGACGCAGAGCAGGAAGAGAAGGAAGCTGTAAAAGCCAATGTATTAAAGCTTTTAAAGAATGCTTATGGTATTGAGGAAGAAGATTTCTATTCGGCAGAACTTGAAATCGTTCCGGCAGGCAAGGCCAGAGACTGTGGACTGGACAGAAGTATGGTACTTGGCTATGGACAGGATGACAGAATCTGTGCATTTACTTCACTGTTTGCAATGATTGAGGCTGAAAATCTGCAGAAAACCGCATGCTGTCTGCTGGTTGATAAGGAAGAGATCGGAAGTGTGGGTGCAACAGGTATGCAGTCCAGATTTTTTGAAAATACCGTAGCTGAACTGATTGCATTAAATGAAGGGGAATCTGACCTGAAGGTACGTCGTGCACTGGCTAATTCCCATATGCTTTCTTCAGATGTCAGCGCGGCCTATGATCCGCTGTATGCAGATGCGTTTGAGAAGAGAAGCGCAGCATTCTTGTCAGCAGGACTTTCTTTCAATAAATTTACAGGAAGTCGCGGTAAGGGTGGCTCCAATGATGCGAATGCGGAATATATCGGAAAACTCCGCCGAATCTTTGATGATGCAAATGTATCCTATCAGTTCGCGGAGCTTGGAAAAGTAGATGCAGGCGGCGGCGGAACGATCGCATATATTCTTGCCAACTATGGTATGGAAGTTATTGACAGCGGTGTGGCAGTACTCAGCATGCATGCACCATATGAAGTCAGCAGTAAAGCGGATATTTATGAAGCAGTCAAAGGCTACAAGGCATTCCTGCAGATGATGTAGGAGATGATTGGAAGGAAGAGGCATGGAGCAGTTAATTCAGGATATCAGACAGAGAGAGTTTCAGAGAGTTTATCTGCTTTGCGGTGAAGAAGTGTATCTGCGGAATCAATATAAGAAGAAACTGCGTGATGCACTCTGCGCAGACGCAGATACAATGAACTATTCCTACTATGAAGGAAAAGATGTGAACCCGAAAGCAGTGATTGATATGGCGCAGACCATGCCTTTTTTTGCCGATTATCGTGTACTCATGCTGGAAAACAGCGGTCTGTTAAAGAATTCCTGTCCGGAACTGGCCGATTACATTGCGGAAATTCCGGAAACGGCCGTGCTGATCTTTGTGGAATCAGAGATCGATAAGAGAAATAAGCTCTATAAAGAGATAAAAAAGCACGGACGCGTCGTGGAATTCGGTGTACAGAAGCAGGATGTGCTTGTGAAGTGGATTCTCGGAATGCTGAAGAATGAAGGGAAAAATATTACCCGGAGCACGATGCAGACATTTCTGACAATGACCGGGACGGATATGCAGATGATCAAAAATGAGATTGAAAAGCTGATTTCCTATACTGCAGGCAGAGACGTGATTACCGACGAAGATGTGGAAACAGTCTGCGTCGCTCAGACGACAAACAAGATCTTTGAGATGGTCAATGCGATCGCGGAGGCAGACAGGAAAAAAGCATTGGAGCTTTATGAAGATTTACTGGCACTCAAAGAACCGCCGATGAGAATCCTGTTTCTGATCGCCAGACAGTTCCGCCAGCTGTATCAGGTAAAGCTTCTGAGTGCGGAGGGTATGGCTCCGTCAGAAATTGCTGGACAGGTCGGTATTCTGCCGTTTGCCATGAAGCGTTACCAGGCACAGGCGAAGCTCTTTACGGGAGAACAGCTGAGGACGGCGGTCGAAGAATGTGTGGAAAGTGAAGAGGCGGTGAAGACAGGCCTTATGAATGATCGTTTGTCAGTCGAACTGCTGATCATGAAATATTCAGGAAGATAAAAATAAGACGTATCTGACTGACGGGATCAGATACGTCTTATTTTGTGTGTTCTTAATTAAGCAATTCCGTTGATCGCTTTCTGTAAACGAGAAACTTTTCTGGAAGTTGTCTTTTTGTGGTATACACCTTTAGATGTTGCCTTGTCCATTACGGATACAGCTGCAACGAATGCTGCTTTTGCTGCTTCTGCATCTTTTGCTGCAACAGCTGCATCAACCTTTTTGATTGCTGTCTTAACTTCAGATTTGATGGACTTATTTCTCATAGCATTTCTTTCAGCTACTAATACTCTTTTCTTTGCAGATTTGATATTTGCCATTGTGATTTCCTCCAAGCAATGTAATATGTGATTAATAATTGTTTATAGTTTCACGACGAGACACGGTTGTCGATTAAAACGTACTTGTTAATAGTAATAGAGGAAACAAATTCTGTCAATAGCTAAATCCATTTTTTTGTAAATT
>JBJEMI010000090.1:0-5448 GCA_051879615.1 Lachnospiraceae bacterium
GGATTGGTTGTTTCTGCTGGACTCTGAGTGGTCGATTCCTGCGGGCTCTAACAAGGGGATAGTGCGCCCAAAATTCAGGCTACAGATTCACACTTAATCACAAAAAAAACATGATTTCCCGATATCTTTGAAAAAAATACCATCATTTCAAGGAGGGAGTATCATTGAAGTTCAAATTACCCGCTAAAACATTTTTTTCTAAAAAAAAGAAACCGCTGATCATCGTGGCGATCCTGATCGTCTTGATTTCAGGCGTTTCTTTTTTCTTTTTCAAGGCAAATCTGCACAAAATACCTGACATGCAGCTGTCCGCTGCTGCAGTAACCGCAAAAATCCAACGTCAGACATTGACGAATTCCATCAGTGCAACCGGTACCGTCGAAAGTGCCGAAACAAAAACCGTAAACACAGCATTAAGCAATCTGGAGGTATCCGCTGTCTATGTCAAAGAAGGGGATTACGTAGAGGAAGGAACTGTAATCTGCGAATTTGATGCCGGTGATTTTAAAGAGGAGCTGGCAAAAGCACAGAATAACTACTCTGTCAATCAGCAGATCAATGCCTTAGAGGACGACTACCAGACCATTTATGACGAAACAATCGCTGATGCCAATGAAACTCTGCAGAATCTCAGAGACGCCAGAGATTATTATAGACAGGAATACAATACTGCTATGACGGCAGAAGAAGCTGCAAAAGCCGCCTATGAGACGGCACTTGCAGAATGTCAGGCAGTATGTCAGAAGCTGAATATCTCTTTTGATCCCGATGCATTAAACAATCTGTTGAAAGATGAGAAAAACTCTGAAATCGATGCATCACTAAAATCTGCCCTGACTGCATTCAATGAAGCTTCTTCGAATTATGAAACAGCCAGACAGACCTCTGCTCAGTGGAAAAGTGCTTATGAATCCGCGCAGGAAGAACGCGAACATTATCAGGATACTTATGAAGAAACAATAGCAAAAGCCGAATATGACTATAATAAAGCCGTCCTCGAGGAAAAACTGATCTCTGAGACCCAGGAAGAAAAGACCATTTCTGAATATAAAGAAAAAATCGAAGACTGTGTGATCAGAGCTGCCATCAGCGGTGTGATCACATCATTAAATGTCACAAAAGGTAATAATTTTGAAGGCGGCAACATCTATACGATACAGGATAATGATCATTTCATTGTATCCGCTTCCGTCGATGAATACGATATCATCAGTATTGAGAAAGGTATGTCTGCCTATATAAAAACAGATGCGACCGGAGATGAGGAAATGCTCGGAACTGTTACATACGTTGCCATAGCTCCCGAATCCGGCAGCACCGGCACCATGGGTGCCGTCAGCAGCAGCGGTTCTTACCGCATTGAAGTAAGTATTACTGATCCGAATGAAAATCTTCGTGCCGGTATGACCGGAAAAATCAGCATTGCATTAGAGGAAAGCAAAGATACGCTGACCGTACCTTACGACGCAGTGACAACCACTCCTCACGGAAGTACGATCACTGTTGACGATAACGGAGAAAAGAAAACAGTTTCTGTAGAAACAGGACTGGAAACAGATTATTATACAGAAATCTTCAGTGATGAAATTTCCGAAGGTATGACTGTTTATCTATCGACTCCAATGATTCAGAGAAGCTCCGATCCGAATAAAGAATCAGGATTCCAATTCGGTATCATGGGCGGTGGTATTCCATCCGATGGCAGAGACAAACCTTCCCGCAGCGGCGGCAGTGACAGACCTTCCGGCGGCGGACCCGGAGGTTTTTAAGGAGGTGCCCAATGGAACAAGAAACGATTATTCAATTAAAAAATATTGTAAAACGATTTTACACCAACACTCCTCATGAACTGGAAATCCTTCACGGAATCAATCTGGAAGTAAAAAAAGGAGAATTTATTTCCATCGTCGGAGAATCCGGCTCCGGAAAAACGACGATGATGAATATCATCGGTGTGCTGGACCGCCCCACGGAAGGTTCCTATATTCTCGACGGTATTTCCGTTCCCGATGCAAATGATAAGGAATTATCCCATATCCGCAATCGGAAAATCGGTTTCGTTTTTCAAACCTACAACCTTGTCAGCCGAACTTCGGCACTGAAGAATGTAGAACTACCCATGCTCTATGCCGGCGTTTCGAAAAAAGAACGAAAAGAGCGTGCGGAATATTATCTGGAAATACTCGGAATGAAAGACCGCATGAAACACAAACCGGATGAATTATCCGGAGGTCAGAAACAGCGTGTAGCAATTGCCCGTGCACTTGTAAACGATCCTGCGATCATTCTTGCCGATGAACCGACCGGTGCTTTAGATTCCAAAACCGGACGAACTATCATGGATATCTTTCAGCAGCTGAATCACGATCAGGGTAAAACGATCGTCCTGATCACGCATTCCAAAGAGCTTGCGAACGAAACCGGACGAATCATCACATTAAAGGACGGAGAAATCATCGGAGAAAGGATGGGATACTGATGCTCTTTTATGAAAATATACTTCTCGCTTTTACCGGACTCCGAACCAATAAAATGAGAACCCTGCTTACAATGCTCGGAATTATCATCGGTATCGCTTCTGTCATCGCAATTATGACTGTCGGTGATTCCATCAGCGGTTCTGTGACTTCATCCATGGAAGAAATGGGAGCAAATAATATTACGGTCGGTGTAACCAGAAAAAGCACTGAGAATGAAATCACTTCTGACGGCCGGGTATTTGCCGGCATCAGCCGCAGCAATTCCATGTCGGAGGATGATTATATTTCTGAAAACATGCTTCAGGAATTTGAAGCAGCATATGGGGAATCCATCGAAAGCATTTACTTAAATATTCCTGTCGGAAATGGTACTGCCGAAGCAGAAAATTTTTCTTCCAACGTTTCCATCCTCGGTGTCAATACAGAATATCTGGAAAATGAAGATCTTTCACTTCTCAGCGGCCGTACTCTCACCGCACGTGATCAGGAGGAAGCCAGGGAAGTCATTCTTGTATCTGATCATGTCATTGATACGCTGTTCGACGGAAACTGCGATTCAGCCATCGGAAGCGCGATAGATGTATTTATCAATAACCGCTACTATAACTTCACTGTTGTGGGGGTCTATGAATACGACGAAAATGCTTCGTTTACGACGGAATCAGTACAGGATGTGACAACAACCATCTATCTTCCGCTCCGGGCAGCCAAAAATCTGACTCATTCTGATCAGGGATATTCTCAGATTACCGTTGTTTCCTCTGACGGAACAGATTCTTCCGCATTCAGCGATACAATTGAAAACTATTTTAACAATACCTATTACAGAAACAATGAAAGCTATGAAATTTCTGCCGCCAGCATGGAAAACATGATCTCATCACTGACAGAGATGCTGTCTACAATTTCCCTGGCAATTGCCGTAATTGCCGTAATTGCCGGAATTTCATTACTCGTCGGCGGTATCGGTGTTATGAATATTATGCTCGTATCCATTACAGAACGGACAAAAGAAATCGGTACCCGGAAAGCATTAGGAGCAACCAACAGTTCCATACGCCTTCAGTTCATTACAGAATCCATCGTGATCTGTATCATTGGAGGTATGATCGGGATCATCCTGGGTATCGGCATTGCAGCAATCGCTACCAGTTTGCTCGGATATTCGGTGAGACCATCTGTTTCAGGAATTTCCCTTTCGTTTGCTTTCTCTGCAGCCATCGGCCTTTTCTTCGGATTTTATCCGGCAAATAAAGCTGCCGGATTAAATCCGATCGATGCACTGAGATATGAATAAGGCTTTTTCGTTCTTTTCATTACCCTATAAAGCAGGAGGCGGAGCCGTAACGGCCCCGCCTCCTGCTTTCAGACTGTAGACAAAGTTGGTGCTGGAGATAATCTCCAGCACCACTTTTCTTTAAAAAATGTCTTTTCTTTCAATAAGCGCCAAATATTATGGATAGTTGAGGTTTTTTCTTCCCTTTTGGCCAGTATCCTGGCCAGTTTTTTCAGGTTCATACATGCAAAAGTAAGCCCTGCCTTCATTTCCATCCGGGCTTTCCCTGTGTATTGTGTATAACGGAATCCTTGCTGCTCCTTGGCTGTTCCGAAAATCCTCTCGATCGTTTCTTTTCTTAAGTCATATATCTGTTTATTGCCAAGGGTATGCCTGATGTCCTCCGCTTTCTCCATATATTCTTCCCACACATGGCGGGTGACCACTTTTATATGTTCTTTGCTTTCCGTACATCTATGAAGATTTGGACAACTGGCACATATTTCTCCGCAGCTTACGTATTCCCTATAACCCTCCCTGTTTGTCGTATGATAGGATAATATATGGTTTTCCGGACATATGTAGCAGTCATAATACTCATCATATACATACTCATATTTTCGGAAAAAACCTTCCTTTGTCATTGGCCTTTTGTATGGGAACAGCGGCTCGATACCATCTTCTAACAACTCATGGGCGATTGCTGGTGTACGGTAACCGGCATCTGCTATGATCATAGCCGGTGAATAGTTCTTTATCTTGTCATAAAGTGTTTTGAATGTACGGCTGTCATGTTCATTTCCCGGATGAATGCTGTATCCCAGGATCCAGCCATGTTTATCACAAGCGGTTTCCACTGCATAGGCAAAAACATGTTTATGCTCGCCTTTACGGAACCAGCCGCTTTCCGGATCACTGGTACTGCATTTCTGCGTTTTTACTCCTTCTGGAATTTCTTCTTCCTTTGTATTATCATCGCTCCCGCCGCCGGATGGGGGATCATTTCTGTCTTTTTCTTTTAAAGGCTTTTTACCGTGCGCTTCACGATCCCTGGATATTTCCTTCTGTAGTTTCTCCTCATACCAGAGGGCCTGTTCATGTGCAACTCTTTTCCGCATTTTTTTGCTGTTTGCACATGCTTTCACATGAGTAGAATCCACAAAGATCTGATCGGTATCCACCAGTTTAAATTTCATGCAGTCTTCTAATATTTTCGCAAAGATCTGCTCAAAAAGATCTGTGTCCTTAAAACGGCGTGTATAGTTTTTTCCAAAAGTTGAAAAATGTGGTACCTGATCCATCATGTCTAATCCGAGAAACCATCTGTAAGCAACATTTACTTCAATCTCTTTGATAGTCTGTCTCATGCTTTTAATTCCATAAAGGTATTGAATAAAAGGGATCTTGATTAACATAACAGGATCCATGCTGGGCCTTCCATTATCGGGACAGTATTTTTCTTCTACAAGATCATATATAAAAGTCCAATCGATAGCTTTATCAATCAAACGAAGCATATGGTTTTGAGGAACCATGTCATCCATACAGAACATCATCATCTGTTCTCTTTTTTTGTCTGCATTTTTTGTCATCATAAAAAACACCGCCCTTCTGATATTTCAATTATATCAGAAAAACGGTCGTAAACATAGAAAAGCCCGGCTTTCGCCGGGACTTTGTCTACAGTCTGAG
>JBJEMI010000091.1:0-5434 GCA_051879615.1 Lachnospiraceae bacterium
ATTTCTTTTTTCTTGCCGGAAAGTACCTGACCATTCCAATCAGGTACCCCAGCACTTTTATTATCTTCCACAAAATCGCTCTTGTCCAGAACATTTTATCTCTGCCCTAAAAATACATCATCAAAATTCCATTCAATTTCGATTTCCTCCTGGCTATGCACCCGGATAACCTTGATGATTTCCCGTAATTTCTCTGTATCGAATTTCTCCATGTTCAGAAATTCTTCCAGTTTCATTTCCTTCGCAGTATTGTCCTGCTCAAGCATCTTTGCATCACGTTCAGACTCTGCTATCTTTCGTCTGATTTCTTCCAGCTGTCTGCCTATCTTTTCTGCTTTCTGCTTGTACAGTTCCCGATCAATACAACCATCTTTGTACCCATCATAAAGTCTCATTTTTTCAGAAGACAACTGGCGGCTCTGTTTCAACAATTCTGCAACATTCGTCTCCATACCTTTGCTCTGGTTCTTTGATTCAACAATCTTCCGGTTTTCCAGCATGGAAGATGCAAACTGATGAACAAGCTCCAGGATATGCTTTTCCATTGGCTCACGTCTGACCACCAAACTTCGACAGACATGATCACCGCTGGTACGCCCATCCGAGCATTTCAGTAGATGCTCCGTTTCTCTTACCAGACAATGACCACAGTGTGCACACAGCATCAGTGCTGGCTGTTTCTTGCGTCTTGCCAGCGTATAATTGGTTCTTGTTTCTGCAACACCTCTGGATTTTTTCGGATGCAGTCTGTTCGCTTTTTCAAACAGTTCCCTGTCAACAATCGGATCATGGTGGTTTTCCAGCCTGATCCAGTCAGACTCGTCATTAAGAACCGCCTTATGACCGGTGTGCATACTGCAGCGTGTTTTACCCCATATCCGGGTTCCAATATAAATCTCATCCCGGATGATTGCAGATACTGTGGTTGGATTCCAGCGTTTTTTCATGATGGTATCAAACCGTCGGAACTGAACCTGCTCTCCTCTTGACATTTTCTGCTCATCACAGGTGGCAATTTCCTGTTTGTTCAGTTCCCTTGTGATCTCTGCAAAGCTCATACCTTCTGCAGCCATCTGGAAGATCATCTTCACCACTTTAGCCGCATCCGGATCAATTTCCAACCTTCCATCTTTGCCCTTTCTATAACCATATCTGGCATTTACCGGAAGCCTTGTACCGTTTTTCATTCTGGTCTGCATTGCGGATGAGATTTTTTTCGACAAATCCAGGCTATACATGTTATAAACCAGATTCTTCAAAGCCACATTCATACCGCCGGTCATTCCAGAGCTGGCTGCACTGTCATAACTGTCATTAATGGAAATAAACCGGATCTGAAGAAGCGGGAAAATATATTCAATATAAAATCCCACTTCCAGATAGTCCCTGCCAAACCTGGAAAAATCTTTCACAACTACACAGCCTATCTGTCCGCTTTTCATATCCTCCTGCAGCTGTTGAAAACCATTGCGTTTGAAATGGGTGCCGCTGACACCGTCATCCACATATTCCAGGATATCTGCCTCATCCACGCCAAGCTGATCGATCACAAACGATTTCAACAGGATCCTCTGAGAAGTCACACTGTCACTTTCCAGTTTGGTTCTGCCATCCACATTCCCATCTTCCATAGATAAACGGATATAGACAGCTGTTTTCCTATTTTCTGTCATCTTGACTGTGCCTCCTTCTCTTTCATTATCTTTTGCAATTCAGCGAACTGGTCATCATATACCAGTTTGATCTCATAATCATACTTACCATGGATAATAATGGAATCCACAAAGGCATCCACCATTTCTTTTGTCAGCTTCCGCTTAGACATATAAGTATGTATCACTTTCCCCCATCCTTCTTCGATATGATAATCTTTGGAATACCGTACCTGCGCCGTCAATACTGCATCCAGACGGCTCTTGATGTTTTCTATTTCATTGGAATAGATACGGGAAAACTGCATGTACTCTTCTTCTGTAATCAGGCGTTCCGAATAATCCTCATATAAATCAGATTTACGCTTACTGATCCGGCTCAGTTCCCGCCGAAGTTTCCCTACTTCCTTGTCCAAAAGCAAATATTGCGTCTGGTTTCTGGAAGCGGAGTTCATTTCCCGGATCATTTTTTCTGTATCCAATACGTTTTTCATATGTGACTGGATCAGACGAAGGACATCTTCATCCACGTATTCTTTTTTGACCCTGTGCCCCTTGCACTGGTTTCCTCCTGATTTATGGTTTGCATTGGCACCGCAGATATAATAAAATGTCCCGGACTTTTCCCTGGACAGGATCATGCGGTTGCCACATCCTCCACACCTGATCTTGCCGGTATAAAAATTCTGGCTCCGGATGGCTCCATTATTCAGCTGATGCCTCTTTTTATATTCTTCCGTAAATTCCCGGATTTTTTCCTGTACCTGGCGGAACAGCTCTTTATCTATAATCCCTTCGTGGGTATTCTCTGCATAGATCCACTCACTCTCCGGTCTGTTTCTCTGCTTATTTCCCTGGAAAACGCTCTGCTGATATTTTCCATATACGGAATCCCCGGTACAATGAACATCCTGAAGCACACGTTTTACTTCATAATTATTCCACGGTTTGGACTCTGGGGATGGCTTTTCCCCGGATCTATAATATTCCCTCTGCAAAGTTGGGGACAAGACGCCATCAGCGTTGAGTTTTTTTGCAATATCACTGTAACTGCATCCATCCATATACATAGAAAAAATCGCCCGTAAATGTCCGGCAGCTTCCTCGTCAACTACCAGCTGGTGTCTGTCCTGTTCTGATTTCCTATATCCATAGGGTTCCCAGGCACCGGTAAATTTTCCTTCTCTCCACAATGCTTTTTTTGCACTGCTGCTCTTTTTTGCAAGGTCTTTGGAATAGAACTCATTGATAATATTCTTTAAGGGAACAGTCAGATCTACTCCCTCACGGAAAGAATCAAAATCATCCGTCACTGCCAGGAACCGTACATGAAAGAACGGGAATACACGCTCAATATAATTGCTTGTTTCTACATAATTCCTGCCAAGCCTGGACAAATCCTTTACAATCACGCAGTTGATTTTCCCATGCTTGATATCTTCCATCATCTGCGTAAATCCAGGACGATCAAAATTTGTACCGGAATAATCAGAATCCTTATAAACTTCTGCAACCGAAATATCCTCTGTATCAGCCACATAGTTTTTCATCAGTTCCACCTGGGTTTCTATCGTCCCCCTCTCTATCGTTTCCTCTGTTTCCGTAGAAATCCTTGCATATAACCCTGCCCGGAACGGTCTTTTGATCTCTTCCTGAACGGCTGCACTGCTGACCGTTTCAGGAATGCTTTTCCTGCTTTTTCGTGCCATTTTATACAACCTCCTTTATCTTGACCTGCAGATTGTTATCCGGATCTGTTGCAACCTCCACTCCCATAGCCGGAAGCTGTGTCAGCAATGCCTGATAACAGTCATCAAAGTCAAAGACGATCTCAATATTCTTTTTGTCATGGACTCTGATTTCCCGAATCAATTCCACAATTACCGTCCTGGTCAGCACTTCAATATCCTGATATTTCACAAAATAATCCAGCCATGTGTTAGAAGCATCTGCTTTTTCCAGCATGTTATCCATTTCTTTCTGGATTGCCCGGATACTCTCTTCTGCATTCCTAAGCCTTTTTCCATATGCTGCATGAAGTTCTACATAATCTTCTTTTGATACGATGCCCTCTTTCATATCGGAATAAAGCATCATGCGGAGTTCCTTACAGCGTTCTGTCTCCATTTTTTTCTTTTCCAGCCTGTCCTGGAGTTTTTTCACATTGATTTCCTGAAATGGTACAGTCCCGATAAACTCCAACACCCTTTTCAAATGCAGGATGTTCTGGATATGCTGTTTCAGCATTACCAATACCACGTTTTCCAGATCTTTTTCCGGGATCCTGTGACTGGAGCAGCGTTTCGTTTCTTTATTTGTGGAACATAAATAATAGGCATATTTCTTTCCACCCACTGTTGAGACCTTTCTCGTCATCGGTGCCCCGCAATCCGCACATACAGCAATGCCGGACAGCAGATACACCTGCTTCTGGTCAGGAGAAGTACGGGTATCCATCCCCAAAAGCCGCTGGACGATCTCAAAATCCCTTTCACTTACCAGCGGCTCATGGTTCTTTTCAATACGGATCCAATCATCTTCCGGCTTTACGTAGGACTGCTTCACTTTATGGTTCGGTGTCGTACGTTTCCCCTGCACAAGGTTTCCAATGTAAACCTCATTTTCCAGTATTCTGCGTACCGTAACAGAACTCCAAAGAGCCTGCTCTTTCTGTCGGAACCCGGTCTCATAATGACTGCCGCTGCTGATCTTATATTCAAATGGTGAAAGCACACCCAGTTCATTCAGGCGGTTGGCAATCGCATCCTGGCTCATTCCCTGCAGTTTCATCTTAAAGATGTCCTGTACTACACTGCCTGCAACCGGATCAATCTCCAGCCTATGCTTGTCTGCCTTTGCTTTCATATACCCGAATGCCACAAAAGGTGTCACACATTCGCCTTTTTTCCTCTTAATCTCAAGGTTACTTCTGATCTTAATGGAAATGTCACGGCAATAAGCATCGTTGATTAAGTTTTTGAATGGGATAATAATTTCATCGGCCTGATTCTTTCCCTGAAGGCTGTCATAATTGTCATTTATGGCAATAAAGCGCACACCAAGAGCCGGGAATAAACGTTCAATGTACTTCCCGGAATCAATGTATTCCCGCCCAAACCGAGATAAATCTTTCACCACTACGCAATCAACAATCCCACGCCTGATATCTTCCAGCATAGCCTGGAATGCAGGGCGCTCAAAATTAGAGCCTGTGTAGCCATCGTCAACCCGGACGGAAACAACTTCTATATCTTTTTTGTCTTTCAGGAAATCCAGAATCAGAGCCTTCTGGTTAGAAATGCTGTTACTTTCCAATTTTGCAGAACTGGAAAGATCGCCATCTTCTTTGGATAATCTGACATAGATGGCGGCACGATAGATTTTATTGAAATTCTGATACATATCTTACCTCCTCTTATTACGTCAAAAAACCCATGTAATAAAAGGGGGCTGCATAATTTGTCCTTACAGACATTTTAGCACAGCCACCCCAAACTTTCCAGTACTTTTTCAGACACTCAGAAGCATATTTTCAAATGCCTGCTCCAAAGATATCCCGTTATTGGCAAACCTTACTTTGACCTTCATATTCCCGATCCGGACCAGATACGGATTTCCTACCTTATTCAGATATGATTCCCGCCGTTCCTTCAGGCTTTTATTCCTGTCTGCTTTTACCGTCAGTAAATCTGTCATTTCATCAATATTTACATCACTAAAATCCTGTTCCAGATACTTTCTATATTCTTCTGCTGTCATAATCCCCCTCCTCATAAACTCCT
>JBJEMI010000092.1:0-31026 GCA_051879615.1 Lachnospiraceae bacterium
GGATTGGTTGTTTCTGCTGGACTCTGAGTGGTCGATTCCTGCGGGCTCTAACAAGACTGCCGGAACTTTTGCAAAATGTGGTGCAGAAAAATATTTCATCTAAGGACACAGTTGTTAGAGATATCGCAGACTATTTATGCAGCAATGCAATGATTTTTGATAGCGATATTTCATGGGATAGCATTGTTTATTTTGATGATAAAACATGGAAAATGGCTCCGATGGATCTTGACTTGTATGACGGATTAGGTGGAATTGCAATCTTTTTTGCATCGGTTAACAGAACATATTCGGAAGACAGGTATCGGGAGATTTTTGAATTGGTATGTAAGAAACTTTTTGCTTATACAAATTATAATGGCGATTCCGCACAAAAATACCGGACAAAGAACAGCGGTTTATTTAAAGGAGAGGGTTCCATCGTTTATACCTACCTGATTCTATATAAAATTACAGGAAAACGGGAATTCCTTACTTATGCAGAAAGACACTATGCACATTTTGAGAAGCTGTTTCTCCAATGTGAAACCATGGATTATTTATCGGGAGATGCAGGTGCAATCATTGTTCTTACAAAACTATATAGCGAAACTGATAATAGGAAATACTTGGATGCCGCAGAAATGCTGGGGGAAAAAATATGGAAAATGTCTAAAAAGCAAAAAGAAGGTTATGGTATTGTGGGTGATCATGATGACCTGCCACCTCTTGCGGGAATGTCACATGGAACTAGCGGTTATATTATGGCATATGCATATTTGTACGAAAAAAATCAAAGCCCTGAATATTATGAAAGAATCATAGAGTTACTGACATATGAGAAGAGTCTGTTTGATCCGGAAAACGGAAACTGGAAAGATCTTCGAAAAACGGGAGAAGAAAAAAATACGACTGCGTGGTGCCATGGAGCACCTGGGATTGCCATGGCAAGACTTAAGCTAAGTAGCATGGAGATATTTAGAAATGCAGGAAAAGTTGAAAAGGACATTGATAAGTGTCTCTCTGCATTTGAACGGAATAGAAAAAATGATTCATTATGTTTGTGTCATGGTTTGGCAGGAAATTATTGGATTGAGAAATACCTTCTTGAGAGGAAAGGCATAAATGACGAACAAAAGATTCGGGAAAATTTAATCGAGATATTAAATAGGGTTAAAATTTTTTCGGGTATGTTACCGAGAGAGCGATATAATGTTTCTATGATGACAGGGATTACTGGGATAGGTTTACTTTTGAATGATGAGCTTCTGTGCCGATATATATTTGGATGAGATTAGATGTTTCTTCAGTTAAGGATCAGGAGACAAATTTAAAACGAATATTTACGGAAGAATCCCAAACAAGCGAGTATGAAGACCCAAGCGCAGTTCCCGGATGACTGACCGGCAGATGTGAGTTATAATGGATTAAAACGTACGACCAAAGAAAATTCTGGTTATGGTAGGAACAAATAAGGCTTTGGCCTATGCGATCCGTAATGTACCGTAACAAAAAGGTACACGCTGCTGAAAGAACGGCTGGCGGGAACCTTATGGAATAAAAAATGTGATGACATCACAGAATAACTTCTGAAAGATGACCGTGTTTCAACACGGAGAAGTAAGGAGTAGCAGACATGGAAGCTTTAAATATTACAAAAAACAATTTTCGGAAAGAAGTATTGGAAAGTGACAGAACGGTTCTGGTGGATTTCTGGGCAGGCTGGTGCGGACCCTGCCGGATGGTCGGTCCGATCGTCGATGAAATTGCGGAGGAAAGACCGGATGTCAAAGTATGTAAAGTAAATGTTGATGAAGAGCAGGAGCTGGCATCCGATTTTCAGATCATGAGTATTCCTGCCCTGGTCGTGATCAAGAATGGAAAAGTTGTGAACCGTTCGATGGGAGCAAAAACAAAAGTACAGATTCTTGCAATGTTATAGGAGAAAGCAGGGGGGCTGTAAAAGAAAGGAAACTTTTATGGAGCATATTTATGATGTGATGATCATCGGCGGCGGACCCGGAGGATATACCGCTGCCTTGTACAGTGCAAGAGCAGGATTGGATACGATTCTTTTCGAAAAGCTTTCCGCTGGCGGTCAGATGGCATTGACACCCCGGATCGACAACTATCCGGGGTTTGAAGAAGGAATTGATGGATTTGTCCTTGGCGGGAAAATGCGGACCGGTGCGGAACGCTTCGGTGTGAAAACAAAGATGGCAGAAGTATTTTCCGTAGAGCTGTCTTCTGATGTGAAAACGGCAGAAACCAGTGAAGGCACATTTTACGGGCGCACGGTAATTCTTTCTACAGGAGCGAACCCAAGAGAGCTGGGGGCAGCAGGGGAGAAAGAACTGGTCGGACGCGGAGTGAGTTACTGTGCTGCCTGTGACGGAATGTTTTATCAGGGAAAAAAGGTTGTGGTTGTCGGAGGCGGAAATACAGCAGCTGCAGACGCGCTGCTGTTATCCCGGATCGCCGGAAAGGTTATTTTTGTTCATCGAAGAGATACACTGCGTGCGACAAAGATCTATCATGAGCCTCTGCTGAATACAGATAATATTGAGTTTTACTGGAACAGCACCGTAACAGAATTATTACATGATGAGAAACTGACCGGTGCAAAGATCAAAAATGTGAATACAGGAGAAGAGATGGTCGTGGATGCAGATGGGATATTCGTGAGCATCGGAAGAAAACCTGCAACGGAGATCGTCAAAGATCAGTTAGAGCTTGACGAGGCAGGATATATCAAAGCGGATGAGTCTGCAAGAACCAATCTTCCGGGTGTCTTCGCGGCAGGAGATGTCAGAACCAAGGGAGTACGTCAGATCGTGACTGCGGTTGCAGACGGAGCAAACGCCGCGCATTATGCAGAGGAATATCTGGCCGGAGGTGCTTAGGATCTCAAGCCGGGTGATGTTCATCCTTGTGAGTTTTTCTGCTGTGTGTTATGATGGATGACAAAAGAATATGTGGAAACAAAGGAGATATTTAGAATGAAATTTTCACAGATGGTTTATGAACGCCCGGATTTAGAGGCGCTGAAGACACAGCTGACAGATTTGATTGCACAGCTGAAAGAGGCGGGGGATTATGAAAGTGCCAGAAAGGTATTTCTGGAAAAGGAAAACATGGAGAAACATGTGAATACACTGCAGACACTTGCACAAATCCGCCATACCATTGATACCAGAGATGCATTTTATGATGAAGAGGTAAAGTTCTGGAATGAGGCAGGTCCGGTCCTTGCACAGTACAGCCAGACATGGAGCAAGACAATGCTGGAGAGCCCTTTCCGACCGCAGTTCGAGGAAGAGTATGGGGAGCTGATGTTTCTCAATGCGGAAATCGAGCAGAAAACCTTCTCTCCGGAGATCATCCCGGAACTTCAGAAGGAAAATGAACTGCAGACCGAGTATGAAAAGCTGCTGGCATCTGCACAGATCCCGTTTGAGGGAAACAACTACACCATTTCCCAGCTGACTCCGTTTAAGAATGATGCGGATGATGCGAGAAGACTGGCTGCGTGGAAGGCGGAAGGACAATGGTATAAGGATCATCAGGAAGCACTGGACGATCTGTATGACCAGCTTGTCCATGTAAGAGATGAAATGGGCAGAAAGCTGGGGTATGACGGTTATACCGAACTTGGATATTACCGGATGCAGCGTAACTGCTATACAAAAGAGGACATCGAAAAATTCCGTTCTGCAGTGGTAAAATATCTTGTTCCTGTAGCTGATGAGATTTACAGGGAGCAGGCGAAGCGTCTCGGAAAGACCTATCCGATGAGCTTTGCAGACAATGCGCTGGAATTCCGTTCCGGAAATCCGAAGCCGTTTGGTACACCGGATGAGATCCTCGCTCAGGGAAAGAAATTTTATGATGAACTGTCACCGGAGACCAGTGAGTTTTTCAATACGATGCTGGATAATGAATTGCTGGATGTGCTCTCTACCAAAGGAAAGGCCGGAGGCGGCTACTGTACCAGCATTCCGGATTATGAGGTACCGTTTATTTTTGCTAATTTTAACGGCACACAGCATGATGTGGAGGTAGTGACCCATGAGGCAGGCCATGCGTTTGCGGCATGGATGAACCGCAGGAGAGTGCCATTAAGCAGTGTCTGGCCGGGCATGGAGGCCTGCGAAGTACATTCCATGTCGATGGAATTTTTTGCGTGGCCATGGGCGGAAGGATTCTTCGGGGAGGATACCCGCAAGTTCTATTACAGTCATCTGTCCGGTGCGCTGACTTTTATTCCTTACGGAACCATGGTGGATCATTTCCAGCACATTGTGTTTGAGAAGCCTGATATGACACCGAAGGAACGTCACGGTGTCTGGAAAGAGCTTTTGGGAACATACATGCCGTGGATGAAGCTGGATGGAGAGATCCCGTTTTACAGTGAGGGAGAGGGCTGGCAGCGTCAGCACCATATTTATTCCAGTCCTTTCTATTATATTGATTACTGTCTGGCTCAGACGGTGGCTCTTCAGTTCTGGGCGATGCTTCAGAAGGATCAGAAGGATGCCTGGGAACATTATATGGAATACACAAAGCAGGGCGGAAGCAGGGTGTTTACAGAGCTTCTGAAGCATGCCGGTCTGGAAAGTCCTTTTGAAGAACAGTGCCTGAGAGGGGTATGCGAGACTGCGAAACAGTGGCTTTCCGAGTTTGACCTGAAGGGAATCTGTTAGAGATGCCTGGGAAAAAAAGAAAAAAGCGCAGGGCCTACCTGGATGATTTCCATAAAAATGAAAAAGGGGAGTACGTCTACAGGGGAGTGCTGTACTTCCGGCAGGAGAAAGAGAAAAACCGGTTCGGGGATTGGCTGCTTTGGGGACTGTGCATCGGAATGCTGACTGCAGTGACAGTGGCGGGCTGTGTAGATGCGCCGGGAACGATGAACTGTGCTTATGTGCTGATTCCCTACACGGTAAATTTCCTGTCTGGTATCAGCGTATGCTGGGGGATGTACCGTCTGGTCACAGGAGGGGATCCTCTGCGTGCCTATATCTATGAGGCAACGGTGAAGCAGATACCGGGACGTGCGGTATGCACGGCAGTCGGCGCGGCAGCGTCTGCAGTCGGAGAAATCGTTTTTCTCTGCAGAAACGGTTCGGGCGGACGAACGGGCGGAGCCATCCGCTTTCTGCTGCTGGAATGTGTCGTATTTGTATCTGCAGTCGGCATCTGTCGTGTGATAAAATCCATGAAATGGGAAAAAGAGCCTGAAAAATCATAATATTCCCTCATTTTTCACAAATTTAGAGGAAAGCATAAATTGACAAATCGAGATAAGCCCTATATAATTAGGAATGATATATTTTGAGTCGAAAATTGCATACCATTGCTGATATGTGGAAAAAGAGCAAAGATACGCAAAGGGGGTATACCCCCTTTATGTATGTAGTTACACTGCATGCATATAAAAATCTTATCTGTTTTGTGAGACTCAAGGAAAAGGAGGAAAATTTCTATGGGAAAAAGAAAAAGAATACTGGCCCTGGTTCTGGGACTGGTATTATGCTGCAGTACACTTGCAGGCTGCGGCTCAAAAGACAAAGAAACCACAGACAATCCGGCTGCTGAAAATAATGCTGAAACACAGGAAGCCGGAACACTGGTACTTTCTGCCAGCGGATTTGAAAACAAGTTCTCTCCGTTCTTCGCAGCAAGTGCAGACGATCAGGACGTAGCTGATTTTACACAGCTGTACATGATGACCGGAGACCGTGTGGCAAACCCGGTACTCAATGGTATCGAAGGTGAGACACGTGCGTACAATGGCACAGACTATACTTACACAGGTCCTGCTGACATCGTTGTAACAGAAAATGAAGACGGAACTGTATATTATGATATTACAATGCGCGACGATCTGGTATTCTCTGACGGAACACCGATCGACATTGATGACTTTATCTTCAGTTTATATGTTCTTCTGGACCCGTCCTATGACGGATCTTCAACCCTGTACTCTGTACCGATCCAGGGTCTGGAAGCATACCGCAGCGGTATGGACACACTCTTTAACCTGTTAGTAGCAGCAGGCCGTGACAATACGGACTTCACCTACTGGGATGAAGCAACTCAGACAGCATTCTGGGAAGACGTTGATCAGGCAGGCGAAAAATTCGCACAGGATATCGTTGACTACGTAGTAGCTAAAGGCTACGTTGAAGAGGGCAGCGTTGCAGCAGCTGCAGAAGCATGGGGCTTTGAGCTCGAAGCAGATGCAACTACCGCAGATTTCTTCATAGCACTTTGCGAAAAATATGACGGAGATATCGCTACGATGTCTGCTACTGAAATTGCAAACACTTCCCTTCAGGATTTCATGAACGATTATGACACATACAGCATCGGTGTTCAGACCGGTGAGTCCGCTGCTTCCGTTGAAGGTATTCAGCGTACAGGCGATTACAGCGTACGTATCGTTGCAAGCCAGTTAGATGCTACCATGATTTATCAGATGGGTCAGGTAATCGCTCCTCTTCACTACTATGGTGATGAAGCACAGTATGACTATGAAAACAACAAATTCGGTTTCCCGAAAGGTGACCTTTCTTCCGTACGTTCAAAGACAACACAGCCGATGGGTGCAGGTCCTTACATGTTCAAGGAAGTTTCCAACGGTGTTGTTTACCTGGAAGCAAACCCGAACTACTACAAGGGCGAACCGAAGACAAAATATCTGAACCTTATCGAAACAAAAGAAGCTGATATGTTAAACGGTATCAGCACAGGAACAATTGATATCGCAACACCGTCCTACTCTACAGAGCTGGCAGACCAGATCGCAGAGATCAACGGCGGAGATACTTCTTTTGATGGAAGTGTTATCACAACAAAACTGATCGACTACCGTGGATACGGCTATATCGGTATCTGTGCAAACAACGTTAAGGTTGGAGATGATCCGGCTTCCGAAGAATCCAAGAACCTGCGTAAAGCACTCGCAACTGTACTTGCCGCTTTCCGTGATGAAGGTATCGATTCTTACTACGGCGATACTGCATCCATTATCAACTATCCGATTTCCAATACATCCTGGGCAGCACCTCAGGTTACAGATGACGGATACACCGTTGCTTACTCTGTAGATGCAGAAGGAAATCCAATCTATACTGCTGATATGAAGGCAGAAGATAAATATGCAGCAGCATTACAGGCAGCTCTTGGCTACTTCGAAGCTGCAGGCTATACGGTAGCAGACGGAAAACTGACAGCTGCTCCGGAAGGCGCAAAACTTGAGTACACTGTAAACATCGGCGGCGGCGGACAGGGTAACCACCCGACCTTCCTCATTCTGAAGAATGCTGCAGATGCTTTTGCAAGCATTGGCTTTACTTTAACTGTAAATGACCTTGCACAGGCTGCTGACCTGTTTGCTTCTTACCAGACAGGTGTTGCAGAACTGTGGTGTGCTGCATGGCAGGCAACCAATGACCCGGATATGTACCAGCTGTACCACAGTGCAGGTTCTACAAACTACTATGCAATCAAAGATGAAGAACTGGATACTCTCATCATGGATGCACGTCAGTCCACAGAGCAGTCTTACCGTAAAGGTCTGTATAAGGCAGCTATGGAAATCATTATGGACTGGGGCGTTGAAGTTCCGGTTTATCAGCGTTCCGACGCATACACCGTATCTACTGAGCGTGTAGATGTTACTTCTCTTCCGAACGATATGACACCGTACTGGAACTGGAAGTCTGAAATTGAAAACATTGTTGTAAAATAAAACAGAATATGGTGCAGCAAGTCCCTCTGTCTTTTGGGGCAGAGGGATGGTTGCGATTAGGAACCGCTCCTGTGCGAACCGGTTCCTAATTCTGTTTTCAAGACAAATCCGGTATTTCATTTAATAAAAGAGAGGAAGAATCACCGCATGCGAAAATACATCCTGAAAAGAATTTTATTGTCAGTCATGATTCTGTTTTGCGCGACCTTCATTATTTATGCATTGCTGCGCTGTCTGCCGGCTTCCTATGTGGAGAATATGGCGATGCAGCTTGCGTCAAAGCCGGGGGCAAAACCATATGGAGAATGGCTGGATCAGTTAAATGCGGCATACGGTCTGGATAAAAATATCCTGCCTGGCTACCTGACATGGTTATCAGATGCCATTCGGGGGAATTTTGGTGACAGCTGGAAATACACCGTTCCGGTACTTCAGAAGTTTAACGAAGTAATCTGGCTGTCTTTCATCATGGGAGCAATCGCTTTTGTAATTGAACTGGTCATTGCGATTCCCCTTGGAGTTATTGCCGCAACAAAACAGTACTCCCGTGCAGATTATGCCATTACCGCCGGTGCGCTGGTAGGTATTTCTCTGCCGACTTTCTTTTTTGCAACGATTTTAAAACTGGTCTTTTCCGTAAAGTTAGGCTGGTTTGATCTGTACGGTCTCGTAGGCCGTAATTATGCCCAATTAGATGCTTTGGGACAATTTCTGGACAAGGCGAATCATCTGGTTCTGCCGATTACAACGTTGGTTATTGTTTCTGTGGGTTCCCTGATGCGTTATACCCGTACCAATATGCTGGAGGTTTTAAATGCCGACTATATTCGTACCGCACGTGCCAAGGGACTGTCCGAAAAGAAGGTCATTTACCAGCATGCCTTCCGAAATACACTGATTCCGCTGGTAACTATTATAGGCGGTTCTCTGCCGTCTCTGTTCTCCGGTGCTCTGATTACGGAAACTCTGTTTTCGATCCCGGGTATCGGTTATACGTCATATCATGCCATGATTATCGGAGATATTCCGTTTTCCATGTTCTATATGACGTTCTTGGCGATTTTGACATTGTCAGGCAACCTGCTTTCCGATATTCTGTATGCTGTGGTTGATCCGCGGGTACGTATTGCATAGGAAAGGAGGGACCTGTTATGAACGATAAAAATGAAGTAACCAATAACAGCGAAAATAATGAATATTCCTTAAATGACGACAGACGTGTGAAGGTTCTCTCACCGGGAGCTCTCGTAGTGAAACGGTTTTTCCGTAACCGTCTGGCAGTTCTCGGTATGATCATGCTGATCGCAATGTTTGTATTCTCTTTTATCGGTGGACTGATCAGTCCTTACGGACAGGATCAGCAGTTCTACCGCTATGAAAGTCAGATGAAGGAATATGCAGGTGTTGTTAAAAATAATGATTTTCGCTATATGTCTGCAGAGGGTCAGAAGTTTGACAGCGTTCTGCAGGCAAAATTCCAGCTTGCATACCAGAAGGGGGAAAGCTCCTTCGAATATAAGGATGTAACTTATGACATTTCAGAGGAGGGTACAGATTTTTATTCTGTTTCCTCGGACGGAACCATGCTTGCCATGGCGTTTAAGGATATTGTCAACGGTGAGGGCACAGAGTTTTCCTTCCCTGTAAAATTTGCTGCGCTGAAGGCCTATACTGCTCAGGAAACCGCTTTTACGGCAGAAGGCACAGAGTATATGCTGGATGAAGAGCATAATATTCTCACAGGAGGTCAGGTGGTAGGCTATATCAGCCGCTTTGTCGTATCTCCGGTGGAAAGTGGTGCCGTTTTCAGCCGTGTATTCAAAGAAGAGCTGGAAGAAGCGATTAATAATGATGTAAAAGAGTTCACATATGTGGATGAAAACGGTGTAGAAGATACCTATAAGATTTCCTATGACCCTACGACCATGAACTGGTCTGTACGAAGGGGAACGGAAACCTATGTATATGATTCCTATACCAAACCATCCAGGGCACACTGGCTGGGAACTGACAAAAACGGTATGGACATGCTTACCCGTCTGATGTACGGCGGACGTGTTTCCCTGATGATCGGCTTCATTGTCGTATTTATTGAAGTTGTGATCGGTGTTATTCTGGGTGGTATCGCCGGATACTTCGGAAAATGGGTGGACAACCTGATCATGAGAATCGTGGATGTATTCTATTGTATTCCTTCCATGCCGCTGATCATCATTCTCGGCGCTGCCATGGATGCCATGAAGGTTGAACCGATGACCCGTATGTTCTATCTGATGCTCATCCTCGGTTTCCTGGGATGGCCGTCCATTACACGTCTTGTCCGCGGACAGATTCTGTCCCTGCGTGAACAGGAATTTATGACGGCTGCGGAGGCCTGCGGTGTTCGTGTCAGCCGCAGAATTTTTAAGCATCTGATTCCGAATGTAATCCCGCAGCTCATTGTTATCTGTACGATGAGTCTCGGTTCCACGATCATCACGGAGGCAACGCTGTCCTTCCTTGGTATCGGTGTTAAATTCCCGTTTGCTTCCTGGGGTAATATTATTACGGACGTAAACGAAGCTTATGTTATGACACATTATTGGTTTGTATGGATTCCTGCCGGCATCTGCCTTTTGATTGCCGTGCTGGGCTTTAACTTTGTAGGTGACGGTCTGCGCGATGCGTTTGACCCGAAGATGAAACGGTAAGGAGGGAAAAAATGGCTAAGAAAAAAGCAGAAGGTTATCTTTCAGCGAGAGAATCCCGCCTGATCTCGAAGAAGAACCGTAAGATCACCGATGAGTTTGAAAAGAAGCGTAAAAGAAAAAATGTACCGGAATCAGAGTATCTGACGACGATGCATGATCCGGCAAATGCAGTGGAATTTGACAATCTGCATACCTATTTCTTTACAGATACCGGTACGGTAAAGAGCGTAGACGGTGTAACCTTTGAGGTGCCGATCGGCAAGACCGTGGGGATCGTAGGAGAGTCCGGATGCGGAAAATCTGTGACCAGTCTGTCACTGATGCAGCTGATCCAGAGACCGCAGGGACAGATCGTAGAGGGAGAGATTCGTCTGAATCTGGGCGAAAAGGCCTATGACGTGACGAAGATGCCTCAGGAAAAAATGCAGGGTATCCGCGGAAATATGGTTTCGATGATCTTCCAGGAGCCTATGACCAGCTTAAATCCGGTGTTCCGTATCGGAAAACAGGTGGATGAAGTCATCGAGCTTCATGACGGAGAAGGCAAAACGAAGGAAGAGATCAAGGCAAGAACCATTGAACTTCTGGAGATGGTTGGTATTGCCAACAGCGAGGGCGTTTATAGGATGTACCCGCATGAGCTTTCCGGCGGTATGCGTCAGCGTGTCATGATCGCCATTGCTCTGGCCTGCAATCCGAAAATCATCATTGCCGATGAACCGACAACAGCGCTGGATGTGACCATTCAGGCGCAGATTCTTGACCTGCTGCGTCAGCTGAAGGATAAGATCAATTCGTCCATCATGCTCATTACCCATGACCTGGGTGTAATTGCTGAGATGGCAGATTATATTGTAGTTATGTATGCCGGAAGAGTGGTGGAAAAAGGAACGGCGGAAGAGATTTTTGAGCATCCGTCTCACCCGTATACCATCGGTCTGATGGCTTCCAAGCCGGTAGTCGGCAAACAGGTAGACAAGCTTTACTCCATTCCGGGTAAGGTGCCGAATCCGATCGATATGCCGAATTACTGCTATTTTAAAGACCGCTGCGAAATGTGTGTTGGAGCCTGTGACGGAGATTATCCGCCGGAGATCAGTCTCTCTGAGACACATAAGGTAAGCTGTTACCGTTACTGTGACAGAAGGGGGGATAAGTAAATGGCTGCAAATAAGAATATCATAGAAGATACTTTTGAACCCGTAACCTATGACCCGCAGTATATTCTGATGGTTAATCAGCTGAAAAAATATTTCCCGATCAAAGGCGGAATGCTTGGCCGGGAGGTAGGCCAGGTGAAGGCCGTTGACGGCGTTACCTTTAATCTGAAGCGTGGTACCACGATGGGTCTCGTAGGAGAGTCCGGCTGCGGTAAGACAACCACCGGCCGTACCATTCTGCGTCTTGCAGGAGAAAAGACCGGAGGCCAGGTGCTTTTTAACGGTCAGGAGGTTTATGATCTCAGCAGCAAAGAGATGCGTGCCATGAGAACCAAGATGCAGATCATTTTCCAGGATCCGTTCTCCAGCCTTTCCCCGCGTCTGCCGATCGGCGAGATTATCGGTGAAGCGGTGCGGGAGCACAATCTGGTGCCGAAGGCAGAATTTAATGATTACATTGATCAGGTAATGGACAACTGCGGTCTGCAGCCGTTTCACAAGGCACGTTATCCGCATGAGTTTTCCGGCGGACAGCGTCAGCGTATCTGTATCGCCCGTGCACTGGCATTGAATCCGGAGTTCGTAGTCTGTGATGAGCCTGTTTCCGCACTGGACGTGTCCATTCAGGCGCAGATCATCAACCTGTTAAAGGATCTGCAGGCACAGTACAACCTGACGTACCTGTTCATCTCTCACGATCTGTCGGTCGTAGAGCATATTTCCGATACAGTCGGAGTCATGTATCTCGGAAATCTGGTGGAATACGGTGAAACAGGGGATATTTTCAAAAATCCGCTGCATCCTTATACAAAGGCGCTGTTCTCTGCGATTCCGGTTCCGGATCCGAAGGTGAAAAAACAGCGTATCGTGCTGGAGGGATCTATCCCTTCACCGGCAAATCCGCCGGCCGGCTGTAAGTTCCATACACGCTGTGCACACTGCATGGAAAAATGCAGACATGAGGTGCCGGTACAGAAGGAAATTGAGCCGGGACATTATGTAGTCTGTCATCTTTATGATAAATAAGATAAGATGCATTCATACGCCTCAAAACAGCAGGAACAGTTGAAAAAGGAGGGACAGAGCGATGAGATATGAAGGAGAAGACAGGTCCTTTTATGATCCGGAGTTTTCGGAGGATGAGAATCCTGAAGAAGAACCCAAGCTGCAGCTCACTAAGCAGGAGCGCCGCTGGGTGGCACTGGGAGCGTTAAAAAGTGCTCTGCTGATCGGATCGGTATATATCATTGCGGCAGCAATCCTGATCTGGCTGATGCTGACTTTGTGGAGTTCATGAAACTGAAGAAATATGATCAAGAGTCCGGTGATTTTCGCCGGGCTCTTTTTTTGGCAGATTGAGAAAGTGTCTGAAAAAATTGCGCTTTTCCTGCTGTTGAAAAATCACGAAAATATGGTAGGATAGAAAAAGAGATTACGAAAATGATAAGGTGGGGGAATTATGCTTCGGCAGAAGAATGCGATCATAACAGCAGCACAGTACATACTTCCTTTATTTATCACATCAATGATCTGCAGAATACTTTCCGGAAGAGGAACAGTTGCCGGTGTCACGGGATATCTGTTGATTTTTCTGGCGTGGACTCTGGGCATTTCCTGTTGGGAAATTACGATGAATCGGCGACTGATCCATAAAAAACTGAAGGGCTTTATCGTATTTACAACGGCAGTCATGACAGTCTGGATGATGGTCTGTGTCTTCAGGCACTGCTTTACGCTGCCGTACAGTACGGGAGAAAGATTCTGCCGGTATCTGTACAGTGTGTCGGCAATGCTGATTCTGCAGGGGAACTATTTCGGTGTACTGTATATAGGAGAAAAAGAAAATTTTGTCCCGGAAAAAGCGAAAAGGAGCAGCGCAGTCATTACAGGAATCCTGATCCTGGGAATCCTGGCAGGAATCGGAGAAAATGTCCTGTGGAGATCTGCGGGATATATCTGGGGAGTATTTCTGGTGCTTCTCCTGTTTCTGGAACTGTACAGAAGGGCTCATGCATCAGAACATGGGAAACTGCTTCTTTTCATGTCGGTTCTTTTACTGCCCTGCCTGATCTGTGTCATTGCAGAACTCAGTGAAAATCTGCTGTTTCCGGGAAGGTATCTTGATGCGGCATTTGTGGGCTGCGCTGTGAACATGTTCATGTGGGAAGGATTCATTCAGACCGGACTGATTCCCGGAAATCAGGATTATCGGGAATTGCTCCGGCAGTCGGACCTGTCGGTACAGATCGTGGATTCTGATTACCGGAAGCGTTATGCATCCAGGAAGGCAGTTGTTCCTGATAAAGAAACTATGAGGGCTGCAAAAGACCATTTTGTACTGCTGGATGAAAATACCAGGCTGTACAGTGCCACGATTCGGGGCGGCTATATTCTGTGGACGGAAAATATTGCGGAAGAAAACAGGGTACTGGAAGAACTGGAAGAGGCGAGAGTCAGCCTGGCGGAGAAGAATGCGCTTTTACAGGCGGAGACAGATCTGAAAAAGGCGAAGGCAAAGGCGGAGCAGCAGAATAAATTATATGATAATATTGCAAAAGAGATTGAACCTGCACTGGAGCAGATGGAGCAGCAGCTTCTGACCGGGGCCGTGACTGCCAAAGAACAGAGAGAAAAACTGGCAAAGATCTGTGTGATCGGGGCCTATGTGAAGAGACGCTCGAATCTGATTCTGTTGAGTGAGGATAAAACACAGATCCCATCAGAGGAGCTGGGCTATTGCCTGAACGAGTCGGTAAACTATCTGAAGGTTTACGGTGTATATTGTACCTTTGTGCAGCAGGGGAAAGGGATGATCGAGGCAGAACAGGCGAAGCTGATCTATGATTTCTTCCATAAAGTGATCATGTCTGTGCTGTCGACGGTTTCTACGCTGCTGGTCAGTCTTGTAGTGGAATCCAATATCCTGCGGCTGAAAATGATCATGGAGGATGCGAAGATTCTTCCGGAAATGACCTGTGAACAGGAACAGATTCACCGGATGCATGGGAGAGTGTCTGTTGTAAATGAGGATGGTGTAGATTATCTGACATTGACATTGCTGAACGGAGGCG
Source organism: Lachnospiraceae bacterium (assembly GCA_051879615.1). Lineage (GTDB taxonomy): Bacteria > Bacillota > Clostridia > Lachnospirales > Lachnospiraceae > HGM12587. The sequence goes on from JBJEMI010000092.1 coordinate 14,657, forward strand.
GTACAGAATGAAAACATTTTTGGAATTAAATGAGCCGATGCGTCTGTTTGTGCTGTTTCTGTTTGTGCTGCTTCTGGTCGGTCAGGTCTACGCAGTTGCATCGATCATGATCAGGAGAAATTCCTCGCGCATGATCGCGGCAGGACTTCCGCTGATCATTGTTACCTTTGGGTTTCTGGCAGCACTGGGAACAGCGCACAGAAATCTGCTGATGAAAGGTACACTTGCGGATAATGGGATCGGAAGGATGTCTGTGCCTGTGCTGTTTGGAATTGCGGCGGTATTGTTCGGAATTACGATGGCAGGTTACGGACTGTTTCGAAAAAAATATCTGGAGAGCATGACCTTTGATGCGATTCAGGAGGGAATCGAAAATCTGCCGATCGGTCTGTGTTTTTATACATTGAAAGGAACTCCGTTGCTGATGAATTATAAGATGGGGGAATTGTGTGAGCAGATTACCGGACTGATGCTTACGAATGCCAAACGTTTTCGTAAGAGGCTTTCTTCGGAAGACGTTCTGGAAACAGTGGAAATCCTTCATTCGGGTCAGAGAATGATGGTCCGTGTGCCTGACGGGCGTGTGTGGACCTTTCGGAATAAACGAATCACTGTCCGCGGACAGAGGATCCTGCAGATGACAGCAACCGATGTAACAGAGATCTATCAGCTGGAAGAGCAGCTGAATATGAGCAATCGGGAACTGGAAATGATGAATGAACGTCTCAGACGTCACAGTGAAAATGTGGATCAGCTGACCTATGAAGAGGAAACCTTTGCGGCCAAGGTCAATATCCATGCGGAAATCGGACAGGCTCTGCTGGCATCCAGATATTTTCTGGAGCAGGGAGAAGCGTTTTCCGAAAATGTGCTGGAGATCTGGAGGACCAATATTGCGCTTCTGCGAAGGGAAGTTCAGAAAAAGCAGAAGACAGATCCGATGAAACAGCTGCTGGATGCGGCAGAGGCCATCGGAGTGAAGGTACATGTAAACGGTAAGGTTCCTGAGGAAAATATGAATCTTCTGAGAATGCTCCTGGCTGCAGCCAGGGAATGTCTTACGAATGCGGTGCGCCACGCAGGGGCGGACGAGATGACGATTGATATCAGAGAAAAGGAAGAAGGCTATCTGGCAGCCTTTACAAATAACGGAAGAACAGTGGAAGGGCCTGTGACAGAAGGAGGAGGTCTTTCGGGTCTGCGAAAGAGGATCGAGCAGGCCGGAGGGGGAATGCTCGTTAAAAACGATGGGAAATTCCTGCTGACGATCTTTCTTCCGAAAGAGGGGGTATTTCAATGACAAATGTATTGGTAGTGGAGGATCAGGCGATGCCGCGTCAGTTGTTCGAACTGTTTATTGAAAGCAGTCCGAATTATCAGCTGCTTTTTTCCATAGAATCAGCGTCCATGGCGGATATCTATTGCATGAAGCATCCGATCGATCTGATCATTATGGATGTATGCACTGCCTTTGGAGCCAGCGGTCTGGATGCTGCGGAGCGCATCAAGCAGAAATATCCTCATATAAAAATTATTATCGTCACTTCCATGCCGGAGTACTCTTATATAGAAAGAGCCAGAAACATCGGTGTCGACAGCTTCTGGTATAAGGAGATCAGCAAGGAACCGATCCTGGAACTGATGGATCGTACCATGGCGGGAGAATCCATTTATCCGGATAAGACACCCGAGCTGAGACTGGGGAATGCGAGCAGCTATGAGTTTACGGAAAGAGAGCTGGAAGTATTAAAAGAACTGACAAGCGGGGATACGGATGCAGTCATTGCAGAAAGACTCCACATGTCCGTATGGACCGTCAGAGATCATATTAAGCATATGATGAACAGGACAGGGTTTGACTCCCGCACGAAGCTGGCGGTTGCGGCCAGAGAAATTGGTCTGGTCATCAGGGAATTTTAGAAAAAATACCGTTCGAAGATGGTCGAACGGTATTTTTTTGCAAAAAAACAGAGGAATTGTCGAAAATCCACTAATGTTAGGGATGTGTAAAAAAAATAAAAATATTAAGATGATAACACAAAATAGAAAAAGTGGAGATATGGGTTAAGGATTCTCACACGAATGACAGTTGAAAGGAGGAAGCTTTATGAAGAAGAGGTGGCTAGCGTTTCTTTTGGCAACAATTCTCTGCCTTTATCCGGTTGCTCAGCATATTACGGAAAGTATACTGACGACAGCGGCTGCGACGGAGGAAACGATCGGAGAACCTGAAGAAGAGACGGAAGAAGTTTTGGAGGAAGCCTCAGAAGAAGCTGATGAAACAAAAGAAACAGAGGAAGCCGCAGTGGTTGCGGAAATGGAGGAAACAGAAACTCTCAGTGAGGATCATTACCATGCGGAGCATGGATTTGGGTATGATTCCTTTGTTCAGGGGGGAAGTGTTGCCGGTGTAACAGTTTATGTGGGAAATACGGAACTTCACAGAAATATTTCAGGAAGTACCGTACAGGCAGCACTTACGGAAGGAGTCCGGATGGTATTTGAACCGGGCTGCTATCTGGAACAGTACAGGATCGTCTGCGGTGATAAATATGAATGCCAGGCGGCAGTACAGGCAAAAGGCGGTCTGGTCGTAAAGGTTGGACAGGCGGCATCTCGGAATGGATACAGCATAAAACCTTCCAAAAAGGATCTGGGACATTCCGCAGAAAGAGAACCATACTGGATCCTGCTGGATGTCAGAAAAGACAGCGGAAGTTATCATGTGACTTATAACTGGGGATATTTAAAGGATGTTATGACATCCCAGGTACCTGAAGACGGAAATGCGTATCTGAAGAATGAAACTGCGTCCGCACTGGCTCCGTCCGATGAAGCCATTGCAGAAGCACGCAGACTCGGCTATACATTTAAAGGATGGAAGGTTTCCGGCTCCGGATACGGGGACTCCCTGACAGCGTCCGGCGGATCATTGCTGATCTCGGGAAATCTGGTTCTGACAGCAGAGTGGGAACAGACTCCTACCATTGCATTTACAGTGAAAAAAGTATGGGATGATAAAGATAACCATGACGGAAAACGTCCGGACAGCATTCAGGTAACATTGCTTGCAAACGGAGAACCGACCGGAAAGACAGCGGAGTTGACCAAAGAAAACGGCTGGATCTATACGTTTGAAGGACTGGACAAGCTTGTGGCAGGCGAAGAAGTCGAATATACAGTTGAAGAAGCAGAGGTCACAGGATATATTCCTTATTTCTGCTATGAAGAAGAATCCGTAACCATTACAAATAAATATACACCTGATCTGACAAGTCTTACCGTTATGAAAGAATGGGATGACGGAAAGAATCAGGACGGCGTCAGACCGGACAGCATCAAGGTGACACTTCTGGCAGACGGAAAAGAAACAGGAAAAACTGCAGTTCTGAATGCAGAAGGCGACTGGTGCCATACATTTACCAATCTTGCAAAATATGCGGATGGAAAAGAAATTGTTTATACGGTAGCAGAGGAAGAGGTTGCCGGATATACAGGAACTGTTGTATATGAAGGAAATGTGGCAAATATTACCAATGTCTACAAACCGGAAGAAACAGAAGTGACTGTGAAAAAGGTATGGCAGGACAATAATAATCAGGACGGCATCAGACCGGACAGCATCACAGTGGAACTGTATGCAGACGGAGAACCGACCGGAAAGACTGCAGAGATTACAGCAGAAGCCGGATGGGTGTATACGTTTAAAGGCCTGGCAAAACATGCGTCAGGAAAAGCAATTGTCTACACGGTCAGAGAAAAAGCAGTTGCGGGTTATGAATCTTCGGTTGAAGTAAAAGATGACAACAATGTGATCGTAACAAATGTACATACATCAGAAGATACAAGTATTTCTGTCAGAAAAGTCTGGAAAGATTCCAATGACTGGGATGGACTCAGACCTGACAGTGTTACAGTACAGTTATACGGAGACGGTAAACCGGTCGGCGAACCGGTAGAGATCACAGCGGATATGGACTGGAGCTATACATTTACAGGTCTTGTGAAATATGCAGACGGCAGAGAGATTGTTTATTCGGTAGAAGAAAAAGAAGTTGCGGGTTATCAGGCGGAAATTTCCTACGGAAAGGACAGTGCTCAGATCGTTAACGTTCATACACCGGAAACAGTGAAGCTTACAGTGAACAAGGTGTGGAACGATGCGGATGATCAGGACGGCATCAGACCGGAAAGCGTAGAAATCCAGCTCTATGCAGACGGACAGCCTTATGGCGAACCGGTAGTCCTCTCGGCAGAAAATCACTGGTCTCATGAATTTACCGGTCTTGAAAAATACAGAGCAGGAAAAGAAATCAGATATACAGCAGTTGAGAAACCGGTAGATGGTTATACGGCATCCGTACTTTACGGTGACGGAACGATCACTGTGAAAAACAACCATGTAACGGAAAAGACAGAGCTTTGTGTTACAAAGGTATGGAATGATGTAAGTAATCAGGACGGAAAACGTCCGAAGAGCATTGAAGTACAGCTCTATGCAAACGGAGAAGCACAGGGTGAAGCGGTTGTGCTTTCTGCAGAAACAGGCTGGAGTTATACCTTCAAGGGTCTGCCAAAATATGCAGCCGGAAAAGAAATTGTATATACAGTCAGTGAAAAAACAGTCAAAGATTATACAGCAAATATTTCTTACGGAAAAGGCTCTGCGGTAATTTCCAATTCCTATACACCGGAAGAAACAGCGCTGCATGTAAACAAAGCATGGATGGATGCGGATAATCAGGATGGTCTCAGACCGGACAGCGTAAAGATCCAGCTCTATGCGAACGGTGAAAAATACGGGGATACAGTGACGCTTTCGAAAGAGAATAACTGGAGTCACAGCTTTACCGGACTTCCGAAATATGAAGGTGGTAAGAAGGTTACTTATAAAGTAAAAGAGATTGCTGTGGAAGGATATTCACCGGAAATTACTTATGACGGAGAAAATGTGAAGATCACCAATGGTCATACGCCGGAAGAAACGACCTTCAAGATCACAAAGGTATGGTCCGATGGGGACAATCAGGACGGCAAGAGACCGGACAGCGTAAAAATTCAGCTCTATGCGAACTATAAAGCTTATGGTGAAAAGGTTACATTAAGTGAAGAAAATAACTGGACTTATACATTTACCGGACTTCCGAAATACGAGAACGGAAAGGAAATCATTTACAGTGTCCAGGAAGATGCGGTTCCGGAATATACTGCAAGCTACTGTTACGGCGTATATAAAGGAAAAGTTACCAATAAACATACTCCGGAGGAAACAGGACTTACAGTTGATAAAAAATGGTTGGATGCAGATGATCAGGATGGTATTCGTCCGGCAAGTGTAACAGTAGAACTGTATGCGGACGGCAGAGCAACCGGTCAGAGTGCGGTATTATCTGAAGACAATAACTGGAGTCATACATTTGTAAAACTGCCGAAGTATGCAGATGGAAAAGAAATTGTCTATACGGTAGAAGAACAGGCGGTAGCAGGATATACTGCAGAAATCGAATATAAAGGTGCAAATGCCGTGATCAAAAACAAGCACATTCCGGAGGTTGTGGAACTTTCCGTGAATAAAGAATGGCTGGATGGAAATGATCAGGACGGACTCAGACCGGACAGTATCACAGTAGAGCTCTATGCAAACGGTGAGGCAACCGGAACGAAGGCTGTGTTATCCGAAAAGAATCACTGGAGCCATACATTTACGGATCTGGCCAGGTATGCGGCAGGAGAAGAGATTTCTTACACAGTAAAAGAAATAAAATCAGAGAAAGACGGTTATACGGCAGAATACTCAGTTTCTGACGACGGCAAGGTGACCATTATCAACAGACATGAGGTGGAAACAACAGAGCTGACTGTAAATAAGGCATGGCTTGACGAGAATGATCGGGATGGACTCAGACCGGACAGTGTCACGGTAGAGCTTTATGCAAACGGAAAGGCAACCGGAAAACAGGCAACCCTCTCTGAAGAGAACCGGTGGAGCCATACATTTAAAGATCTGGACAAAAACGAAGCCGGCAGGGAAATCATTTACACAGTCGCAGAAAAAGCAGTCAGAGGTTATGAAGCTGAATGCAGCGAAAAAGACGGAGTGATCACAGTCACTAACAAACACGTACCGGGAAAAATCAATATTTCGATCCTGAAGGAATGGAAAGATGAGAATGATCAGGATGGAATCAGACCGGACAGTGTCACAGTGGAACTGTATGCAAACGGAAAGGCCACCGGAAAGAAGGCAACGTTATCTGAAAAGAATCACTGGAGCTGCAGATTTACAGATCTGGATCTGTATGCGGACGGAGAAGAGATCGTTTATACAGTTGTCGAAATATCATCTGTGAAGGGATATGAGGTAAGTTATTCGAAAGAAACAGACGGAACGATCACAGTGACCAATACTCATAAACCGGATAAGCCAAAAACACCGGATCAGCCGACGACACCGGATACACCAAAAACACCGGATACACCAAAGACGACGACTCCGTCTACAGGTGATGCAAGTCCGATTTTTGGAAGTGTTCTCGCATTAGTTGCATCAGCTGCAGTATTGACAATCATTATTAAGAAGAGAAGAAAAGCTTCTTAAGTCATACTGTATAAAATGAAAAGATAAAACCTGAAAATATTGTGTGAAGCGGCAGGAGGCCCTCTCGGAATCATCCGAGGGGGTCGTTTTTTGGTAAAAAGCACTTTTCTACTGCAAAGTGAAAAATTAATTTTGTACAATATGTTGGTAAAATCAAGCAAGATTTTGCACATTTTAGTTGATTTGAGAAAAATCGATTGTAAAGATTTTACAGTTGTTGTAAAATTTCCACAGCGTATAGGAAGGGAATGTGCTGCAAGTGGATGGCGAAAAATCCAGCTGCTTTCACTTTGCCTGATATTTGAGTGTGCACCTTTTCATTCTGTGCCGACAGCGTATCAACAGATTACCGGGTTTGAGAAACCGGTATCGGCAGTTGAAGCAAAAAAATATAAAGGAGAGGAAAAAATGAAGGGAATTAAAAAAACCGGCAGCAAAGTTTTATCCGCAATTCTTGCTGCAGCATTGTTGGCAGGCGGCCTGCCACAGATTCCGGCAGCTGAGGTAAAGGCAGAAGAAGCATTCAGTGGTACACTGACATCTGTGGATTCAGCATCAGCTGACAAAAACATCGTTACTGTAAACTTTAACGATGGTGTACAGGCGAAGATTACATTTCTGGATGATGGAATCTTCCGTTATAACGTAGACCCAAGTGGTGAGTTCTCTGAATATGCCACAATGAGGTATGGTGATACTGACATCAAGATTCCGCAGTATCCGGATTCTTCCGATGAATACAGTCATCCGGAAGCAGCTGTTTCAGAAGCAGATGACTGCGTTGTGATCACAAGCGGAGATACAACAATCAAATTTGAAAAAGCTACTGCAAAAATGACAGTAGAATATGCAGGCAGTGTTGTAATGCAGGAAAGCGAAGCACTTTCTATCGGAAAACAGACAACACAGTCTCTGGTTAAACATGATGGTGAGAATTTCTTCGGTGGCGGTACACAGAACGGCCGTTTCGTACATACCGGAAAAACGATCAGCATCGTAAATGAAAGCAGCTGGACAGACGGCGGAGTAGCATCTCCGAACCCATTCTACTATACAACAGAAGGTTATGGTGTGTTAAGAAACACATTCTTACCGGGTGAATATCGTTTCGGCAGCACACAGGACGGTGTTGTAGAAACTGTTCACAATGAAAAAGAGTTTGACGCTTACTACTTCCTGTCAGATGGTGAAAACAGCACAGAAGTGGTACGTGACATCCTGGACAAATATTATCATGTAACAGGTAATCCGATCTTATTACCGGAATACGCGTTCTATGAAGGTCACTTAAATGCTTACAACCGTGACTCCTGGTCTGACACTTCAGGAAGTAAGAAGTGGGAGATCATGGGAAGCAATGCTTCTGACGGAAGCGAAGGCGCTTTGACAACTTACTATGAAAGCGGTATGTCTTCAGGCTATAGATTCCCGGAAGGCGCTCAGGCAGAATCCTTAAACGGTAAAGGTCCTACCGTAGCTACTAATAATTATCCTGAAAGCGTAACAACACCTTACAAATATTCCGCGCGTGCAGTGATCGACCAGTACGTAGAAATGGATATGCCTCTCGGATACTTCCTTCCGAACGATGGTTACGGTGCAGGTTACGGTCAGAACGGTTACTACATGCAGGGCGGTGTTAACGCAGAAGGAAACAGTTCAGCAGAACGTATTGCGGCAGTAGATGCAAACGTACAGAACCTGAAAGAATTTACAGAATATGCGAGATCCAAGGGTGTTGAAACAGGTCTCTGGACACAGAGTTACCTGACACCGGATTCCAATCCGAATACCTACTGGCATCTGCTTCGTGACTTTAATAAAGAAGTAACAGTCGGCGGCGTTACTACTCTGAAAACTGACGTTGCATGGGTAGGCTACGGCTACGACATGGCACTGAATGCTCAGAAGACAGGTTATGATACTGTAACAACAGGTGTAAACTATCGTCCGAACCTCATCTCTCTGGACGGTTGGGCAGGAAGCCAGCGTTTCTCCGGTATCTGGTCCGGTGACCAGTACGGCGGTAACTGGGAATACATCCGTTTCCATATTCCGACATACATCGGACAGTCCTTAAGCGGTAACCCGAACATCGGCTGTGATATGGATGGTATCTTCAGCGGTAAGGCACTGATCACAACACGTGATACCCAGTGGAAGATCTTTACACCGACCATGCTGAACATGGATGGTTGGGGAAGCTATGCGAAGACACCTCATACCTTCGGTGATCCGTACACAGGTATCAACAGAATGTACCTGAAACTGAAAGCACAGTTATTACCTTATATCTATACAAGTGCAGCTTCTGCAGCTAACATTGATACAGGAAATGATGACACAGGTCTTCCGATGATCCGTGCAATGTTCCTGGAATACCCGGATGATGAATATGCAGCAACAAGAAATATGCAGTATCAGTATATGTTCGGTAAAAATGTGCTGGTAGCTCCGGTATATACAGAAACTGACGCCATCGACGCGATGGGTAATGACGTAAGAAACGGCATCTATCTCCCGGATGAAGACCAGATCTGGATCGACTACTTTACAGGTGATCAGTACTACGGCGGTCAGGTATTAAACAACTTTGACGCACCGATCTGGAAACTTCCGGTATTCGTTAAAAACGGCGCAATCATCCCGATGTGGGAAGAAAACAACAACCCGGCTTCTATCGATAAGGCAAACAGAATCGTAGAATTCTGGCCGGCAGGTTCTACAGAATACACATTATTCGAAGATGACGGTACTTATGTAGAAAACGATCAGACAGATGTAGAAGGATACGGTAAGGTTAATGATATTTCTTACGGTGATCACGTTTCTACAAAATATACATCTGTAGTTGAAAACGGCACAGCAACTCTGACAGCTGAAAAATCTACAGGTACATACAGAGGATACAATAAAGACAAAAATACAACATTCGTTGTAAACGTATCCAAAGAACCTTCCAAGGTTACAGCAGTGAACGGCGATACAGCTCTTACAATGGTAGCGGCTGACAGCAAAGAAGCTGTACTCAATGCTGAAGTAGAAGCAGGAACATTCGTATTCTATTACGATGCAGCACCTGCAATCGAAACATACGCAGTAGAAGGCGAAGATGAATTTGCAGCTATGATGGAAGGCAAGGTATCTTCACCGAAATTATATGTGAAATTTGCTGAAACAGATTCACAGGAAAATGCACAGGTTCTGACACTGGAAGGCTTTGAAAATACAGATGACAAACTTCCGGAATACAACGGACTGAACAAAGATCTTCCGGTACCTGCAAATCTTCACGATGTAGAAGAAGCGAAGACTCCTACAAGCAACACTGTTGCATGGGATGCAGTAGAACTGGAAAACGAAGTTGAAGAAACAGCAGCAAGAGCAGCTGCAGGCTTTGAAGACGTAAACGAAGATGATTTCTTCTACAATGCAGTTCTTTGGGCAGTAGAAAACGAAATCACAAACGGCTGGACAGATACTACATTTGCTCCGGACGAAACATGTACAAGAGCTCAGATCGTAACATTCCTTCACAGAGCAGCAGGAACACCTGAGGCAACTGCTGAAGTAGCATTTGATGATGTTGAAGAAGGATCCTACTACGCAGATGCAGTGGCATGGGCAGTAGAAAACGAAATCACAAACGGCTGGACAGATACTACATTTGCTCCAAACGAGACATGTACAAGAGCTCAGGTGGTAACATTCCTTCACAGAGCAGCAGGAACTCCTGCAGCAACTGCTGACGCAGCATTTGATGACGTAGAAGAAGGCGCTTATTACGCAGAAGCAGTTGCATGGGCAGTAGAAAACAAAGTTACAAACGGTGTTACTGAAACTACTTTTGAACCGCACAGAGCATGCACAAGAGGTGAGATCGTAACATTCCTTTACAATGCAGCAAACGGCGGTTCCGGTGATGTTGAAATCGGTGAATTCACATATGAAATCAAAGTGGACGGTGTTGTAAACAATGTTGGAACAGCTACAAGCTTCGCACATGTGGATCAGCCATATGATTCAGAACATACCTATGCAGTTCGTATCAGAACAAATAAAGGATACTCCGAATGGTCAGAAGAGATTACGGCAAGAACAGCTCTTGACCCATGGAGAAATGTACCGGCAGCTAAAATCACCTGGACAGGCGGAGATGACTGGGGTGCACTTGGATATGCAACAGACCATGATACATCCACAATGTTCCACTCTACAGGTAATGTAGTAACAGATGCGGTTCCGTTTATCTTTGATTTCGGTGATGCATATCAGCTGGATGAATTTGAATATTATCCACGTGACAACTACGGAAACGGTACAGTCAGCCAGATGGATGTCTATACAAGTCTTGACGGAGCACACTGGACAAAAGTACATGACGGAGCAAGTGATGTATGGACTTATGATAAAGCAGCAACTGTAGTTGATAATGTGAAGACAGTAGATCTTAGCGGATATTCAGCACGCTTTGTAAAACTGATCGTGACAGAATCCATAGGAAGCTTCTTCTCTGCAAATGAACTTGCAGTATACAAGAAAGACGGAACTTCTGCATTTGCAGTCGGAAGTACAGGATTCCTTCCGGAAGTCAGTGATGCCGACTATACAAATATGAAAAACTATCTCGGAACATCTGTAAAAGACGCTTCCAACTTTATTGACCAGATCCAGAAGAGAGCCGGCGATATCAACATGAACGATGTTTACGATGTATATGACTATGCATTTACAATGTTCAAGCTTGACGGCGGTACAAAGCAGACTGGAAGAGTTTCAGGCAGCGGTCATTACAATGTAAGTGCGGAATCTCTGAAAGCCGGCGAAACCTTAACAATCGAAGTTGCAGCAGACAAGGTGAAGAATCTGAACGCATTCGGACAGGTTCTGAACTATGATCCTGCAGCACTTGAATTTGTATCCGTAACAGCAGGTGAAATGCTTGGTGAAATGGAAGACTTAAATGTAAACAAGGTTTATGAAGACGGTACAGCATACTTTAACCTTGCATATGCAAACCGTGGTGATCAGGCATTAGTGAGCGGTTCAGGCGTGCTTGCAACTATTACCATGAAAGCGAAAGCTGATGTGGCAGATGTAAGAGAAGCAATCGACTTAAGCGGCCTGACACTGATCGGACCTGACTTCAGCTTCATAGAGGTTGAAGTATCCGCTGGTCCTGCATTACCGGAATTATCTGAAGGCAATGTAACAAAATACGGTAAAGATAAGATCGCTACGATGAGTATCACAAACAGCTCTATGCCGGAAGATGATGGTTCCAATGTAGGAGCAATTATCCAGCAGGGCAGCTTTAACGGACTGTTTGATGGTAAAATGGGACGTGATTTCGAATTCCTCTGGGATATCGAAAGCAACTACGTAGACGGCGCACTGCCGGACTATGTGACATTACCGGCTACCATGACCTTTGAAATGAAGGAAGCTGTGAAACTGAATGAAGTTACTGTATACAATGCAAATAAATCCAATGGTTATGCAACAGAGGCTGAAGCAGTCCTGAAATACAGTGATGGAACAGAAAGCGAAAAACAGACAATTGAAATCACAGACAAGGTAGATTATGCAGCGTTTAAGTTTGCATGGACAGGCTGCGACAAAGAAGTTACAGCAGTAAAAATTACGATCCTGGATGCAAACGGAGTGAAGAACATGCTGACACTGGCTGAAATCGAACTTGCTTATAATGATTTCGTAGCAGTGGAAGATATCTGTTCAGAAGGAAATACAGCAGAACTTGCTGTTGGCGAAAAAGCAGATATCGTTGCTAAATTCACACCGGAAAATGCTACAAATCCATACTTCAAGGCAGTATCATCCAATCCTTCTGTTGTAAGAATTGACGTTGTGGCAGATGAAGACGGATATGCAGCATATCAGGCAGTTGGTGTAAGCGAAGGCAGCGCAAGAATTACACTGATCGCACTGGAAAATGAAGATGTTACAGTGGCTTATGATGTGACTGTAAAATAATTGAAATGATCTTTTGCGGCAAAGACGCAGAGTGAGATTCATAAAATGCAGTATAACAGGGGCGGGATTCGAAAGAATCCCGCTTTTTCAATAAAATAGCTTGACGGCAGTATCTGCCTGTGATACAATAGCTACGCGAATGGAAGAAGCGAAGGCTTTTTTTTTATGCCTAAAAAGACGGCTTTACAAAGCTGTCGCACAAAAAAGAGATAAAGCGAGGTGGAAGTTGTGCGCGTTAGAATCACATTGGCATGTACAGAATGTAAACAGCGTAATTACAACATGACGAAGGATAAGAAAGCTCATCCGGACAGAATGGAAACTAGCAAATACTGCAGATTCTGTAGAAAACACACAGCACACAAAGAGACTAAATAATCGGTCTTAGGTAAAAGGAAGTGACAACATGGGAGAAAATACTACTAATAACAAAGAAGTAGCAGCTCCAAAGAAGAGCTGGTTCAAAGGTCTTAAAGCAGAATTTAAGAAAATTTCCTGGCCAGACAAAAAAACACTTGTGCGTGAAAGCGTTGCTGTTATAGTATCTGCGATTGCGTTAGGGCTCATCATTAAAATACTGGATGTTCTTATCACATACGGTATAGAATTCCTGGTACGCTTATAAATCGGGGATGATTTATTCGATGAAAGGTGATTTTATGTCAGAAGCAAACTGGTATGTTGTTCATACCTATTCGGGGTATGAAAACAAAGTAAAGGCCAACATTGAGAAAACAATTGAAAACAGACACCTTGAAGATCAAATTCTTGAAGTGAGAGTTCCGATGCAGGATGTGGTGGAAGTAAGAAACGGTGCCAAAAAACAGGTTTCCAAGAAATTATTTCCGGGATATGTTCTGATCAATATGGTAATGAATGATGACACCTGGTATGTCGTAAGAAATACAAGAGGTGTTACAGGATTTGTTGGTCCGGGTTCCAAACCGGTTCCGCTGACAGAAGAAGAAATGTTACCGCTCGGAATTCAGAATGAAAATCTTGTAATTGATTTTGCAGAAGGTGACAGCGTCACAGTGATCGGAGGCGTATGGAAAGACACCGTTGGTGTGATTCAGTCCATCAACGAGGGAAAACAGTGCGTAACGATCAATGTAGATCTGTTCGGTCGTGAAACACCGGTAGAAATCAGTTTCACAGAAATTAAGAAAATGTAAGAAATGTTAAACGCCCGTAAGAATAGCTCTTGCGGATCGTGGGAGGGAAATTCCCGCAAATACCACATAGGAGGTGCCTTATCATGGCAAAAAAAGTAACAGGTTATATTAAATTACAGATCCCTGCTGGTAAAGCTACACCAGCACCACCAGTCGGACCAGCACTTGGTCAGCATGGTGTAAACATTGTACAGTTTACAAAAGAATTCAATGCAAGAACTGCAGATCAGGGAGATCTGATTATCCCGGTTGTTATTACAGTTTACGCAGACAGAAGCTTCAGTTTTGTAACAAAAACACCGCCAGCCGCAGTATTACTGAAAAAAGCATGTAATATTAAATCCGGTTCCGGAAAACCAAACAAAACAAAAGTTGCTACGATCAGCAAGGCAGAAATCCAGAAAATCGCCGAACTGAAAATGCCGGATTTAAATGCAGCAAGCCTTGAAGCTGCTATGAGCATGATCGCCGGTACAGCAAGAAGTATGGGTATCACAGTAACTGAATAACAATGATGACGTGGGAGGGAAATTCCCGCAATTACCACTAGGAGGATATTTAATATGAAACATGGAAAGAAATATGTTGAGGCTGCGAAACAGTACGATCGTCAGACTCAGTATGATACAACTGAAGCAATGGCTTTGGTTAAAAAATTAGCAGTAGCTAAATTTGATGAAACTATCGAAGCTCACATCAGAACAGGCTGTGACGGACGTCATGCTGAACAGCAGATCCGTGGTGCAGTTGTTTTACCGCATGGTACAGGTAAAACAGTTCGTATCCTGGTATTCGCCAAGAATGCAAAAGCTGAAGAAGCTTTAGCAGCAGGAGCTGATTACGTTGGAGCAGAAGAACTCATTCCGAGAATTCAGAACGAAGGATGGTTTGATTTCGATGTTGTAGTTGCTACACCGGATATGATGGGTGTTGTTGGTCGTTTGGGACGTGTACTCGGACCGAAGGGCTTAATGCCAAACCCAAAAGCCGGAACAGTTACTATGGACGTAACAAAAGCTGTTCAGGATATCAAAGCAGGTAAGATTGAGTACAGATTAGACAAAACAAACATCATTCACGTGCCAATCGGAAAAGCTTCTTTCACAGAAGAACAGTTAAACGACAACTTCCAGACGCTTATGGGTGCAATCATCAAAGCTAAACCGGCTGCATTAAAAGGTCAGTACTTAAAGAGTGTTACAGTAACACCTACAATGGGACCTGGCGTTAAGATCAATACAGCTAAATTAGTATAATTTTTGGTTGACATTCAATATATAATATGGTATTGTTACAAAGCAATACAGCTGCCGAAGACAGCAGGTGCCGTAAGGCATAAGGTATGACCGCCTGCCGAGGAAAAGTATTCTAGTTTAGAAAAGACTTTTAAAACCTCTCTGTCTGCGGATAGAGAGGTTTCTTTTTTGGAAACACTTTGGCGGTGTAAAATCTAATAAGGAGGTACACCATTCACATGGCAAAAATTGAGTTAAAACAGCCGATCGTAGAAGAAATCAAAGCTCATGTTGCTGACGCGCAGTCCGCAGTAATCGTAAACTACAGTGGAATCACAGTAGATCAGGATACAAAGCTTCGTAAAGCAATGAGAGAAGAAGGTATCGTATACAAGGTTTACAAAAACACAATGATGAAACGTGCTTTCGTTGGAACAGAGTTTGAAGCATTAAATGAATGCTTAGACGGACCGAATGCGATTGCAATCTCTACTACAGATGCAACAGCACCTGCAAGAATGATCGCAAAATTCGGTAAAGAGATTCCAGCACTTGAAATCGTTGCCGGTGTTGTAGAAGGAACATTCTATGATGCAAAAGGCATGGAAGCAATTTCTCAGATTCCGTCCAGAGAAGAACTTCTCGGAAGATTACTTGGTTCTATGCAGAGCCCAATTACAAACTTTGCTCGTGTTCTTAATCAGATCGCAGAAGCAAAAGAAGCTTAAGAATTATTTAGAAGCTAAGAAGATTCAAACATATCAAATATAATTGGAGGAAAATAAAATGGCAAAATTAACAACAGCTGAATTTATTGAAGCTATCAAAGAATTATCCGTATTAGAATTAAACGAATTAGTAAAAGCATGTGAAGAAGAATTTGGTGTATCTGCAGCAGCAGGTGTTGTAGTTGCAGCAGCAGGCCCTGCAGAAGCAGCAGAAGAAAAAGATTCTTTCGACGTTGAATTAACAGGCGCCGGAGATTCCAAAGTTAAAGTTATCAAAATCGTTCGTGAAATCACAGGCCTCGGCTTAAAAGAAGCTAAAGAAGTAGTTGACGGAGCTCCGAAGGTAATCAAAGAAGGCGTTTCTAAAGCAGAAGCTGAAGAAATCAAAGCTAAACTTGAAGGCGAAGGCGCTAAAGTTACTCTTAAATAATTTTATTCGGGCAGTATACAGGCACGACGGACCTCGGTGGTTATCCACTGAGGTCTTTTTTCGTTTTCGGGATACAGAAGTGAGAACATCAGCATAAAAATCACCGGAAATTTAAAAATTCATTGTTGACACCGCCGGATGCTTGTGATATTATGTCTTGAGTTTCCGCAAACTGTAATCTCAAAATAAATATAGTCTCTCAAAGTGCCA
>JBJEMI010000093.1:0-28756 GCA_051879615.1 Lachnospiraceae bacterium
GATAACGCCGAAATCAAAGTGAAGTTAGCGCCTCCCGCAATGTGCCGTCTGACAGATTTGGATGTTACAATGTATTAAAATGAAATCAATAACAAGACGGAGGCGTAAAATGCTACAAATAACAAATAAATTTTTAAATGTTTTTTTAGAGCGTAAAGTCATTGATGAAGATATGGCAGATGTATATCGCTATGGATTAGAAATATTATTCTCGTCTTTATTTACAACATTTTCTATTCTGGTAATCTCATTTCTTCTAAATTCATTAGGACTTGGTGTTCTATACTTATTTCTTACAATACCGCTTAAACTTACCGCTGGAGGATATCATGCAGATACATATAAAAAATGCTTTCTAATCAGCAATCTCACTTTCACAGCATTGATATATGTATACAAAATAATCTCGTATTACCACAGTATTTCTGTGATATTTTGGTTGATCATTTTATATTGCAGTACATTTTATATTTTTTTGAAAGCACCTGTACAAAATATTCATCAGCCTTTATCACCCGCTAAAATAGAACGCAACAAACGACGGA
Source organism: Lachnospiraceae bacterium (assembly GCA_051879615.1). Taxonomy (GTDB): domain Bacteria; phylum Bacillota; class Clostridia; order Lachnospirales; family Lachnospiraceae; genus HGM12587. Next base: position 546 of record JBJEMI010000093.1, read on the forward strand.
CCAGGATTTATCTTCTTATTGACTGTTGTGCTATTACCTTATTAGCAATTATAGTACCGGCATCTGGATATATACTATTCTCAATTTTATGTATTCTGTTGGTCGCATTATTTATTATACCAACTCAAAGGAAAGGAGGACCCTCAAATGAATAAAGTGTTAGGTTTATTTTCGACTCTTGTACTAATAACCGCTATGAGTGGAGCTAATTCAGCATCCCTTTGGCATGCATACCAACCTTTATTACCATCACAGCTTATGTGATAAAAAATGACTGTTGTTACTCGAAAAAGTATCACAGTCATTTTTTATTTAATTTTCAATTATCTCGTTTAACATAACAGAGACCGTAAACATCTCATCCTCTAAATCATATTCTATGCTTCCCTCATATTTTTCTACAATCTGCTCAACAATCTGAATTCCCCAGCCATGCAAAATTTTGTCCTTTTTCAATGACACAAATTTTTTCTCATTTATCACTGGTTTTACAGAGTAATCGTTTTTTACCACAGCTAATAGTGTCTGATTAATCCTCTTAATCTGAACATACACTTTATTTTCAGATGCTTCCACCGCATTTTCCAGCAAATTAGCAAACAGCGAACAGATATCTTTATTTTCAAAACCAATATCGCACGGCAACATAGAAATCTCCATTTCAAACACTATTCCTTTTTCTTGGGCTTTTAGTCTCATCTCATAAACAATAGCATCTAAAACACTGATACCGGTATGTACCTCCATTTTTGTATAATCCGACGGCGTCCGAATCTCCTCCAGATATTTTTTTGCCTGCTCTTGATACCCATCCTGTAATAAATGGTACAATGCATCAAAATGGTGATTCATGTCATGATACAGTTTAGCGTTTGCTGTATAGAATTCATTTATTTGCATATAATTTCTTTCCAGCATCTCATTTTTTGTTGCCAAAATAGTCATCTTTGTTTTAATTTCATTTTGTTTCATTACAAAATAGCTGCTGAAAATAAAGAACAGAAAAAACAAAATAAAAACATACCATACCACACTGACTTGGATTGAAAAGCTGTTCACCAGCATCAATCCCAAAAAAGCACTTCCTATAAATCCAAGAATCGAAATACATGCAACTGATTTTATACTATGTAATTTAATTTTCTTTCGACTAATATATGACATACATCCCCAGTTCAGGATATACCATACAATACCATTCATAATAAGATAAAAAAAACGAATTATCCCTATCTCTCCCGTACATTTTGAAATTAAAGCATCTCCTCCGATCATACCTGTAATAGAAATCACAAAATTCCCTATTAGAAAGAGTGCAAAAAAATATCCTCCCACAACTGCTGATATCTGCATCAGGTTACTTTTCCAAAAAAATTGTACTGTAATGAAACTCATTATCATTATAACAACCATCGTATACACGGATGTGAGTTCAATACGATTCATACAAAATACAGTAATTATAGACACGAGCTGAAGAATCTTCTCCAGGCTTTTCCCACCGTCCTTCTTCGCTTGAATAGATGTCTTCTTTTCCAAACATAGATTAATCCATTTATACATCCAGAATATTTCATTGTATGTACAGATGATATCTATCAGCATTACAAATATGTTCATTCGTTTTTTTCTTTCCCTATCCAATATTTACGAATAGTATCTTTTACTTCCGTCAATCGATCTTTGCTGACCTGAAGCCTTGTCCCATCAATCAGCACAACATCCCCTCTACTTATCCTTCCTATATGTATCAAATTACAAATACAGCCTCTATCAAGCCAGACGAAATCCTCCTGTGGCAGTTCGTCATACACCCGCTTCAAAGTTTTACGTACCTTTGCATGTTCTCCATTAGTTTTTTCTATGTAAGCATATTTTTCTCTATGCCAAATATAGGTGATGATTCTTGTCGGAATTTTTTCCAACCCATTATTATTTTCAATACACAGAAATTTGCCTTCACTCTTTTTTATATACTCCATTGCATCCTTCATTGCTAACGGAAGCATTTTTTCAATATAAATCTTCGGAATAAACCGGAATGGTTGTACTTTAAAAGATTCATACACATATTTCTCGTGAGAAGTAATAAATATAATTAACACATCTGATAGATAGGTTTTAATTATTTCTGTTAATTTCATTCCATCTAATTCCGGCATTTCTATATCTAAAAGCAATAATTCAAAACACATGCCATCCCCTATTTCATGCAGCAATGTCTTGCTGCTCGAGAAAATCTGTATCTCACAATTGCAAAAATAACTATTCATCAAATTCCAAACCTTCGAATAAATCCACTTGCCCTTATCAATATCGTCATCACATATAGCAATTCGTATCATCTTACAGTTACTCCTTATATCCTACTGTTCAAAAACGTATATTTTCTTCCGTTCCAGATCCATTAAATATGATTCTTCTTCTAGAATCATCAGTTCAAAAGAAAGTACATCATCTCTTTTTCCGTAATAAAAACACCCAACTTCTTTGTTTTCCACTTTTTTTAATATATCTATTGAGATCCATTCTGCGTTACGATTGCATTTTTTTGACTTTGGCCAGTAGCCTAATACCTCTCGGATATGATTTTTCTTTCTTTTAATTATGTTCTTTGAATAAACTCGTTTTGGAAACTCTTCCTCAACCGTCACTCCCATTTCACTCAATATTTTATCAAAGGTTTCTTTCGCCACTTCATACAACAGTCCTATTTCCATATATGCATTGATAATTTGCATAGATGCCTTCAAACAAATTTCATCACCTGAATTCTTATAGCAGCTGTAGAGCCATTCGGCAGACTTTGTAAATAGAATAACGGGATCTCCACCAACTCCCATATAACTTTCTGCAGCAAACTTGATTATTTGCGTCTCATCTGAAAAATGTCCCCATTCCATATTCTATTTCCCTTCCTATCAATCACTTCTCTTAATATCTCTTTCACGATCAATTTTTTGTCTTTAATGCTCTTAAACATTCAATATCGGATATGTAACCTACTATTACCGTCGGGAGAAAAGAAGGTAGGGAATTCTAAGCGACTCTGTGTGAGCGATTTTCCCTCCTCTAACACTACCCCTGTATTATAATCTTAAAAAGTGTGTAAAACAATCATTTAATAGATTCCTCTAATGGATGCTTTGAGGGCAATCCTTCAAGATTTATGAAGGCTTAATACAATGAAAATTAATTAAGAATATCTCCAGCAAGTCACACCGTCAGAGAACTATTCAGGCACAGGTTGTCGCTCACGGGTTCATAAATATTTCTCTAACATGATTTTTTTCAATTCTAAAAATGCATTCATGGCTTCGGGTGTTGCTGCAAAAAACTCATTATCACTCACTTGGTTATATAAAACATATGTAGACTCTTTTCCCATAGAACTTATCTTATTAGTGTGAGTTCTATAAGAGAATACTGGAGCCACAACGCTTTCTCCATACAATTTAAATATTGGTATCTCCTCTCCTAATCCGTCAGCCTGTCCATCTACAAATAAGAGATACTCTTCCCCCACTTCCATTATATTAACAAATCCTCTTTCAATTGAGTGGGGCTCTGCATATAGACTTAATGACCAGCGATCACAAGTTATATATATTTCTTGCTCTTTTTTCACATCTTCCCCTTTATATACATTTTGTACTTTAACTAATTGTCTGCTGGCTCTGGCAAGATGCTCAACTTCTCCTAATACAACGACTTTTATTATAACGGGAGCTAAAGGTAACTCTTCTGCCAACATTTCAGTCGTTGTGATGGCATAGTCTTCTGGAATCTGAGCAACATATATTGTATCTAAATATGCTTTATCCTTTGAAATATCTGTATAAGTTTTCCTCTGAGAATACCCAAATCCAAAAGCAACGAGGAGTATAACTACTGTACTGGCCAAAATCCATTTATGTTTTACCATTCGAACTCCTTTCCTACTATACTACCATCGTTTACTTTATACGTAATATCCGTTAAAATCTGCATATCCTTCTTGTTGTGGCTTGTTAAAAGAATCAAGGCTCCCCTATTCTTTTCTTGTTCTATTAACTGTCTAATTTCTTCCACTCCTGCCTCGTCAAGTCCATTTGTCGGTTCATCTAGCATGATTACATCGGGACTCTCCATAATTGCCTGCGCTATAACCAATCTCTGTTTCATCCCCATGGAATACTTCCCATACACCCTTTTATCGTAAGGATTAAGCCCAACTCGTTCTATGGCTTCACAAATCTCTTTTTTTCCAATTACTCCTCTTATATCAGCCAAATATAATAAATTATCTAAACCTGTCATATTCGGATATAATCCTGCATGTTCAATGACAATCCCCAAACTTGGAAGAACAGAAAAATCTCTATGAAGCTGTTGCTTATTCCAGAATATTTCACCGGAATCAATCCTCATTAGTCCAGATAATGCTCTAAACAGCATTGTTTTTCCTGACCCGTTTCTTCCCCAGAATCCATAAATGTTCCCGGATTCCATTGATAAGCTAATATTATTTAGAATTCTCTTTCCTTTTATACATTTATTTATTTCTTCTGCAATCAATTTCATGTTACATTACCCCTGCTTCCATATTTTCTATTAACAAATCGTGCTTTTGAATCAATACATTACCTATCAATATTGTAATAATACAAAAAAGTAACATCAAAATTATTGAACTTGACAGACATATTGAATGCTGAGTTCCTGCCAGGTTTTCTATAGAAAGAATACCTCTATGCCATCCCACAACCGTATGTGCTACAGGATTGAGCCATACTATTCTCTCTATAATAACCTTAGATACATGATTCTTCTCCAGAATATTTATTATACTAAGGCATGACGTTAAAAAAATTTGAATACCAATTGCCAAAAGAAAAGCAGAACTGCTGCCCTTTTTGATAGCACATATGTTAATCAGTAATACCCACGCAAAATTCCACATCGTATAAAGTAATACGTGATACCCAAACAAAAAATTTCCACTGACACTAATCACAACTCCGTATCGGAGCGCAGTGATTAAAACTACTGTAGTTACTGATACAATTTCATATACACATACTTGCACAAATAGATGAAATATAGTTTTCACATACCATTTGCGACGATCAGAACATCTACTAAATATGTAAATACTGGCTGTACAGAAGTATCTATAAACACTGTTTCCCAAAACCATCGTCACAATATAATTAGGAATCATACACAACATAAAACCAACTAATTCCGGCAAAGAACTTCCTAAGCAAAATTCTCCTGTGGAACCACTAAGCTGTAAAATCAGTTCACTTAAATCCATACTCCCTTTATACGGATTAACAAATACAATTGCTATACATATTGCAGAACATATACCAATCAAAATAACCGTCTTAATATCATTCCACATAAACTAATATTTCTCCCTCTTTTTCCCAACGTAATAGCATCCGAGTATAAGTAATATGCTAATTATTATGCCCATTACCAGATACCCTGTGCTTTTACTGGTATCACTGAATATCAATAGATATTCGTACCAACTTACCACATCTCCTTCTATAAAATTATCAAAATATACTGTAAAATTTAAGATGAGAAAAGAAGGCAGCAGTAATAGTACACGATAACGCACTGAGATTGCAAAAGACACTGCTACCGTAAACATTGCTATTATTCCTGACATCATACAAAAAAACAAAGTTCCTAAAATTGCGTACAAGACCGGGGAATAAAGATAAATCGAATAACCCAAATAACTATGTACCATATCAGCATATTCTGGATTGTAAATACTGAGATTAGATAAATCCCCTTGTGCCTTTAATGGAAAAGAGACACAATTCATAATAATTTCAGTTATGAGTGGAATAAAAAAAACGATAGATGTCACCAAAAAAGCTGTGATTAATTTACTGATCATATAATTTTGTTTTCCAATTCGTGCCACAAAAAATATTTCTTCTTTTGTCTGCTGCTCTTTTACATAAGAAAAGCCTGCAGGCATTGATACCAAAAACGGATACAGCATTACAATTAATAAGGTATTATTTGCATTGTAGTTTATTCTATTATAGCTAAGTACCAGTAACTTCATGGGCTGATACATCTGCGAAACATCTGTTCCCCGAAAATCTAAGACATTTCCTAAATAATTAATTATAACTAACCAAAAAAGCAACGTCATCGTTAACAATGCTTCTCTTTGCTTTAATAAAAATTTTGTTTGCTTTATAATAAACCTGAACAACATATTTTTACGTCACCTCAAATAGCTTGTAATTGAGATCATCACTCAATTACAAGCCTTCATTCATTTTTTTTCTACCATTCAATAATATTTTGTCGACATTAGTTTGCTACGTAGCTAATGTAATAATAGCATTCATTTAGTTTCTAACATGCTGATGGCCTTCAATTCTAATCTTTCTGACCTCAAATCAACAGATTGCTTTATATACGGCTTCTTTACACTTCCGACAATCAGCTTTAAAGTACACATTGACATAAGAGGTTCTTCCGTCAGAGAGATATTATCAAACCAGGCAGCATTGAAGTTATTATAATAACACAGCCTCACCGTTGCCGTCTTTATGGTCCGCCCTGCTGTTTTGGGATTACTTCAAATAATCTGCTGTTATTATGAAATTTCTGTAAAAAAAGAGGAGCTTTCGCTCCTCCAAGTCAATTCTTTCTGATTTTTACACATCCAGCACTCTCACTGCTTTGGTCGGTGTATTATAATACATACTGGAAATCACAATTCCGGTCTTTGCACTCTGTGCATGTACGATCTGTCCGTTTCCGATATAGAGCGCCACATGGTGAATTCTGCTTCCACCATAGAAGATCAGGTCCCCCGGCTGTACTTCGGATAAGCTTACACTTGTTCCGCAGTTTGCCTGTGCTCTGGATGAGTGCGGCAGGGAAACACCATAATTTTTATAAACGGACAGGGTGAATCCGGAACAGTCAGCACCGTGTGTCAGGCTTGTACCGCCCCATACATAAGGATTTCCGACAAACTGTTTGGCGTACTCGCAGACTTCCATCTGAATGTCTGTGACACCGATTCCGTAGCGGTATTCCATCATCGTGATCGCTGTCTGAAACTCTGTCCCTGCTTCCATAAGTTCTGCTGCTCTTTCATTTGCAGAAGCACCTGTCAGAAGAAATTCATTGCTGATGTATCCCTCAATTTCTCCGGAAGCGATTTTCGACCATTCCCCGTCACTGGAAACAACCTCACAGACAGCATCCTTTGCAATCTTGCCTGCGACACCACTGTCTGTCGTCGCTTCTTCACGGATGTTTACGTATCCGTCCGCAGCATTTACCACGCCGAGTACTGTATAGCCTTCTACGATCGAAGGGGCGATGGCACTCGCCAGAACTGTTTCATCATCTGTCTGATTCATCATCGTCTCAACGCCGGCTGACAGAACCTCTGAAAATGCAGCTTCAGCCTTCATGGAAGGAAGAAGCAGGACGCCCATACAGAAACAGATACTCATCACTTTCAAATAATTTTTAAATTTCATATAATCTCCGTTCAATAAGATGTTAACTTTTTTCTTTATATATTACATAATTGTTACAAATTCCTTATTAAATATAACATAATTTCGTAATTTGTCAACCCTCTTTTCAGGAAATCATTGTTCATTCGTTTTCTGTCAATCTGAATCTCCAGACATTCTGCCCGACAAAAAGACCACACCGAAGTGTGGTCTTTGAAAACATATGATATCAGTCTTCACTTCCTTTAATCAAAGAAAATGCAATGTTTGTCGCATGATCGCCGACTCTTTCCAGTCCGGACATAACGTCTGAGAAGATCATCCCGGCTGCAGGAGTACACTGACCGGCTGACATTCGATCTACATGTCTCTGCTGCAGCTTACGTTCGAGAATATCGATCTCTTCTTCCAGCTCCTTCACCTCTTCCAGATGCTCCATATTGCTGTTTTCGAAGCAGTCCAGAGAATATTGAAGAATCTTGTTGATCTTTTCCATCATTTCTCCAAGTTCAGCGATACCCTGATCACTGAACGGAATGTTCTCTTCTTTTCGCTGTCTTGCAGCATCTGCGAAATTTTCCGCATGGTCACCGATACGCTCAATATCATTTGCCACATGAAACAGCGCACCGATCTGTCCTGCGTCATCTACAGGAATCTGTGTCTGGCTCAGCTTTACGAGGAAATCCGTAATCGCATGATTCAGGAAGTTGATATTCTTTTCAACCTTATATACTTCTCCGATATCTCTGTCGTCCATCGTAATCAGGGCATTCATACCGCGGTTTAAATTATCCATGGCAAGATGTCCCATGTGTCCGAGTTCGTTTGTTACCTCCACAACTGCAGTTGCCGGAGAGAATACATTCTTTTCTCCGATGTACTGCAATTCGAAATCGTTTTCCGTATTCTTTTCATTTCCGGGAATGATCATTTCCGTCATTTTGACGATCAGATCAGCGAACGGGAATAATACCACAACCTCTGTAAACTTAAAGATCGTATGCGTGTTAGCAACCGCACGGCCGATATTGTCACCGGAAATCTTCCAGATCAGCGCTTCCACCCAGTCTCCTGCCAGGAGCAGCACAACGACTATAAATACACTTCCGAAAATATTAAACAGCAAATGAATCCATGCTGCACGCTTCGCAATCTTTTTTCCGCCGAGACTGGCGATCATTGCCGAGAGACAGGAACCGATGTTACATCCCAAAATAATATAAAAACACATGTTCAGTTCCAGAAGTCCCTGCTGTGCCATCAAAAGCACAATACTGACTGTTACTGAAGAGCTCTGAATAATGCCTGTGATGACAAATCCCGCAAGCAGTCCGAGCATCGGATTTCTCATAGATGCAAGTGTTTCCACGATCATCGGTGATTCCCTTAAGGAAGACATGCTTCCTGACATCATGGAAAGACCCATGAATAAAGTACCAAATCCGAGAATTACCTCCCCGATCTTCGTAATCTTCTGATTTTTACAGAACATCACACAGATCACACCAATCATCAGAAAGACCGGCGCAAGCTCTGACAGGTTCAATGAAACGAGCTGGGAAGTGACTGTCGTACCGATATTGGCACCCATGATCACACCGGCTGCCTGTGACAGAGACATCAGTCCTGAATTTACAAAACTGACTACCATAACCGTCGTTGCACTGGATGACTGCACGACTGCACAGAACAGAACACCGATCAATGTACCAACCAGACGGTTCTTTGTTACCATCTCCAAAATTCCACGAAGCTTTACTCCGGCTGCGTTTTCCAGGCCATCGCTCATCATCTTCATGCCATACAGGAAGAAACCAAGTCCCCCTATCAACTCCAATATGATCCCGTAATCCATTTTATCCTCCGTATTATACACAAAATCATTTTATTCTTGGCATAAAAAAGCGTATGCTAATTTAAAATTAACATACGCTAAGTTACTTCACATATACTTTACAATAATTTTGCAAAAGATACAAGTTCTTTTACATAGATTTTACATTCAAAATCGTCCTGTTTTCAGAAGCGTCCTGCCCCATTCGATATCCTGGCAGATTCTGTTCTTCAGTTCTTCCAGTGAATCAAACCGCTGTTCGGGACGCTCATAGGCATAAAATTTTACAACGGCCTTCCGATCATAGAGATCTCCCTCAAAATCAAACAGATAGGTCTCCACACCCTTTCGTTCTTCTCCGCTGATTGTCGGTTTTACACCGATATTCGTAATTCCGAAATATTCCCTGTCACCGAAGATGCTCTTTGTCAGATAAACTCCATTCGGCGGGAGCATCTTTTCTTCATCCGGCAGAATATTGGTCGTCGGGAGTCCCAGTGTTCTTCCGATCTGGTGTCCATGAACCACAACCCCCGAGACATAGTAGGAGTATCCGAGCAGCCTTGTCACTTTTTCCATTCGGCCCCGTTTCAGTTCTTCCCGTACATAGGTACTGCTGATCTCCCTGCACTCATAGCGTTCCTTTTCTACAACCTCTACGATAAAATCATAGGTTTCACTTAAGGCCTTCAGCAGTCTGTAATCTCCTCTTCTCTGATATCCGAAGCGGAAATCAGTTCCTACGGCAATGTAGCGCACATGCAGACGTTTCACAAGAATCTGCTCCACAAAATCCTCCGGCTCCATGTGAATGATCTTATCCACGAACGGACACTCGATCAGGTAATCAATCCCCATATCCGACAGACGCTCTTCTCTTTCTGTCTCTGTCAGGATCGTCTGTCCTCTGGCACCCAGAAATACCGTTCCCGGCATCTTTCCAAAGGTAAAAACAAGACTTTGCAGACCGTCTTCTTTTTTTTCAAGTATCTTTTTCATCAGTTTCTGGTGTCCTCTGTGAATCCCGTCGAACTTTCCGAGAGTCACCGCACTCTCGCCGGACACCATAAAATCCAGTGTATCTTTAAATATTTTCATAAAACATTTTTACAGGCCTGTAATCCTTACGCTCTTTCGAATATTCATAGATTCCGATAAACAGCTCTTTCGAATCGTAAACCCGAAGCCTTTCCGCAGATTCCTCCATACTGTCACGAAACATTTCCGCTCCGATCCGGTTTCCGTTATGCACCACAACGTCAAATTTCTGCATCACGGACACTTTCGGGCATTCCGCAAACATCTCATCCACCGGAACAATTCTTTCCTCCAGGATTCCTTCATTTTTCAGCTGTTCAATTTCGGAGAGCTTCAGGCTCTCTTCTATGGAAAATCCTGCAGCCTTTGTGCGGAGCAGTCGTTCCATGCAGCCGCCGCACCCAAGCTTTCTTCCGATATCGTGACAGAGCGTGCGGATATAAGTCCCCTTGGAGCAGTGAACGCTCATACGGACTCTCGGCAGACTGACTTCCAAAACCTCAATGGAAAAAATCTGTACATTTCTGGCTTTTCTTTCTACTTCGATCCCTTCTCTGGCCAGATCGCAGAGTTTCCTTCCATTGACCTTCAGTGCCGAATACATCGGCGGAACCTGTGCACAGATACCCACAAAAGAGGCGATCACTTTTCTGACTTCCTCTTCCGTACATTCTACCGGACATTCTTTCAGAATTTTCCCGCTCGTATCCTGTGTGTCGGTTTCTTTTCCGAGAAGCATCACCGCTTCGTATACCTTATCCTTATCCGTCAGCAGATCACAGACCTTTGTCGCTTTTCCGATACAGACAGGAAGAACTCCCTCCGCATCCGGATCGAGAGTTCCTGTATGTCCGATTTTTTTCATTTTCAGAATTCCCCGAAGCTTTGCAACTACATCAAATGAGGTAAAGCCTTTTTCTTTATAGACATTAATAATTCCGTTTTTCACGTTCGTTCTCCCGCAGCTGTTTTTCGATATGGCCCGTCAGGCTTTCGACGATTTCCCGGAAAGTTCCTTCCATTTCCGCACCTGCCGCCTTCACATGACCGCCGCCGCCAAAATGTGCTGCAATCCTGCTTACATCCACCGCACCGTTGGCACGCATACTCACTTTGAATTTTCCCTCCTCCAGCTCATAGAGGAAGATGGCCGCTTCCACGCCGCGTGTGTAACGAAGCTGGCTGACAATACCGTCCAGATCCTTCGCTGTCACACCGTACGCTTCCATATCTGCCAGTGTAACACATCCGACGACACATTTTCCGTCCAGAAGCATTTCACTTTCCATCAGAGTCTTTCCGAGAATCTGATTCTGGGCATGGCTCTTCTGATAAAAGGTCGTATCGATGATCCGGTTTCCGTCAATTCCGGTCTCCAGCAGATCTGCCACGATTCTCATCGTCTTCGGTGATGTATTGGAATACTGGAATACCCCGGTATCGTGAGCAATGGCAAGAAAGAGGCATTCTGCAATCTCTTTTGTCAGTGCGTCCTTGCCGATCAGTTCTGCCAGAATCTCTGCCGTTGCAGATGCAGAGCTTACGATCAGCTTTTCATCCGTAAATCCTGCATTCGTTACATGGTGATCTATTCCCACAGTTCTCGCGGCAGTTTCCAGATATCTTAAAAATTCCCCGTGACGCGCCGCATCCGCACTGTCTAACGAGAAGCACAGATCATAGCACCGGTCATCGCCGGAGTCATGACTGATCTTATCCGCATTTTTCAGGATCAGGTATTCCTCGGCAAACGGCTGCAGATAGACCTGTACCCGGATCTGCGGGTAGTAAGTCCTGATATAATTATAAAGGGAAAGGCAGGAGCCGATGCAGTCGCCGTCCGGTCTGATATGTCCCAGAATCGCTGCTGACCGCACCCCCTCCAGTTCTTTCTTTAAATCAATCATTCGGTTCACCCTCTGATGCAGGATCTTCATGATCTCCGTCATTTGCTCTGACATCGTCGATCAGTTTGGACATTGCCACACCGTATTCAATAGACTGGTCTGCCACAAATTTGATTTCCGGTGTATTGCGCAGATTGATACTGCCGGCAAGCGCTCTGCGGATATAACCTTCGGCGCTCTTTAATCCGGCCAGTGTATTCTTCCTGGCTTCTTCATCGCCAAGAACACTGATATAAGCTTTTGCGGTCTTCAGATCAGGAGCCACTTCGACTGCTACAACCGTTGTCATCGGGCTGATGCGGGGATCTTTAATACCGCTGCGGATCAGGTTGGACAGTTCTCTCTGAACCTCCGCATTGATACGCGTATTTTTAATACTGTTTTTTCTCATTTTTTACTCCTATCTGGGTACTTCTACCATGATATAAGCTTCTACCATATCCAGTTCCTGAATATCGCTGAATTTCTCAAACACAAGACCGCATTCGAATCCTGCTTTTACTTCCTTCACATCATCTTTGAAACGTTTCAGAGATGCCAGCGCACCTTCGAAGATCTGTTTTCCTTCACGTGTGATTCTTACGGAACATCCTCTCTGGAATGAACCGTCCATGACATAGGAACCTGCGATGTTGCCAACGCCGGAAGCTTTGAAGATCTGACGGATTTCCGCATGGCCGATCACCTTTTCTTCAAAGATCGGATCCAGCATTCCTTTCATTGCTCTTTCCACATCAGCGATTGCATCGTAGATGACACGGTACAGCTTCACTTCTACTTTTTCTCGTTCTGCCGTTGCCTTTGCAGTCACATCAGGTCTTACATTGAAGCCGATGATAATCGCGCCGGAAGCGCTTGCCAGCATAACATCAGATTCATTGATGGCACCTACGCCGCTGTGAATGACTCTGACAACCACCTCTTCGTTAGACAGCTTCACCAGACTCTGTTTAACTGCTTCTACAGAACCCATAACATCTGCTTTTACGATCAGGTTCAGTTCCTTTAAGTTTCCGGACTGAATCTGAGAATATAAATCATCTAATGACATGGTAAGCTTCGTATCTTCGAGCATCTTTTCTCTTCCTCTCGCTACGAATGCTTCTGCCATTGTTCTTGCTTCTTTTTCTGTTTCCGGAGAGATTACGATATCACCCGCCTGAGGAACATCGTTGAAACCAAGGATTTCAACCGGTGTAGAAGGTGTCGCTTCTTTGACTCTTCTTCCCTTATCATCCATCATGGCACGGACTTTACCGCAGCAGGCACCGGCTGTGATCGGATCTCCGACTCTTAAGGTACCTTTCTGTACCAGAACTGTTGCAACAGGTCCTTTTCCTTTATCCAGCTCTGCTTCAATTACAAGACCCCTTGCTTTTCTCTTCGGATTTGCTTTTAATTCCAGCATTTCAGCTGTCAGGAGTACCATTTCCAGAAGATTTTCGATTCCTTCACGCTTCTTTGCGGAAACCGGTACACAGACCGTAGATCCGCCCCATTCTTCCGGAATCAGTCCGTGTTCTGCCAGTTCTTTCTTCACACGGTCAGGATTTGCAGCTTCTTTATCAATTTTATTGATTGCCACGATAATCTCAACTTCTGCTGCTTTTGCATGATTGATCGCTTCAACGGTCTGAGGCATCACACCATCATCTGCTGCAACTACGAGGATTGCAATATCTGTGGAATTTGCACCGCGCATTCGCATGGATGTAAATGCTTCATGTCCCGGTGTATCCAGGAATGTCAGCTTTTCACCGTTGATATTGACCATATAGGCACCGATGTGCTGGGTAATACCGCCTGCCTCACGATCCGTAACATTGGTATCCCGGATTGCATCCAGAAGGGATGTTTTTCCGTGGTCAACATGACCCATAACGCAGACTACCGGCGGTCTCTTCATCAAGGTATCTTCCGGATCCTCAATATCCTCCAGGAATTTTTCAATGATATCCTCTACAACCTCCTGCTCCGGTTCGAAGTTGTATTCCATTGCGATTTCTCCCGCCTGTTCGAAATCAAGTTCTGTATTGATCGTAACGATCTTTCCTGCCAGGAACATCTTTTTAATGATCACAGACGGCTGCATTTTCATTTTTTCAGCAAGATCCTGAATAGAGATTTTTTCCGGAAGCTGGATTACTTTCGGTTCGTTATCATCCTTCTTCACTTCCTGAACAGCCTTCACCGGTTTCTGGAATTTTCCGGCCTTATTCATCTTTGCTTCTTTTTCTTCAAATTTATCTACAACCTTTTTATTGGATTTTGCCTGCTGGTTCTGGTTGTGTCTGTTTTCACTGCGGTTCTTTTCCAATGGTTTTTCCGGTGCCGGAATATCCAGACCGCCTTTGTTTCCTCCTCTGCGGTTATCATTTCCGCGGAAGCTGCCTCTTTCATTTCTGTCGTTCCCATCTTTATTAGGGAAGGAACGTCTGTCACCGTCCTGACGATTTCCCTGGTTCGGACGTCTCTCTCCGTCCTGACGGTTTCCCTGGTTCGGACGTCTCTCTCCGTCCTGACGATTTCCCTGGTACGGGCGTCTCTCTCCGTCCTGACGATTTCCCTGATATGGACGTCTCTCTCCGTCCTGACGGTTTCCTTCCGGTCTCGGACGTCTCTCTCCATCCTGACGGTTTCCTTCAGGTCTCGGACGTCTCTCTCCATCCTGACGGTTTCCTTCCGGCCTCGGGCGTCTTTCTCCGTCCTGTCGGTTTCCTTCCGGTCTCGGACGTCTCTCTCCGTCCTGACGGCTGCCTTCCGGTCTCGGACGTCTTTCTTTTTTCTGTGGATTCGGTTTTACACCTCCGCGGCTGTTCTGTGGATGATAGACAACCACCGGCGTTTTTCTCGGTGCATCTGATTTCGGTGTATCTGATTTTGGTGCATCCGCCTTCGGAGCTTCCGCTGATTTCGGAGCAAATGCTTTCTTCACCATTTCCACCTGAGCATCTTCCAGAGAACTCAAATGGCTTTTTGCTTCTACACCGTTTTTGTTTAAAAATTCAAGGATTTCCTTGCTTGGTTTATCTAATTCTTTCGCTAATTCATGAATTTTCTGTTTTCCCATATATCTCTAATACCTCCGCTATTGTTCTGAATCTGCTGCTGTCAAATTGATTGTCCCATTCATTTTCTTTTCGATAGATTTCGCAAAACCCTCATCTGTAATCGCCAGGGAAGCTCTGAATTCCTTTCCCGTGCAATGACCCAGGTTTTCCTTAGATCCATAAGTATAGAAAGGTACCTTATAGTAAGTACACATATTACGAAACATCTTTTTTGTATTTTCGGATGCTTCTTCTGACACAATCACCAGAAATGCTTTGCCGGATTTCACCATCTTTTCGGTCATAAATTCTCCGCTGACCGTTTTTCCGGCTTTCGTTGCCAGACCGATCATCGCCAAAACTCTATCTGTCAAATCCGCTCAACTCCTTTTCCAGTTCTTCATATACTTCCTTTGGAATCTGTACCTTCAGGGATCTCTCCAGCCCTCTGTTTTTCACAGCCTGTGCAAAACATTCCTTATTTCTGCACAGATAAGCGCCTCTGCCATTTTTCTTTCCTGTCAGATCCAGCACAATGCCTTCTTCATTTTTCAGGACACGCATCATATCCCTTTTTTCCTTCATCTCACCACATCCCGTGCATTTACGCAGGGGAATTTTCTTTCCTGTACTCAATCTATCACTTCCTGACTCTTATTCCTCTACAGGTTCTTCCTCATAGAATTCTTCGGCTTCATCGTATTCGTCATATTCATCATACTCATCGTATTCATCTTCATCGTATTCTTCATAATCCAGGAAGCCTTCGATTTCTTTTGCCTGGGATTCAGACTTGATATCAATCTTAAATCCTGTCAGTCTTGCTGCGAGACGGGCATTCTGTCCCTCTTTACCGATAGCCAGAGATAACTGATAATCCGGTACCACAACCTTCGCTGTTTTTTCATCCGGATCAGCCAGTACTGCTACTACTTTTGCAGGACTTAATGCGTGTTCAATGAGAATTGCCGGATTTTCATCCCAGTTGATGATATCAATTTTTTCTCCGCGGAGTTCTTCAACAATTGCATTGACTCTTGCTCCGTTTAATCCGACACAGGCACCCACCGGATCTACGTCCGGATCATTAGACCATACTGCAATCTTCGTTCTGGAACCTGCCTCACGGGCAATACTCTTAATCTCAACCGTTCCGTCTTTTACTTCTGTCACTTCAGATTCAAACAGCCTCTTGACCAGTTCCGGATGAGTTCTGGAAACAAGGATACGCGGTCCCTTTGTTGTATCACGCACTTCCAGAATGTAAACACGGATACGTTCTGTCGGCATGAACACTTCGCCTTTTACCATTTCATTTTCATTTAAAATGGCGTCCACTTTTCCCAGGTTTATACTTACATTGTTGCCAATGTATCTCTGAACAACACCTGTCACTACGTCTTTTTCTTTTCCATAGTACTGGTTGTATAATACTTTTCTTTCTTCTTCACGGATTTTCTGCAGGATTACGTTTTTCGCATTCATCGTGGCGATACGGCCGAATTCTTTGGATTTTACTTCGATCTGCACAATGTCACCGATCTCATACATTCCGTTGATCATCTTCGCATTTGCAAGGCTGATCTCCGTGACATCATCCTCTACAGTTTCTACAACTGTTTTTTCTGCAAATACTTTATAATCACATGTTTCGTGATTCATCACTACCTTGATGTTGTCACATTTGCCAAAATGATTCTTACATGCTGTCAGTAAAGAGTCTTCGATTGCTTTCAGCATGGTTTCTTTGCTGATATCTTTTTCTTTTTCCAGCACGTTAAGGGCTTCTAATAATTCGTTATTCATCGTTTATTCCTCCTGATTGTTCCATTGATCAGTCACCGGGACGGCTCGATCATCCCGCAGATCCGACCTGTTTATTAAAAGTCAAACGCCAGTCTGATCAGTGCGATATCGGCACGCGCGATGTTCATCATCTCACCGTCTTCCAGCTGTAATGTTACTGTATCTTTATCCCAGGCTTCCAAAAGACCTGTAAATTCTTTCTGTTTATTGATCGGTTTATAGGTACGAACCTCTACTTCTTCCCCAAGGCTGCGCTGAAAATCCTTATCCTTCTTTAACGGTCTGCCAAGTCCCGGAGAACTCACTTCCAATACATAGGCATCATCGATAAAGTCCTCTTTATCCAGAATGTCAGAAAATGCGCGGCTGATCACTTCACAGTCATCGATATTAATGCCGCCTTCTTTGTCAATGTATATACGCAGAAACCAGTTGCCCGCTTCTTTGACATACTCTACATCGACAAGCTCAAAGTTGTTTTTTTCCACTAACGGCAGAACAAGTGCTTCTGCTTTCGCTTCATAGATTTCTTTCTCTGACATCGAAATCTCCTTTCTCTATTCAGTTGTATGAAACACATTTCTCATCCGCAGAGCAGACAACGGACGATTACAACAACAAAGAGTGGACTTTCGTCCACTCTTTCGTCGCAAGTTAATATGTTACTTTATAAGTATAGCACAAATTTTCAGGATTGCAAGAGATTTCATATATTTTCCGTCTCAAACGGGTTTTCCTCTGTCTGATAGAAACAGATTCTCATCAGTTCCTTTTTGGCATCATCCTCCGATACACTGACCTCTGCCGCACAGCTGATTCCGTCTTTCCGACAGTTCCATCCGGTGCCTTCATAATTTCCCATAAATTCTTCGTAGAGCTTTTCCCCGTCCTCAAAGCCGCCGTACAGTTCCACACCCAGTACGAATGCCTTTTTCCAGGAATTCTCTGACACGGAAAAAACCAGTCCGCTGCCTTCACTGTCAGCTGTATCAAAAATCAGTTCAAGCGCCCTGCTTTCTTCTTTCATGCTCAGAATATCCGCAATATGTTTTCCTTTTTCATCAAACAGCTCATATACGGTCTGATTTTCCGCCGGAGAGGCTGCCTGTCCGGCGGTCCATGAAACCTCTGTTTCTTCCAGTGCTTTTTCCACGGTTTCCGCAGACAGCGGATACTCCGGTACCGACTTTGATTCTCCATTTAAAAGATCCGGAAAAACAAGTACCAGAAGGATACATGCTGCCGATATCATTCCCCAAAACACCTTTTTCTGATTGTCCATGACACGCCTCCTATATTCTCGGTTTTGTACCTTTTGATGCCCTCGATCCTGTTTTCAGATGATTCAGTACGATCTCCTTTTCTTTAAACAGAACCGTCATTGTACTGCCTTTCCTGAGCAGCCAGGCATTTTCCACTTCATCTTTTGCCCCGAGCTTCATTCCCTTATTTCCCAGAGCTGTTTTTTTCATTTCCGGGATCTCTTCCTGTGCCAGCCGTAAAAAATACCCTTCCTTCGACTGCATCACAAGCTGATCCCCCTCTTCCGGCGCAAGCACTGCAATGACCTCATCTCCGTCATAGAGTTTTGTGGCTGCAATCGTCTTTTTCGCCACATCAAATTCGGAGCCGGAAACGATCTTCAGCATCCCCTGCTTCGTAACAAACATCAGTCTGCGGGCAGACACCTCTTCCAGTGCAAAGATCGCTGCCACACGCTCTCCGGAACTGTCGAAGTTACTGTAATTATCGATCGGAATTCCCTTATCGCGGAATTTTCCGTAAGGCACATCCATCACCTTGATCTGATGAACCTTTCCCGTATCTGTAAAGACGCAGAGCTTTCCCGTATTGGTCGCCTGTAAGACATACTTGTTTTCCGTATCTGCGGCTTCCTTATTTCGCTCGTAAACTGCCATATCCACCGTTTTCGCATAACCGAAGCGGTCCATCAGAAACATGACCGGTGCTTCCTCGATCTTCTTTTCCTCAAAAACGGCTGCCTCGGCATTTTCAATGACCGTTCTGCGCGGTTTCGTATATTCCTTTCGATAACCTTCCATTTCTTTTAAGAGCACCTTCGTCATCGTCCTATGATTCTCCAGAATGTCCATATACCGGGCGATATTCTTCAGGGTCGCCTCATGCTCTTTGATGAGTGCCTCCACCTCCAGACCGATGAGCTTCTGCAGCCTCATTTCCAGAATTGCCTGCGTCTGGCGTTCTGTGAACCGCAGCTGCCTTGCCTGTTCTTCAGACTCCCGATATCGGAATTTGACGTTTTCCGTCACACCGTTTGTCAGGCAGGCCTTCGCATCCTTCACATTTTTGCTTCCCCGCAGAATTTCAATGATCAGGTCGATCACGTCACATGCTTTCATGAGACCTTCCTGGATTTCTTTTTTATCCAGTTCCCGGTTCAGCAGCGTTCTGTATTTTCTGCCTGCCAGTTCATACTGAAAATCCACATAGTGTTCCAGCACATTTTTCAGTCCCAGTGTTTCCGGACGTCCGTTTGCGACTGCCAGCATATTGACACCGAAGGTATCCTCCAGCTTTGTCTTCTTGTAAAGCAGGTTCTTCAGGTTTTCTGCATCAGCACCCTTTTTCAGTTCCAGTACAATGCGGATTCCCTCTTTGGATGACTGATTGGAAATGTCCACGATATCTGTAGTCTTTTTCGTTTCTATGAGGTTCGCCACATCATTTAAAAACTTTCCGATGTTGCTGCCGATCATCGTATATGGAATTTCCGTGATCACGAGCTGCTCCCTGCCGCCCTTTAATGGTTCCGTCTCCACCTTTCCGCGGATCCTGATCTTTCCCACACCGGTTTTATAAATCTCTTTCAATTCATCCTTATTGATGACAATGCCTCCTGTCGGAAAATCCGGCCCCGGCATGATCTCTAATAATTCTTCGATCGTGATCTTCGGATTTTTCATATATGCTTCAGCAGCTTCCAGGACCTCTCCAAAGTTATGAGGCGGCACATTGGTAGCCATCCCGACTGCGATTCCTTCCGTACCGTTAATCAAAAAGTTCGGTACACGCACCGGCAGGACTGTCGGCTCTTTTTCTGTCTCATCAAAGTTTGGCATAAAGTCCACTACTTCTTTATCAAGGTCAGACAAAAATACTTCCTGGGTAACCTTCTGCAGCCGCGCCTCCGTATATCGCATGGCAGCTGCGCCGTCTCCTTCGATCGAACCGAAGTTGCCGTGCCCGTCTACCAGCGGCAGTCCCTTTTTGAAATCCTGTGACATCACAACCAGTGCTTCGTAAATGGAACTGTCCCCATGCGGATGGTATTTACCCATCGTATCCCCGACGATACGGGCACATTTTCTGTATGGTTTGTCATATTTGATGCCCAGCTCATGCATATCGTAAAGCGTACGTCTCTGCACAGGCTTCAGCCCGTCCCTGACATCCGGAAGTGCTCTCGCAATGATGACGCTCATGGCATAATCGATATAGGATTTCTGCATGATCTCCGAGTACTCGGTTCTGATAATATTTTCTTCCACTGCGGTCCCTCCTTAAAAATCCAGTTCTGCATCTGTGGCATGTTCATGGATGAATGCACGGCGCGGCGGCACTTCGGTTCCCATGAGCATTTCCGTCACATTCGATGCCATGAATGCATCCTCGATCTCCACACGTTTTAAAATTCTGGTCTCCGGATTCAGCGTGGTCTCCCAGAGCTGCTCCGCATCCATTTCACCGAGACCTTTATAACGCTGTAATGTAAAGCTGCCCTTGTGGCGTTTGCGGTATTCCTCCAGTGCACGGTCATCATAGAGATACTCTTCCTCACCCACCTTCGGCATTGCCTTATACAGAGGCGGCATTGCAAGATACACATGCCCCTCATAGATCAGTTCAGGCATAAATCGATAGAACAGTGTCAGAAGCAATGTACTGATATGGGCACCATCCACATCGGCATCGGCCATAATGATGATCTTGTCATAACGAAGTCTGGATATATCGAAGTCATTTCCGTACCCTTCGGAGAATCCGCATCCGAATGCATTGATCATGGTTTTAATCTCTGCATTGGCAAGCACTTTATCGATACTTGCCTTTTCCACATTCAGGATCTTCCCGCGGATCGGCAGGATGGCCTGAAAATTTCGGTTTCTCGCGGTCTTGGCAGAACCTCCCGCAGAGTCCCCTTCCACGATGAAGATCTCACATCTGGACGGATCACGGCTTTCACAGTTTGCCAGCTTTCCGTTGGAATCAAAGGAATATTTCTGTTTCGTCAGCAGATTCGTTTTTGCACGTTCCTCCGTCTTCCGGATCCTGGCAGCCTTTTCCGCACAGCTTAAGATCGTTTTTAAGGTTTCCAGATTTCTGTCAAAAAATCTGGTCAGCTCATCCCCGGCAACCTTGGAGGTCGCCTTGGATGCGTCCTGGTTATCCAGTTTGGTCTTTGTCTGGCCTTCAAACCGCGGCGCCGGATGCTTGATGGAAATGACCGCTGTCATACCGTTGCGGATATCTGCCCCTGTGAAGTTCGCATCCTTTTCTTTTAACACACCGAGTTCCCTGGCGTAGTTATTCATAACAGTCGTAAAGATCGTTTTGAAGCCCGTCAGATGTGTACCGCCTTCTGCATTGTAAATATTGTTGCAGAAGCCCAGTACATTCTCATGAAACTCATTGACATACTGAAAGGCTCCTTCTACCGTAATGCCGTCACATTCTCCCTGAAAATAGATGACATCATGCAGTGCTTCACTCTTTTTATTCATATCTCTGATAAATCCGATGATGCCGTCCGGTTCATGAAAATCGATTACTTCCGTTTCCGCACCTCTGCGGTCCTCATAGTGAATCGTCAGTTTCGGATTTAAATAGGCAGTTTCATGAAGTCGGCTCTTGACCTCATCTTCTTTAAACTTCGTCTTTTCAAATATTTCCGGGTCAGGCAGAAAATTGACCTTTGTTCCTGTTTTTCGCGTCTTTCCGATGACCGGAAGCAATCCGTCCTCCAGATCGATCACCGGAATTCCCCGCTCGTATCTGTCATGGGAAATCACACCCTCTCTGCTGATTTCCACATCCAGATAAGTGGAAAGCGCATTGACAACCGAAGAGCCTACCCCATGAAGACCGCCGCTTGTTTTGTAGACGGAATCGTCAAATTTACCGCCGGCATGCAGTGTGGTAAATACGAGTCTCGCTGCCGATATACCTTTTTCATGCATTCCCACCGGAATCCCCCGTCCATTGTCAATCACCGTACAGGAACCGTCCTTTTCCAGAAGCACCTCCACCCGGTCACAAAAACCTGCCAGGTGTTCATCGACAGAGTTGTCCAGAATTTCATAGATCAGATGATTTAAACCCTTCCTCGAAACACTTCCGATATACATTCCCGGACGCTTTCTGACCGCTTCGAGTCCCTCCAAAACCGAAATACTGCCGGCATCGTATGCCTGTTTTTTCGCCATACCTAACTCCTTTATTCCAATCCACTGTTTCATCAGGCATTGTCTGTGAAACAGAAGTATTTGATTCTTGATATAAAAACAGCCACCCCCAAAACGAGGATGGCTCTTAACGCAGTCCGTACGGGAATCGAACCCGTGTTTCCGCCGTGAGAGGGCGGCGTCTTGACCGCTTGACCAACGGACCGTACTTGCATATTATAATATCATTGATTCGATTTTGCAAGTAGAATTTTACTTATTCTGTCAATTTATTTTCCGTCACACGGAATTTCCGGTATTTACTCTTGATCCGCTGCAGTGCATTGTCTATGGATTTTGCCGGTTTCTTCAGAATTTCCGCAATTTCCGTATATTTTTTACCCTCCAGGTGCAGTTCCAGCACCTGTCTCTCCAAAGGGCTCAACAGTTTCTGCAGCCTCTGATATTCCTGCTGAAAATTTTCCCGTTCAATGACCAGTTCCTCCACACCGGAATCCATCAGATCATCTTCTTCCTCCGACAGTGAAATATAGCTGTTTAAAGGAGCATGTTTTAATCTTCCCGCAGCTTCTACCGCCGTATAGATCTGACGCTCCACACACATTTTCGCAAAGGATGCAAACGGAACTTTTTTTCCCGGATCAAAATCCCGGATCGCCTTAAACAGACCGATCATTCCTTCCTGGATCAGATCCTCCTTATCTGCGCCTGCCAGATACATGACACGACATTTACTTTTTACAAGAGGTTTATATTTTTCCAGCAGATAATCCTGGATCTGAAGCTGGCCGGTCCGAAGCCGGCCGATCAATTCTTCATCACTGACATTTAAATAATCACACATAATCAATTCATTCGCTGACGTACAATTTCATAGGCCAGCACCCCTGCTGCTACCGAGGCATTCAGGGAATCGATATCACCATGCATCGGAATGGATGCAATAAAATCACATTTTTCTCTGACGAGACGGCTGACTCCTTCCCCCTCATTTCCGATCACCAGTCCGATCGGTCCTTTTAAGTTCAGACGATACATACTTTCTCCGCCCATGTCGGCACAAACGAACCAGAGGCCTTCCTTTTTCAGTTCTTCAATGGCTGCTGCCATATTCGTGACTTTCGCAACCGGTGTATAATTCAACGCCCCCGCACTGGTCCGGGCAACGGTCGCTGTCAGCCCTGCAGCTCTGCGTTTCGGAATGATCACACCATGAGCACCCGCAAGATTGGCTGTACGGATAATAGCTCCCAGATTGTGCGGATCCTCGATATTGTCCAGCAGGAAAATAAACGGATCCTCCCCCTTTTCCCTCGCCGCATTTAATATATCCGCCACCTCAGCATAGCGGTAAGCTGCCGCAAAGGCAATCACACCCTGGTGATGTCCTGTTTCGGACAGTTGATCCAGTCGTTCTTTTTTTACAAACTGTACGATGCAGTCGTGCTTCTTTGCTTCTCTTTTTACAGTCTGAATCGGTCCGTCCTGGCATCCGTCCAGAATAAATACTCTGTCAATGGTCTTTCCCGAACGAAAGGCTTCAATGACTGCGTTTCTTCCTTCTATCGTCAGTTCTTCATATCTCATAATGTTGCTCCTGTTCTCTCCATTCCGAGTTTTATCAGTTCCAGCATTCTCTTCATATCACCTTTTAAATAGAGATAGCCCATCAATGCCTCGAAGCCGGTTGCCCTGCGGTATTCCGACATACTTGCATTCTTTGCTTTGGTAACAGCTTTCGCATTTCTTCCGCGTTTATATACAGCCAGTTCCTCTTCCGAGAGAAACTCCTTCATTTCTTCGATCATCGCAGCCTGGGTTTCCGCTTTTACGATCTTAATCGCCGCCTTATGCAGCTTTTCCGGCTGCATATTTTTACGCTCCACCAGAATCGTACGAATGACCAGCTCGTAGATCGCATCTCCGATGTAGGCCAGTGTCAGCGGTGAATAGGTACGGATATCCTGCTCCCTGATATCAAACATTTCCAGAAACACCTGCTGTAACTGCTCCGGATTTTTCTCAGTTATGCCCTTTTCCATTTAACACCTTCACGAGTATCTTCCAGAATGATTCCTTTATCTAAAAGCTCCTGACGGATTGCATCGGCCCGTGCAAAGTCCTTTGCTTTTCTTGCTGCCTGTCTTTCAGCGATCAGATTTTCGATGTCGGCATTCAGAAGCTCTTCTTCCTTTTCCACAATGATTCCCAGTACATCACAAAGATCCGTAAGGATCTTCTTCAGTGATTCCAGATATTCTTTGGAATTTTCTGTTTCTGCATGTGTATTCATATATTTGACAAGCTCAAATACTGCCGCGATCGCATCTGCCGTATTGAAGTCATCATCCATGGCATCATCAAATTTCTGAATAAATTTTTTTGCTTCCTCCAGTGCGGCGGACTCTTCCGCAGTCATTTCTTTTTCTGCACAATTTGCAATCAGATGATTCATATTTCCGGCCGCTGTAATGATACGTTCCAGCGCGTTTTTAGAAGCTTCCATCAGCTCTGCACTGAAGTTGAGCGGACTTCTGTAATGTGCCTGAAGCATGAAGAAACGTAAAATCTGAAGATCGTATTTTTCGCTGATTTCACGAACTGTAAAGAAGTTGCCCAAAGATTTGGACATCTTTTTGTTATCAATATTTAAGAACGCATTGTGCATCCAGTATCTTGTAAATACCTTTCCGCAGCAGGCTTCGCTCTGTGCGATCTCATTTTCATGATGCGGGAATACAAGGTCTTCTCCGCCTCCGTGGATGTCGATCTGCTCTCCCAGGTATTTTCTGGACATCACGGAACATTCAATATGCCATCCCGGTCTTCCTTCTCCCCATGGTGATACCCAGAAAGGTTCTCCCTCTTTTTTCGGTTTCCAGAGCACGAAATCCAACGGATCTTCTTTTTCATCTTCACCGGATACCAGCAGAGAACGGTTTCCGCTTCTTAAATCATCCAGGTTTTTGTGGGAAAGTTTTCCGTAAGACTCGAATTTTCTCGTTCTGAAGTAAACAGTTCCGTTCACAGGATACGCATATCCCTTTTCAATCAGATCACTGATCATTTCGATCATTCCATCGATTTCCTGTGTGGCCAGCGGATGAGTCGTAGCCGGCTTTATATTCATGCCCGCCATATCCTTTTTACACTCTTTAATATATCTCTGAGAAATCTCTTCTGCAGAAACGCCTTCTTCAATAGCCTTTTTTATGATCTTGTCATCTACATCCGTAAAGTTGGATACAAAGTTTACCTCATATCCTTTGTGTTCCATATAACGGCGCACGGTATCAAACACGATCATCGGTCTTGCGTTGCCGATATGGATAAAGTTGTATACCGTCGGTCCGCATACATACATTCTCACTTTTCCTTCTTCCAAAGGAATAAAATCTTCTTTTCTTTTTGTTTCCGTATTATAAATTCTGATCATTCTGCTCCATCTCCCTTTGTAATTTCGCAATCATTTTTTTCATTTCCCTGTTTTCTCTCTGAAGTTCCACAATGGCATCCAGTACCGGGTCCGGCAGATTGACCTGATCGAGATCTGCCCGCGGCGGCTGTTTGATATTATTCCTTTTCACGATTCTTCCCGGAACGCCCACAACCGTACAGTTTGGTGGCACCGTCTTTAAGACGACAGAACCGGCACCAATCTTTGAGTTTTCGCCTACGGTAAATGAACCGATGACTTTCGCCCCTGCACTGACCATCACATTGTCTTCCAGCGTCGGATGACGCTTTCCTGTCTCCTTACCGGTACCTCCGAGTGTCACCCCCTGATAGAGGGTCACATTGTTTCCAATGATCGTTGTCTCACCGATGATCACGCCGGAGCCATGGTCAATAAACAGTCCCCTTCCGATCGTAGCACCCGGATGAATCTCAATACCGGTCTTTCTGGCTGCCTTCTGAGAAATCCACCGAGCCAGAAAAAAATGCTTTTTTATATACAATCTGTGAGCAACACGGTACCGCAGCATCACCTGAAAGCTCGGATACAGCAGTACTTCCATAGGGCTTTTAATCGCCGGGTCACGCTCCTGAATCACGCGTATCTCTTCTTTAATTCGACTGAACAGTCCCATTTACTTTTCCTCATTTCTCATATTCTCCGTCTTCCTGAGAAACCACGTTTCCCAGGCTTTTTTCAGTACCCGCGCATAACATAAAACTCCGTCTCTAAAACTAGAGACGGAGTCATCCGCGGTTCCACTCTAATAGAGGATCTTTCCTCCACTCGATACACGTAACGTGTGCCAAACGTATCCGGCTAAACTTTCGCCTCACCGGATCAGCTCCCGGATGCACTTCCCTTACCCTTTCACAAAGTCCGCTCACAGCCGCCGGCGGTCTCTCTCTGATGCTTCCGCGTAAAGTACTTTTCCGTTCATAGCTTTTATCTTTTCACTTATTTTCTAGAATATGCGAAATACAGAAATTTGTCAAGAAAAGACTGGGGTATTTCCCTGAATTCTTCTGAGCACCCTAAACCGATTCATTGATACAGATTCGATTCAGCGTATGAATGCTCTCCAGCTTTGGAATCCTTCTTCTTCCGAATACAAATTCTGTCAGTTCCGCAATGCTCACGGTTATCACAGGAATCTCCGGATCTTCTTCGTCCGCAAGCGTTCTGCAGCTGCTTTCCCTCTCTGATACTTCCCACAGGAATCTGCCGTCATTTTCCTCAATGATCACATCGGTCACATCCAGTACGATCTGTATCGGTGTTTCACTCCGAAGAAGTTCCAGCATCTTTTCCACATGGGTAATTCGCATCATAATATACGGGATAATCTCAAAAGGAGGGTTGTCTCCACAGATCCTTCGCTCCTCTTTCAGCTTTTCCACATAGGAGCTGTCCCATTTTGTATAGATATCGTATTTCTTTGAAAGAAGCTCATTGGCGGTCTCCGCCTCCAGCGGCAGATCCACCCGTTTCTGCTCATAGACGATCCGAAAATCAAAGGGCTCGTAAATCGCACGATTGGCGGGCATCAGATAAGTATATGGCTGTTCCTGTTTTCGAATATCTCTGAGTGATCTGTAAATCAGCTTTCTCATCATTCCCTGATGGCGGCAGTCCTCCGCTGTTGCCACAGCCACATAATAATATGCCGATACTTCATGACCATTGACAACCTGTGTATAGGGATTTAAATGAAGCATGGAGCAGATTTTCCCATTCTGCTCCAGCACGAGAATCTGATTATCTTTTGTATGGCAGCCGTAATAATAGTCCACAAACTCCTCCGGGTCTTCCGGAAAGGCTTCTTCATAGAGTTTTCTGGATCGTTCTTTCTCTTCCTCACGCAGATACCGGATCATTACACTTCTTCCCTCTTTATACAGCCCGCACAGCCTGTGCAGATACGTTCTGACATCATCCCGTCATCATAGGCATAATTTGCCACCTCAGACAGCAGGCAGATTGCCTGAGAAGAAATTCCTTCCCCTGAACCGGTAAATCCGAGCCCTTCTTCTGTCGTTGCCTTGACATTCACACGATTGACAGAAATGCCGATCGCCCTTGCAATATTTTCTCTCATCTGCGGAATATGCGGTGCCATCTTCGGTCTCTGGGCAATGATGGTCGCATCCACATTTTCAATGATCAAGTGATT
>JBJEMI010000094.1:0-28354 GCA_051879615.1 Lachnospiraceae bacterium
AACACAGTAATTTCAAATGATTTAGTGCGAATTATTTTTGCCTTTCAGAACTGTTCTGCACATCATGCAAAATCGAACAGTGACAGCTGATTGGACTCAGGCATACCCTCGATGATTTTCAGTTCCTCCATCAGATCCACGATCGTTTTGCTGAGTTTTGCACGGGACCGCAGATCATCCTTCGAAAGAAACGGTCCGTCCTTGGCCGCTTCTACGAGCTGGTCTGCCGCCTTATCTCCGAGGCCGTCAATACTTGCAAAAGACGGCATCAGTTTTCCGTCAACGATCTGAAACTCCTTTGCCTTAGCCCGATACAGATCGATCTTCACAAAATCAAATCCCCGGGCATACATTTCCTGTACGATGCGCATGTCTCTGATCTGATCCTGCTCCTTTTTCGTCAGCTGGTCGTACCTGTTGTAATAATCATTTAAGTAATATTCCAGCTTATCTCTTCCCTGGCACATGATCTCATAAGAGAATGCTGATGCGCGGATACTGAAAAAGGCCGCGTAATAAGCCAGCGGATAATAGATTTTACAATACGCGATGCGATAGGCCATCATAACATAGGCCGCCGCATGAGCCTTCGGGAACATGTATTTGATCTTCTTGCAGGACCAGATGTACCAGTCCGGTACATTGTGGTTTTTCATTTCCGCTTCCCATTCCGGCTTCAGTCCCTTTCCCTTACGGACACTTTCCATGATCGTAAAGGACAATTCACTCTCAACTCCCATCTGAATCAGATACGTCATGATATCGTCACGTGTACAGATCGCCGTGGAAATGGTCGCCTTCCCTTCCTGGATCAGTGTCTGTGCATTCCCAAGCCATACATCCGTACCATGAGACAGACCGGAAATACGAACCAGATCAGAAAAACAGGTCGGCTGCGTATCGATCAGCATCTGGATAACGAAGTCCGTGCCGAATTCCGGAATTCCGAGAGACCCCAGCTTACAGCCCCCGATATCCTCCGGAGAGATTCCAAGCGCTTCGGTACTTCTGAAAAGACTCATAACCTTCGGCTCGTCCAGAGGGATCTTCTTCGCATCAATCCCCGTAATATCCTCCAGCATTCGGATCATGGTCGGATCATCGTGTCCGAGAATGTCCAGCTTCAGCAGGTTGTGGTCAATGGAATGATAGTCGAAGTGTGTCGTTACCGTATCCGTCGTCATATCGTTCGCAGGACGCTGTACCGGTGTAAACTGATAAATTTCATGTCCCATCGGAAGTACGATGATACCTCCCGGATGCTGTCCGGTCGTTCTTCGGATTCCGGTACATCCCTGTACGATCCTGTCAATCTCACAGACTCTTTTATGGATTCCTCTTTCCTCATAATAGTTTTTTACATATCCAAAGGCTGTTTTATCAGCCAGTGTACCAATGGTTCCGGCACGGAAGGTCTGTCCGGCACCAAAGATTACTTCTGTATAACGGTGCGCCTTATTCTGATAATCTCCCGAGAAATTCAGGTCGATATCCGGCTCTTTATTTCCCTTAAATCCAAGGAAGGTCTCAAACGGGATGTCAAAGCCCTCTTTTTTCAGCGGTGTGCCGCAGACCGGGCAGTTTTTATCCGGCATATCACATCCCGCTTTTCCGGCAAACGCCCTGACCTCCGGTGAGTCGAAATCACAGTAATGACATTCCGGACAAATATAATGAGGACTCAGCGGATTGACCTCCGTAATACCCGCCATGGTCGCAACAAAGGAAGAACCGACCGAACCTCTGGAACCTACCAGATATCCGTCCGCATTGGATTTCCACACCAGTTTCTGGGCAATGATATACATCACGGCAAATCCGTTTCCGATAATGGACTTCAATTCCCTCTCCAGTCGTTCCACAACGACCTCCGGCAGATTTTCTCCGTAGATTTCATGAGCTTTGTTATAGCAGATCTCACGAAGAGTCTGATCGGAGTTTTCAATAACCGGAGGACACTTATCCGGATGGATCGGAGTTACTTTTTCACACATATCCGCAATCAGATTTGTATTGGTAATCACGACTTCTTCGGCTTTTTCCGGTCCCAGATACTCAAATTCCTTCAGCATTTCCTCCGTCGTTCTGAAATACAGCGGAGCCTGCTGATCCGCATCTGAAAATTCCTTTCCTGCCATAATGATTCTTCGATAAACCTCATCCTCCGGATCCATAAAATGTACATCACAAGTCGCCACGACCGGCTTTTGAAACTGTTCGCCCAGATCACAGATTCTGCGGTTGATATCTTTTAGCTGCTCTTCACTGGTAATCCCGCTCTTCGGATCACGCAGCATAAATGCATTATTTCCAATAGGCTGTATCTCCAGATAATCATAGAATTTTACAAGACGTACAATCTCATCCTCCGGGGCATTCCGAAGTACTGCCTGATAAAGCTCTCCCGCCTCACAGGCAGAGCCGATCATCAGGCCTTCACTGTATTTTATATAGACACTCTTTGGAATACGCGGACGTCTCGCATAATAATCAATATGCGAATACGAAACCAGACGATACAGATTCCTTCGCCCGGTTTCATTTCTGGCAATAATCACTGCATGATAAGTCGGCATCTTTTTAACCGCATCGACAGATACTGCCCCGATCTGATTCACCTCATCCAATGCAGAAGCACCCTGCGCTTTTAACATTTCGAGAAATTTCACAAAAATCTCCGCCGTACATCCGGCATCATCCACCGCACGATGGTGATTCTCCAGAGATACGCCCAATGCCTTCGCCACATTGTCCAGCTTATAGCGGTTCAAAGACGGCAGCAGCACACGCGCCATCGCAACTGTATCTATGACCGTAAAATCGCAGGAAATATTCTGACGTTTACAGTTTTCCTCAATAAATCCCACATCAAATCCCGCATTGTGGGCAACCAGAATGGAGTCTTTACAAAATTCCAGAAATTTGGGCAGAATTTCCTCGATCACCGGTGCATCCATCACCATATCGTCACGAATGCCGGTCAGCTGCTCGATCTCAAACGGAATCGGAACACGGGGATTGACAAAGGTACTGAACCTTTCCGTAATCTGTCCTGCCGACACTTTTACGGCACCGATCTCGATTATTTTATTCCTGACAGAACTGAAGCCTGTTGTTTCAAGGTCAAAGACCACATACGATGCATCCAGGCTCTGATTTTTGGAATTTACCACCAGCTCCTTGGAATCATCCACCAGATAGGCTTCCACTCCATAGAGTACCTTAAAGGGATCCTTATCCCCCACTTCATGGTAGGCATCCGGAAAAGCCTGTACACAGCCGTGATCGGTGATCGCCATGGCTGTCATTCCCCATTTTTTTGCACGCTTTAACAGCGCCTTCACATCCGTGACTCCATCCATATCACTCATCTTCGTATGGCAGTGAAGTTCCACTCTCTTTTTCGGATATCTGTCTTCCCTGGCTGTGGTAAAGTCCGAAATCTTCTTCATACCGACGATAGACGCTATGGAAAGATCATTATCAAAGCGGTCAAAGCTGACAATTCCTTTGAGTTTGATAAAAGCCCCAGATTGTACAAAACCACAGAATTCCTTAACCTGCTCATTTTTCAGAAAGACTTTTGCCTTAATGCTGTCCGTAAAATCCGTAAATGTGAAACTGACAATCGTTTTCTCTCCGTTACGAAGCTCTCTTGTCTCCACCGCCATCACCTTGCCGCGCAGTGTCACCTCGCCCATTTCACCGATAATCTGATCGATCGGCATGGTCTCATCCTCAAAATCTCTTCCGTAAAATACATCCGGATTGTCTGACCTTTTCTGAAAACTGCCGAAGCCCCCCGCACGTCGCGGTGCCAGAGATTCGATCGGCTTCTTACGTTCTTCTTTATTCCTGGCATCTTTGGATACATTCTTTTCTTCTCTGCGATCCTCCGACTGCACATCTTTCTGCTGTTGATTTTTCAGAAGTCCTGCAATCTGCTGTTCCATATAAAAATCTTCTGTTTCCCTGTGTCGGTTTCTCGATTCTTCTTCATATTCCAGAATAATCGTCACATCAAAGCCGCAGCGATGCGCAAAAATATTGTAAAGATCGTCCTTCAGCTGCTGTTCCACAGGTTCCGGCACAAATGCTGCAGGAAGCGTCATTTTCATGACGGAATCTCCTGTAAAGCTGACTCTGGCCATACGAAGCAGATTATATTCCAGGTCACTGTCTGCCTTAAACTCTGCTAAAATACTGTCCTTATAGCTTTCATAGAGATTTTCCGGATCATACTGCTCAGAAAGCTCAAAACGTTCAATGATCTTGATTTCGATCCTGCTTCTCGGAAAGAGCTGATCCTTGATATTTTTTTCAAGCAGAAAAAGCTGCTCCTTCTGGATCAGCTTTTTGCTTACAACATAGACCTTTATTCGATTGCCGGCTTTGTTGGAAGTGACCTTCTCGACACACATCTGCATACACAGTCCTTCCAGAATTCCCGTTAACTGCAGGTCCGGGAACACCTCAAAAAACATTTTCGGCACGTTATTCACCCCAGTGTAATAATTCTTCTTTCAGTGCGCCAAGAAGCTCTTCCTCAGGCAGTTTTCTGATGATCTGGCCTTTCTTGAAAAGAATTCCTTCTCCTTTTCCGCCGGCCACACCGAGATCTGCTTCCTTCGCTTCACCAGGTCCGTTCACGATACAGCCCATCACTGCCACTTTAATATCCAGCGGAAATCCTGCCGCCATCGTTTCTACTTCATTCGCAAGTCTGATCAGATCGATCTGTGTCCTTCCGCAAGTCGGACAGGAAACCACCTCGATTCCTCCTTTACGAAGTCCCAGTGTACGAAGCACCAGCTTCGCAGTCTTGATTTCTTCTACCGGATCCCCTGTCAGTGATACCCGAATGGTATCCCCGATTCCCTGAGAAAGGATCATTCCAAGTCCGATGGAAGATTTGATATTTCCTGAGAATACAGTTCCTGATTCCGTGATACCGACATGCAACGGATATCTGCACTGCTTTGCTATCAGTTCATGTGCTTTTGCACACATCAGAACATCTGAAGACTTAATACTGACAACCATGTTGTCGTAGCCCAGATCTTCAATAATTCTCACTTTGTCAAGTGCGCTTTCCACGATTCCCTCTGCAGTTACACCGTGATACTTTTCCACAAGCTCCTTTTCCAGAGAACCGCTGTTTACACCGACACGGATCGGAATATTTCTATCTTTTGCCGTATCCACCACCGCTTTGATTCTATCAATGCTTCCGATATTTCCCGGATTAATACGAATCTTATCTGCACCGTTTTCCATGGCCGCAATCGCCATCCTGTAATCAAAATGGATATCTGCAACCAGAGGGATCGAGATCTCCTTCTTGATTTCCTTTAACGCAAGTGCAGCTTCCATCGTCGGAACCGTACAGCGAATGATCTCACATCCCGCTTCTTCCAGACGGTGAATCTGGGCAATCGTCGCTTTCACATCTTCTGTTTTTGTGTTCGTCATGGACTGGATCAGGATCGGATTCCCCCCTCCAATGACGCTGTTTCCGATTCGAACTACCTTTGTATGATTTCTGTACATCGTAACACTCCTTTACTGAAAACCGGCTTCTCTGAGTTCTCTTGCCTCTTCCAGACGCTTCCGCTCTCCCCACTTCTGAACGTTTAATACCATTCCGATTTCAACCAGCAGGAAGATCGTCGCCGTACCTCCGTAACTGATAAACGGCAGCGTCACTCCTGTATTCGGAATCGTCGCCGTAACCACCGCAATATTCAAAACGACCTGCAGGGCAATATGACAAAACACCCCGCCTGCCAGCATTCTTCCAAATAAATCCTCTGCCTGCTGCGCAATAATAAAAATCCTGTACAGCAGATAGATAAACAGCAGCATCAGAAGACTTGCACCTACAATCCCAAGCTCTTCACAGACAATCGCAAAAATAAAGTCATTATAAGGCTCCGGAATGGAACCGAGTTTCTGAATACTGTTTCCAAGCCCTTTTCCGAACAGACCGCCGGAACCGATCGCATACAGTGCCTGCAGATTCTGAAAAGCCTTATCACCTTCATAGGCATATGGATCCAGCCACGCTCTGATTCGGGTCAGTCGGAAGCCTTCCCCTTCCGCATCCACTACAGTCTGCCGGGACATCAAATAAATCAGTATTCCCACTGCGAGCAACGCCAGAATGATCATCAAAACAAACGGCCAGTATTTCGGATGCAGTTCAAAATACATCAGACATGCAATCCCCACGATAATGATCGCACTGCTCATATTACTGCTGATAATTCCGAGGAAACCTGCAAGACCCACACCCGGAATCAGTACCTTGATGGTATTCTTCCAGTGTTCCGCGGAAAACACTCTCCATTTTCTCTCATCCGCACCGATCTTTGAGATTAAATAGGCCGTCGAAACAATCACCGCGATCTTTACCGGTTCCGCCACCTGAAAAGAAATCGGTCCGAATTTTACCCATCTGGTCGCGCCGTTTGCCGTAATGGAAAGTGACGGAACCTTTAAAAGCAATGTCAATCCAATGGAAAGAAGCACTGCCAGAATCACAATGGGCTTTTTCTTCCAGAGATGATAGTTGATCGAAGAAACCAACAGCATCACTCCAAATCCGACACATGACAGCAGTGCCTGATTTTTCAGCATGGCCATGGAATCATACCCGTAAGCCTTGCTCATACTGCACTTATAATAGCTGGCACTGTAGACCATGATCAGACCAAAAACGATTAAAAACATGGTGACCACGATCAGATTGGTATCCAGCTCGTTTAAGCTAAAATCAAATAATTTGTTTCGTTTTTTCTTTCCTGTCAACGAACTACCTTCTTTCATAACGGACAAATCGGTATTCCAGATCGAAATACGTCTGCTCATCACTTTCGCCTGTTACTTCCCATTCCGGCATCTCATCCAGATTCGGAAAATATGCATCTGCTTCATATGCATGATCGATCTTCGTTACATGAGCCAGTTTGCAATACGGAAGAAACTGCCTGTAGATCGTATCTCCTCCAATAACGTATACTTTCTCATCATCAAATTGTCCGGCTGCCTCCAACGCTTCTTCCACACTGTGAACAACAATTGCCCCCGGCGCGGTAAAGTCCGGATTTTTCGTCAGTACAATATTCACACGATTTTTCAGGGGAAGTCCCCCCGGAAACGTTTCCAGCGTCTTTCTGCCTAAGATCACTGCTTTTCCTTCTCCCGATGTTTCTTCACGGAAAAATTTCATATCGGACGGAATGCTGACAAGCAGCTTCCCCTGATTTCCGATTGCCCAGTTTTTATCTGCCGCTACAATTAAATTCATAGTAATACCTCTCAATTTTTTACTTCTGAATACTCCGAAGATGATTCCACAGCATATCCACGATTTCCGGTGAACGCTCATAATCAAATTTACGTGCGATCAGTCTGTCACTGGAAATCAGCAGCTGAAAATCTTCTTTTGTAAACGTATAGGGTCTGCCCCTGTTCCAGTCCGTAAATCGCAGTGTATTTCCCGGAATCCGATTTTGAAACGGAGAATTCATCGCAACAGTCTGCAAAAACACCTCGTCTACACAGAGTCCCCTGAAACAGAGCTTTCGGATCATTTCTTCTTTTCCAAGAACATAAACCGCCAGTTCATGCGTAATACTGAACCAGTTCTCACCTTTATAAAAGGTAAGCTCCGCATTTCTGATACGATTCACTCCCACCAGCCGCTGCAATTTCAGCAGAAGTTTCTGAAGCTGCGAACAGATTCCTGCGATCACTCCGCCTGTTCTTCCTGTCAGCTCCTGAAAGAAATAATAATACCGTACTCTCGGGAGCACATCATCCTCTAAATCTGCTTTGTCATCCAGACGTACAAACTCCGTACCGTCGTGTTCTTCAAAAAAATCCCTGATTTCCCGCTGGGTTTTCAGCGGAAAATCAGCTCCTGAAATCAAATGATAATATCGGTGATACTGTCTCGTCGCTTCCCGAAGCAGCAGAAGCTCTGCTTCCACCTGAGAATAGCCGCCCCAGCTCACACGGATCCTTTCGGTAAAATATAAATTTGCTTTCTTTACGATACCGTCAAATAATGCCGGCGAAAATCCTTCCGCTTTCCTGTCGATGTGAACATAAATATCATTATGCTCATCATCCAATGCCTGCAGAAGCTTTTGTAACCCCTGAAAACAGCCATGTGCCATGATCAGCCAGGCGTGTTTTTGCGTTGTGTCCATGATCAAACCTTATCTCCCGTATTGTCTACACCGCAATCGGAATATTTTTCACCTGCGGACCCGCCTTATAATCTTCCACGATCAGATCGTCTGTCGTAAAACGATAAAAATCCCTGACCTCCGGATTCAGAAAAACCTTCGGTGCCGGATAGGTTTCCCGGGTGATCAGTTCTCTGATAATGTCGATGTGACGGTCATAGATGTGTGCATCGGCAATGACATGCACCAGCTCTCCCGGATTCATGTCGCAGCACTGTGCAAACATCATTAAAAGAATCGCATACTGACAGACATTCCAGTTATTCGCAGCCAGAATATCCTGTGACCGCTGATTTAATATGGCGTTCAATGTCAGTTTGTCCTCTCCCTTTTTCTGAGTAACATTAAATGTCATACTGTACGCACACGGGTACAGATTCATTTCATGCAGATCCTGATGAACATAAATATTCGTCATAATCCTGCGGCTGTACGGATTGTTCTTTAAGTCATAGAGAACTCTGTCAACCTGATCCATCATACCTTCTTCATACTGATGCTTTACCCCCATCTGATAGCCGTAGGCTTTTCCGATAGAACCGTCTGCATCAGCCCATTCATCCCATACATGAGGCTTCAGATCATGAATATTGTTTGATTTTCTCTGCCAGATCCAGAGTATTTCATCCATGCAGCTTTTCAATGCCGTCTTACGCAGTGTCAGTGCCGGAAATTCGACTGATAAATCATAACGGTTTACCACACCGAATTTCTTGATCGTGTAGGCCAAAGAGCCATCCTCCCATTTCGGACGTACCTTTTCTCCTTCTGTACTTACTCCGTTTTCCATAACGTCTTTACACATTTCGATAAAAACCTGATCTGCGTAACTCATGAAATACTCCTTCCTGCCAATTATCTATTTCTTTGTGATGTAACCTTTTGCTTTTAATGTTTCAGCGCAAAGCACTGCACCGCCTGCTGCCCCTCTGACTGTATTGTGAGAAAGACCTACGAATTTCCAGTCATAAACGCTGTCTTCCCGAATGCGTCCGACAGACACACCCATTCCGTTTTCAAAGTTTACATCTGACTGAACCTGTGGACGGTTGTCGTCTTCCAGATACTGGATGAACTGCTTCGGAGCACTCGGAAGTTCTGCTTCCTGCGGAAATCCCCTGAAATTCACCAGCTTTTCGATCAGCTGTTCTTTTGTCGGTTTCTTTCTGAATTTTACAAAGACTGCCGCTGTATGACCGTTTAACACAGGTACACGGATACACTGACAGGTGATCTTCGGCTCCTGTGCTTTCACGATCACGCCGTCTTCTATATGTCCCCAGATTCTCAGCGGTTCCTGTTCGGACTTTTCTTCTTCTCCGCCGATGTAAGGAATAATATTTCCTACCATTTCCGGCCATTCTTTAAAGGTTTTGCCTGCTCCTGAAATTGCCTGGTAAGTCGTTGCCACAACTTCATACGGTTCAAATTCCTTCCATGCTGTTAAAGCAGGTGCATAGCTCTGAATAGAACAGTTTGGTTTTACAGCAATGAAACCTCTTGTGGTTCCGAGACGTTTTTTCTGGAATTCGATCACATCAAAGTGCTCCGGATTGACTTCCGGCACTACCATCGGTACGTCCGGTGTCCAGCGATGTGCACTGTTATTGGAAACAACCGGTGTTTCGGTCTTTGCATAAGCTTCTTCGATTGCCTTAATTTCATCCTTTGACATATCTACGGCACTGAACACAAAATCAACGCCTGCAGCTACTTTTTCAACTTCATTTACATTCATAACAACGATGTTCTTTACTGCTTCCGGCATCGGAGTATCCATTTTCCAACGTCCGCCCACTGCCTCTTCATAGGTCTTTCCTGCACTGCGCGGGCTTGCTGCGATCGTTACTACCTCAAACCACGGGTGGTTTTCCAGCAGAGAAATAAATCTCTGTCCTACCATACCGGTTCCACCAAGAATACCTACTCTCAATTTTTCACTCATTTCTTCATCCTCCTCATGGTAAGTCATGGCCTTTTATCTTTTCAGAAGCACTAAGCTTCTGTTAATTGCTGATTTTCCGCAATATATTTTTTACAGGAAGCAATCGTCTGCTCCATTGCTTCTGCACCGGGTGCCCCTTTGGTCAGACGCCTGTTTACACAGGTTTCCATACTGATCGCTTCATAAATATCCTCTTCAAAAACCGGACTGATATTTTTGAATTCTTCAATCGTAAAATCATCCAGTGCTTTCTGATTTTCAATGCCGTAAAGGACCAGCTGTCCTACGATTCCGTGTGCATCTCTGAAAGGAACACCGTGGTTCACGAGATAATCTGCTGCATCCGTTGCATTCGTATATCCGTTTTTCGCGCTTTCTTTCATATTCTCCGTGTTAAACTTCATCGTAGACAGCATACCTGTAAACAGTGCCAGACAGCCTTTCACCGTATCATAAGCATCAAAGGTCAGTTCTTTATCTTCCTGCATATCCTTATTATACGCCAGCGGAATTCCCTTCATCGTTGTCAGTATGGACATAAGCGCACCATAGACACGTCCGGTCTTCCCTCTGACAAGCTCTGCGATATCCGGATTCTTCTTCTGAGGCATGATGCTGCTTCCCGTAGAATAACCATCATCAATCTCCACAAACTGATACTCGTTGGTGTTCCAGATAATGATCTCTTCTGAAAATCTGCTCAGATGCATCATGATCGTAGATAATGCACTTAACAGTTCGATCACATAATCTCTGTCAGATACGGAATCCATACTGTTATCAGTTGCACCTTTGAACTTCAGAAGCTCAGCCACATATTCCCGGTCCAGCGGATAGGTTGTCCCCGCCAGCGCACCGCTTCCCAGCGGACAGTAGTTCATTCTTTCATAGATGTCATGGAGACGTCCTCTGTCCCTCTTAAACATCTCAAAATAAGCTCCCATGTGATGTGCCAGTGTGATCGGCTGTGCCTTCTGTAAATGCGTGAAGCCGGGCATGATCGTATGTACATGCTGCTCCATGATCGATAAGATCACTTCCATCAGTTCTTTTACCAGCTCATCAATCGCCAGAAGTTCATCTCTTGTATAAAGCTTCATGTCCAGTGCAACCTGATCATTTCTGCTCCGTCCTGTATGCAGCTTTTTACCTGCATCGCCGATACGATCGATCAGTGTCGCTTCCACGAAGCTGTGAATATCCTCGTATCTGTGACTGATCTTCAGTGCTCCGCTTTCCACGTCTGCCAGAATACCCTCTAATCCGGAAAGAATCAGGTCTTTTTCATCTTTTGTCAAAATCCCCTGCCTGCAGAGCATTTTGACATGGGCCATACTGCCTTCCAGATCCTGACGATAAAACTTCTTATCAAAGGAAATGGATGCATTAAAATTATATACCAGCTGATCGGTTTCTTTTGTAAAACGACCACCCCATAACTGTGCCATAAACTAATTCCTCACTTTATTCATAACATCTTTTATGAACCCGCGGTTCTGTGATTTCTGATTTTTAAAATAGTAGCATAATTTAATTATTTGGGCAACTGTTTTCCCTTTCATGTTTTGAAAAAACACAACCACAGTAATTCTGGCGATAAAGACCGTACTCTCTGGAAAGCTCTGTCGACCGCTGATATCCGTTTTTCTTTTTAAAATCGGACGGCAGATGCCTGACGCCAAGTTCTGCCTCCAGCCGTTCTCCGATCTCGTTGATCTTCTGTGCATTTTTCAACGGACTGATCGACAATGTCGTCGTAAAATAATCATATCCGCCTTCCTTGGCCAGAAGTGCCGCTTCTCTCATACGCAGTTCATAGCATTTAAAGCAGCGTTCTCCTCCTTCCGGTACATGTTCCAGACCTTTTGCCATTTCATAAAAACTTTTCGTATCATAATTTCCTTCCACATAGGTAATCGGATGTCTTACCGGAAATTCCATGACAAAGCGCTTCTGTTCTTCCGCACGCTGTACATATTCCTCCGGAGGATAGATGTTCGGATTATAATAAAAGACCGTAATTTCAAAATATTCTGACAGATATTCCAATACATAGCTGCTGCACGGGGCACAGCAGCTGTGCAGAAACAGCCGCGGGACTTCCTTTTCTTCTGCCAGACTCTGAATAAGTTTTTCCAGTTCTTTCTGATAATTTCTCGAATTCAATCTTTTGTCCTTTCTGTTGCTGCCGCACGATTTTTTCATTTAATCATAAGATAGTATATACCTAAATACGGAGGCATGCAAATATGATTCCATTTTTAAGCATAAAGGATCTGACCTATTCCTACCATACTTCCTCCGGTGAAACACCCGCCCTGAAAAGTATTTCCTTTCAGGCAGAAAAAGGAGAATTTATCGCCATTGTCGGTCCATCGGGCTGCGGAAAATCCACATTGCTCTCCCTGATTGCGGGACTGCTGACACCCGAAGCCGGCTCCATTACCCTCTATGGCATGCCGCTTAACCGGATGAAAGAACAGATCGGATATATGCTGCAAAAAGATCATCTCTTTGAATGGCGCACTGTTCTGGGCAATGTACTGCTGGGTCTGGAAATTCGGAAAGAACTGAACGAAAAAAACAGGCAGAATGTGTTAGATATGCTGGAAACCTACGGCCTTTCCTCTTTTAAAAATGCAAAGCCCTCCCAACTGTCCGGCGGAATGCGGCAGCGTGCCGCATTGATCCGTACACTGGCACTGGATCCGGAGCTTCTGCTTCTTGATGAACCCTTCTCTGCTTTAGATTACCAGACACGACTTCGGGTAGGGGACGACATCGGAA
The DNA here is from genome assembly GCA_051879615.1 of Lachnospiraceae bacterium. Taxonomy (GTDB): domain Bacteria; phylum Bacillota; class Clostridia; order Lachnospirales; family Lachnospiraceae; genus HGM12587. The sequence continues at coordinate 12,988 of JBJEMI010000094.1, forward strand.
ATATCATACGAAAGGAAGAAAAAACTGCCATCCTGGTCACTCACGATCTGGCAGAAGCGATCAGAATGGCCGACCGGATTCTTGTCTTAAGCAGCCGACCCGGAAAAATTCTGAAAGATCTGTCTCTGGATTTTTCCTGTCTGGAACAGGACACTCCTCTGGCACGCAGCGATACCGAAGTTTTCCATGAATATTTCAATCTGATCTGGAAGGAGCTGAATGATCATGAGCAGCCAGTTATCACAGGCACAGCAACAGTATCTAACGAAACAGAAACGACATAAATCCTCCGTCAGATTTTTCCGTATTCTGATACTGGTGGTTTTTCTTCTTCTCTGGGAAATCGCAACTCAAATGAAATGGATTGACGGATTCATCTTCAGCAGTCCCTCCAGACTCTGTATCCAGCTCTGGAAAATGTGTCGGGACGGTTCTTTTTTTCTGCATCTCGGAACGACACTTTTTGAAGTAGCAATCAGTTTCCTCCTGATCTGTGTGATCGGATATGTAAGTGCCGTCCTTCTCTGGTTTTTTCCGAAGCTTTCAGAAATTCTGGAGCCTTATTTTGTCGTCCTGAACAGTCTGCCGAAATCTGCCCTGGCACCGCTTTTAATCGTCTGGCTGGGAGCCAACATGAAAACGATCATCGTCGCAGGAATATCCGTGGCGATTTTCGGAACCATCCTTTCACTCTACACTGCATTTTCCGAAGTGGATCCGGATAAACTTCTCCTGATCCATACGCTGCAGGGAAACAGAATGCATATCATGACAAAGGTTCTTTTTCCTGCGACCCTGCCCACCTGCATCTCGCTGATGAAAGTCAACATCGGACTCTGCCTGGTGGGAGTTGTCATCGGTGAATTTCTCGCAGCCAGACAGGGACTGGGATATCTGATCATCTACGGAAGCCAGGTCTTTCAGTTGGATATGGTCATTCTTTCCATCATGGTTCTCTGTCTCGTTGCCATGGGACTTTATCGACTCATTGCCGTTCTGGAGAAAAAACTGGCCGGCCGATACACTTAGTTCTGCCCCAAAAAATGGTCATAAAATATGGTCCCCTGTCCTATAGACAGGGGACCGTCTTGCATGATCCCGGAAGGATCATACGGTTATTTTACTTCTGGTTTGCTCCGTAAATGAAGGTTACAATCTCGCCTCTGGTACATACTGTTTCAGGCTCGAATGCAGTATCATTTACTCCTTCTGTAATCTGATTTGCTACTGCCCATGCAACAGCGTCAGCATAATATGCACCTTCTGCTACATCATCAAATCCTGATTCTGTTTCTGCTTCCGGACGGCCTGCTGCTCTCCAGAGGAAGGTTACGACCTGACCTCTGGTACAGTCCATATCCGGTGCAAACAGGGTTTCTGTCCAGCCGTCTGTGATTCCTTCTTCCACAGCCCATGCAACTGCATCCGCATAGAAAGCATCCGAAGGTACATCCTTAAATCCGACTTCTGTTTCTGCTTCCGGACAGCCGTTTGCTCTCCAGAGGAAGGTTACGATCTGACCTCTGGTACAGTTCAGATCCGGTGCAAACAGGGTTTCTGTCCAGCCTGTCGTAATATCGTTTCCAACTGCCCAGAGAACTCCTGCGTAGAAGTAGTCATCTTCATGAACATCTGTGAATGGATTTTCACGAACAAGTTTTGGAATCGTTCTTTCTTCTTTATCGTTGCATCTTGCACATACACGTTCTTCCAGTCCTTCTGATTCATAGGTAGCTTCTTCTACGACTGTCCACTCGCCCCAATCATGTCCAAGAGCCGGGATTTCCTGGCCTTCTTCCACAACTGTTCCGCATGCTGTACATACTTTGTCTCCTGTATAACCTGCTTCTGTACAGGTTGCTTCCTCTGCTCCCACGACTGCGGTCTCGCCATGAGCACAAGATTCTGTCTTGTATCCAAAGATAGAAATATTCTGTGCTGCAAGGTGTCCGTCACCGGCACATGTAACAGATGTAACTGTAATTCGAACATGTGTTGCCAATACAGGCTCTTCCAAATGAATTGTCTTCATGTCAGTCATACCTTCCAGAGTACCGGTCTTTACAACTGTGAAATCATCATCCGCAGGCATAGCTGAAGGATCGGAAAGATTTGCTACAGATACCGTGTAATCCTTGATGATACCGTATCCGTTACTTCTCGGAAGATAAGTGATATGGTCTACATACCATGCTTCGTCAAATCCTGTCTGAATCCAGATCGGATTTGTTTCCGAAGGCTTACCGTCACCCTTCTGGGAACCGACTTCATGTTCGCCCTTCAAATTCCAATCCTGATAACGTGTATGCCACCAGTGTTCTTCATCGTCGAATGCCCATGCTGCTCCACCGTCATTATCCCCGGCTACCGGGAGCTGTTCGGAGTTTGCCATCGCATTTTTAGCCAGTATTTCCGGATTAATTTCTGTTGACTCAGCTTTAAAGAGTGCAAGTTCTCCGACCGTAATGTATTTGTTCACATTTGCTGCCTGCCAGTGATAGGATTCTGTACCGCTGATACGAACATATCTCGCTGCTATAGCATCAAATGTGATCTCATGCGGGAATAAGGATTCATCCGCTACATTGACAATCTTATCGGAAATGTCAAGTCCTCCCTCAGGTGTCACTGCTGTCCAGTTTTCGCCGTCTGTACTCAGTTCCACTACCAGCTTCTTGATGTTACCTGTACACCACCAGTAGTTTGCAGGTCCGTTAAAGTAACGTGGTGTATAATCCACCTGACCCAGCATATAGGTTTCTCCAAGATCCACCATTAACCACGGATTTCCGGCTGCGATTGTAGTTGCCGCAGCGCCGCTTGTCCAGAAGGTTGTTGCATCTCCGTCGAAGATAGAATCCACATCACCTTCACTTGTGCTGCTTGCAGTGATGACTGCGTTTTCTAATGAAATTTCATTAGAGTCCGGAGCAACGAATCCGTAATTTGCAATCTCATCGTATCCGTATGCCACATCATGCACTGCTGTCATGGTTGCCTGATCACTGACTGTGATGGCAGCCTGCTGTACTTTATAATATCTGTTTTCTTCTTTATATGCAGATCCTTCCAGTGTGCCGTCTACATATAATTTCAGCATACCGTTGTTTTCTTTCACACCGGCAATTCTGTGTTCCTCACCGTCATTTACGACTGCTCCGGACACTGCCTTTGCTCCGTTTAATGTGAAGAATGCAGTTCCGTCTTCATGAATACCCAGTGCGTATTCCTCGCCCTGTGCAACAAGTGTACCGGCTGCAGTTGTAGCCACATCTGCAACTACTGTGAATCCGTTGTCGGAACACAGAGATTCTGCGGCAGCGACAGCGCCTTTTGCAACCAGGTTGCCTTTATTATGGACAAAACTGATGGTTCCTTCACATGGATTGCCTGCCAGATCCGTTACACCTGCTGCTTCTACTGTAACTTCCGCTCCATCAGTCAATTCATCTGCCACTGTAATGCGGTATGTGATATCATCTGCGCTCTGTTCCACAGATTCCACTGTTGCTCCGCTTACTGTGAATTCTGTTCCTTTTACTTTTTCATCAAATTTTACAGTGATCACTTTTTCTCCGTCAGAGTATGCTCTTAACATCTCCGGAGCTGTGGTATCACCTTCTGCGGAGACTCTCAAGATACGAACTTCGTTCGGCTGGAGAGTGATCTCGTAGGTCTCGCCATATTCCAATGTACCTGTGGTTTCTGTTCCTTCAGGCATATTGTAGGAGTGTTCCATATGGTATTTTAAGGTTCCTGCGTTTTCAGCCACACCCATTGTACGGTCAAATGTGAATGTGATCGTCTTTGCTGCTGATGCAGACGGATTACGAAGTGACAGAATTCCGTCTGTTCCATTGAAGCAGGAGAAGCCGTAAGCCTGAGCTGCCGCTTCTGAGCTTGCGCCGTTTGATAACAGGGTATTATCCGGAGAACCTCCGATCATCTTGGAGTTCTTCAGCATATCATAGTTTTCTTCTGCCCATTCAAGGAATTCGCCGACAACTTCATATTTGCCGTCTGTCATGATACTGTCAGAAAGATATAATTCCCAGAAAGCAGTACCACGGGTTGACAGCATGTACAGATAGTTCTGGAAATCTTCATCTGTAGCTGTCTTAACGTTCATTCCTGTTCCTTCTTTACCATAGATCGGGTCATGATTGTAGATATTTGATAACGGGAACTGGAATTCATGATTTTCAAGGAAATCATAGTACATCGCGTCACGGTATGTGATCTGCTTATTCATCTTTGTGGTACCGAATCCCGCATCCTTCTGATCATATACGCACTGCATCCATACAGAGTTTGCCCACTGTAAATACCATGGACTCGGATTTACATAACATGTCAGGGAGATCCAGAGTTTATTGATATCATTTTCTTTTGCATTTGCACGAACCGCTTCCATCAGATCGATCCATGCTTCCCAAAGGTCAGTTACATGGTACATGCCCTTGTAACCGCCTGTCATATGGCGGTTTTCATATCCCGGGACACCGTCAATCGCTGCGAAAGCACCATACTGTCCGCCGTCAGCAAAACCATCCCATTTCCAGTAGTTTACACCATATTCTTCCTGCCATTTGCATGCCATTTCTGTGAAATTCTTCACATATTCGCGGTCAGCCACGTCAATGGAACCGCCTGCCTTGCTTCCTTTTCCGCTTGCTGTAAGAATGTCAGCAAGTGTTCCGTAGAAGTTATATCCGCCTCGCGGTCCTACCCAGACACCGAAGTTGCTTCCGAACTTCTGAACCAGTTCACTGGATGGTGTCAGACCTTCCGGGAACTTCTCATTAAATTCCCAGAAACCGCTTTCGTTAATTTTCTGTCCGGACTTCGGCCAGCTGCTGCTTCCGATCGTTCCGTTATTATATGCATTCCAACCGTCATCCACTACATAGGAATCCAGCGGACGAACTTCTGCACTGTTTAATTCCTTATCGATCTCAATGAAAGATTCCAGGATATTTTCATCATTGATGAGCATCATGTTGTCAAACCATGAATTATACTGGATACGGAAATCTGACGGTGTGGCAATGGATTTGATGTATTCGAAGAAGTCCGCCTGGATAACTTCCTGTTCCGTACTTCTTGCAGCACCCGCAACTGTCTGCCATGTCACATATTTTCCGTCTCTGGTCAGCTGGTTGTCAGCTTCCAGTCTTGTGAAGTTTTTACCGGTATAGTATCTCATGTATCCCGTACCGTTTACGATCTGCGTATCAGCCACCGGGAATTCACATCCGAAGAACATACCCTGGATATAGATCGGCTGTCCCAGGTTTGCCTTGAATGTTTCCATTGCTACGACACCGCCTGCATCTGTCGGGATCGTCCACTGTGCATCCGATGCATTTACCTTCAGAGATTCCAGATCGATGTAATCGATTTCTGCCTGTCCTTTCTGGGCTTCCGGAACGCTGATCTCCATATACTTACGCATGAAATGGTCTCCGTCATACATGACGATCACTTCACTGATCGTATATTCAACGTCTTTGAATGTATATGGTTCAAAGTTAAATGTGACTTTCTTACCTGTCTTGGCTACATCATTGACTGTAGCTGTTGTATCTTCCACGGTAACTCCCTGATCAGCCAGTGTCAGCTCGCTGGAAGCAAACTCTCTCTTTTCTTCTTCCCGATCAGGATCGATCACTACTTTGTCTGCATGAAGATTAAATTCAGCTCCACCTGCAAAATTTGCCCCATTCTTTGCAGATTTCGGAACGAATTTCACCTGTGTCGCCGTTACTTTTTCTTCCAGATTTACAAAGATCTGATTTGTGCCGTCGTACTCAAATGTTCCCGATGCAATCAGTTCCCATTCGTCCGATGCCGCACTCAGGGTTTCTTCACTGTCAGAAGCATACAGCTCATAATCTGCGATATTACCGTTAACATCTACTCTTTCCTGTCTCGGTGTATAGGAAAAAGCACCGAATGTCCGGCTTCCTCCAAGATCAAACAGAACATAATAGGTCTGTCCTTCGCTGTCAGTCTGCGAATAGGTTCCTGGTCCCTGTCCGTTTCCGTAATTCGTATGCCAGATGGATCCCAGTTTTCCGTCGATCAGGTTGGATGCCGGTCCGTCCGCGTCACCTGTTGCATAATTATAACTGTTCGTTGTTGCGGTCCATTCACTTCTGTCTAATGCACCGTAGGTTTCAACTTTTTTGGTTGTCCTGATGATAAATTCTTCACTGCCGTCTTCCGGTGTGAAAACGGTACCATCACCGCCTGTACGCTTGTTTGTAATTTTAACTGTACTCAGTTTTCCGTCAGCTACGGAAAATTCACGACTGATGTAATCGTTGCCGATTACGACCTTATCGCCATTTTCCTCAACTGAAACCGCATGATCTTCTGCAGCCTCTGCTTTTACCGCAAACCCGGTAAAACCGGATACGACCATTGCAAAAGTCAGTACAGACGCAAGCGCTTTTTTCCATGTTTTTGTCTTCATGGTGTTTCCCCCTTCTTATTTTTTTAATCCGGATAAGAATATCCATCCGAATTTTTATGTAAAAGCCCAAAAATTTCGGGCTCTGTACATCGGATACCCCTCCATATTTACTTTACCGAATTCCGTAAGCAAATCAAATAAACATTTCCCGCCAATATCTATACTTTTTTATCATTTTTTTCCAGATATTTCGTTTTTTTGACCAATTAGTTTGGAAAGGATAAATAATAAAAAAGATGCCTCATCCTCTGACAAGACATCTTCCTATACACTTTACTCTTTTTCATCAAATTTATATTCTTTTGGAGACAATCCGGTATTTTTCTTAAAGAAATAGGAAAAATACGTTGTATTTTCAAAGCCGAGCATTTCTGCTATTTCGTAGATTTTCATATCCGTGCTGCTCAGATACTCCTTGGCCTTCTCGACTTTTTTATGATTGATAAAATTAATCAACGTATTTCCGGTTGACTCTTTATAAATTCTGCTCAGATAACTCAGACTTACACCCACATTTCTTGAAACCTCAGAAACCGAAATACTATTCTGATAATTTTCTTCAATATATTTTTCCGCTTCATATATCAGACTGTTTTTTTTGCTTACTGCTGCGGTCATATGTCCCACTGCATTTTCTATAATTATTGTCAAAACTTCTATATACTCACCTACATGTTTACATTGATAAATCTTCTGCGAAGGATTACTTTCATATGGAACAATATCATAAAACGTCTGACCGTATTCTGTCAGAAGTTTTTTACAAAAAGACTGGATCTCTATCCCAATATCAAAAATCATATTCGTTGTACAGCCACTGTTCCTCAGACAATCAACAATCTCATGAAATTTCTGAAGAGATTCTTTCTTTTTCCCTTTTTTTATAAAGTGATAAAGTTCTTTCAAAGAGTCATTAACCACTGTCAGCCACTCTTTCTTCCCATCATGAAGATACTGAAATCTGTTGATTTTACTCGTCTCAAAAAAAGCTCCTTCTTCGACTGCATATTCCGCTTCATCAAAAATACGTTTTAATTCGTGGATACCTGTTCCATAACTGCTGATTCCAATATAAATACTCATTTTCATAAAATTTTCCATCATCTTTACAATCTGCGTACATTGATCGTAAACACTGTCTTCACAATCTCTGTGTTCCACAGACAATACAACAGCAATGGCATCCCTTCTGATTGCTGTACCGTAGACCATCCGGTGTTCAAATACCATTTTCAGAAAATTCATGAGACTTTGATACATATAATCTCTTTTCTTTTCCTGTTCCATACGAAAATGAATGGTAACCACAAGCCATCTCTTTCGATTTCCGATACCGATCCCGATTCCTTCTGCCCGTTTCAGAATCTCTTCCTTTTGATACAAGGTTCCATCGAAAACTGATTTAAAAAAATTTTCTTTTAATACATCGGTCTTGTTCTCATTCTTTCTGAATTCCTCTTCCTGAATACTTGCCTTTGCCTTTTCAATCGCAGCTTCAAGACCTTCAAAGGCACCTGTTTTGATCACATAATCAACCACATTATATTTGATCGCAGACTGTGCATAAGAAAAATCAGCGTATGCAGTCAGGAGAATCACTTTTGTCGAACATTTTTCTTCACATATATATTTCGCAATCTCAATACCGTTCCTGCCGGGCATCCGAATATCCAGAATCAGAATATCCGGAATATCCGTTTTCAAATATTCCATCACTTCCTGTCCGCCGGATGCCGTACACACAAGTCGGCAGTCCAGTTCATCCCAGTTCACTAATGTCTGCATTGCTTTTCGCATAATCGGCTCATCATCTGCTATCAACACTGTATAACTCATGTTTTCTAAAACCTCACTTAATCTAAACCGGAATCAAAAGGAATACGAATAGTCACCTTGGTTCCCTTGCCCTTTTCGGACTGTATCGTAAGCCCATACTCTTTTCCGTAACGAAGCTGCAAAATAGCATGCATGCTATTTAAACCAACCTGATTATGGGACTTACCTGCGCTGGTATTTTGAATCGGCAGTTCCACCTGCCCGGAAAATCCAACACCATCATCCGTAATTTCTATGGCAATATGGTCATCCTCTTCAAAACCGCGAATTGAAACAGTTCCACCGCTCATCTTGGGCTCCAGACCGTGTATAACTGCATTTTCTACAATCAACTGTATACAAAGCTTCTGAATATAGAAATCCTTCAGTCTTTCATCCACATCGATCGAGTATGACAGGCGCTCACCATATCTGAATTTCTGAATTTCCAGATAGTATTTCGCATATTCCAGTTCCTGTCTGATCTGCACTTTTTCCAGGTCACTTCTGTAAATTTTAGCCTGTATCAGTTGGGAAAAAGCGGAAATCATGCGGCTGATCTGATCATTTCCGTCTAATTTTGCCTGAAGGCCTATGGCATTTAACACATTAAAAATAAAATGCGGATTCAACTGTGACTGCAGAAACTTCAGTTCCAGTTCCTTCAGTAAAATCTGTTTTTGGTATACTTCTGTAATCAGATGATCAATTTCCGAAGTCATACGATTAAATCCATTGCTGATTTCATAGAATTCTTTTTCTTCGTACTCAGGCATTTTTGTCTGAAAATCTCCATTCTGTACACTCTTCAGTTTTTCCGCAACTTCCTCCAGAGGTTTTGTAATTTTATAGGTAAATACTGCAAAGCTCAAGATGCCCACCGCAAGTATTGCCAATATCATTACAATATAAATATCAATGGAATCATACAGAATTCTGACCGCATGATTTTCCGGAATTCCCAGGACCACATTCAGGTCAACACCCAATTCGGTATGAAATAATCGATAATTTTCCCCATATACTTTACCGGAACAGGGATTTTTGCAGGAAGCATCCAGAGAACTGATCTCTTCAAGCGCAATGTTCTCATAAATACCATCCAACATATTTTTATGTTCGTCGTATATGATCCAAAAAGCCCCTTCATAATTATGAAGTTCCTCCATAATCGTATGGACAGCTTCCTGACTGATATCAAAAATCACGCTTCCGCACACTTCCATTTTGTCATCCAGAACAGAACAGGCTACATACATAGACTGATCCTGCATAACAACATAAGATACAAACCCCTGCTCCGCTTTCTGATGCTGCAAAAATTCCTGCCAGACTGAATGAACCATGCTGCGGCTTTCCTCAATATTTTCCGACACCAGCATATAATAATAGTCCGCAACAAATTCCCCCTGTTCCCGGAACAGATACACTTCTTCGATAATCGGTTTCCAGTTCGTCCGCTGATTATCCAGATTATTGATATCGATCAAATGGGAAAATTCTTTCTGAACTTCGCTTTCCATTTGATATTCATATCCTGATTGAAGAAAATCCATTAAAATTGACGAATGACGGATTTCAGAAATGGTTTCCTCCATGTATTCGAATTTTTCACTCAGATTGTCGCTGATTTCCGTCAAAAAAAAGTCCATATCTGAGTCAACATATTTTCTGATTAAAATACCGGCAGAAAAAACAAACAGCCCTCCACATAAAAGAAAACTGACCAGAGCAATTAAAATATTAATTACCATCATTTTGACTCGAATAGAGTGTCTCTTCTTTTTATCCATGCTTTTTCCTTTATCTGTCATAAATTATATCTTCGATCATTTTTATTTGTGATTCATCCCAAACAGAGTATATGGTCGCAATCTGTATATCTGCCGCATATGCAACTTCCAGAGCTTTTCCAAGCAATTTGTTCTCTTCTGCAATCTGTTCCATGTCCACACACGGATTGGAAGGTGCCTGATTCGTCATGAGCGCAATTCGTTCCTGAACTTCCTGACTTCCTATGTATTTTAAAAACCGTATACAGGCTTCCGTTTTTCTCTTGTCCGACTGTTTTGAAATCACATATCCTGAAGAGGGAGATACATAACTTAAGCTTTTTCCATTATTTGTAGGATAATCCGCAAATTGAAACTGCTCTTTCCGATCGCTTTTTTCCAGTTCATCGGCTTCCCATACACCACCGAAATAAATGACACTCTTTCCATCGGAAAAAATTTTACGAGCCTCCTCAATATTGTATACATCCTTAGAATACTGTCTTAAATGTCTCAAATCCGACAATGTATTTTGAAGCAGCGCTTCATCCAGAACGGGATCTGAACTGGTAGCTGCCTTCAGTCCTTCTTCACTGTCCCCGGCCAGTCTTGCAAAAAAGAAAGACACTTTCATTTGGTCTTCTTCTAATGCAAATACAGAAATGTCTCTCTGCTGATTCGTAATCCATTCCTGGAGCTTATCCGTCATTTCCATGAATTCCGTCCAGGTTTTGGGAACTGCTGCGTTTCCGTTTTCATCTACGACTCCCGCCTCAATCAGATACGCTTCATTATACCAGTATCCTGCCACCTCCAAAGCATCCTGGAGTGTATATAATTCTCCATCCTCTGTCAGCCATATATCGAAAACAGACGGATGGATCTGTTTCTTCCATTCCGGATCGGCTTCAATATATGGCATCAGATCCAAAGCCTCTCCACACTTCACTGCCTGCTCCAAATAATAGGACAAGCCATTCGTGCTTACGATGTCAGGAGCATTTCCGACTGCCAGCATATCAATGGATTTTTCCACTGCTATCACATTGTCGGAATATGGAATACAATTCAGCACAATATCCTGATTCCGGCGGTCAAACTCTTCATATATTTCACGCATGACCTTATGTGACTGAAACGTACCGCCCCAGCCACTGACAATTGTAATCTCAACAGGTTCTTCCTCCTTCTGAGTCTGACATCCGGTTAGAAGCATACCGGCGACAAAAACAAGAATGATAAAATATACTGCTGTTTTTCTCATCGTTTACCTCCAAGTAACATTACAGACGTATTATAACATAAAAACAGACACCCAGGTCAGAAAAATGTTAAGCCACAGATTACAATCCGTGGCTTAACATCATGATATCTCTACTTTGTCTCTGCTCTGTAAAGGAAGGTCACACTCTGTCCTCTGGTACATTCCATATCCAGTGCAAACAGTTCTGCTGCCCAGCCGTCTGTGATACCCTTTTCTACTGCCCATGAAACTGCACCCGCACAGTATGCGCCTGCGGATACATCTGTAAATTCAGTTTCTCCTTCTGCTTCCGGGCATCCATTGGCTCTCCACAGGAAAGTAACGACCTGCCCTCTGGTGCATGTCATATATGGTTCAAATGTAGTATCCGTCCAGCCTGAGGTGATTTCGTGATCCACTGCCCAAAGTACCGGTAAATAGAAGAAATCCTCTTCCGTGATATCTTCGAAAGGATTCACCGGAGGTTTCGGAGGTTCCACAAGATCCACTGCTTCAATCACAAATTTATCGAGCTGCGGAGAATCTGCTGTCAGTGGCTGAAAATACCATACACCGCTTCCGGATTTTTCTACCGTCAGATCAAATTCTGCCGTATGAGTGGCTGTCGCCACATCCGCTGCCCCCGCAGAAGCAGAACCTGCGGTTATCTTTCCCTGTTTTTCGTACCAGTTCAGACAGTTGGAATTGCTTCCGCTTCCATGGTAATCGTCTCACCGTTTTTAGCCGGGAAGTAAACAACGGCTTCTTCCGGAATGACCTCATCAGCATCCAGGATGATAATCTTTGCCGAATCATGAAAATCAAGGATCACATCTTCATCTTCACAGCTTAATTCAATCGTAAAATACTGGTTTCCTGTAACATTCGTATTTCTTTTAGTTCTGACAAGCGCTGTTTTTTCTGTTTCTCCTTCTTCAAAGGTGACAGTGGATATGCATTCTGTATCATAGTCATCCTGAATCGCGGATCCCGGATTCGGAGACAGGGTCACAGTGACTGCCTGATCACCGCCGACGCGAACCAGTGTAACCTCCAGTTCAGAATCCTCATTCATCGTATACTCTGCATTTTCAATACCAATCATACCTATACCGCCATTGTTGATCACATAGGCACCTTCTATACCGATCGCCTTGTTCTTCGTATCGAGTCTCAATGTATGCGGTCCATCCTCCAGCGTCTCTGATGAAAATCCGGAATCCTTAATATCGATCACATCCATACCTTCCGGAGCTGTATTTACGAGTTCAAACCCTTTGCTTGCTTTGTATACGCCTATCTCTGAGATCATCGGAACTGCAGCGGATGTGCTGACTGTAATACGCAGTTCGTCAGCCTTCACTGTCCCCTTCCTGCTCAGTCTCTTCGAACCGATCGTCGTACCCTCATCAAAAATTTTCCACTCTTCGCTGTCTCCGCTGCGGTATTCTATCCGGTAGTTTTTGATTCGCTGACCAAACTGAATGGCTTCTTCAATAGAAACGACATCAACCTTCTTCTCGCCCCCAAGGTCAATCAGCAGCTGTGCGGTTGTCGTTCCATCGTCTGCCGTCCAGTATGTATCATCCATTCCGTCCAGAACATTGGATGGTTTGTACCTCACATCGTTTCCACGTACTTCAGATGCACTAACCCGTGCATCTGCTGCCAGATTCACCGCAAATGATTCTTTGATATTATTTCCGAACTCTGCCACACGCTCCAGAATATTGTTTCCCCAGAACCACCCGGAAGTAATACGCGCGTCCATTCCGGAACAGTCCACTGATTTCCATCTTCATAACCGATGAAATAACTTCCGACCCTCTTGCTGTCGATCGTATTGGCCCAATAATCCACCTTGGATTTTGCCCATGTCTCTTCATTGGCATAGCCGGACTCATTTCCGATCCAGCGGACCGTTGTATAAGCCTCTGCGCCAAACAGCATACAGTCTGCATCATCCCCCGCTTCCTTTGGCTCCATCCATCCATACCTCATTGAAATGGCCGTTGTTCCCATATTGGTCATTTCCGAAAATTTCCTGGAGCTGTTTGTTATAATAATCGTTGTAATCCAGAACATCCTTATCTGCTGTGGTCGCATTGCCGTTTTCATCATAATATCCGTAGCTTTTCTCATGAATATCCCACGGTGACAGATACAGCCCCATATCCATATCATATTTTGTACAAGCCGCAGATACTTCTGCCAGGATATCACTGTTTCCCTCCGCATCCGTATAGCTTGTAGCTGCCACGTCATAATCTGTATATGCACTGTCCCAGATGCAGAATCCGTCATGATGCTTCGCCGTAATGATCAGTTTCTGAAATCCGGCTTCTTTCAATCTGCTCACCATGGTATCCGCATCAAAATCGTCCTCCAGTCTGAAAATTTCATCCGGTGTTTTATTTCCGTAATTTTCTCCCCATTCAATCTCATTGAATGTATTCAGACCAAAGTGACCGAATGCAGCCAGTTCCTGTTTCTGATATTCATACTGATTTGCATCCGGCACTACGGCATCCTTTTCCGGTGCCTCTGTACCGTGATCCATCAGATCCGAATCACTGATAAAACCATCTGCTGCCAGTGCTGTCATATACATTCCGTCTGTTGCACCTGCAGCAGTGCCCAATAGCATCACACCTGCCAGAAACATAGAAATTATCCTTCTATTCATGTTTTCCTTCTCCTTTCTTTTTCACGCCTGATCACCATTTTGCAGACTGTTCTGTATTTAATTTTTACAGAAGTTCCTTTCTCTTTTCAATAAAAATGGCTGTCGGATTTCCGACAGCCATGCCTGTTATTTACTTATTTGATGACTTTGATCCAGCCTTCCGGTGCTTCAATGCGTCCCATCTGAATACCTGTCAATGTTTCATACAATTTTTTCGTCACAGGTCCCATTTCCGTCATACCGCTCGGGAAACAGATTTCTCTGCCGTGATCTACGATCTTTCCTACAGGAGAGATGACCGCTGCTGTACCGCAGAGACCGCATTCTGCCATATCCTGAACCTCTTCTAATGTCACCTTTCTTTCTTCCGCTTCTAATCCAAGGTATTTTTCAGCCACATAGACGAGAGAGCGGCGTGTGATAGAAGGAAGGATCGTATCAGATTTCGGAGTAACCACTTTACCGTCTTTGGTTACAAACAAGAAATTCGCTCCGCCTGTTTCTTCTACATAAGTTCTGGTGGCAGAATCCAGATACATATTTTCATCGTAACCCTGTCTGTGTGCATCCATGATCGCATACAGGCTCATGGCATAATTTAACCCGGCTTTGATATGTCCTGTTCCGTGAGGTGCCGCACGGTCAAAATCGCAGACACGAAGAGTCAGCGGTTTTACACCGCCTTTAAAATACGGTCCAACAGGTGTTGTGAACACACGGAACTGATATTCATCGGCAGGTTTTACACCGATAACAGGATTTGATCCAAACATATAAGGTCTGATATATAACGTAGCACCTGATCCGTAAGGTGGAACATAGGCCTCATTTGCCTCAACTGTTTTACAGATTGCTTCTACAAACTGATCTTCCGGGAATACCGGCATTTCCAGTCTGCGGCAACTGTCTGCCATACGGGATGCATTCAAGTCCGGTCGAAATGTAACAATGTGCCCGTCTTCTGTTGTATAAGCCTTCATCCCTTCAAAACATGTCTGCGCATACTGAAGAACACCTGCACATTCATTGATCACTACATTGGCATCCTCTGTCAGCACGCCTTCCTCCCATGCGCCGTTTTTATAGTTTGCCACAAATCTCTTTTCAGTCTGCACATAGCCAAACCCCAGATTTCCCCAGTCAATATTTTTCTTTTCCATAATAATCTCCGCCTTTCTTCTTTTCACAGAACTGTTGCTAATCCGTTTTTTGTAATTTTGTGCGTTAAAGCAATAAATTAATTATTACAATCTTAACGCCGTAACCAATCTTCGTCAAGAAAAAAATAAGACATTTTACAAGACTCCTCTTTATCTGATATAATCCCGTCTTTGACAGTTAGCAAAAGAAAAAATCGCTGTATCCCTTGTATT
>JBJEMI010000095.1:0-90427 GCA_051879615.1 Lachnospiraceae bacterium
ACCTACGAAAAATAGCCGTTTAAACATGCTGCTATTTTTCGTGAGCTATACTAGCGCTGGATTAAAGAAATTGGTCGATAGATATATTCAAGGGGATGTGTATGAAAGAATAAAAATTTCTTAAAAAGATGTTTGATTGGTTCGTAAGCATTGTATTACTGTTTATGTGCCGTACCAATGTAGGACATGATTTTCTTCAATCCCGGTCAATTCACGGAGAAGATGGGCGCAGCAGACAGCGTGCTGGATATCCGGATAATTCCAGTAGGAAGCCCAGCAGTCATGCATTGCAATCCCCTTGAATTCTGTGAGGACACCACATTGCTCTATGCCTGCAGTTCCACGTTTGGGAATGTATCAAGATAGGTGTATTCACTGTTTGAGGCATCATGAACCCATCAGAGTTTTTTATCCGCCCTGGTTCCGGTTTCATCGAAATGTTCAAGTGAGGAACCGATCATCTTATCCTTGATCTTACCTACTGTTTCGCCTAGACTGTCAGCGCATCTTTTTACCATGCTGCTGATTGTTCCTGTTGCAATCGGAATGTAAAATACTCCGGAAAGAATCTCATGGGTGCGTTTGATGCTGGCTGCACTCATGGTATTTAATGCTACAGATAATGCCTGCAGGTTTTCGCCATACTGTACGGCTGCTTTTACATCAGAAGGGAAAGCATCTCTGCGGGTATCTCCATGCAGCATACGTCTTATCCTTATAAAACTACTGCTATTGTACCGGCCGCTACGATAACTGATTATACAGAAACTGGTCTGTATTATTGCAGTGGAACACAATTAATCTGTCATTCGATAGGAGGTGCTTCGATATTGACTGGTGGAGGATGTACGTATACTAAAACAGCACTTGTGACTGTTCCGTAAAAAAGAGTGGATTATATTGTAAATATTAAGTTTGACGTAAAGGTTAATAGTAGAATTGAAGACTTTATGTGCAAATTCCGGCTTACCTGGGTTCTTCCGGAATATGCAACTTTATGGAACATTTTAATAATATTGATAAAATTCTAGAACAATATGCTGACAAAATAAAGTTTAACTATATACCACGTTTCATAGTTCTGAAATACACGCATATATATACATAAATTTCAGTAATGACTATATACAGGTAGATGAAATGAAGCTCTCGTGCCTATAAAATTACTTTATTAAGAAGAATTAAGATGGAAGAAGTCAATAATAAATATTATTTGTATAATTATCTATGTGCATTACAATATTTTAACTTATTGATACATGAATAGAAATAGCTGTTTGATGTTCTGACCGCCCGGATTCTCTGGTGCCTGATGCAGAAGGAGCCGTGCACCAGAGACGAACTCATTGAGAATCTATGGACAAACGGAATGTACATCGACGGCAATGCCCTGTATATCAACATCGGTAAGCATTTACCGCCTCTACAATCCGAATAATTCTCCGACTCATTTCCTCACTTAAAACCGGACTTTCAAGGAGTCCTTTTTCCACACATTCTACTGCGTGGGTGATTTCTCCGGAAAAGTCACTCTCCATTTCCACCGTGATTTTTTCCACCTTACTGTCTTTATGAAGATATGCTTCGGTTCCCTTCCAAAATGCGGGGATTTCAATAAATCCTTTTTCACCGGCCAGAACTGCCGAGCCTTTATGCTCCGGTGTATACAGCCAGTTGCTCAGAAGAAACGCATAGACCCCATTTTCATAAAGGATATCAGCCTCCATGCCGAAATCACATTCGTAGGGAGGATTCAAAATAGGCTGTGTTCTGAAGTTTTTCAACCCGGCATCTGCGAAGAAATGGGAAAAGCTGATGGGATAGACTCCGATATCATAGGAAGCACCGCCCATAGTTTTATCAAGAACCCAGTGGGTATCAGGTACCTGTTCCAGGACCTCACTGCTGTATTCTGCCTTGATTGTCATGAGCTTTCCGATTACGCCATTCTGAACCATTGATTTTAATGTTACATTCAGCGGGGTGAACATGGTCTTTTCGGCTTCCATCAAAAAGCAGTTGTTCTTTCTGGCTTCATCAAAAAGAAGCTTAACCTGTTTTTCATTTTCCACCAGTGGTTTCTCACAGATGACATGCTTATGATTCGACAAGCACAGCATGATATGCTCATAATGCATGCGGTTCGGTGTACAGATATATACAATATCTACATTCTCATCTTTCAGCAGTTCGTCGTAGCTTCCATAGGACTTTACTGCGGAATAACGCTTTCCGAATTTTGCTGCCTTCTCCTGATCTCTTGAAGCCACCGCATAAAGATTTGCATTTTCACTGCAGATAATTCCTCCGGCTACACGGTGAGCAATATTTCCTAATCCAATAATACCGATATTTTTCATTGATGCTATGAATCCTTTTCTCTTATTTGTACTTATTTTACTATTAATTTTCTACAGCATCCTGCCAATTATGTCTCCGCCATGCTCCTTTAACCACGCTCTTTGTTTCCTGTAATCAGGAAGTATTTTCTCTACTTCACTCCAAAATCTGTCGGAATGATTCATTTCTTTACGGTGACACAATTCGTGGACGATCACATAGTCCTGAACTTCCTGCGGGGTTAACATTAACAGACAATTGAAATTTAAATTCCCTTTGCCGGAGCAGCTTCCCCATCGGCTTTTCTGATTTCTGATGGTGATTCTGCCGTAGGAAACACCTATTTTCTGCGCATAAAAAGCTGTTCTTTCAGGGATTACCCTCAGGGCTTCGTCTGCCAGATCACGAATTTCATCCATTGATAATTTAGATTGTTGAACGTGCTCTTTTTGTCTCTGTTTTGCCTTTGCAAGATTTTTCTCAATCCAGACTGCTTTATCCTGTATAAAACGCTCGATTTCAGTCTGAGGCATTTCAAAGGGTGCCCGGATGATGATTCTGCCATCGCCTGTAATCTCCATGATCATCGTTTTACGATTGCTTCTGATGAGTTCTATATTCATGACTGTGACGCTCTCCCGAAAATTCTGTAGATTTATTCTAAAGTATACCATAGGGCAGAGGATATTTCATCCATAATAAATTGAGACTCGAAAATCTTTAAAATGATATTTTAAATTGTCTTGTAAGGTCAATTGGAAAAGTAAATTCCATCAAAACAAGG
This sequence comes from Lachnospiraceae bacterium, assembly GCA_051879615.1. Lineage (GTDB taxonomy): Bacteria > Bacillota > Clostridia > Lachnospirales > Lachnospiraceae > HGM12587. The sequence goes on from JBJEMI010000095.1 coordinate 3,125, forward strand.
TTTTCTTTATATAGCGGAATTTACTCTTGCAAAGGTTTTAATGAACAGGGATTTACTTTTGCAAACTGGAAGTCAGTTTTCCAATTCAACTCTTAAAATTAATGATGTCAATATATATTTATCGTAATACAATAAATATATATTGACATTTTGGGATTTGAGGGATATTATGATAAAAAATACCTGTTACATGGACATAAGGAGGTTATCAGATGGAACAACATATTTTAGTAAGGTGGCTGAAAATACTGGTTATTTTTATGGTCGTTTTCGGTGTGGCGCTCTTTGTGGGTATTCTTCCAATGGAAGGAAAACAGCTGATTGTGAAATATCCTGAATTTGCATACTGCTATTATCCATGGCTGATCTTTCTGTGGATACTGGCGATACCCTGTTTTGCAGCACTTCGTTTGGCATGGAAAATATTTGTGAATATTGAAAGGGATCATTCATTCTGTATGGAAAATGCAGATTACTTGAAAAAAATATCTTTTCTTGCAGGAGCAGACTCTGGGATCCTGTTTCTTGGTAACGTGCTGTTTCTGCTGCTTAGTATGAACCATCCGGGAATTCTGTTGGGGATGCTCTTGATTGTGATCTTCGGTATTGGAGTGTCTGTGGCGGCGGCAGTTTTGTCTCATCTGGTTCGGAAAGCGGCTGTGCTTCAGGAACAGAGTGATCTGACCATATAGCAGGGAGGAAAATGAAAATGGCGATCATCATCAACATTGACGTGATGCTGGCAAAGCGAAAGATGAGTGTTACAGAATTATCAGAGCGTGTAGGAATCACCATGGCTAATATTTCTGTATTAAAAAATGGGAAGGCAAAAGCAATCAAGGTGAGTACCCTGAACAGTATATGTAAAGCGCTGCAATGTCAGCCGGGCGATATTCTGGAATATGTAGAGGAGGATGAGACATATGACCGATAATTATCAGAAGGAAAACCGGGATTTCCTGTCAACAGTCAATTTCCCCGATTTTCCGATATATGAGACACAGGATCGGATATTTGCCGCTGTGTATTTTCTGCTGGGCTACGGATTTATTTACGTATTTACAGGAGCCGGACGGATTGAGGCGTTTTCTGTATTTACAATCTTTTATGCAGCAGTAGTTCTGCTTTATCTGAAGGCGAAGCATAAGACACCTCCTGCAGAGAGCTGGTTTTGGCTGGCTGTGATGCTGGCAATCGGGATTCCTCTTGCATTTTGGACAGTATTGTATTTCTTTCAGGTGCTTGCCTTGATGGCTGTCGCAGCTTATTGGACGCTGGCAGCATCGGGAAGGCTTCTGGATCACAGGACCTCCCAGTGGATTTTTTTTGACAGCTGGAATGCACTGGCAGTTGTTCCTTTCAGAAATTTTTCGTGTCAGGTGCGTGTGCTGTTTGGCAGTGACGGCAGGAAGACGGAAGAAGAAATAGGACAGAAAAACGGCCTTTCTATTCTTTTGGGAATTTTATTGGCTGTGCCTGCACTGCTTGTTGCATTGCCGCTTCTGTCCAGCGCAGATGCCGGATTTGAGCAGCTGGTGGGAGGCATGGTCCGCTATATTCAGGATCATTTATTGCAGACATTTCTCAGGAGCATTCTTGCTGTTCCGGTATCCTTCTATCTCTTTGGACTGATGTTTGGGGGAATCAGCGGAAGGAACACAGACTGTCTTCAGAAGGAAAAGCTTCGGGCGGCAGGGCAGAGTATTCGACGGGTTCCTGAGACGGCTGTATGTGTTGCCCTTGGGATTCTCTGTTTTGTCTATGTACTGTTTATCGGAATTCAGGGAAATTATCTGTTTTCTGCATTTGCCGGACACATCCCGCAAAATTTTACTTATGCGGAATATGCCAGAAGAGGTTTCTTTGAGTTATGTAAGATTGGAGCATGGAACCTGCTTCTTCTGGGATGTGCGGGATTATTTTCAAGGGTCAGAGTCGATGAACATCGGGGACTTTCCTTTTTTACAGTCCTTTTGTCTGTGCTGACTTTGATTCTCATTATTACTGCCATGAGCAAAATGGGAATGTACATCGATGTCTACGGACTGACTGTGAATCGTATTCTGCCCATTGTCTTTATGCTCTGGATGGTACTGGTATTTGCAGCGATCATCCTGCGGCAAAAAAATGATTTTCCCATGGTGCGGATTTGTGTAATGGCCGGTGCGGTATTGTTCTGCCTGCTGTGCGTATTTCCGGTGGAAAACTGGACGCAGATGTATAATACCTGGGCGAGAGTGAAAGGACTCATTGTGTAGGGTGTGAAAGATGAAGATTGAGCATATTGCAATGTATGTAAATGATTTGGAAAATGCAAAGGTTTTCTTTGAAAAGTATTTGGGAGCCGTTTCGAATGAAGGCTATCATAACAGGAAGACGGACTTCCAATCTTATTTCCTGTCTTTTGATGAGGGAGCCCGTTTGGAAATTATGAAGAAACCTGCTATGTCGGATGATGAGAAAGGTTTACAGCGTACCGGATATATTCACATTGCTTTTAGTGTGGGCAGCAGGGAAAAAGTAGATGCGCTGACAGCGCAGCTTGCAAAAGACGGGTATGAAGTTGTCAGCGGTCCGAGAACGACAGGCGACGGATATTATGAAAGCTGTATTATCGGAATTGAAGGGAATCAGATAGAAATCACAGTGTAAGATTCCTCATTAAATGGCAGGTTGATGTTGAATTGACAGACACATCCGAATTGTAATTCTGCCTGATATTCGCTATACTAAGGACAGAAACACAGAACTTCTAAACAGATAAGAGGTATTTATGGATAGAGATCGTTTTGAAAAACAGGTTGCTTTTATTCTGGAAGCGAATAAGGAAAAAAATATTTTGCGTCAGACGCATTTGAGCTGCCATGGAAGGCGGGAAAATGACGCAGAACATGCATGGCATATGGCTATGATGGTGTATCTGTTAAAGGAGTATGCCAATGAAGAGATCGATGTGGCTAAGGCAATGATGATGGCGCTTATTCATGACATTGTAGAGATTGATGCGGGCGATACCTATGCTTATGATGAAGAAGGTTTGGCAACGCAGCAGGAGCGGGAGAGCCGGGCTGCGGAGCGGATCTTCGGGATACTTCCGGAGGACCAGAAAAGAGAATTAAAAGGTTTGTTTGAAGAATTTGAAGCATGTGAAACTGCGGAAGCGAAATTTGCCCGTGCCATGGATAATTTTCAGCCGCTGCTTTTGAACAGTTCCAATGGCGGCGGTGACTGGAGAGAGCATGGGGTAAAGAAAGCACAGGTCATGGGCAGACAGAAAAAAACAGAGCTTGGTTCTAAAGAAATCTGGGAATATTCTCGGCATATGATTGAAGAAAACATCAGAAAAGGGAATATCAAAGATGAGTAAAAGAGGATTTGTCCGGTGGAGGGAGCAAAATGTACTACGGAGATGATTATGATTTCAGCAGACCTTATATGATTGACGATGAACATATTTTATGGAAGGGCAGACCGGAAAGCGGAAATCTGTTTACGGGCAGTGAGGTTGTATTGATTCCATTTGGCCTGATATGGGTTTGGAAAAATGCTGTCAGCATGATGGACAGGTAGGAAGGCTGAATTTATGGAACAGATGACATTATTTGAAAATCAGGTACCGCAGCCACTGGCCGCGAGACTTCGTCCTCAGAATCTGGAGGAATATGTGGGACAGACCCATTTGCTGGGAAAGGGAAAGGTGCTCAGACGGCTGATCGAGAGCGACCGGATCTCTTCCATGATCTTCTGGGGGCCGCCGGGCATCGGAAAGACAACTCTTGCCCGCATTATCGCCAATCGAACGAATTCGGCTTTTATTGATTTTTCCGCCGTGACCAGCGGCATTAAAGAAATCCGGGAGGTCATGCAGCAGGCGGAGCAGAATCGCCGTTATGGGGAACGGACCATTGTGTTTGTAGACGAAATCCACCGCTTTAATAAGGCGCAGCAGGATGCATTTCTGCCCTTTGTGGAAAAGGGAAGCATCATTCTCATTGGCGCTACTACAGAAAATCCTTCTTTTGAGATCAATGGAGCGCTTCTGTCCCGGTGCAAGGTATTTGTGCTGCAGGCACTGAAGACGGAGGAGTTGAAATCTTTGCTGGTGCGTGCATTGAAGGATCCGAAAGGCTTCGGAAATCATGAAGTACACATTGAGGACGAATTGCTTGAGATGATCGCAGTGTTTGCCAACGGGGATGCGAGAAATGCACTTTCCACGCTGGAAATGGTTGTATTGAACGGAGAACCGGACAGTCGGGGAAATGTGACGGTCACACGGGAGACGGTGGAGCAGTGTACCTCAAAGAAATCTCTTCTGTATGACAAAAAGGGTGAGGAGCATTACAATCTGATCTCTGCACTTCATAAGTCCATGAGAAATTCTGACCCGGACGCGTCCGTTTACTGGCTGGCGAGAATGCTGGAGGCAGGGGAGGATCCGCTCTATATTGCCCGTAGGGTGACCCGTTTTGCCAGTGAGGATGTGGGACTGGCTGATCCGAGCGCGCTGGAGATTGCCGTGGCGGCCTACCAGGCATGCCACTTTATCGGGATGCCGGAATGCTCGGTACATTTGACACAGGCAGTGGTTTATATGGCCATGGCGCCCAAGTCCAATGCACTGTATGTTGCTTATGAGGAGGCGAAAACGGACGCCGTGAAGCAGTTGGCAGAGCCGGTTCCGTTAGTGATCCGAAACGGTGTGACAGGACTGATGAAGGAGTTAAATTACGGAGCGGGCTATCAGTATGCTCATGATACGAAGGAAAAATTGACAAATATGCAGTGCCTTCCGGATTCTCTTCTGGGACGGGAATATTACAGACCGACCATGCAGGGGGTGGAAGGAAAATATAAGGAACGGCTGGAAAAAATCAGGGAGTGGAAGAAAGACCACTGACCAATGATGTCAGGAGGAGCCTATGGAAATACAGGAGTTGTCTTCAAAATATACCGTAAGATATTTAGAAAGCGATGATACGGACATTATTTTTGATTTATGTAGTAAAAATGAGATATTTTATCAGTTTCATCCCCCATTTGTAACAAAAAAAAGCATTCTTGAAGATATGAATGCCTTACCGCCTGATAAAGAATCGAAAGATAAATTTTATATTGGTTTTTTTGAAAATGATACGTTAGCTGCAATCATGGATTTAATACTTGATTATCCGAAGGAAAAAACTGCGTATATCGGATTCTTTATGATGAATGTGGAATTTCAAGGCCAGGGCATTGGAAGCCATTTGATCAATGAATGTTCCTCTTATTTAGCCAATCTGGGATATGATAAAATTCGTCTTGCAATTGATAAAGGAAATCCTCAAAGCGATGCTTTCTGGACAAAGAACCATTTTGTAAAAACAGGTGAGGAGATACCGAACGATATTTCTGCCTATCTTCCGATGGAAAGAAATTTATGAAGGGAGAAGAAAATGAATTTTCATGATATTTATAAAATAAAAGATGAAACTGAACGGGTTCAGAAAACGTATGAACTGTTCAACGAAGATATCCGCTTGAACCGTTCCAAAGCGGCAAGGGTTGAATTTCTGACCAATGTCCGCTACATCGAAAAGTACCTTATGCCAAAGGCAAAAATACTGGATATCGGTGCAGGTGCGGGTGAGTACAGCATTTATTTTGCGCGAAAGGGATATGAAGTATCTGCCATTGAACTGTCAGAAACCAATATCAAAGCATTCCGCAAAAAGATAACTCCCGGTGATAAGATTGATCTGGTACAGGGAAATGCTGTGGACCTTGGTCGATACGATGATGAAAGTTTTGACATTGTCTTGCTGTTTGGACCGCTTTATCATCTCAAAAAAGAAAAAGATAAACAAAGATGTATTGCTGAAGCCAAGCGTGTATGTAAACCTGACGGAAAAATCTTTTTTGCCTTTATCTCAAATGACATGATTATTCTTACAGAATTTTCTTATAATCCGAATTATTTTACGAATGGTGATTATGATAAAGAAACGTTCCGTCTGGAAGATTTTCCGTTTGTTTTTCATACGGTGGATGCCTGCCGTGAGGTTTTAGCCAGAGGGGGAATAAAAATTCTGCATGAGGTTGCGTCGGATGGCATAAGTGAATTGCTGGAGGATAAGATTAACTCCATGGATGAAGAAAGCTATGCACAATATTTGCGGTATCACGATTATATCTGTGAAAAGAAAGAGTTTCTGGGTATGACAAATCATCTTTTATTTGTTGGGGAGAAACCAGCTGATCCGGCACCGAATCATTTTTGAGTTCCTCAAAGCGGTTTGAAAATGCTTTCCGTAATAATTGTTTGTAGAAAAGGAGCACTTACAATGAGTCAGAACATAAAATGGGAAAAGGATGGCTACATCATCCGGCCTGCGCTGGAATCCGATGCGGAAAATTATTATATCCAAAATTATGATCCGTTAGATAAAGAGGTTGCACGGCTGACGGGGTGTAAGGAAACGTTTACAAAAGAGGAAGTAGTTTCATTTTTTTTGAAATCTCTGAATGATGACGATCGATATTTCTTTTTGATCATTGCTCCTGACGGGCGGATCATTGGAGAAAACGTAATTAATGAAATTGACTGGAAGCTGCGATGCGCGAATTTCCGCATTGGGATTTTCCATGCAGAGGAAAGAGGAAAAGGAATCGGCACCTGGGCAATAGAAAGCGCCCGTGACTTTGCATTTGAAGAATTAAAGCTGCATCGCCTGGAACTGGATGTATATTCCTTTAATCCACATGCAGAAAAAGCATATCTGAAAGTAGGATTTCGAAGAGAAGGAATCCTTCGGGATGTTGTTTTAGACAGAGGCAACTATGCGGATGATATCCTGATGTCTATTCTGGAGGATGAATGGAGAACTCTGAAAGAAAATCAGCATAACAGTGGTGGGTGTACTTGCAGGACGAGAGCAAACTGAGACGGGAGTTTGATGGAGATCAGCCAGCCTTTACAGAGAAAAAGGCAGTTGACATTATTTTATACCCCTGTTAGATTTATTAGTAACCAGTCAGAGCCAGACAAATTTCCTGAAAATCTGCGGATTTTCGAGGTGGGTCTCTGGATGGATCATAAATATTACACAACCCTCCCAATATTGACAGTCAACAGTTTTCAGGAGGAAAAATATAATGAATAAAAATGACTATATCATCCGTTTGGAGATACCCGCTGATTACGCGGAGGTGGAAAATTTAACAAGAGAGGCATTCTGGAATGTTTACCGTCCGGGATGTTCGGAACACTATGTACTGCACTGCTATCGGGAAAGAGAAGATTTTGTGCCGGAGCTGGATTCCGATCATGACTTTCGGGCCGATCAGCATTGCACCGGAATATAAACGCAGGGGCTTTGGTAAGGTGCTGCTGGATTATTCCATGGAAAAAGCCCGGGAACTGGGTGCAGGCGCGCTGTGTATAGAAGGGAACATTGACTTTTACGGGAAGTCCGGCTTTGTGGTTGCCGGCACCAAAGGCATTCACTACTATGCCGAAGCCAGAGATGAAGAGGTACCGTATTTCCTGCTTAAGGAATTAAAGGAAGGATTTTTAGACGGTATTACAGGAACGTACCATACACCGGAAGGTTATTTCATTGATGAGAAGGAAGCGGAAAAATTTGACGCCCACTTCCCTCCGAAAGTGAAATTAAAGCTGCCGGGACAGCTTGTGTAAATCTAAATGAATGAATCCGAAAGCAGGTGGGCATCAAAGCTGCTCACCGGATTTCCTAAAATAAAATTGGTTAAGGTATCAGGAGCCGGAGTGGAGGAAAAAATGAAAAGAAATATGGTTGCACTTTTTTTGGCAGGAACTATGGTTCTGTCCGTTTGTGGCTGTACAGACAGGGAACCTGAAAAAACAGTTGATGGAATTACAATTGAAATCGAAAATTCTCAGGACAAGGATTCCCAGGGGGAGAAGTCTCAGAGTGAGGACCCTTCTGAGGAGGGAGCAGCGGAAACAACGGATGCAGTCAAAGACGAAAAGGATGTCTTTTCCTTTGCAGATCTTAAAAATATTGAATTCTGGTTTGCCAGCGGTGCAGGTGCCTGGTCTACTGATCTGACCATCCATGCAGACGGAAGTTTTTCCGGTGAGTATCATGACAGCGATATGGGAGATACAGGGGAGGGATATCCGAAGGGAACAAGATATCTGTGCAATTTCAGCGGGCAGTTTACAAAGCCTGTGAAGGTAAATGAGTATACCTATTCTATGCAGATCCAGGACCTGAGCTGTGATGAAGAAGTCGGTAAAGAGAAGATTATGGACGGTGTTCTGTACCGCTACAGCGAAGCTTATGGTCTGGAAGGAGCTGAAAATATCCTGATCTATCTGCCGGGTGCTCCACTTTCCGAGCTTCCGGAGGAATTCAGAAGCTGGGTGGGTTATAATGACCTTTCTAATACAACAGAGACGGAGCTTCCGTTTTACGGGCTGAATAACGAGGCAAAGCAATATGGATTTGCAAGCTATGATATTGTGGAAAATATGAAAACAAGCATAGGTTATACCGAAGAACGGGCTGCTGAGCTGGAAAATTCCATAAAAAACGATTCCCTTTCCCAGGCAGAGTATAATGAAAAAGCACAGGAACTGTATGAATTGTGGGATTCCGACTTAAATGAATTATGGGGTATTTTGAAACGTACAAAGGACGCGGAGACAATGCGTGCACTCACTGTCGAGGAACGGGAATGGATTGAAGCGAAAGAACAGGCAGCTGCCAAAGCAGGTGCCGAGTTTGAGGGCGGCTCCATGCAGCAGATGGTTACATATCAGAAGGCTGCAGAAATGACAAAAGCAAGAGTTTATGAGCTTCTGGAGCTGCTTGATTAGATAAAATCAGCAGTGTGGAGATTGCAGGGAAATAAAAGATTAATGGGAGGTGCCGCATCATTCATGCGGCACCTCCCACCATTACTTTCGGTTCTGCTGAATCAAGTGTTTCAAATCTTTTACGATACTTTCTGCAGCTTTGATATCTTCCATTTCGATTTTTAATTCCTGCTTTGAGGTTTTAAGCACTAACGTAGGATTTGTTGTGTTTATCAGCTGAACAGAAGTGATTTCTTTAATAATCGTTCGAATTCCTTTGATGTAAACATTTTAGTCTGCGTATTATGATAAAAACCTGTAAGTTCCAGCAAGATCCCCAATATAGTGAACACACCCGTCAACAGATTCACCTTATTTTCTTCGATCACAAATGATAAAATATCAAATTGCAAATGAAGTATTACAACTATAAAGCAGCACATGGCGGCAGAAAAATAACGATTCATTTTTTTTGCTTTCAGTATTTTTTCCCTGGTTGATAATTCTATAATCATATGAACGGTTTCATTTTGTCTTGTTTCTCCTTCTTTACCCATGCGCCTGCCGTTTAAAAGTTCTGAAACACTGACATCCAATTCCTCGGAAATAATTTGCAGCAGGGATAAATCAGGCATACAGTAGCCATTTTCCCATCTGGAAATACTGCGGTCATCATAACTGCCTTTCAATGAACACGACACAAAGTGAGAAATTTGTAGAAGAGGTCTTTGAGGGATCTCTGCCGACTTTTTTAACTGCTTTCGGCTCCAGAAAGAAATTCTATAGAAACGACCAGCGATCGAGGTATATAAACGAAAAGTTGGATTAGAAATGAAATTGTAATTCTGCTCCAAACCCGCTATACTAAGGAAAGAGACATGGAATGACGGAACTGTTATGGGAGGCATTTATGGCGAGAACGGTAGCGATTGGAATACAGGATTACGGAGATTTGATTCAGAAAGGATACTTCTATATCGATAAAACTTCTTTTATTAAAGAATGGTGGGAAAGCGGGGACAGTGTGACTCTGATTACCCGTCCGCGCCGTTTTGGAAAGACGCTGAATATGAGTATGGTAGAGCAGTTCTTTTCGGTAGATTATGCGGGACGTGGAGAACTGTTTGAAGGACTTTCCATCTGGGAGGATGAAGAGTACCGGAAGCTTCAGGGAACATATCCGGTCATCAGTTTGTCTTTTGCCAATGTGAAGGAAAGAGACTATAAAATTGCCAGAAAAAAGATCTGCCGCATATTAACGAATTTATATGTAAAATATACATTCCTGAAAGAAAGCGATGTGTTGACAGATGCTGACAGGGCTTTTTTTGACCGGATTCTGTCAGCGGATATGGATGACAGTGATGCGACATTTGCCCTTTATCAGCTTTCTGATTATCTGTACCGCTATTTCGGAAAAAAGGTCATTATCCTTCTGGATGAATACGACACGCCTATGCAGGAGGCATATGTGGACGGATACTGGGATGATCTGGCGGATTTTACCAGAAACATGTTCAACGCTGCTTTTAAGACCAATCCATGGCTGGAGCGGGCCATCATGACAGGTATTACAAGGATAAGTAAGGAATCTATCTTTTCCGATTTAAATAATCTGGAGGTAGTGACAACTACATCGGATAAGTATGCCACATCTTTTGGCTTCACAGAGGAAGAGGTATTTGCCGCACTGGAGGAATGTGGGTTTGGAGAGCACAAGGAGCAGGTAAAGAGGTGGTATGACGGCTTTATCTTCGGTGAACATCGGGATATTTACAATCCATGGTCCATCCTAAACTTTCTGGATAAAGGAAAATTCACCACCTATTGGGCAAATACCAGTTCAAACAGTCTGGTGGGAAAGCTGCTCCGGGAAGGGAGCCGCAGGATCAAGGAAAAGTTTGAACTGCTGCTGCAGGGAGAGACGATACGGACACCCATTGATGAGCAGATCGTGTATAACCAGTTAAACGGAAATGAAAAGGCAGTCTGGAGCCTGCTGCTGGCCAGCGGATATTTGAAGGTGCTTTCCTATGAGCGGCTGGAAGAACTTCCTACCAGCCAGGAGCAGATGTATGAGCTGACATTGACAAATTATGAAGTAGAGCGGATGTTCAATGGAATGGTACACGGCTGGTTTTCAGAAGCGGAAGCGGATTATAATGATTTTATCAAGGCTTTGCTGCTTGGTGATATCAGGGCAATGAATCTCTATATGAATGAGGTTACTATGGAAATTTTCAGCAGCTTTGATGCGGGAAAAAGGCCGTCCCGCACGGCACCGGAGCGATTCTACCACGGCTTTGTTTTGGGGCTTCTGGTGGATTTACAGAGCAGATATGTGATAACGTCTAATCGCGAGAGCGGTTTTGGCAGATATGATGTGATGCTGGAACCGAAGAATCCAAAATCGGATGATGCGATCCTGCTGGAATTTAAGGTGTATGACCCTGATGAGGAAGCTTCTTTAAAAGACACGGTGGAGGGAGCGCTCCGCCAGATTCGGGAAAAGCAATATGCAGCACAGTTAATTGCCCGCGGCATCCCGGAGGAACACATCAGAAGCTATGGTTTTGCATTTGAGGGGAAAAAGGTACTGATCGGCTGATAAGCAGGAGAGATGTTTAGTCCGCTTGATACATTAAGCTATCAAAACCATTGGAGGGCGTCGCAGTGAAGCGGCGCCTTTATTGATTCTTTTCATGAAAAAGATCATTGTGAAAAATAAAAATTTTGCAACCGGATCAAAGTTTTGGTGAGTATTAGGATGAAAGGTCCTTTTATGAATCATTAGGGGGTGTCAACATGGAGGATAATCGAATTGTGGATTTGTATTGGGAAAGAGATGAGAATGCCATCCGGGAAACATCTGCAAAGTATGGCCGGTATTTACATACGATTGCTTATCACATCCTTTACAATCAGGAAGATGCCGATGAAAGCGTAAATGATACTTATATGAATGCATGGGAAAGCATTCCGCCGCATCGTCCATCTGTTCTGTCAGCTTTTGTCGGAAAGATTACCAGGCGTATCAGCCTGAACAAATGGCGTGATAAAACCAGAGGCAAACGGGGCGGGGGCCAGGTTCCACTTGCTCTTGATGAATTATCGGAATGTATTGCGTCCGATCAGGATGTGGAACAGGTCGTTGAGCTTAAGGAACTTTCACATTCCATCGATCATTTCTTAAGGACTCTGCCGGAAACGGAGAGAGATGTTTTTGTCAGCAGATATTGGTTTCTTGCTTCTGTCCGGGAAATCAGCAGCAAATTTGAATTCAGCGAAAGCAAAACAAAATCCATGCTCTTTCGTACACGGGAAAAGCTGAAAAAGTATCTGTGGGAGGAGGGATTGATTTGACAGGTATTCATATTTTGGAAGCCATGACAGACATTGAGGATGCATATATCACCGCTGCCGGGAATCGACTCGGATATCCCGCCAGAGAACGGCGGAAAGGCGGAGGCGGAATACGTAAACGACATATATTCAGAAAAACAGTTGTGCTGATTGCGGCAGTCCTGTTCCTGATGTCTGCGATGCTTGTGACGGCGATGACAGTCAGTGAGGATTTCAGGAAAGCAGTATTTCAGTTCCTGAGTATTGAACAGCAGGAGGTAGTTCCGGAGCATAACATGGACACAGAGATTACTTTGGATACCATGTATGCGGATTCGGGGAGAATCAAGATCGGAGGGGCTCTGGAAGCTGCTTATGTCCATACCCCGGCTGCCAGTTATGCTTTAGATGGTGTTTACCTGATCTGTACCGATGAGATTGAAATGAAGCAGGGGAGTCATTATGATGCCTACTATGAAGAGAACAGTGAGTTCATAAAGCTTGAGGAACATAGCTTCTGTCAGGATTATACGATTCTGAACAATGATTTTCATGTGGAGTTTGACTGGGTAGAACACAATGGAACCGCAGTTTTTACTTATGTTGATGTGGATGTTTCGTATAGAAAGTCGAACCGGTCCGATGATATCAATACTGCGCTTTTCTGGTTTTCCTGTACGTCTGTCGGTGATGATGGCATGGAAACAGGTACCGAATATCCGGTTGTCATTGATTTAGAGACCGGAAAATTGACAGATATTCTTGCCGGTACCGGAGCCGAAGACCTGATGAATATAGCAAATTCCGCAATTTCCGAAGATTTGAGCAAGATGCTGCTGGTGCAGTCGGATGGTACTTTATATTACGTTGACATCACCGGGAAGAAGCTCTACAGCATCGATGAACTGTCGGGTGAGCATGCAGAAGCCTGCAGTCTGACAGGCAATGCGCTGGCCTGCTGGGTGCGGAAAGATGGATATCATGCGTGGAACATTGACCTTACCACTTTTGAGCGAAGGGAATTGTTTGACGGTATTCCGGATGCGGCATCTGCAGAGGTTCGAGATGCAGGTATTGAGTTTATGGCCGGTTTTGATACATGGATTCGTGGCAGTGATATGTATGCCGGAAGCAGCTTTGCACTGGAAACGGATGGGAATCGAAATGTTTATGTGATTGATCTGTCGAATGGTGAAAGAATACAGATTGAAGGCTTTCTATGGCCGGAAGAGAGATATCCTGACATTCAGTGCATACCAAGTCCGGACGGGAAAAAATTACTGCTCTGCGGCGGGCATACCGGTTACAATTATCAATACATCGGCGTGTTGAATTTTGCGGATAGGACCTACATGGAATTTTCCCGTGAGAACGGCAATGATGTGCGGGAACATTCCGCATACTGGTTTGATCCGGACAGTATCATAATCCGTACCACTGCAACGGAAAGCTCTCACGACTATTATGTTTACAGTATTACGAATGAATGAAATGCATCTGGGGATTCATTAAAACGTGCCGTAAAACTTCAGGAAAAAGCAATTCGGGGAGTACCACAGAAGGTTGCAGCAGATTGCTGGTTTACAAGTACTGGCAAAATGATTCCCAGAATGATAAAATATGAAGATGCCGAAGGTATCCGGCATTTGCTGACAAATATAGAAGTCCTGAAATCTGACAGGAAGCACTATGCCGGTATTTTCCGGAGTAGAAAGAGAAAATGAAGCAGGGAGGCCAGGCATGAATCATCGTATATATATCGCCATAGATCTGAAATCTTTTTATGCCTCCGTGGAGTGTATGGAGCGTGGACTGGATCCAATGACCACGAATCTGGTGGTAGCAGATACCGGAAGAACGGAAAAAACAATCTGCCTTGCGGTTTCACCATCTTTGAAATCCTATGGGATATCCGGAAGATCAAGATTGTTTGAAGTGATCCGGAAGGTTCAGGAAGCCAATGCTCAGAGAAAGAACCATGCACCGGGAAAGAAGTTCACAGGATCGTCTGTTGATGCGAAGGAGCTCCGGGAGGATCCTTCTCTGGCTATTGATTATATTGCTGCACCGCCTCAGATGGCTCATTACATGGAATGCAGCACAAAGATCTACCAGATTTATTTAAAATATGTGGCACCGGAAGACATCCATGTATATTCGATTGACGAAGTTTTCATGGATGTGACTGCTTATCTGAAATTAAGCGGTCTCTCAGCCCACGATTTCGCAAGAAAAATCATCCAGGACGTAATAGAGACAACCGGTATTACCGCTACAGCGGGAATCGGAACAAATCTGTATCTCTGTAAGGTTGCCATGGATATTGTTGCGAAACGGATTGCTCCGGATGAGGACGGAGTGCGTATAGCACAGCTGGATGAAATGTCATATCGCAGACTGCTGTGGTCTCACCGGCCGCTCACGGATTTCTGGCGCGTCGGAAAAGGCTATGCAAAGAAGCTCGAAGAGCATGGAATGTTTACTATGGGGGATGTGGCGAGATGTTCCATTGGAAAGCCCGGAGAATACTATCATGAGGATCTGCTGTATAAGCTGTTCGGTATCAATGCAGAGTTATTGATTGATCACGCATGGGGATGGGAGCCTTGTACCATCGCGGATGTCAAAGCTTATCAGCCGGATTCAAACAGCGTAGGCTCCGGACAGGTTCTGCCTTGTCCGTATACCTGTGAACAGGCACGATTGGTCGTTATGGAAATGACTGATCTGTTAGTACTGGAACTGGTGGATAAGGGACTTGTTACAGACCAAATGGTTCTTACTGTGGGCTACGATATAGAGAATCTGACAGATCCGGCCAGAAGTAAAGCATACAGAGGACCGGTCACAGTGGATCATTATGGCCGAAGAGTACCGAAACATGCTCATGGAACGATCAATCTTGAACAGCAGACATCGTCAACAAAAAGGATTACGGTTGCGGTCATGGAACTGTATGACCGTATCGTGGATCCTGCACTGCTTGTAAGAAGAATCAATCTTACCGCGAACAGAGTGGTTGAAGAAAGTATGGCGGCAGAAGAAGCTGTATTTGAGCAGTTGGACCTGTTTACGGATTATGCTGCGGAAGAGAAGAAAAAAGAGGAAGAAAAGGCTGCTTTGGAAAAGGAAAGACGAATGCAGCAGACAGTCTTGAACATCAAGAAAAAATATGGAAAGAATGCGATTCTGAAGGGGATGAACCTGCAGGAGGGGGCTACAGCGTTTGATCGAAATAATCGGATCGGCGGACATAAAGCATAGAATCGTTGTTATGGATAACAGAAAGGAACCGACATGAACAGTGATCATAAATATGATGATATCATCAATCTTCCGCATCATGTATCATCCACCCGGCCGCAGATGTCGATCATTGACCGCGCTGCCCAGTTTTCACCTTTTGCTGCATTGACCGGTTATGATGCTGCTGTAAAAGAAACTGAGCGTCTGACGGATGAGCGGATGGAATTGGACGAGAGCCGCAAAAGGATTTTGAATGAGAAGCTTCAGATGATAGCAGAGAGCCTGGCGGAACATCCGGAAATTACAGTGACATATTTCCGGCCCGATGAAAAGAAATCAGGAGGTGCTTACGTCAGCTATACCGGACACATCAAAAAAATTGATGAATATGAACGGACGATTGTTATGACAGAAGGGAGAAAAATTCCCATAGAGCAGATCTATGAAATCAGTGGGGTGATACCTGAGAAATTGGATGATATATGATAATCCGAATATTTGACATAAAAAATAAAGGAAGGTGAAATCATTATGCAGAATTTTATATATTACACTCCGACAGAAATTGTATTTGGAAAGGATACGGAGGCGGAAGTCGGAAGACTTGTAAAGCATTATGGAGGGACAAAGGTTCTTATTGTATACGGGGGCGGAAGCGTGAAAAGAAGCGGACTGCTGGAACGCGTAGAGGATTCTCTGGTAAAGGAAAATATTGAGTATGCAGAGTGGGGTGGTGCAAAGCCGAATCCAAGACTTGATCATGCCCAGAAAGGAGCGGAATATGCCGTTTCCCAAAAGGTGGACTTCATTCTGGCAGTAGGCGGCGGAAGCTCTATCGATACTGCCAAGGCCATTGCCCATGGTACGGCAAATCCCGGAACAAAGCTTTGGGATCTCTGGGCAAAGAAGGTGCCCCTGAGGAAGAGTATGCCTCTGGGAGTCGTACTGACCATATCTGCCGCAGGAAGTGAGATGAGTGATTCTGCGGTACTGACCAATGAGGAAATCGGTAAAAAGGCAGGAATCAGTACGCCTTTCAACAGACCGGTGTTTGCAATTATGAATCCGGAACTCACCTATACCCTTCCGAAGTATCAGATTGCCTGTGGGATTACGGATATTATGATGCACACACTGGAACGGTATTTTATCCCGAATCAGAAGAACCGCATGACAGATGAAATCGCAGAAGGTCTTTTGCGTACGGTCATTGAAAGCGGAAGGGCTGCCTTGAACAATCCCACAGATTATGATGCCATGAGTGAAATTATGTGGTGCGGAAGCATTTCCCACAATGACCTGACAGGACTCGGAAGACCAAAGGATTTTTCCGTACATAAGCTGGGTCATGCTTTGAGTGCGAAATTTGACTGTGCCCACGGGGCATCCTTAGCATCTGTATGGGGGGACTGGGCAAGCTATGTGTACGAAAATGATCCGGAAAGATTTGCCCATTACGGAAAAGCTGTGTGGGGAATCAAGGAAGAGGATCCCATGCAGGCAGCAAGAGAGGCGATCAAAGTAACCGTTGCGTATTTTAAAGAAATCGGAATGCCTACCTGTCTGTCAGAACTTGGCGTAGGTGTTCTGGAAGAGGAAACATTAAAAATGCTGGCCATGAATGCCACCATGAATGATACAGTAGAACTCTCCTTTATCCGCAAACTGAAAGCAGAGGACGTTTACCGGATTTTCTGCATGGCGAATCGATGAATCTACAGGTGAAGTTAAAAAATCCCTTTGATTTTTATCAAATCAGGGGGATTTTCTATTGACAAGATGGTTTAAAAAATATAGACTAAGCTTATGATAGGTTTAAAAAATATAAACCAAGGAGGGAAATCGATGGTTGTTTATTTAATGACAGAAGCAGAGCAACAGCTGGCGCAGATTATATGGGACAATGAACCGCTGGGAAGCGGGCATCTGGTGAAGCTGGCAGCAGAGCAATTGAACTGGAAGAAATCTACTACATATACCGTACTGCGGAAGCTGTGCGATAACGAAATTTTTCAAAACAAAGAATCGACGGTAACTTCACTGCTTAACCGCGAGGAATACGCCCGCAGAAAGGGAGAACGCTATCTGGAGGAGAATTACAATGGTTCTCTGCCGAAATTTGTAGCGGCATTTATGAGCAAGAAGAAGTTAAGCCGAAAAGAAATCGAGGAGCTTTCTAAAATGATTGAGGAATATCAGGAGGACTAGCTTTATGGATGGAATGCTCTTTTCAAAGGTTTTTCACATGACTCTGATTGGCTGTTACTGTTTTCTTATTGTTTTTCCGGTCAGATTTATTCTGAAACGAATCAGTTATAAATACTGTTATTATTTGTGGCTGATTGTTTTTATGAACCTATGTATTCCCTTTTCGATATTCAGTTCCTTTAGTCTGATTCCCCAGCGCGTGATGGAGTTCAATGCAGAACATATAGAAATAGAAGAAGTTCAGGAGGAGGTCCGTGAAACAGAACCGGGGATTGTAGTATTTTCACAGGGCGGTATGTCCTATCGTAAGAAACAGCAGGAAGTTCTGCCTTGTGATACAGAAGTTTCCCATGCACAAATCACAGAAGCGGCTGAGGATGCCGGGATTAGTTGGAACATCATCTTTCCGTGGGCGGGGAAAATCTGGCTTCTTGGTATCTGTATTTTTGCTGCATACAGTATTGATGCCGCAGTCCGATTAAATCGTCGGATTCGAAGAACGGATTCGGTTTTTCTAAGCAAAAAAGAACGAATCGTAGAATTAGATGGTCTGGATTCTCCGTTTTTATGGGGAGTCTGGCACCCGACGATTTATCTTCCAAAGGATTTGGAAGCAGAAGAAAGAAACTATATTGTTGCTCATGAGAAATGTCATCGCAGCCGAAGAGATCATTTGGTAAAGATTGTAGTCTATGCAGTAACGATACTGCACTGGTTTAATCCATTGGTATGGTTTACATATGGTTTGTTCTGTAAAGATATGGAAATTTCCTGTGACGAGAAGATACTGGAAGTTTCTGGCGAGAATGTTAAAAAGGCTTATGCAAAGTGTCTTTTAAAATATGCAGCAAAACAGAATCGTAATGCAATGACTTCGTTGAATTTTGGTGAACCTTCTGTCCGCTCCAGAATTGAAAATATACTCAAATATCAAAAAAAGGGTGTCATTGTTACTGCGACAGCAATTTTGCTTACGACCTTTATGGCTGCAGGACTTCTGATGCGTCCCGTGGAATCGGAAAACTCAGTGAAAGAAGACAAGGGTATGACTCAAGGTACGAAGAAAGTTGGAAATGAAGTATCGGGTCCTCATACACTTCCTGTAATAAATAATGGCGGAGAAATTATTCAGATTGGCAATGATATTTACTACATGGACGGAAAACATCTGTATTCTGACGGAAAAATGCTTTATGCAACGCAAACAGATGAGAATGGGACAGATTATATCTATCAGTATGCTCTGGACGGAAGTGAATCGCATCAGATAATGCAGGGAACCTTGGTGGGAGTCAGTGATGACAAGGAAGATTTTTATTATATTGCAAAGGGAGAAGGTAATCCAGACTATAACAACAGGAAGAATACAGATGGTGTGTATATTGGAAGTATAAAAACCGGCGGGAATGGAATGAACCTGGATGTTTTAGGCACACTGATACAGGCGGAAGAGATTTCAAGCTTTCATGCGGATGCTCATACTCTTTTGTTTGCGGCAGGGACCTATGAAGGAAGCGCTGGATATTTTTACGGAGATTTCTATTCTTATAATTTGGACACAAAACAGCTAAAGCAGGCACATTTGACGGATTCGGACGAGTTTTTTGTTTTTGGGGGAAAGATCTATTACGAAAAGTACTTTTATCAGGGAGATGGAGAAAGCGCTCTGTATCGTGCTGATTTTGACCTGTCAGAGGAAAAATTGATCGGAAAAGCATGGAAGCTTCTGGCTACTGATCAAGATACCCATACACTTTTGGTATCCAGAGACGGAAAGCTGTTTTGCATCTCACCGGATGGCAAAAAAGAAACCTGTCTTTTGGATATGGAGGATGCAGGATGGAAATGGGATGAATATGATACCATCAAATTTACGGAAGTAAATTTGATAAAAGATACCATTTATGTAAAACCCGAGCATTGGGGCTATCGGGAAGGCAGCGGCTGGCGGGACAGCCTTATAGAATCACAGTATTTTCAGGTTCGGTCTGATGGAAGCGCCTATCAAGCTTGGGATCCCAATGCTGTTTTGGAAGAATATTATGAAACATTCAGTTATCTCTCTGATCCAATGCCTGGTTTGCCTTGTAACAATCCTTTGGAAGTGGGTTGGAATCTGGAGCATATTACGGATATCAGAGACAATTTTGCCACCATGTCTTACATACCGGAAGAAGGAACAGAGGAGAATATCTATCTGATCGGAAAGACAGAGCATTATACCCTTTATGGAAAAGGAAATTTTCAGTCGATGCTTTTGGAGTGTGGCGGAAAGTATGCGGAAATTCATTATGAATATACTTCAAATTATATGACTCCCCCGGAACTTCTGGAAAAAGATCTCGATGGAGATGCCCGAAACGAGCTTACCATAAAATTTAATATCAAACACGGAACAGGACAATATGTGGATACCTTTTTACTAGCAGATATTCAGCAAGATGGGAAACTGTATGTATATCAGTTTTTAGAAGAAGATTTTATTAAACAGTTAGCAGAACATTTATCCTATGAAAAGACGGAAAAAGGTATTCAGGCTTTTGTGGATGGACAACCGGCGTTACTTTATGGAAAATAAGGAGCCGTATTCTTTTCAGGAAATTACGGTAGGTTCACAGATACGTTTTTATTATAAAGAGAATGAGATACAGATTAGTGGGGATATTATGTTTCTGATTGATGAGATCGGCGCAGTCTACTGGGAAAACGGCAATGATATCACAGCCACCATATTGTGGAAAAATACAGGAGAATTTGTCTTGACCGATTTTAGAAGCAGAAATCGTAATCTGGATTTTTACGTGGAAGAAGCATTAAAAGAGGCCTATGGTGTAAAACGTTTTTTATCAATCGATATCCGGTATGATTCTTCAAAGATGAATGAGGAAACATTGTCTGTAACTGCAAAAATTCTTTTAGAAGGCAGCGCTTCAAATGATTATGCAGAACTAAAAATGACCAGATCAGATGAATATTTTCATGGGTACTGGGAAATTGTGGATCTTAAGATAAGGAAGTAAAAAATCCCCCTCTAACCCGGTATTTATAAGGTTTAGAGGGGGATTTTTACAGTCATTTTCTGTTTTATTGCATCAGCGAAAAAGGGTTAGTAAGTAAATAACTGTACCCAGTGGTTCACACCGTTTTCATCCTGATAATATCCGACACCGATATTTTTAAAGTTTTTGTTTAAAATATTTGCCCGGTGACCTTCGCTGTTCATCCAGCCGTTCATGACCTGCTCAGGAGATTTCTGTCCCCAGGCAATATTTTCGCCGCTGCCGCGAAATGCGACACCCTGTTCCTTGAGTACAGTGCTGAAACTGCTGCCGTCGGGTCTGGTATGAGAAAACTGCTGCTTAATTTCTTTTGCCCGTACATTTGCTGCTGCAGTAATATCCGCATCCATGGTAAGTGCAGGAAGTCCTGCTTTCGCCCGCTCCTCGTTGACAAGGTTTACCACCTGCTCTGCATAGGAGAGAGGGGTATTTTCTTCAGAGGTGTCTGTATCCGGCTCCTGCGGCGTATCGGGAGTTTCTGTGACCGGAGGCTTCGGTGCGTCCGGACAGAGGCTTCCGTTATTTTCGAGCTTTGTACAAAGATCTTTTAAAACCTGAGACAGACAATCGGTCCCCTGACCTATGTAGACCTGATAACCACCGTCTGTCATACACTGCACAGATCCTGTATATGCTGCATGGGAAGTCAGTGGTGTGCTTCCTGCTGCTACGACTGCTGACAATAATGCCATGGATAAAAATACGTTTTTCTTCATTACTCCTCCTTAAGTGTTACATATTTATTACATAAATGATACTAACATGTTACAACTAAGGATTCCAGAGGAAATGATTACCAGAATCATCTCAGCATACAATCTGCCCATGGGCCGGTGATTCTGCTCAGTTACCTTTCAGGTACGATTTCCAGCCAGTATCCATCCGGATCTGTAATAAAATAGATTCCCATAGCCGGATTCTCAAAGCAGATGCATCCCATTTCTTCATGGAGTTTATGGGCAGCTTCGTAGTCGTCTGTGCGGAAAGATTTCTCCAGGTCTGATACATTGTAGTTTTCGTGATACATTTGAAATTTCATGACATTCCTCTTTTCCGCGCTGCTGCGCATTTTTTAAAGATAGCTTTTAAGAACAGTGGATTTCCGTCTGACGGATACGTTCTTTATACTCCGGATGCTCTGTCAGAAACCGGACTGTAATTTGCGGTTTTCCCCAATAATGCATAGGATAGACGCAATCTCCCTGTGTCTTGTTTAGGAAATACAGCATTCCTCTGTCATAAAACTGCTCCTGTCTCGGATCCAGTACGACAAAGGCAGCATTCAGGGAGCGATTCTGAAGCTGTTGTGCCAGGGCATCGATCTGCTCACGATAGTCCCTCGTCATCTTCTTATTATATGAATCTTCTTCGCCGTCCCATGTCCAGTCGTTTAAATCTCCTGCATGATAGAAAAGCACATCCTGGTCCTGTATCAGAAAAGCTACTCCCTGATCAGTGGATCGGTAAGTCACCAGCTTCTGTCCCAGAGGCAGGTCATATTCCCGGCATGGAGAGATGGTGATACAGGAGATATCTGAAGGAACTGTGTTGAAAGGGATATCATCAGACAGAACTGCAAAAATCTGCTGCATTCCCATTTCTCTGAGTATGGAGAATACAGTCGGGCTGTAGTGGTCTCCATGGCTGTGGCTGGCCAGAACCAGAATAGGCTTCTGCAAATCCAGAGCAGGCAGAGATCCCTTAAAATAATCGAACAGATAGTAACAGCGCGCTGTCTCTGTCAGAAAGCAGCTGTGATAGATGTATGTTACGTTCATGAAAAACCTCCTTTTTCTATACTGTATTATAAACCATTCCTATCCCAAAAGATATTATTTTGTACTGATTCTGTACGATATGATATAATAAATTCATCCGGAAGAAAAAGAGGAGAGAAAAAAGATGAAACAGTATAAATTTTCACAGTTACCGTACAAACCAAATGATTTTGACAGTATTCAAGAAAAAATCGCTGAGGATACCGAGCGTATCAGAACTGCAGCCTCTCCGGAGGAGGTTTTGGAGATTATCAAACAGCATGACGAAATGATGGATGATGCTGATCAGGCATCAACCATTGCATATATCCGCAGCAGCCTGGACTGCACGGATGCCTTTTATGCAGAGGCAGTACAAAAGGAAGGGGCAGGCATGGCGTCTTTAAAGACTGCGCCTTACTATCGGGCATTGCTGGAAAGTCCGTTTCTGCCGCAGCTTGAGAAAAGATTCGGTACAGAATACCGTGCCCGTCTGGAAAAGGAATTCCGAATCAATGCAGCGGGTCATGAATTAATGGCCAGGGAGCAGGAATTGATCAATCTGTATCAGCAGAAGAAAGCGATGCTGCAGATTGAATTTCAGGGGAAGAAGCGTTCCGAAGGAGAAATGTATGCATTTTTTGACAGCCAGGACAGACAGACCCGTATTTCTTCCAGAAAGGCAACAGCAGAAACCGTACTGGCTCAGAAGGACGAGTTTGCGCCTATGCTCCTGGAACTCATATCTCTTCGTAACCAGATCGCAGAAGCCAACGGATTTGTAAACTATCTGGAATATGCAAATGCGGGCTTTGAACGAAGAGGCTATGGAGAAGCGGAGCTGACCGCATTTTGTGAGCAGGTTAAGACGGATCTCGTTCCGCTTCTTCAAATTTTGCAGGAAGAACAGCGCAAAGAGCTGGGGGTGGAAAGGCTGATGGTCTATGACCTGGGTGTGCGGTTTGCAGACGGCAATGCCGTACCGGCAGGAGATGCCGTCTTTTTGACGGAGGCATCCAAAAAGATGTATCGAAATTTTTCGCCGGAATTCGGTGCATTTTTCGAAGGAATGGTAGAAAGCGAAAGTCTGGATGTGTCGGCTTCTCCTCATAAGGTTGCCGGCATGGGATTTTGTACCGACCTGATGAAAGAAGATTATTATCCTTATGTTTTCGGTAACTGCAATGGAACGGATACGGATGTTGCTGTTTTTACACATGAAATCGGTCACGCATGGCAGGGATACCTGACAGCACAGCATACAGAAACATCTCTTCTCAGGAACATGGCCCTGGATGCAGTGGAAATACCGTCCAAGACCATGGAACTGTTTACTTATACTTATGCGGAGGAGTTTTTCGGAAAAGATGCCGAAAAATTCCGTCAGGGACATTTTCGGGCCGCTTTGCAGCAGATCGCTTCCTATTGCGCAGTGCATGAATTCAATACATGGATTTATACCCATCCGGGTGCGAGCTTTGAAGAACTGGTATCCGTACAGCGGGAAATTTCCGGACAATATACCCCGGATCTGGATTACGGTGAGCTGGATGATTATAACCGTCAGGGAGCAGATTTGATGCGCAATATGGCAGTGTATATGTTCCCGCGTTATGTCATCAGCTATTCCCTTTCAGAAATGTGCGCCATGGAGCTGTTTGAAAGAATGCAGGAAAATCCGCAGGCGGCATGGGAGTCCTATGAAAAGCTGTGTGCTTCCGGCGGAAGCCGCAGTTATCCTGATACGCTGTTACAGGCCGGACTGCAGCCGGCCTATGCAGAAGGAAGTGTGGCAAAGACCGTGACCTTTGCCAAAAAATATTTAAAGCTGTAAGAAACGGGTATGGTAATTTTGTCCGCTGAAGCCTGAAAAAAGTTGTGATACCCGGAAATGAAAATTTAACAATTCTAAAAAAACTGTGAAATATCCTCCGGAATACTTGCAAAAAGGGGTTCCGGGGGATATCCTGATTACAGGGAATACTGACGGCAGACGCCAGAAGGGGTACATATGTCATATATAGAATTCAATCATATTACGAAGGAGTACATTACGGGGGAGACGTCTATTAAAGCACTGGACGATGCCTCTTTTTTTGTTGAAAAAGGAGAACTGGCTGTGATTCTTGGAAGCTCCGGTGCGGGAAAGACGACGGCACTGAACATCCTGGGCGGAATGGATGTTCCTACAGGCGGTCAGATCATTGTGGACGGCAATGAGATTACAAAATATAAGAAAAAACAGCTGGTAGGCTACCGGCGGACAGATATCGGCTTTGTATTTCAGTTCTATAATCTGGTACCGAATCTGACAGCACTGGAAAATGTGGAACTGGCAGTACAGGTGTGCAGGGATGCGCTGGATGCTTCGGAAACACTGGATAAGGTTGGGCTTTCAGAAAGAAAGAACAATTTCCCGGCCCAGTTATCCGGAGGAGAACAGCAGCGGGTTTCCATTGCAAGAGCGATGGCGAAAAATCCGAAGCTTCTGCTGTGCGATGAGCCGACAGGAGCGCTGGATTATCATACGGGAAAGCAGATTTTAAAACTGCTTCAGGATATGTGCCGCCGTGAAAAGATTACGGTGCTTTTAATTACTCACAACTCTGCACTGGCACCGATGGCGGACAGACTGATCCGTTTTAAGAGCGGAAAAGTGATTGAGATGAAAACAAATGAACATCCGACACCGATTGAAGAAATTGAATGGTAGGGTGAGTATATGAAAAATGCTTATAGAAAAGATATCAGGAGGACCATTACCAGAGGAAAAAAAAGGTTTTTTGCGATCATGCTGATTACGGCGCTGGGGGTCTGTATGATGAACGGTCTGCGTGCGGCCTGTCAGGATCTTCGATATACAGCAGATAAATTCTGTGATGAACAGAATCTTTATGATATCAGGATACTTTCTACATTGGGGCTGACAGAGGAAGATGTGGAGGTTTTGGGAGCACTGGACGGCGTCAGACAGGCGGAGGGTGCATACAGTGAAACGGTCTATATTATGAATGACGGCAGGAAACAGACTGCGGAAGTGAAGGTCTTAAGTGAGAACGGCATCAATGTGCCATACGTGATCGAAGGTGCATTGCCTGCGGGACAGACTGAAGTGGCAGTTACACAGAAATACATTTCGGAAACCGGGAAGTCCATTGGTGATCTGATCCATATCACAGAAGATATCAAGGAACCGGAAGATGAAGATGAGGAGACGGAAAAGGCGGATTTTCTGCTGGAGACTTTTCGTATTACCGGCATTGTCACAGATATCACGGATCTGAACAGCGAGGAAGGTGCCGTGTCATTTCGTGATAATTCCGTAACAGATTATACATTTTTTGTAACTCCCAGGGCCGTAAAGAGTGATGTCTTTACATCAGTCTATCTGACCCTGGAAGATACCGCTTCATACAACGGTTTTTCGGAAGCCTATGAGACACAGGTGGATGAAATGATCGATGTGATCGAGAAAGAGTGTAAGGAGCGGAGAGAACAGGCACGTTATGACAGTATTTATGAGGATGCCGTGAAAGAAATTGACGATGCGGAAGACGAAGCCAATGAAAAAATTGCGGATGCGGAAAAGGAACTGGCAGATAAAAAGTCAGAAGCAGAGACGGAGATTGCAGATGCCAAAAAGGAGATTGCCGACGGCTGGAAAGAACTGGAGGACGGCGAAAAGGAGCTGGCAGAGCAGGAAGAAAATGCAAACAGGGAATTTAAAGAGGCCTTTGAACAGATTGCCGAAGGGCTCCATCAGCTGAATACGGCGATCAGTACGATGGAAAGCTACGGAATGCCTGTGGATGGGGAACTGCTGGCCCAGAGAAGAGACCTGGAATATGTCCAGGATGATCTGCGTGAGGAAGAGCAGAGGACAGCGCGGGAGATCGCAGATGCGAAGGCCGAACTGGAGGATGCCCGCCAGAAACTTCTGGACGGTGAAAAAGAATTAGAGGAAAGCAAACTGGAGTTTCAGGAGAAGATTGCCGACGCAGAGGCGGAGCTTGCAGAAGCACAGGCAGAGGCGGCAGATAAGATTGCCGATGCCAGAGAAAAACTGGATGAGCTGGAAATGACGAAATGGTATGTTCAGGATCGAAGCTCTTTAAGCGGATACAGCAATGTCAAAAGTGATGCGGACTGTATTGAAGCAATCGGTACGGCGTTTCCGGTGATTTTTTTAACGGTCGCGATTCTGATCAGCTTAACGACGATGACGCGTATGGTGGAAGAGGACCGCGGTCTGATCGGCACTTATAAGGCGCTTGGATTTTCTGACAGTGAAATTCGCAGGAAATATACGATCTATGCTGCGACAGCCTGTGTTTTTGGAGGAATTCTGGGAAATTTCCTCGGTTATGTGGTTTTGCCGGAAGTCATTTTCGTATTTTTCGGTGTCATGTATCAGATACCGAAGTATGTTCTGACGTTTGAACCGGGAAGGGCAGTTCTGGGGACCGTATTGTTTGTAGCAGCGATACTGATCGCAACGACAGCATCCTGTAAGGCAGAGCTTCGTCATATGCCGGCATCGCTGATGAGACCGAAAGCTCCGAAGGCAGGGTCACGTGTATTATTAGAGCACATTACACCGCTCTGGAAGCGGATGTCCTTTTTAAATAAAGTGACTGCGCGAAATCTGTTCCGATATAAGAAGCGGCTGATCATGACGATCATAGGCATTACGGGATGTACGGCACTGCTTGTCTGTGGATTTACGATCAAGGATACTGTAGAAGAACTGGCGGCCCGTCAGTACGAAGAAACCTATACCTATGATGCACTGCTTGTGACAGAAGGGGAGGAAGAACTTTTGGAGTGTCTGGATGATCAGAATATCAAAAGCTGTCTGGAAACCCGCATAGAGTCCATTCAGGTGATCAATGAGGAAGGAAAAGAAGAAACGGTGCAGCTCATTGCCACGGAAGAACCGGAAAAATTAAAATCCTATATCCGGTTAAAGACGATGAAAGATGAGGAACAGGAACTTTCTGACGGAGACATTTTTATTACTTATAATGCGTCTCAGGTTCTGGGATTTGAAAGCGGCGATCAGGTAGTTTTGCAGAATCTGGAACTGGAACAGGCAGAAGTGACTGTGACGGAAATCTTAGCCAACTATATGGGCAACAATGTCTATATGACAAGAGTGGTCTATGAAGAGCTGTTTGGTGAATATGAGGTGAACAGTGCGTTGCTGCGGCTTTCCGATCAGTGCGGGGATCAGATCGCATTTACGGAAGAACTGGCTAAAGAAGACGGAGTTCTTTCTGTTTCCAGTACGCAGAAGATGAAGGAAGAATTTGAGCCTGCATTTGTACTGATGAATATGGTCGTTTATGTCGTGATCGTTCTGGCAGCCGCGCTGGCAGTTGTAGTGCTTTTTACACTGGCCACGACCAATATTTCCGAGAGAGAAAGAGAACTGGCCACGATCAAGGTACTTGGATTCTATGACATGGAGGTTCATTCTTACGTCAACAAGGAGACGATGATCTTGACGGCGATCGGAATCCTGTTCGGTCTTCCTGCAGGAAAAGCGTTTGGAAGTGTTCTGCTTTCTACGCTGAAGTTATCCTCCATTTATCTGGCCCCGATTACCTACCCTCAGACTTATGTGATCTCGGCGGTCATGGCCATGCTGTTTGCGATCGGCGTCAGCTTCATTACGAACAGACTTTTAAACAGGATTAATCCGGTAGAAGCATTAAAGAGTGTGGAATAAATAAAGTGAAAACAGGCTTCGGCAGATTCTGATTCTGCCGGAGCTTGTTTTATCAGGTCCCGTTTATTTTCGATATTGTCCGGGTGTAACGCCGTATCTGCGTTTGAAGAGACGGGTAAAGTAGGAAAGATTGTCAAAGCCTGTTTTTTCTGCAATTTCCAGAATACTCTCGTCAGTTTCCATCAGCAGTCTGCTGGCTACATTTAATCGGTAATCATTTAAAAACTGGATAAATCCCGTACCCATGGATTCTTTGAAAAATTTCATGAAATAGGATTTACTGTAGAAACATTCCCCGGCAATTTCCTCAATCGTAATCGGATGGGAATAGTTTTCACGGATATAGGTCAGGACTACTTTGAGTTTTTCCAGAGATTTTGATTCTTTTGCATGAAATTCAGATACCGGATAATAACGAAACAGGGTATAGAAAATCTGAAAGAGATAACTCTTGATTGCCAGATGATATCCATAGGGACGCTTGCTGCACACATCATCGATGGCACGGATACAGGAGGCGATATTTTCATAGCATGGAAGCTTCGGATGAAGGAGCGGAGGAAAGTTAACAAGACCTGCCAGCATGGGCTGGAAAAACTCCCGATTGCAGTAATCATCGCCCATGGAACGCATCAGCTCTGTTTTAAAAAGAATGTTTTCGTATTCCATAACGGCATCTTCTTTACATTCGATGGAGTGCAGGTGTCCCGGAAGAACGAAAACAATGTCCCCGGCTTCAACTTCATAAGGTTCCAGATTGACAGTGACAATACCGGTACCCCGTTGGATCACGATCAGCTCAATCTCCTCATGCCAGTGCGCAGGAATCTCCGGAAAGTCCAGCGGAATGGTACAAAGATAGGTGTTGTAGGGAAAATTCTCGGGGGTATGCTTTTTCGTTTCATGATATATTTCATACTGATACAGGTTCATGGGATACCTCCTTATAAATGAAAATAGTTTTGTGATATTAAGGTATCAAAAAAACAGCGGAAAATCAACGAAAAATGAGGATGGTTTTGAAAAAAAGTCGAAAAAAGATAGTTTCGTGCAAGTTATTAAGAGTATTCTGCAAGATATTTGTCGAAAAAAAGTATATGTTTTAAATGTACAAAAAAGCCCCCCCTTTTTTATTAAATATACATAAATTTCAGAGTAACTGAAAAACAGGCCGTCGGATTTTTCATCCGGCGGCCTGTTACTTTAGTGCTATTTTCGTTTCCAGGCTGTTGGCATGATGAGCAGCAGCATCGGGAACAGCTCCAGACGTCCCGCAAGCATGTCAAACATCAGAACAAATTTGGAGAAAGGTGAGAACAGGTTGAAATTCCTTGTAGGTCCCACCAGTTCAAGTCCCGGTCCGATATTGTTCAGCGTGGCAAGGACTGCAGTGAAATTCGTGGTAAATCCGAAGTTATCAATACTGATCAACAGAACGGAGATAAACATGATAACAAAATAAACGATCATAAACACGTTTACGGCACGAAGGACCTCATGTTTTACACAGTGGTTATCCATGCGGATTTTTCTGATCTCGCGCGGATGGATCATCAGAGACAGCTCTTTTCTGATCGTTTTAAATAAAATAACCAGTCTTGAAACCTTAATACCGCCGCCGGTGCTTCCTGCACAGGCACCGATACACATCAGGATGATCAGAATCGTTTTCGAAATCTGAGGCCATAAATCAAAGTCGGTGGTTCCAAAACCGGTGGTTGTGATAATGGAACCGACCTGGAAAAATGCATGGCGGATCGTTTCGGAAATGGTCGGATACATATGGCAGGTATTTACGGTAATAATTCCGGCAGATACAAAAATAATCAGAAAATACCAGCGTACCTCTTCGATGCGGAAAGCATCTTTTAATTTTTTCGATATAATTAAAAAGTATGCATTATAATTTACGCCGCTTAAAATCATGAACACGGTGACAATGTTCTGAAGAATCGGCGAGTAACCGGCGAGACTGTCATTTCTGATGCCGAATCCTCCGGTGCCTGTCGTACCGAAACTGAGTGTCAGTGCATCGAAGATCGGCATACCGAAAATAATAAGCAAAAGTATTTCCGCGATCGTAATAAAGAGATAGATACCATAAAGAATCTTTGCGGTATCTTTGACACGAGGGACCAGTTTGTCTACGGAAGGTCCCGGACTTTCTGCTTTCATCAGATTCATGGTAGAACCCATCAATGGAGTGATCGCTAACAGAAATACGAATACACCCATGCCGCCGATCCAGTGTGTGAAGCTTCTCCAGAAGAGACTTGATCTGGAAAGCGGTTCGACTTCCGGTAAGATGCTGGCACCGGTTGTTGTAAATCCGGAAATTGTTTCAAATAATGCATTAATATAAGACGGTATATCACCTGCAATTACAAATGGCAGTGCCCCGAAAATACTCAGGACAATCCAGCCGAGAGCAACAGTGAGCAATCCTTCTTTGGTGTATAGCTGTCTGGATACCGGCTTTTTTCTGGTAATGAGAAGCCCGAGTACATAACAGAGAATTGCACAGATCAGGTATGCAATAAAAGCCTCTTCCCGATAAATCATGCCCACGACCATCGGAAGCAGGAGAAAAATACCTTCGAATTTTAAAATATGTCCAAGGATATAAAATATGACGGAATAGTTCATGGTTAATGATCCTCCAAAATTTCCTGGATATCGGAAATCCGGTAACCGGATAATACAACCACGACAGAGTCGCCTTCTTTCATGACATCCTGGCCGCTTGGTACGATCACCCTGCCTTTCCGGTAAATGCAGCAGATCAGAGTGTTCTTGCGCATATGTAAGTTCATCAGCGGGATATTGATGACAGCAGAGCCGGGTGTGATGATGAACTCGACGGCTTCTGCCTTGCCGTTTGCCAGCTGATAAAGTGTTTCCACGTTACTGTTGATGGAATGTGATGTCGAGCGGACAAATTTAACAATATAATCCGAAGTGATCACACGAGGATAAATAATACTTCCAAGATCAAGCTTGTCGATCACTTTGTTAAAACTGATCCGGTTGATCTTCGTAACTGTTTTCGCCTGCGAAACATCATTTGCATGGAGTGCCAGCAGGATGTTTTCCTCATCCAGACCGGTCAGGCATACAAAACCATGGGCATGCTCCAGGCCTTCCTGCGAAAGTACAGTCTGATCCGTGGCATCGCCCCAGATGATCGTGGCCTCGGGGAGCTGTTCTGTTAAGAATTCGCAGCGGTCGCGGTTGATTTCAATAATTGTTACATTAATTCCCGAAACGATCAGATGTTTGGCCAGGTAATAGGAAATCTTGCCTCCTCCGGCAATGATTGCATTTTTGACCGGATTTTTCATGATGCCAATCTTCTGGAAGAATGCCATGGCATCTTTTCTGGAAGCGGTAATACCAATGATATCTCCTTCTGAAATTACGAAATCACCATTCGGGATGATGACCTCATCTCCGCGTGTGACGGTACAGACAAGTACATTGGTACGAAAGGTCTGATGCAGATGACTCAGTTTCATACCGTCCAGCGGAGAGTCTTTGGAAATTTTACAGTGCAGAAGCTCTACATGTCCTTTGGCGAAAGAATCGATCCGGATCGCCGACGGGAACTGAAAAATCTTTGCAATTTCCCTGGCTGCTGTCAGTTCCGGATTAATGATCATCGCCAGGTCAAATTCTTTCTTTAAAAAATCACTTTCCATATTGTAGATGGGATTCCTGACACGGGCGATGGTCTGGCAATGTCCGGCCTTTTTGGCAATCAGACAGCAAAGCAGATTTTCCTCGTCGGAACCTGTCACTGCAATCAGAAGATCGGCGGCAGAAATACCGGCCTCCTGAAGAGTCTGATGACTGACACCGTTTCCGACGACACCCATCACATCCGCTTCTTCAGTGATATGCTGAATTTTTTCAGCATTCTGATCGATGACCGCAATATCGTGGTCTTCTTTACTCAGCTGTCTGATAAGTGTGTAGCCTACTTTACCGCAGCCGACAACAATGATATTCATAACAATCTCCTTATGTTTACTTCAGTTTTTTACAACTCTGACGTTCGATCAGATAGTGAGGCACGATAATCTTTGCAGCCAGAAGATTTGGATTCTCAATGTGGTTGATCATCTGCGAAGCTGCCTCAATACCGAGTTGGAAAGAATTTACATCGATAGAAGTCAGCTGCGGAGAAGTCAGTCTCGAAATCAGTGAGTTGTTAAAGGATATAATCGACAGATCATCCGGGATGGATACACCAAGAGAAAGGCAGGTGTGCTCCACGAGTACCGCAAGAATATCGTCGCTGACAACAACTGCAGTCGGAGGATCCGGTAATTCCAAAAGCTCACGAATCGGCTCAAAAGAATCATGGGAAAGAGACAGAAGCTCTACGCAGTATTCCGGAAGAATCGGCATGCGGTGCTGTACCAGTGCGAGCTGATAGCCGTTTTTCCTGTCGGTCGAGTAGATCAGGTTACTGTCGCTGCCGATGAATGCGATTTTTTCATGTCCGAGCTTTATCAGATATTCAGTCGCTTCCTGACCGCCCATCAGATTATCGTTATCAATATAAATGGTCTGGTTGATGAATTGATTCGCTTTTCCGATCAGAACATACAGGACACCCTCTTCGCAAAGATAGTCGATGACTGCATCCTGCTGTCTGGAAAAGAGCAGAATAAACCCATCGACCTGACCGCCCCGGATCATCGTCTGGACGACCTGAATAAGTTCATCTTCATCTTCTCCGGTAATTATGGTGCTTGCATACTGTCTTTTATTACAGAACTGACTGATTCCGCGAATCATTTCCAGATAAAAGGAATTTTCATAGGCTTCTTTTTTCGAAGGCGGCAGTATGATCCCAATCGTTCTGGAATTTTGAGAAGCAAGGTTGCTGGCCTGAAAATTCGGTTCATAACCGAGCTTCTTCATTGCCTGACGAACTCTTTCTTTTGTTTCATCGCTGATAGAAGGATTGTTTTTGCAGGTCCTGGACACTGTAGAAGGGGAAACGCCGGCAAGTGCGGCTACGTCCTTGATTGTAACAGCCATAATAGACTCCTTTTATTTGAATGTGTTCATATTTAAAAATCTGATGATACCAGAGGCATTTGCTTTAATAATAATGATTTGGCTGAAAAAAGTCAATCAGACAATCAATGCAATCATAACGCAATATTGCATAAAATATAGTGCAAATAAATGGCACAATATGATGGGAAAATTGCATAAAAACAGGATGTAAATTTGAACATAAAGTAGAAAAAAACAAAATATCAAAAATACTATTGCGTTTATTGTGCAATTGGAAGTATATTTAATGCAAACGATTGCACCAATAGTTGCAGACGTGAAAAGGATATCATTATACAAAGAGAGAAAGGAAGAAAAGATATGAGTCAGACAGACGCTATGTGCACAGGGATGAACGTTTATGCACCGGTCAGCGGACAGGCAGTTTCTTTGGAAAAGGTTCCGGATCCTGTATTTTCGGGAAAGGTTCTGGGGGACGGCATTGCAGTGATTCCTTCCGAAGGGAAAATTTTAAGCCCGGTAGACGGGATACTGGTTTCTATTGCAGAAACCAGACATGCTTTTGGTTTTCAGACAGAGGACGGTCTTGAAGTTCTTGTCCATGTGGGCTTGGAAACCGTTGCATTAAAAGGCGAGGGCTTTACAGTTCATGCAAAAGAAGGAGACAGGGTGAAGAAGGGGGATCTGATTGCGGAAGCAGACCTGGCACTTCTCAAAGAAAAAGAGATCAATCCGATCACGCCGGTACTGATCTGTGGCGGCATGGATGAGTGTGAAATGAATGTACATACAGGAACAGTTCAGGCCGGAGTCACTTCCGTGATGACGTTGTTGTCGAAATGTCCTGCAGAGGAGAAGAAAGAAGGAGCCCCAAAAGAGACTCCGAAGAAAAAAGGAATAAATTTTGACTTTCTTCAGAAGCTCGGAAAAGTACTTATGGCGGTCATCGCAGTTATGCCTGCTGCAGGCCTGATGATCAGTTTGGGAAAGCTGGTTCAGATGTCAGGAGCGGATGTCAATCTCATCCTTACTGTCGGAAGTGTGATGGAGAACATCGGATGGGCGATTATTACCAACTTACATATTCTGTTTGCGGTTGCGATCGGCGGTTCATGGGCGAAGGAACGCGCAGGCGGTGCATTTGCGGCAGTGATCGCGTTTATTTTAATTAATGTAATCACAGGGGCGATTTTCGGTGTCACTTCCGACATGCTGGCTGATCCGAATGCGGTGACACACACGCTGTTTGGTCAGGAGATTGCGGTAAGCGGTTACTTTACTTCCGTACTTGGTGCGCCTGCGCTGAATATGGGTGTATTTGTAGGTATCATATCCGGTTTTGTGGGTGGTATCGTCTATAACAAATATTATAATTTCAGAAAACTTCCGGATGCACTTGCGTTTTTTAACGGAAAACGATTTGTGCCCCTTGCAGTCATTGCATATTCTGTAGTGATTTCACTGATTATGGCAGTTGTATGGCCGATGATTCAGTCCGGTATTAACGCATTCGGTGTATGGATCGCAAATTCATCCGATACCTCACCGATACTGGCACCATTTATCTACGGTACGCTGGAACGACTGCTGCTGCCGTTCGGTCTGCATCATATGCTG
The DNA here is from genome assembly GCA_051879615.1 of Lachnospiraceae bacterium. GTDB lineage: Bacteria > Bacillota > Clostridia > Lachnospirales > Lachnospiraceae > HGM12587. Next base: position 37,940 of record JBJEMI010000095.1, read on the forward strand.
ACTATTCCGATGAACTACACATCTTTCGGGGGTACCTATACAATTATGACAGGAATCAATGCCGGCTCACAGGTATTTGGACAGGATCCGCTGTGGCTCGCATGGGTGACTGATCTGATCAACTTCAAAAATGCAGGTGATATGGCATCTTATACAGCTTTACTGACAACGGTGACTCCGGCCAGATTTAAAGTCGGTCAGATGATCGGTGCAACAGGACTTTTATTGGGTGTGGCATTGGCAATGTACCGCAGAGTAGACGCAGATAAGAGAAAGAACTACCGTTCCATGTTCTTTTCTACGGCTCTGGCAGTCTTTTTAACAGGTGTTACAGAGCCGCTGGAGTTTATGTTTATGTTTTGTGCGCTGCCGTTGTATATTGTATATGCAGTTCTTCAGGGATGTGCATTCGCAATGGCGGGAATACTTCCTCTTCGTCAGCATTCCTTTGGAAATCTGGAATATATTACAAGAATACCGATGTCCATAGAAGCAGGACTGGGTGGAGATATTATTAATTTTATCATTTGCGTGATTGCGTTCTTTGTGATAGGGTATTTCGTGGCATATTTCATGATCGGTAAATTTAAATTTGCGACACCGGGACGTCTCGGAAATTATACGGATGAAAACGCAGAAGAAGGTACACCAAAGGTCGTACAGAAAGCAGACGGAAGTCAGGCAGAAAGAATTATCGGACTGCTTGGCGGACGCGGAAACATTGTGCTGGTCGATGCATGTATGACCAGACTTCGTGTAACAGTGAAGGATCTTGACAAGGTAGCAGATATTGCTGAATGGAAAGCAGAAGGCGCAATGGGGCTTTTGAAAAAGGATAATGGTATTCAGGCAGTGTATGGACCTAAGGCGGATGTACTGAAATCCGATATCAATGATATTTTATAAGGAATACAATTATTATGAAAATACTGACAATCAATACCCACAGTTTGCAGGAGCCGGAATATGAGAAAAAACTGCAGCTGTTTGCGGATGTGCTCCTGCAAGAGCAGCCGGAAGTGTTTGGGATGCAGGAAGTCAATCAGTCCATGAAGGCAGAAGAAGTGATTCCGGCAGATGGCTATGTTGCCTGTGAAGGTTCTGGCAGTGTGATCAGAAGAGATAATCACGCGCATCGTCTTGCACAGCTGTTAGAGACAAAAGGTCTTCATTATGAATGGACCTGGATCGGTGCGAAAGTCGGCTATGGAATTTATGATGAGGGGATGGCACTGTTCTCCCTTCATCCGATTCTGGATGTTTCCCAGTTTTATATCAGCCGCAGCAGATCTTATACGAACTGGAAAACCAGAAAGGTGCTCGGTATTAAAACAGGTGAAAGACCTGCATGGTATTTCTGCGCTCACATGGGCTGGTGGGACGATCGTGAGGAGCCATTTGCGACTCAGTGGGATAATTTTGAAGCCGAATTAAAGACCCGGATAAAACCATATGAAAAAATCTGGATCCTTGGTGATTTCAACAGTCCTGCCGAAATCAAAGGCGAAGGATATGAATATCTCTGTAAATCCGGATGGAAGGACAGCTGGCAGCTCGCGGAAGAGAAGGATGCGGGGATTACTGTCGGTAAGGTGATCGACGGTTGGAGAGACCGTCTTTCTCAGGAAACAGCAGGAATGCGTATTGATTATATCTGGTGCAATCAGGAAGCATCGGTAATGACATCGAAAATAATTTGTAACGGAATCAATGGGCCGGTTGTATCAGATCACTACGGGGTTCTGATCGAAACCGGAGAATTTTGACGGAGGACAATATGAACAGAGCAGCAGGAATTCTTTTGCCAATTACAAGCTTACCTTCCAGATATGGAATCGGATGCTTTTCTAAAAGTGCATATGATTTTGTGGACTGGTTAAAAGCGGCGGGACAGAGCTATTGGCAGATATTACCGTTAGTTCCGACCGGTTACGGCGATTCACCGTATCAGTCTTTTTCTACCTATGCGGGTAATCCCTACTTTATCAGTCTGGAAGCACTGATCGAAGAAGGTGTACTGACAGAAGAAGAATGTGATGAGGCGGATTTCGGAAAGAAAAACGATCGAGTAGATTACGATAAAATGTATCATGCCCGTTTTGCGCTTTTAAGAAAGGCTTATGAACGAAGCAATATTACTTCGGACGGCGAATATAACAGATTTGTGCAGGAAAATGCATGGTGGTTAAAAGACTATGCACTGTTTATGGCAGTGAAAGGACGTTTTAACGGTGCGCCATGGACAGAGTGGGCACAGGATATTCGTCTTCGTTATGAACCGGCCATGGATTACTATCGCAGAGAACTGTATTTTGAAATCGAGTTTCATCAGTATCTGCAGTATAAATTTTATAAACAGTGGATGCAGCTGAAAAACTATGCGAACAGTCAGGGCATTCAGATCATCGGAGATATTCCGATTTATGTAGCGATGGACGGTGCTGATACCTGGGCGCATCCGGAACTGTTCCAGCTGGATCGGGACAATGTACCGTTGGCTGTAGCAGGCTGTCCTCCGGATGGTTTCTCTGCAACCGGTCAGCTCTGGGGAAATCCGTTATATCGATGGGATTATCATAAACAGACGGGCTATTCCTGGTGGATGGGAAGACTCCACTATTGTTTTCAATTATATGACATGGTACGTATTGATCATTTTCGCGGATTTGATGAATATTTCTCTATTCCATACGGAGCAGAGACAGCAGTGGAAGGTCACTGGGAAAAAGGACCGGGGATGGATCTGTTCCGGAAAATGAGAGAGGTACTCGGGGATCGACAGGTCGTGGCAGAAGATCTGGGCTATATGACAGATTCTGTACGCAGACTTGTGAAGGAAAGCGGTTTCCCGAATATGAAAGTTCTGGAATTTGCTTTTGATTCCCGCGATACGGGAAGCGCCGGCGACTATTTACCGCATAACTATACAGAAAACTGTGTGGCATATACGGGTACACATGATAATGAAACGATCATCGGCTGGCTGGACTGTATTTCCAAAGAAGAAAAGCAGATGGTCAGAGAATATCTGTGTGACGAAAGGACCGCACAGAAAAATCTGCACTGGCCTATGATCAGTCTGATCATGAGAAGCCGTGCAAATCTTTGTATCATTCCTATGCAGGATTACCTGGGACTGGATAACAGAAGCAGGATGAACCGGCCGTCTTCAGTGGGAAAAAACTGGAGGTGGCGTGTCACGGAAGAACAGCTCTCCGTGGAACTGCAGCAGAAGATTCGTCGTATGACCATTCGATACGGACGGACCGACCGGCAGTGGGATGAAACACTTGATCAGTCATAGAACAGGCTCCGGGTTTTCCGGAGTCTTTTTAATGTGGTGCTTTATCGCAGCTCAGGAAAAGTGCGGCTTGCAGAGTACTCCGGATTGTGCTAAATTTATGAATCGAAACTTGGTATCATACAAATGAGATTCACGACGATTTCGTGGGAAAGAAGAGGAAAGATATGGGACTTTTGGAACTGTTTATTTTAGCTGTCGGACTGTCGATGGACGCTTTTGCGGTTTCTGTATGTAAAGGCTTATCTCTGGGTAAAATAAATGTGAAGCAGATGAGTATTGCCGGCATATGGTTTGGCGGCTTTCAGGCACTGATGCCTCTGATCGGTTATTTACTGGGCAGTTTTTTTACAGATATTATTACAAAATATGCACACTGGATTGCATTTATTTTGCTTTTGATCATCGGCGGAAATATGATCAAAGAGTCCGGAGAATGTGAATGCTGTGATGAAATGGATACTTCCATGTCTGCGGCAACGATGTTTCTGCTGGCAGTGGCAACCAGCATTGATGCTCTGGCAGTAGGTGTAACCTTTGCGTTTTTGCAGGTACAGATCGTACCGGCAGTTTCTTTTATCGGAGTGGTAACATTTGTCTGTTCCGCAGTCGGACTGAAGATCGGAAGTCTGTTCGGGACAAAATATAAATCGAGATCGGAACTTTGCGGAGGTGTGATTCTGATTCTGATCGGTCTGAAGATTTTATTAGAAGGTTTGGGGGTATTGTAAATGATCTGGATTGTTTTCCCGGTTGTGGTGCTGATTTTGGTCATTGGAGGAATCTATGGGATTTACCGTTTTGTTTTCGGCAGAAATCCGAAATCTCTGGATAATGATTATGCACTTCCCAGCGGAAAACAGTATGATCCCTATCTGCCGGGAATTCAGAAAGGAATTCAGAATGCAGCGGCACTGCCTTTTGAAACCGTGGAAATTACATCCTTTGACGGAATACGGCTCATGGGAAAATATTATCAGGTAAGAGAAGGTGCTCCGATCGTCATATTTTTTCACGGATACCGCTGCACCGGACTGCGTGACGGAAACGGACTTTTACAGCTCTGTCGGAAGAACGGTTACAATACATTGATTATTACACAGAGGGCCCATGGTGCCAGCGGAGGACGTACGATCACTTTCGGAATCAGAGAACGGTATGACTGTCGGGAATGGATCCGCTACTGTGTCAAACGTTTCGGATCCGATCAGAAAATCGTACTTGCAGGAATCTCCATGGGAGCATCCACCATACTGATGGCCGCAGGACCGGACCTGCCTGAAAATGTAAAGGGCATCATGGCAGACTGCGGTTTTTCTTCTCCGAAGGCGATTTTGAAAGCCGTCATCAAACAGATGAAGCTTCCTGTGGAAATCACATACAGAATCACAAGACTCGGGGGAAAACTGTTCGGAGGATTCGATGTTGAGGAATACTCTGCCGTGGAGGCAATGAAATGCTGTAAAACGCCGGTGCTGCTGATTCATGGAGATGAGGATCTGTTCGTACCATGTTCCATGAGCCGGGAATGCTACGAAGCCTGTTCGGCAAAAAAAAGACTGCTGTTGATTCCAAGGGCAGGACACGGACTCAGTTACTGTGTGGATTCCGGAAAATATGAGGAAGCAGTGCTGCAGTTTTTGGAGGAAGTATTATAATCAATCGGGAAATCGGTGAGCCGTGCAGTAAAAGAAAGGATTGTAATTTTACTGTACTTTCGTTATAATAAAAAACAATTTGAGAGGGAATCAGGTGAGAATCCTGAACAAGTCCGTTACTGTGTACAAAGCAGCTGCTTTAAAGTCAGATACCTCTAACCTGTGATGCTGCGGCAACCGGCAAGCAGGATCTGGGTCGTTGTCTTTGATAACGGCCCTTTGTGCGTGGAGGAAGAAAATATGTCATTACTTGCAATATGTCTGGGATTTGTGCTGGATCTTCTGCTCGGGGATCCTCATTGGCTTTATCATCCCGTCAGGCTTATCGGGAATCTGATTTCCATTCTGGAAACACCGCTTCGGTTACTGTTCCCAAAGAACAGTCGTGGAGAGAAAACTGCCGGAGCTGTTCTGGCAGTACTTGTCACAGGGATTACCGCTGCGGCTGCGGCCGGCATTCTGGAATTTGCTTTCAGTCTGCATCGTCTCTGCGGGTTTGCGGCTGAGGTACTTTTGTGTTACTGGCTCTTTGCCGTGAGGTCACTGAAGGATGAGTCCATGAAGGTCTATGAACGGCTTGCGGAAAATGATACTGAGGGTGCCAGATGGGCGGTATCCATGATCGTGGGACGGGATACAAAGAATCTGACTTCGGAGGGGATTGTCAAAGCTGCGGTGGAAACCGTTGCAGAAAATACTTCGGATGGGATTTTTGCCCCGATGTTTTATATGATTCTCGGAGGTCCGGTTTTAGGATGGATTTATAAAGCTGTCAACACGATGGATTCCATGGTGGGCTATAAAAATGAAAAATATCTGTATTTCGGCAGATGCGCAGCAAAGCTGGATGACGTACTCAATTTTATTCCTTCCAGACTGTGCGCTCTTTTTATGATCGGTGCATCATGGTTTCTGAGGATGGATCGAAAAAATGCATGGACAGTATTTATCAGAGACAGAAAAAATCATGCAAGTCCGAACTCTGCCCAGACTGAGGCTGTTATGGCAGGAGCATTGGATGTATGTCTTGCCGGGGATGCATGGTATTTCGGAGAGCTTTATCATAAACCCACCATCGGGGATGCGATCAGACCCGTAGAGACCGAGGATATTAAGAGAGCAAATAAGCTGCTGTATGTGACAGCAATCCTGTCTTTGACAGTGCTTGTGTGCTTACGGATACTGATACAGCAGATTCTATAAAAAGGAGAACTTATGCAGAAACAGGTTCATGGTGGAGATGTTTATTCGAAAGCATATCGCATCGACTTTTCGGCCAATATCAATCCATTGGGGATGCCGGAGCGTGTGAAGCAGGCGGCCATGGAGGGCATAGAGCGGTCCATCCATTACCCGGATGTGGAGTGCAGGAAGCTTCGTGAGCAGATTTCTTATAAAGAACAGGTTCCTATGGAGTGGATTTTATGTACCAACGGTGCGGCAGAGCTTCTGTTTGCCCTGACTATGGCAAAAAAATCGAAAAAGGCACTGCTGGCTGCCCCGGGTTTTGCAGAATATGAGCAGGCATTAAAGGCTGCAGGGTGTGAGGTATCTTTTTATACCTGCCAAAGATCTCAGGGATTTGACATTGGGGCAGATTATCCGGATATTCTGGAAAAGTCAGAGGCTGATATCATTTTTTTGTGTAATCCCAATAATCCTACAGGTCTTTTACTGACTGAAGAGCTTTTGGGTAAGATTCTGGAGATTTGTAAGCAGAAGCACATTTTTGCGGTCCTGGATGAATGCTTTCTGGAATTTGTCGGGGAAGCATTTCAAAACTCCCAGAAGAAGCACCTGAAAGCAATGCCGGAATTATTGATTTTGAAAGCCTTTACCAAAATGTACGGCATGCCGGGACTGCGCCTCGGCTATGGGATGTGCTCGGATACGCAGCTGCTTGAAAGGATCCGTGCGGTTTTGCAGCCGTGGAATGTATCCTTACCGGCACAGCTGGCAGGGGCGGCTGCATTAAAGGAAGAGGCGTTTGTGAAAGAAACAAGGGAATATGTAGAAAAAGAGAGGGAATTTCTGCTGACAGAGCTCAAAAGGCTCCCTTTCATCACATATCCTTCGATGGCTAATTATCTGTTTTTTGAGGGACCGGAAAATTTATGTGAGGTCTGTGAACAGGAAGGACTTTTGATCCGGGACTGCAGTAATTACAGGGGACTGAAAAAAGGGTATTACCGCATCGCGGTGAAGACAAGAGCGGAAAATGAAGAACTGATCAGGGTGCTTCGGAAGTATTACGGATAGAGAGGAATATACATATGTCGAAAGCAATTATGATACAGGGGACCATGTCTAATGTAGGGAAAAGCTTACTTACGGCAGGTTTATGCCGGATTTTCAAACAGGACGGTTATCGGGTTGCTCCTTTTAAATCCCAGAATATGGCATTAAACTCCTTTATTACGGAGGAAGGACTGGAAATGGGCAGAGCACAGGTCATGCAGGCTGAGGCAGCCGGCATCAGACCGTCGGTACTCATGAATCCCATTCTGCTGAAGCCTACCAATGATGTGGGAAGCCAGGTTATCGTCGGAGGGGAAGTGCTTGGCACCATGAGCGCCAGAGATTACTTTGCTTATAAAAAAAATCTGATTCCGAAGGTCATGGGGGCGTACGAAGAGCTGTCGGAACAATATGACATCATTGTCATTGAAGGAGCCGGGAGCCCTGCGGAAATCAATCTGAAAACTGCCGATGATTTTGTAAATATGGGAATGGCGAAGCTTGCCGATGCACCGGTGCTTCTCGTGGGAGATATTGACCGGGGCGGTGTGTTTGCTCAGCTGATCGGAACTGTCGATCTGCTGGAGAAAGAAGAGCGGGACAGAGTGAAAGGGCTGATCATCAATAAATTCCGTGGAGATAAATCGATCCTTGAGCCGGGCGTTGCCATGATTGAAGAGCGCTCAGGCATTCCGGTGGTAGGCGTTACACCTTATATGGAACTGCAGGTGGATGATGAGGACAGCTTGAGCAGCAGACTGGAAACATCAGGAGAGGTGAAGCTGATTGACATAGCAGTCATCCGACTTCCGAGAATTTCCAATTTTACGGATTTTAATGCATTTGAGATGGTAGAGGGAGTATCTCTGCGTTACGTCAAACATGCGGGTGAGCTTGGCTGCCCGGATATGATTATCCTTCCGGGAAGCAAAAATACCATGGAAGATTTGCTCTGGATGCGTCAGAACGGTCTGGAAGCCGCTATTCTGAAACAGGCAGGCAGCGGCACGGTGATTTTCGGTATCTGCGGCGGATATCAGATGCTCGGGTGCAGTATTAAGGATCCGGAGGGAGTGGAATCCGGCGGAGAAATCCGCGGCATGGGACTTCTGCCGATCGATACAGTATTTGCAAAAGAGAAGACAAGAACCAGAAAAAACGGTGTTTTTCAGGAAATTCACGGATTATTTTCCGGTTTATCGGGTATCCATACCGAAGGCTATGAAATCCATATGGGAACCACGACCCTTCGGGAAGGGACAGTGCCTCTTTTGATGCTGGGCGGAGAAAAAAAGGCAGACGGTGCATATCAGGAGAACGTTTACGGCTCCTACCTTCACGGCATTTTTGACAGGGAACAGGTGGTAAAGGAAATCGTCTTATCGCTCGGAAGGAAAAAAGGAATCGATATGACGGCGGCCGCGGCCTTTGATATGGCAGCGTTTAAAGAAACCCAGTATGATCTGATGGCAGAGCAGCTGCGAAAGCATCTGGATATGAAAAAAATATATGAAATTTTAGACGAGCCTGTAAAAGACAGGAAGGAGACAGAAGAATGAACGGAATTTTATACGGAGTAGGCATCGGGCCGGGCGACCCGGAGCTTTTGACATTAAAAGCAGTAAGAATGATCAGGGAAGCAGACGTCATTGCGGTTCCGGGCAGCGTCAGAGAAAATACGACAGCCTATAAAATCACTGTTCAGGCTGTTCCCGAAATTAAGGACAAGCCTTTTCTGGAGCTTCCGTGGTCTATGACAAAGGACAGGGAAAAGCTGGAAGCGGTCTACCGTGCTGCTACGGAAATGGTCAGTGAAAAACTGGCAGAAGGTAAAAGTGTGGCTTTTTTGACCCTGGGTGATCCTTGTGTATATTCGACCTATTTATATATTCATCAGAGAGTTCAGGCTATGGGTTACGAGGCTCAGATCGTAAGCGGTATTCCGTCTTTTTGTGCAGCGGCAGCCAGACTGAATATGGGACTGGTAGAAAAGTCGGAGCCTTTGCATGTGATTCCGGCATCCTACGATTCTGATCTGCTGAAGGACCTTTCCGGAACAAGGGTGTTTATGAAGTCAGGAACGAAGATCGGGAAGGTAAAGGAGCTTCTGCGTGAACAGAATGCTGAGGTAACTATGGTGGAAAACTGCGGCATGGAAGGAGAAAGAGTTTTCCGTTCTGTGGAGGAAATCCCGGAGGACGCAGGATATTATTCCCTGATTATCGCAAAAGAGAGATAAGAACATGAATACAGGACTGGAAGGAAAATATGTCGTAAAAAATAATCAGAAGCTGGCTTTGGGCTATACGACGGGAAGCTGTGCGGCTGCAGCGGCGAAGGCCGCGGCGCAGATGCTCTTCTCGGGAGGGCCGGTAAAAAGTGTGGATCTTGCCACGCCCAAGGGTATTCTTCTGCATCTGGAGGTACTGCAGCCTGAAATTTCCGGGACATCCGCTTCCTGTGCCATCAGGAAATACTCCGGAGATGATCCGGATGTGACCGATGGGATCCTTGTTTTTGCAAAAGTAACCTCCGGTGAGTCTGTCGGAGAAAGGAGCATCCGTATAGACGGAGGCACCGGTGTAGGCCGTGTTACAAAGCCGGGACTTGAGCAGGATATCGGAGAAGCGGCAATTAACCGCGTTCCCCGGCAGATGATTACAGAAGAAGTTGCCAAAATGATGGAGGAATACAGTATTTCGGGAGAAGTTTTCGTGGAAATATCTGTTCCGGAAGGAGAGGCACTGGCAAAAAGGACGTTTAACCCGAGACTGGGCATTGTGGGGGGGATTTCCATCCTGGGTACCAGCGGTATCGTAGAGCCTATGAGCGAAGAAGCATTGATCGCCAGCATTCGTCTGGAAATGCAGATGCGTCGGAAAAACGGTGCGGAATATCTGGTCATTTCTCCGGGAAACTACGGAACAGATTATTTGAAGGCTCATTTTCCGGTAGATACCGGGGAAACTGTCAAATGCAGCAATTTTCTGGGAGAGGCCATCGATCTGGCCGTGGAGCTTGAATATCATGGCATCTTATTTGTCAGCCATATCGGCAAATTTATCAAGGCAGCAGGGGGAATTATGAATACCCATTCCCGCTGCGCAGACGCCCGTATGGAGCTTCTGGCAGCCAATGCCCTGCGGGCGGGGGCTCCGATGGAAGCCTTGAAAGAAGTATTGGAGAGTGTCACGACGGATGAGGGGCTTTCTGTGCTGAAACGATATGGATATCTGGAAAAAACCATGAGCTGTGTCATGGGAAAAATAGATTTTTACTTAAATAACCGGGCATTTCACAGACTGGAAATCGGTGTCCTTGTATTCTCCAATGAACATGGAGAGCTGGGGCGCTCCGGTGATGTGGAAGGCCTGCTGAAAAAGACGAAGGCATGGATGGAGGAAAGAGTATGATACATTTTGTAGGTGCAGGATCCGGAGCTGCGGATCTGATTACCGTAAGAGGGCAGAAGAGATTACAGGAGGCAGACGTGATCATTTACGCCGGTTCTCTGGTAAATCCGCAGCTTCTGGAACTTAAGAAGCCGGATTGTGAAGTATATAACAGCGCCTATATGACTCTGGAAGAGGTTCTGGATGTAATGGAAGCGGCGGAAGGTCAGGGAAAAGATACTGTCAGATTACATACCGGTGACCCAAGTATTTATGGTGCCGTGCGGGAACAGATGGATGAACTGGATAAACTGGGAATTCCTTATGACAGCTGCCCGGGGGTCAGCTCCTTCTGCGGTGCCGCATCGGCATTGAATCTGGAATATACACTGCCGAATGTCTCTCAGAGCGTAATTATTACAAGAATGGCAGGACGGACGCCGGTACCGGAAAGAGAATCCATTCGTTCTTTCGCAGCTCATCAGGCGACTATGGTTGTCTTTTTAAGTACAGGGCTTTTGCAGCAGTTAAGTGAGGAACTCATTGCCGGAGGATATGAGCCGGATACTCCTGCCGCAATCGTCTATAAAGCCACCTGGGAGGATGAGAAAAAGTTTATCTGTACGGTAGATACACTGGCAGAGACAGCAAAAGCAAACAACATTACAAAAACTGCGCTGATGATCATCGGTGATGTGGTTACCCATGGGGAGTATGACCGTTCAGAGCTTTACAATCCTTCTTTCACAACCGAATTTCGTGAGGCCAGGACCAATGGCTAAGAAAAAAGCAGCCATTGTCTGCTTTACTCCAGGGGGCAGCCGGCTTGCCGGAAAGATTCAGGATTGTCTGGAACATGGTGGCCGGGAGACTGAGTGGGAAACGGAAAGCTTTTTTCGGCCGATTCCTTTCGGAGAATGGATGCAGGAACATTTCCGGAATCTGGATGCGCTGATTTTTATCGGTGCCATGGGAATTGCAGTGCGCGGGATGGCTCCGTTCCTGAAAAGCAAGCTTACCGATCCGGCAGTGGTTGTGCTGGATGAAAAGGGGCAGTTTGTCATTTCCGTTTTATCAGGACATCTTGGCGGAGCCAATGAGCTGGCAAAACATCTGGCAGAGCTTCTGGATGCCGTACCTGTGATTACGACAGCTTCGGATGTCAGCGGAAAGGTTGCCATCGATGTTTTTGCGCAGAAAAACGGTCTGGAGATTTCTTCGATGGAGTGTGCAAAAGAATGTGCAGCATGCATTGTCACAGGACAGCCGGTCAGCTTTTCCTGTGAAGGTGATATTTTGGGAAAAATTCCGGCAGAGCTTTCGGCAAAACCCGAAGAAGCCGGGTTTCGTGTCATCGTATCACCTGACAGATTAAAGCCTGCGGAACATATGCTTCAGCTGATCCCGAAAGCCTATGTTCTCGGAATCGGATGTAAAAGGGGAATTTCATCGAAACAGCTGGAAGCCAGAGTAGAGGAGGAACTTCTGAAAAACAATATTGACCCTCGAAGTATTCTGGCAGCAGCTTCGATTGATCTGAAAAAGGATGAAGAGGGACTTCTGGATTTCTTCGGAAAGCTTCGGATCCCCCTGTATTTCTACAGTGCAGAAGAGCTTTCCGCATTGGAGGGAAACTATACGTCATCGGAATTTGTGGCAAAGACAACGGGAGTGGATAATGTCTGTGAACGGGCAGGTTTTCTTCTCGCCAGACAACAGGGGATGAGATCACTTGAGCAGTGCAGGGTACTTCCAAAATCAGCGAAGGACGGAGTGACCGTTTCAATAATGAAAATAGATTGGAGTGTTTGTTTTGAATAAAATATATGTAGTAGGAATCGGGCCGGGCGCCTATGAAAAAATGACGATCGAGGCAGCGAATGCCTTAAAGGAATGTGATGTGATCGTAGGCTATACGGTTTATGTGGATCTGGTCAGGGAGCATTTTCCGGAAAAGGAATTCCTTACGACTCCGATGAGAAAAGAAGTAGAACGATGCGAGCTTGCTTTTGAACAGGCGGCAGAGGGAAAAACCGTGGCAATGATCTGCAGCGGAGATGCGGGAGTCTATGGCATGAGCGGGCTGATGCTGGAAATCGGAAGCCGGTATCCGGAGATTTCCGTAGAAATGGTGGCAGGTGTCACTGCAGCCGTAGGCGGAGCGGCAGTCCTGGGAGCACCGTTAATTCACGATTTTGCGCTGATCAGCTTAAGTGATCTTCTGACCCCGTGGGACAAGATTGAAAAGCGGCTGCTCTGCGCAGCAGAGGCGGACTTTGTCATCTGTCTTTATAATCCTTCCAGCAGGAAACGTCATGATTATCTGCAGAAGGCCTGTGATCTGATCATGACCCGCCAGCCGGAAACACTGGTCTGCGGAATTGTAAGCAATATCGGCCGCGAGGGAGAAGAAGCCACAATTTGTACTTTAAAAGAACTTCGGGATATTCGGGTGGATATGTTTACGACGGTATTTATCGGAAATTCCCAGACAAAAGAATTGAACGGACATATGGTAACCCCAAGAGGGTATTTGTTTTAATGGAGACGGAGTCTATGAAACGTTTTTTGATTTTCGGCGGAACAACAGAAGGACGTACTCTGGCAGAGAGTCTGCTCCTGGCAGGTTACAGCGCAGATCTTTGCGTGGCAACCAGCTATGGGGAAGAGGTGCTTCAAAAGCATCCGCATCTGAATATTCATCAGGGACGGCTTACAGAGGAAGAAATGGAAACCCTGCTTCTTTCCGGAAAATGGGAGGCGGTCATTGATGCCACACACCCTTATGCAGTAGAGGTTTCGGAAAATATCAGGCGTGCCGGACAGCATACCGGCCGGGAGATTATAAGGCTTCTTCGCAGTGCGGGGCAGCAGGAGACAGATTCTGATGTCATCTATGTAACTTCCCTGGAGGAGGGCGTCCGCTTCTTAAACAAAACGGAAGGAAACATTCTTCTGACTACGGGAAGCAAGGAACTGCCGAAATATGTGTCTCTGATAGAAGATGTTTCCAGAATTTATGCAAGAATTCTCTCTGATGGTGCAGCGGTAGATAAATGCCGGGAAATGGGACTTTGCGGAAAACAGATCATCTGTATGCAGGGACCTTTTTCTGCGGAACTGAATGCGGCACTGATCAGACAGTATGATATCAGGTATCTTGTGACGAAGGATACGGCTTTGGCCGGGGGATTTCCGGAAAAGCTGGAGGGAGCAAGGCTTACAGGGGCAAAGGTCCTTGTAGTCAGCCGTCCCGCAGAGGAGACCGGATATTCCATGGAAGAACTTCTGAAGCGTTTTCACGCAGAAAAGCCTGTGCGGCAGAAGGTTACGCTGTTGGGCATCGGTATGGGATCCTTGAAGGATCTGACACAGGATGGAAGAAAAGCCTGCGAGAGGGCTGATGTGATCTTGGGAGCCTCCCGTATGGTAGATGCATTAAGCTGCTTCGGCAGGGAATCAGAGAAGCTTTACAAGCCGGAGGACGTGATCTCCTATATCCTGAATCACCCGGAAAAAAAGCAGATCGTAGCGGCGTTTTCCGGAGATATCGGATTTTACAGCGGCTGTAAAAAGCTTCTGGAGGAACTGAAAAAGCTTCCTGTGGATACGGAAGTTCTTTGCGGGATTTCTTCCATGGTATGTCTGGCTTCCAGACTGCAAATCCCATGGGAGGATATGTATCCGGTCAGTATTCACGGGAGAAGTCAGAATGTTCTCGGAGCGGTCAGAAGTCATGAAAAGGTATTTGTCCTTGCAGGCTATAAGGAAAGCATCCGTAAGCTCTGTCAGGATCTTACGGACTATGGTATGGGAGAGGTGAAGGTTTTCGCAGGCTGTCAGCTGGGCTATCCGGAGGAATCTGTGACTGTGGGAACGGCCAGGGAGCTTACGGATTTTTCGAAGGAAGGTTTGTGTGCGGCAGTCATTGAGAATAAAGCGGCAGCAGATCAGATCATTACTCACGGTCTTCCCGATGCTGCTTTTGAACGTGGAAATGCACCGATGACCAAGGAGGAAATCCGCGCCGTTTCTCTTTCAAAGCTTGCTCTGACAAGGCAGGCCATTGTCTATGATATCGGAGCGGGGACAGGCTCCATCGGCCTGGAATGTGCCCTGCAGTCTGTAAAAGGCATGGTTTATGCCATTGAAAAAAAGGAAGATGCGCTGGAGCTTCTGAGAAAAAATAAACAGCGCCTTCATGTATCAAATATGGAAATCGTAGCAGGCTGTGCCCCGGAGGTTTTAGAGAAGCTTCCGGCACCGACCCATGCCTTTATCGGAGGAAGCAGCGGAAATATGAGGGAGATCATCGAAGCACTGCTTTTGAAAAATCCTGAGGTACGAATTGTGATCAACTGTATTGCACTGGAAACTGCAGCAGAGGTCATGAATATATTGCGGGAAAAGAAGTTTCGATTTGAGGACATCGTGCAGGTGTCAGTAGGGAAGAGCAGAACGCTGGGAAACTATCATATGATGATGGGACAAAATCCGGTATTTATCCTTACACTGCAGGGGGGAGAAACATGAAGCTGCCAAGAATTATGCTGGCTGCGCCGGCAAGCGGAAGCGGCAAAACACTGATTACCTGCGGAATCCTGCAGGCGTTAAAAAACCGGGGCCTCAGTCCTGCGTCCTTTAAGTGCGGACCGGACTATATTGATCCCATGTTTCACGAAAAGGTTCTGGGAGTCTCCTCGGGGAATCTGGATACCTTTTTTACCGATGAAGAAACGACGGGTTACTTATTCGCGAGAGCGGCAAAAGAAGCGGATTTTTCCGTTATCGAGGGTGTTATGGGCTATTATGACGGCCTGGCCGGAACAAGCCTTACGGCATCTGCCTATGATGTGGCCGGGACGGTGAAGGCACCGGTGGTTCTTGTGGTAAATACCAAGGGAATGAGCCTGTCGGTGACGGCGCTGATTCAGGGCTTTCTTCAGTACCAAAAGGACAGTCACATTGCAGGTGTCATTTTAAACCGTATGTCCGGGGGTCTGTATCCGCGGATCAAAACGCAGATAGAGTCGGAACTCCCCGTGAAGGTTTTGGGTTATGTTCCAAACGTATCGGAAGGGGTGCTGGAAAGCCGTCATCTGGGACTGGTAACTCCTGACGAGGTAGAGGATCTCAGGGAGAGACTGGAGGCTTTTTCGAGGATCCTGGAAACAACCGTTGATCTGGATGCCCTGCTGAAGCTTGGGAATGAGGCACCCGAACTTTACGTGAAGGAACCAAAACTGCCTGATTTCCATACGAAAGTGCGGGTCGGTATTGCGAGAGATGAAGCATTTTGTTTTCATTACAGGGATAATCTGGAGCTTTTGCAGCGGTTCGGCGCAGAGCTGGTACCGTTTTCTCCGGTTCATGATGAATCACTTCCCGAAGATCTGGACGGCATGATTCTTTACGGCGGCTATCCGGAGCTGTATGCAAAACAGTTAAGTGCCAATGCAGGCATGACAGAAAGTATTCGTAAGAAAATCTCTCAGGGTATGCCATATCTGGCAGAATGCGGAGGATTTATGTACTTACATGATTTTATGGAGGATATGGCTGGAGAAAGCTATCCCGTGGCAGGCATCATTCCCGGAAAAGCTTATAGAACACCGCGGCTTGGAAGATTCGGCTATATTACACTGGAGACGGAAAAAGATGCGCTTCCCGGTGAAAAGGGAACCGCCTGCAGAGGCCATGAGTTCCATTATTTTGACAGTACAAATAACGGGGAAGCCTTTCTGGCAAAAAAGCCATTATCAGACAGAAGCTGGCAATGTATCCATGCCACGAAAAGAAGCATGGCAGGCTTTCCGCATATCTATTATTATTCCAATCCGGGCCTTGCGGTTAACTTCTTAAAGGCCTGCGAGATGTATAAAAAGGAGTAAAGGAAACTTATGAAAATACAGTTAGAAAATGTCCTTCCCATGGATATCGAAAAACGAAGCTTTGAAATCATTACAGCAGAACTCGGAGACAGAGAATTTCTCCCGGAGCAGGAGAGCATTATCAAAAGAGTCATCCATACAACGGCAGATTTTGACTATGCAGACAGTCTCTGTTTTTCCGAAAATGCCGTAATCCGGGCCAAAGAAGCCATTTCCAAAGGCATTTCCATTGTCACGGATACGCAGATGGCCATGTCGGGAATCAATAAAAGGACGCTGGCGAAATTCGGCGGAAGGGTCTGTAACTTTATGTCGGACGAAGACGTGGCAGAAATGGCGAAAAGGAATCAGACGACCCGTGCCACAGCCTGTATCGACAAGGCAGCGTCAATGGGAGAGCCGTTCATTTTTGCGATCGGAAACGCGCCTACGGCGCTGATACGGCTTTATGAACTGATCAAAGAGGAAAAAATCCGTCCCGAGCTTATCATCGGCGTACCTGTAGGCTTTGTGAATGTGGTAGCCTCCAAGGAACTGATTATGAAAACCGGGATCCCCTATATCGTGGCGAAGGGACGCAAGGGCGGAAGCAATGTGGCAGCCGCCATCTGCAATGCCATTCTCTATCAGATGGATGAAACGAGAGTTTAATTTCTGCCTAAGAACCTTTAGAAAATCTTTAGGATTTTTTGAAGGTTCTGTTTATTTTACCTGTATATGATATAATCGTACATGAGAGAACTGGAAAGGAACTGATAACATGAAGGAAAATTATCACATTTTAGTTGTGGAGGACGACGAGCAGATTCGGGACGGAATCGAAATTTACTTAAGGAGTCAGGGATATGAAGTATCCAAGGCGGCAGATGGAATTGAAGGCCTCGAAATCATCAGGAATCAGGAAATACATCTGGCAATCATTGACGTCATGATGCCTCGTATGGATGGAATCCATATGGTGATGAATCTCCGAAAACAATACGATTTTCCGGTGATCATGCTTTCTGCCAAATCAGAGGAAGTGGATAAGATCCGCGGACTGAATATGGGGGCGGATGACTATGTGACAAAGCCATTCCAGCCGCTGGAGCTTTTGGCAAGAGTGAATTCTCATCTGCGGCGTTATGCCAGATTTCAGGAACTTCTGAATGCAGGTCAGGCACAGGAAAACGCCGGATGTTACCGGATCGGAGGTCTGGAACTGAATGATGAGACCAAGGAAGTCCGCGTGGATGGGGAGCTTACGAAACTGACACCGATGGAGTTTAAAATCCTGGCTCTGCTGATGAAATATCCCGGCCGTGTTTTCTCGGCAGATGAGATTTATGAAAGAGTCTGGAATGAAAGAGCAGTTAATACCGATACAGTGATCGTTCATGTACGTAACATTCGGGAAAAGATTGAATACAACCCGAAAGAACCAAAATATTTAAAGGTGGTGTGGGGAGTTGGATACAAAATTGAAAAAATCTCATAAACTTACGTACCTGATTATTACATTGATCATTCTTATTCCGGCAGTTGTACTTGTCACGCTCTATCCGAGAATGGAATCAGCGATGCTGGATAAAAAAAACGCATATGAACAGATGAACACTGAATCAGCGCCTGAGATGAGGGAAACAGTTCAATCCGACCGGACCGTATGGGAAGTGGATTCGGCCTTTGTTAACTATGCGGTAGAGGCCAGTTACTATCTCTATGGTCAGATGTTTCAGGAGTATACCAAAGTTCGGGCAGCCTACTCGGTCATGAATGAATTTGGCTGGATCAACGATTATTATTATATGATCGAAAACAGCCGTTATTATACGGATTATCAGCCGGAAGAACAGGAAGAAAACGGCGGGAATTATTACTACAGGACCGGTGATGGGGATGAGGAACTTCGTTTTCTGTTAAACGGAGAAGAAAATTCTGAAGACGTGAAGGAACAGCTGAGTAAACAGGGTGCAGGATATCTGATCATGCAGTGGGATCAGTTCGGTGCACTTTCCGATATCCGCTTTGTGGGATCCGATAATTATATCATCTATGACCGGCTTTATGAACGTGCGCAGGCAAGTTATGAACAGTATAAAAATAATGTACACAATTATAATGTCAATTCAAATGCGGGTGACGAGAACAGAATCGATGCAGACCAGCTGGTGCCGAAAAATTTCAGGGCAGTTTTTGTGATCGATTCCGACAGTGATTTTGTCTATGAGTATGATGAGCACTATGTAGGAAGCAGCTATTATTACTATTCACCGGACGCTGAGCAGCTCTATCTCGAGACAGGGGCTTATCTCGTCGTCCTGATCGGCGCATTCTTTGTCCTGATCATGGCACTGATCCTGCCGTTTTTTAAAAAGCTGGAGACAGGATGGGAAAAGCTGTTCTGTATGCCGTTTGAGGTGATCTGCTGCCTGATCGGTCTGGGGGTCTGTGCGGCCTGCGGAATGTATATGCTGATGTGTAATTCCACATTCAGCGCGGTGACAGAATGGATCACGGATTACGGTGAAATTCTATTTCTGGGATATTCCATGAGCGCGGAAACAGTTTACGGACTGCTGATCGCAGGAAATCTTCTGGGATGGTCCGCATGCTTCCTGCTGGAATACATCTGCGTGGCATCACTCAGACAGTTTTTCTGCGGACCGAAGGCTTATCTCAGAGACCGTCTGCTGCTTGTCATTTTTCTGCGCTGGTGTATCAGACAGTGCAGAAAGCTGTACCGTTATGTGACGGATATCGATATTACAGAGAAGCTGAATAAGAGTATTGTAAAAATTGTAGCTGTAAACTTTATCATTCTGACTGTGCTTTGCTGTATGTGGTTTATGGGAATCGCCGGAGTGATCATTTATTCGGTCATTCTGTATGTTCTGCTTCGCAAATACGGAGAAAACCTGCAGAGACAGTATCGCAGTATTCTGAATGCTACGGGACAGATGTCGGAAGGTAATCTGAAGATTACTCTGGAGGATGATCTGGGAGTTTTCGAACCGCTCGGAAAAGAGCTTATGGAAGTCCAGCAGGGCTTTGCAAAAGCTGTGGCGGAAGAGGCGAAGAGCCAGAATATGAAAACGGAACTGATCACAAACGTATCTCATGATCTGAAGACACCGCTGACAGCGATCATTACTTATGTGGATCTGCTGAAAAAAGAAGACATTACGGAAGAAGAACGTGCGTCCTATATAGCTACACTGGAGCAGAAGTCTCAGAGACTGAAGGTGCTGATCGAAGATCTGTTTGAAGTGAGCAAGGCAAACTCCGGCAATGTACAGATGAATTTCATGGATGTGGATGTAGTCAATCTTATGAAGCAGGTACGACTGGAAATGGAAGAGCAGCTGATGAACAGTGATCTGACCTTCCGATGGAATCTGCCGGAAGAAAAAGTCATCCTTTCTCTGGACGGGGACAGAATGTACCGTGTATTTGAAAATCTGCTGAACAATGTACTCAAATATGCAATGCCGTATTCGAGGGTATATGTGGATATTCTGCCGACGACCTCAGAGGTCCGGATCATTTTCAGAAATATGTCCGCATCAGAGCTGGACTTTGATCCGCAGCGTCTAACTGAGCGATTTGTCCGCGGTGACAAATCCAGAAATTCAGAAGGCAGCGGCCTCGGACTTGCGATCGCGAAAAGTTTTGTGGAACTTCAGAACGGCGAATTCAGTATCAGTGTTGACGGAGACTTATTTAAAGTCACGCTGACTTTCGCCAGAACAGAAAAGGAAAATTAAAAGAGGGTTTGGGAAACTTCGGTTTCTCAAACCCTCTTTTCATGAAATACTCTTATTGCTGAACAGAATTTCCTTCGATCCCCATATTTTCAGAAGCCATGCGTTTCATCGGTCTGATGAGGAACAGACAGATAACAATTGTCAGGACATCGGCAGCAGGCTGGGAAAGATAAATACCCGTAACTCCCATAAGCCTCGGCAGGCTGAGGATAAACGGTACGTAGAACAGTCCCTGACGGATCAGAGAGAGGAACAGTCCCATCTTGGAAGAACCGATCGTCTGGAATGTAATGGTCATCATATAGCAAAGACCAAAGGCCGGATAGAGTGCTACCTGGGAAATCAGGAGCCATTTTCCGAATTCTACAACCAGCGGGTTGCGGTTAAACAGTAAAATCAGAGGCTTTGACAGGATGATATATACAGCTGCAACCACAACTGTCAAAAGCAGCGAGCCTTTTAAGGCAAAGCGAACAGATTCATGGAAACGTTCTTCGTTTTTGGCTCCGAAAGCATAAGACGCCACCGGCTGATATCCCTGCATAAATCCCATAACCACATAGCAGCCGATCAGAATAAGACGCTGTACGACCCCATAGGCTGCAATGATCAGGTCGGAATTCGGCAGAGGTTTTGCGGCAATATTGGTCAGAGAGGTAGCTAATGCCAGACAGATCTGGATGACAGCTGTCGGAATTCCGATCGAAATAACCTCCCACAAAAAGCTTCCGGAAAGTTTGAAGTAGTGTGGTTTGATTTTGATGATGGAGTGTCCTCCCAGATAGAACCACATTAAAATTAAAAAGGTAACACACTGGGAAATGGTAGTTGCTAAAGAGGCACCTTCCACGCCCATATTAAAGCCCCAGGAGAACATAAATACCGGGTCCAGCAGTACATTGAGAGCAGCGCCCACAATAACAGCCACGGAAGAAATCTTTACAGAGGATTCCGCACGGGCTGCATAGTTCATGCTCTGAGCCGGCAGATTAAAAAGTGCCGCAATGAACATCCAGAAAGCATAATCTTTAGCCTGTGGAAGCACCGTGTCTGAGGCTCCGAAAGCTCGCAGCAGCGGTTCCATAAAAATAATGCCTAAAATGCACAATGCAATTCCCACAAGCATGGAAAAGCCCACAATCGTGGTAACGGTCCGGTTCGCCTGCTCCTTGTCATTTGCGCCAAGCTGGCGTCCTGCCAAAACTGCAGCTCCTGCCGCAAAAATATTTTCTATGGAAACCATGATGAGAAGCAGCGGCAGAGTAACCCCTACTGCGGCCAGCGCGATATCGCTGTTCAACATTCCGATATAGGCAGTATCTACAATGTTATAAACCGCTTTTGCCAGCAGGGCTAAGGTGGCTGAACGGCCAGATTAATGATCTCCTTTGATGGTTTTACCTTAGAAAGTAGTGATTCATTGGAATTTGATGATTTAGTCTTCATGATTGTCACCCAATACACCGTGCAGCAGAAGATAAAGCTGACGGTGACACCTTTCTTCGTGATTATGGAGAAGTTCTTCTATGGAACGGCCTGCGGAAAAGTCTGTTTTGAACTGCATATTGAAGTAGTCCATATACATTCTGAAATCTTCAACTACTGTATCTACAGAAAGTCCCTGTCTCACAGGCTGACTCTCCAGCACCTTTGTCAGTACAAAAATGTTCTGGTCGTCAAAGCCCTGACGGCGTTTCATGATTTCTCCGGCAAGATTTGCCGGAGGATTGAATGCGGCGTCAGCGAAGATCCCAAGATACAGCGGATATTCGGCAAAGAAGCGGAGTCTTGCACGAAAATACTCCTGCAGCTGTTCTTCGGCAGAACCGGTCAGGCATCCTGCAGTTTTTTTCAGATAGTCGGTCAGATCTGTAAAGCATTTTTCAATACACAAAAGGTAAAGTTGGTTTTTGTCCTTAAAATGATGGTAGATAATTCCTTTAGAGATGCCTTCTTCCGAACAGATCGTATTCAGGGATGCACATTCGTAACCTTTCAAAGAGAATTCTTTGAAAGCGGCATCCAGAATACGCTGTCTTGACAAGGCATTTTTTTCTTCACGTTTCATGGAATACCTCCAAAAACAGACTGACTGGTCTGTTTTTGGAGAATATTATCACAAAGAGACCGATTGGTCAATATTTTTTTCATTTTGGGAAATAATAAACACAAACCGCAACTTCAGCAATGCAGTGGACAATCGTCTCAATAGGATTCAAAAAACTTATGAGATAAAATGGGGACACAACGAAACAATCTATGAGAGCGAGGAAAATGATCTATGGAAATGACATTACGATGGTACGGTTCCGAATTTGATACCGTGACATTAAAGCAGATCAGACAGATTCCGGGTGTGACAGGAGTGATCACAACACTCTATGATACGGAACCGGGAGAAGTATGGTCCGCAGAACGTATTCGCAGAATGAAGGAAGAAGTGGAAGCGGCAGGGCTTCGTGTATCCGGGATTGAAAGTGTGAACATTCACGATGCGATCAAGACCGGTGCTCCGGAAAGAGAACAGTATATTGAAAACTATATTGAAACTCTGCGTCATCTGGGAGAAGCGGACATCCATCTGGTTTGCTATAACTTCATGCCGGTGTTTGACTGGACGCGTACAGAGCTAGCAAGAGAGCGTGCGGACGGCTCTACTGTACTTGCCTACACACAGGAGGCTGTCGATGCACTGGATCCGGAAAAAATGTTTGAGTCCATTGCGGGAGATATGAACGGAAGCATTATGCCCGGCTGGGAACCGGAACGTATGGTGCATGTCAGAGAACTCTTTGAAATGTACAAGGATGTGGATGATGAGAAGCTGTTTGAAAACCTGAAATATTTTCTGGAACGAATTATGCCGGTCTGTGACAAATATGATATCAATATGGCGATCCATCCGGATGATCCTGCATGGAGTGTATTTGGTCTTCCGCGAATTATCGTTAATAAGGAAAACATTCTCCGTATGATGAAAATGGTGGATAATCCGCACAACGGCGTCACCTTCTGTTCCGGTTCTTACGGAACCAATCTGGAAAATAATCTTCCGGATATGATTCGTTCCCTGAAGGGAAGAATCCATTTCGCTCATGTGCGGAACCTGAAGTTTATCACGCCGACGAATTTTGAAGAGGCGGCACATTTGTCTTCGGACGGAACCTTCGATATGTATGAGATCATGAAAGCACTTTATGATATCGGATTTACAGGTCCGATCCGACCGGATCACGGACGGATGATCTGGGATGAAGTGGCGATGCCGGGATACGGTCTTTATGACAGAGCACTGGGAGCAGCTTATCTGAACGGGCTTTGGGAAGCTATTGTGAAAGGAGCAGAATAATCCATGGAATTAAATGGGAAGGGATTGGAAAACAGAAGGATCTGGGAAGAAAAAGGATATCATCTTCCGCAATATGACAGAGCTGCGGTAACAGCGGCAACCAAGGAAAATCCGTTCTGGATTCACTTTGGCGCGGGAAACATCTTCCGCGCATTTCAGGCTAACGTGGTGCAGAATCTGTTAAATGAAGGGGTTCTGGACAGAGGTCTTGTAGTGGCGGAAGGTTTTGACTATGAAATTATTGAAAAGATGAACCGTCCCCATGATGACTGTCATGTGCTTGTAACCTTAAAGGCAGACGGAACTGTGGAAAAAACAGTTGTGGGCAGTGTTGTGGAATCCTGTATTCTGGATTCGGAAAATGAGTCTGAGTACGGACGTCTGAAAGAGATCTTCGAAAAAGATTCTCTTCAGATTGCATCCTTTACGATCACAGAAAAGGGATACAGCCTTGTAAACGGAAAAGGGGAGCTGCTCCCGACAGTCAGGGAGGATTTTGCAAACGGTCCCAAAAAGCCGGCAAGCTATATCGGAAAAGTTGCTGCTCTTTTGTATACCCGTTTTCAGGCGGGAGAAAAGCCGATTGCCATGGCCAGTATGGATAACTGCTCCCACAACGGGGACAGATTATATGCGGCAGTCAAAACATTTGCGGAACAATGGGCCCAAAACGGCTTCGTTCCGACAGCATTTGTTTCTTATGTTCAAAATAAGGATAAGGTGAGCTTCCCCTGGTCCATGATTGATAAAATCACACCCCGTCCGGATGCTTCTGTAGAAGAGATCCTGAGAAAAGACGGAATCGATCGGGCAGAACCGGTCATTACATCGAAAAACACCTATGTGGCACCGTTTGTCAATGCGGAAGAGTGTGAGTACCTTGTCATCGAAGACGCATTCCCGAACGGCCGTCCCAAACTGGAACGGGGCGGTCTGATGTTTACGGAACGTGAGACAGTGGATCAGGTAGAAAAGATGAAGGTATGTACCTGTCTGAATCCTCTGCATACGACACTGGCAGTGTACGGATGCCTGCTTGGCTATGAAAAGATTGCCGAGGAAATGAAAGATGTGCAGCTAAAGAAACTGGCAGAGATCATCGGCTATGAGGAAGGACTTCCGGTTGTGGCAGATCCGGGGATCCTGGACCCGAAGGAATTTATCGACACCGTTTTAACGGTACGCATCCCCAATCCGTTTATGCCGGATACACCCCAGCGGATCGCAACCGATACCTCCCAGAAGCTGGCAGTACGTTTCGGAGAAACGATCAGGGCCTATCAGAGAGCAGAAGATCTGAACCCGTCGGACCTGAAGATGATTCCGCTCGTATTTGCGGGATGGCTGCGCTATCTGATGGCAGTGGATGACAGTGGAAATACATTTTTACTGAGCCCGGATCCGCTGTTGGATACAGTCTGCCCGTATGTGGCTGACATTCAGCTGGGAGATGACTGTGATGTGGAAACGCTGTTAAGACCGATTCTTGAAAATGAAGCAATTTTCGGTGTGAATTTATATGAAGTACAGATGGCAGAGCTCGTATGTGACTATTTCAGAGAACTGATCGCAGGTCCGGGTGCCGTGCGTGCCGTGCTGAAAAAATATGTTGGTGAATGACAGGAGAAGATCAGGATGAATAAAGTGTTGGAACAGATTCAGGAAATCGGGATTGTACCGGTTGTTGTATTAGAGCATGAAAGGGATGCTGCTCCGCTTGCAAAAGCCCTCATCGAAGGCGGTCTGACCTGTGCTGAGGTGACTTTTCGAACGGCAGCGGCAGAACGTGTGATCCGTATCATGTCTGAGCAGTATCCGGAGCTGCTGGTGGGCGCGGGGACGGTACTTACGACAGAGCAGGTGGACAAAGCCCTGGCTGCAGGAGCGAAATTTATCGTAAGCCCCGGGTTCAATCCAAGGGTTGTAAAATACTGTGCGGAAAAAGGAAGTCTGATCCTTCCGGGGTGTGTGACGCCGGGAGAAATAGAGAGGGCACTGGAATTCGGTCTGGAGGCTGTGAAATTTTTCCCTGCGGAGCCTGCAGGGGGATTAAACATGATCAGGGCAATGGCTGCTCCCTATGCGGGACTGAAATTCATGCCGACCGGCGGAATCAGTGCTTCGAATGTCAAAGCCTATCTTTCCTATGACAGAATTCTTGCCTGCGGCGGAAGCTGGATGGTCAGAGAGGAGCTTATCCGGTCAGGAAATTTTGCAAAAATTACAGAGCTGGCAAAAGAAGCAGCACAAATCGTAAAAGAAAGCAGAGGAAAACAGAGATGAGTAAGAAAGTCGTTACATTCGGAGAACTGATGTTAAGGCTTGCACCGGAAGGGTATGAACGTTTTGTACAGTCTGAAAAATATGGAGCGACCTTTGGCGGCGGAGAAGCGAACGTGGCAGTTTCCCTTGCAAACTATGGATTCGACGCAGTTTTTGTCACAAAGCTTCCGGAACATGAGATCGGACAGGCAGCAGTCAATTCTCTGAGAAAATATGGTGTGGATACGACAAAGATCGTCAGAGGCGGAGCACGTGTGGGAATTTATTTTCTGGAAAAGGGCGCATCTCAGAGACCATCCAGGGTCATCTATGACAGAGCGGGATCTTCGATCTGTACGGCATCAAAGGAGGATTTTCACTGGAAAGAAATTTTTGAAAATGCAGAATGGTTTCATTTTACGGGAATCACTCCGGCCTTAAATGACGGTGTGGCAGCCATCTGCCTGGAAGCATGCAGGGCAGCCAAAGAAGCCGGCGTGAAGGTTTCCTGTGATCTGAATTACAGAAATAAATTGTGGAGTAAGGAAAAAGCCGGAGAAGTGATGGGTGAGCTTTGCAGGTATGTCGATATCTGCATCGCAAATGAAGAGGATGCGGCAGATGTATTCGGAATCCATGCGGCAAATACAGACATCTGTGCCGGAGAAGTAAATCATGAAGGCTACCGGGATGTGGCAAAGCAGCTGGCTGACAGATTCGGGTTTGAAAAGGTGGCGATCACACTGAGAGAATCCATCTCTGCCAATGACAATCACTGGTCTGCAATGCTCTATGACGGAACAAATTACTTCTTCAGTAAAAAATATCAAATGCACATCGTAGATCGTGTGGGCGGAGGTGACAGTTTCGGCGGCGGACTGATCGCAGCCTTCTTAAACGGATATGATGCGGAAGCCGCGATTGAGTTTGCAGTGGCAGCCTCCTGCTTAAAACACTCCATTGAAGGCGATTATAATCTGGTTTCCACGGAAGAGGTACTGAAACTGGCGGGCGGAGACGGTTCCGGACGTGTACAGAGATAGGAGCAGAGATGATGAAGAAATTTATGGACGAAGATTTTTTGCTGACTTCCGAAACTGCCGTAAAACTGTATCAAGAATATGCGGAAACGATGCCGGTTCTGGACTATCATTGCCACATCAGTCCCCGGGAAATCTATGAGGACCGTAAATTTGACAACATGACACAGGTGTGGCTGGGTGCGGATCACTATAAATGGCGTCAGATGCGTTCCAACGGTGTGGAGGAAACCTATATTACCGGTAATGCCCCGGATCGGGAAAAGTTTCAGAAATGGGCTGAAACGCTGGAAATGGCCATCGGCAATCCGCTTTATCACTGGAGTCATCTGGAACTGAAACGTTATTTCGGATATGAAGGCGTCTTAAATGGCGACACTGCAGAGGAAGTGTGGAATTTCTGCAATGAAAAACTGAAACAGGACTCCATGTCTGCCCGCGGAATCATGAAAATGTCCGGTGTAACCCTGGTCTGCACGACAGATGATCCGATCGATTCTCTGGAGTGGCATCAGAAGATCGCAGCAGATGACAGCTTCGATATCCGGGTACTTCCCGCATGGAGACCGGACAGGGCCATGTGCCCGGAAAGACCGGACTATACGGAGTATCTGGAAAAACTATGCACAGTCAGCAAAACAGGGATCACATCGTTTGCATCTCTGATCGAAGCATTAAAACAGAGAATGGATTTCTTTGCACAGATGGGCTGTGTCATCTCTGACCATGGGCTTTCTCATGTACCTTATGTTTCTGCCACGGAAGAAGAGATCGAGCATATCTTCCGCAAACGGCTGTCAGGACAGCTGCCGACAGCCGGGGAAGAAGCCCGGTTTAAAACAGCATTTCTCCTGGCTATGGGAAAAGAATATCATAAGAGAAACTGGGTGATGCAGCTCCACTGCGGTGTCAGACGTGACAACAGCCGGAGAGTTTTTTGTGCCCTCGGCCCGGATGCAGGCGTGGACTGTATCAGCAGTGACACACCGTCAGCAGAGCTGGCAGGTTTTCTGAATGCACTGGATGAAACAGGCGAGCTTCCGAAGACGGTCATCTATAGCTTAAACCCGGCGGACAATGCTCTCGTCGGTACGGTTATCGGCTGTTTTCAGAGTGCAGACGCAGTGGGTAAGATCCAACAGGGAAGTGCCTGGTGGTTCAACGACCATAAGACCGGGATGAAGGAGCAGATGATCAGTCTTGCGAACCTGGGGCTTCTCGGAAATTTTATCGGAATGCTGACTGATTCCAGAAGCTTCTTATCCTACACACGACATGAATATTTCAGAAGGATCCTGTGCGAGCTGATCGGAGGCTGGGTGGAAAACGGAGAATATCCGGCAGATGAGAAAGCATTGGAAAAGATTATCAAAGGGATCTCTTATAATAATGCAGTGAGATATTTTGGATTTGAGAAATTATTAAATTTGTATGAGGAATCCCGGTTGACAAAATAAAGGTTGAGTGCTACTCTTCGTATCAGGTATCATAAAATCTACGAATGATCATGAGGAAAGAACGATGAAATGTGATGCAAAAAACATGCTGCTCTATGCGGTGACTGACCGGGCATGGACAGGAAAACAGACATTAATGGAGCAGGTAGAGGACGCACTGAAGGGCGGTGCAACCTGTATCCAGCTTCGTGAAAAGAAACTGGATGAGGAGAGTTTTTTGAAAGAAGCCCTGGAAATGAAGTCACTCTGTGCCCGCTACGGTGTTCCGTTCATTGTCAATGACAATGTGGAAATCGCGATGAAATGTAAGGCGGACGGTATTCATGTAGGACAGAAGGATATGGAAGCAGGAAATGTGCGTGCGCTTGTGGGTGATCGGATGATCATCGGTGTTTCTGCTCAGAGCGTGGAACTGGCAAAGGCTGCCGAAAAGGCAGGCGCGGATTACCTGGGAGTAGGAGCGATGTTTGGTACGACAACAAAACCGGATGCCAGACCGCTCTCTAAAGAGGTACTGAAAGAAATCTGTGAAAGCGTTTCGATTCCGGTGGTAGCCATTGGAGGAATCAATAAAAATAATATTCAGGAGCTGTCAGGAACAGGCGCGGACGGTGTGGCACTGGTATCCGCAATTTTTGCGGCAGATGATATCGAGAGCGAATGCAGGACACTTCGGGCTCTTTCTGAAAAAATGGTGCAGGCATGAAGCTGGAAGGTGCGGTGTTTGATCTGGACGGAACGTTACTGGATTCGATGGGGATCTGGGATAGCGTGGGAGAAAGATATCTTCTTTCCAATGGGATTGTTCCGAAGGAAAACCTGAAAGCAGAAATCAGGGAAATGAGTCTGAAACAGGCGGCACAATATCTGATCAGAATTTATGGGATTCCAAAGAGCGCGGAGGAAATCTGCGGGGATGTGAACCGGATGATAGAAAAATTCTATAGGGAAGAGGCAAGCCTGAAGGCAGGAGTCAGAGACTTTGTTGAGATGCTTGCTGAAAATCAGGTGGGCATGTGTATTGCTACAGCGACGGATCGGTATCTGGTGGAAGCGGCATTGACCCGCTGCGGGATCAGAAAATATTTTAGTGAAATATTTACCTGTTCCGATGTGGGGCACGGCAAGGATGAGCCGGTCATTTTCGAAAGAGCATGGAAAAGTCTGGGGACAGAAAAGGAAAAAACCTGGATATTTGAGGATGCGGTTCATGCGCTTCGGACTGCAAAAGACGCCGGATTTGTTACGGTCGGAGTTTTTGACAGATTCGAAGAGGATCAGAAAACTGTTCGGAGTTTATCCGATGTTTATATAGAAAGTTTTGATAATCTAAAGAAAAACTGTTTGAGATAGCGGGAGGAATTTACGAATGAATACAATGCAGGTACTGTTGGATGCTTCAAAGGAAATCTGGGAAGGCTATTATACACATCCGTTTGTCCGTGGAATTCAGGACGGAACGCTGGATAAAGAAAAGTTCAAATATTATATCATGCAGGACTTTCTGTATCTGATCGATTACGCGAAGGTATTTTCACTCGGGATCGCAAAGGCAAAAAGCATGGAGACCCTGAAACTGTTTTCTTCTTATGTACAGCAGCTGACAGATGGTGAAATGGATATCCATAAGGGTTATTTGGGAATGTTTAAAATTACACAGGAGGAAATGGATCAGATGCCTGTGGCTCTGGATAATATTTCCTATACATCCTATATGCTCCGTGTCGCATATGCAGAAGGAGAGGCCGAGATTCTGGCAGCTATCTTATCCTGTGCATACAGCTATGAGCTGATTGCAAAAAAAATGACGGCAGAAAATCCAAAAGCAGCAGCCCATCCGTTCTATGGCTCCTGGGTTCAGGGATATGCCTCTGATGACTACAGCAGGGGGAATGAGGCCCTGATTGAAATGCTGAACCGTCTGACAGCAGACTATACGGAAAGGCAGATGGAACATCTGAAGGAAATCTTTGTTGCATGTTCCAGATATGAAATGATGTTCTGGGATATGGCATGGGAAATGAAAAAATAAAGAGATGAAGAATGAATGTAAGGAAAGCGGCCACAGCAGTCGTTTTCCTTTTTTTTCGTGCAATAAAATGTTAGAATGTTACCAGATATGGAAAGGATCTGTAAGGTATGAAATTTATTCATTTGTCGGATCTTCACATCAGAAAACGTGTCCATGAGTTTTCCATGATCGAAGACCAGAAGTATATTTTAAATCAGATTTTGGAGATCGTACGCGGGGAGCAGCCGGATGGCGTGCTGATCGCAGGAGATATCTATGATAAGCCGGTACCGTCAGCCGAGGCCGTCCAGGTGTTTGACAGATTCCTGACTTCCCTGGCGGATCTCGGTACGGCCGTTTTTGCTGTCAGCGGAAATCATGACTCGGCGGAGCGGATTGCCTTCGGGGCGGAACTGATGAGCAGCCGGAAGGTCTATGTTTCATCAGTTTATGAGGGAACGGTGAAAAAGATCACGATGGAGGATGCCTATGGAAAGCTGCAGGTTCATTTACTGCCATTTATCAAGCCGGTGGTTGTCAGACATGCTTTTGCCGGCCAGGAAGAGGCAGAAAAAATTGACAGCTATGAGCGGGCGTTGGAGATGGCAGCAGAATATATGGATGTGGACCGGTCAGAGAGAAATGTCATCGTTGCCCATCAGTTTGTAACAGGAGCCAGACGCTGTGATTCAGAGGAGGTCAATGTGGGCGGCCTTGATCAGATCAGTGCGGATCTGTTTGAGAAATTTGACTATGCTGCGCTGGGACATATTCACAGTCCCCAGATGATCGGAAGAGAAACGGTCCGATACTGCGGAACTCCGCTGAAATATTCTTTTTCAGAAGCAACTCAGACAAAGTCGGTAACAGTAGTGAACCTTCTGGAAAAGGGGAATACGGAAGTTCGGACGATCGAACTGAAACCGCTGCGTGATATGCGAAAGCTCAGGGGTTCCTACATGGAACTGATGCAGAGGTCTTCCTATGAGGGGACAAATACCGATGACTATGTTCAGATTACACTGACGGATGAGGAGGATATTCCGGGAGGAATGCAGAAGCTGCGCAGTGTCTATCCGAATCTGATGCATCTGGAATATGACAATATTCGAACGAGAACCAGTCGCCAGATCACGGCTGCTGAAGGAAAACAGCAGAAGTCGGAGCTGGAGCTGTTTGGTGAGTTTTATGAGGCGCAGAATAATCAGATGATGAGTAAAGAACAGGAGTTGTTTGTCAGAGAACTGATTGAGCGCATGATCGATCAGAAATAATATCGGCAGGAAAGGAAGTCACATGAAGCCATTAAAATTGATAATCAGTGCATTTGGTCCCTATGCGGAGAGGACGGAGATAGATTTCGAACGACTGGGCAGTCAGAACCTGTTTCTGGTTACCGGAGATACCGGTGCGGGGAAAACAACGATCTTTGATGCGATTACTTTTGCACTCTACGGAGAAGCCAGCGGAACCGTCCGTGATAAGGGGATGTTTCGAAGCAAATATGCCGGAGAGAATACACCGACCTTTGTGGAGCTGACCTTTCTCTATCAGGGAAAGAAATATCATGTGAGAAGAAATCCGGAATATCTGCGGCCGAAGGGAAGAGGAACGGGATTTACCATGCAGAAGGCGGAGGCAGAGCTTGTGTTTCCGGATGAAAGACAGCCGGTCTGTAAAGCAACGGAGGTGACCAGAGCCATTACAGAACTGCTGGGACTTGATTACAAACAGTTTACACAGATTGCTATGATCGCTCAGGGAGACTTTCAGAAGCTTCTGCTTGCGGATACGGTCCAGAGAGGAGAAATCTTCCGGCAGATTTTCCATACAAAGATCTATAAGGATATTCAGGAAAAACTGAAAGAGGAAGAGCGAAAATGCCGGGAACAGTATGAGGAACTGAAAAGAAAGACCGTCCAGTCCCTGAATGGTGTTGTCTGTGACGAAACAACAGCCGAAGGATTTGAATTTCAGGATTTAAAAGAAAAAGGATTCGAAGGAAGGATCGAACGGTCCCTGGAGCTGTTGCTACAAATGCTGACGAAGCAGGAAAAACTCCGGGAGCAGTTTAAAAAAGAGGAGACAGGATTAGCGAAAAAGATTGAAACGGAAAATCAGCTGCTTGGACAGGCGAAGCAGGAAAAGCTTCTGCGGAAGGAACTTGACTGCATGCAGGAGAAACTGGAACATGCAAAAGCACTGGAGGAACGGGAGAAAGAAGCATTTGACAGGATCCCGGAATGGAAAAAGGAAGCGGAAGAGCTTCGTGAGCGGATTCGTATCGGAAATGAACGTCTGGAAATTCACAGGAATCTCAGGACACAGCAGCGAACAGAAGCAGATCAGCAGGCAGCACTGGAAGCGGCACAAAGATCTCACCGGAGCAAAACAGAGGAAAAGGAACTTCTGGCGGAAAAGTTAAAAGCAGAGAAGGCAGAAGCGGAAGGACTGAAAGAGACCGGTGCTGAGGCAGAAAAAGTGTCTGCGCAGATCAAAGAACAGAAAAACCGTCAGAGGATGATAGGCAGTCTGTTAGAAGCACAGAGTACATGGAAGCCAAAGATTTGGGAAGCCGATCAGAAGACAGCTGAAGGTAAGGCAAAGATGGCAGCCTGGGAAGCCGAAGAAGCGGATCTTTTGCAGCAGATCGAACAGAAAAATGGTCTGGATGTAAAGCTGGTGACAGTTCAAAGAGAAAGGGAGCAGAAGCTGACTGAACTTGAGAAGGAAAAAGAACGGTTTCGGGACAGTCCGGTTGATTTCGAGAGATATCAGCGGGAACAAGAAGCGATCGAAAATTTCATGGGCCAGCTTGGAAAACTGGAAAGGAGGGTACAGGGCTTTGAAGCGGCTGTAATTTCATTGAAGCAGCTGCAGGGTGTATATCTGAATCATGCAGAAGTCAGAGACCGGAAACGCGAAAAATATCAGAGAATGGAGCAGCTGTTTCTGGATGCGCAGGCGGGGGTTCTGGCGAAGAAGCTGGAAGAAGGGATGGCATGTCCGGTCTGCGGATCACTCCATCATCCGAAGCTGGCCGTGATTCCGGCAGAAGTGCCGGAAAAGCAGCAGTTGGATCAGAAAAAGGAGGAACTTGCAGAGGCGGAGGGTCAGGTACAGGAGATCAGTGCCCGGATTCTGGCCGCCAGAGAAGCATTACAGAAAGAAGCTTCTGAGAATGATGCGGAAATTCAGCGGATGAACGCCGCAGCGGATGTGCCGGCTGTCCGGGAAGAATTCGGTCAGGCTTCGTTTGAGGATGCTGTCGCAGTATGGAAGCGTGTGCTGTCCGCTCAGAAGAAAGTGAAAGAGCAGGAACTTTCTGCATGTACCGTGAAAAAAGAGCAGGCAGACAGGGATCAGAAGCGGCTTACGGAACTGGAAATACTGATAAGAAGTCAGCTGAAAGCACTGGATGCACTGAAGCAGGAACAGGAAAAACAGATCCTGGAAGCAGTCAAACAAAGGGAAGAGCAGAAGAAGCAGGCGGCCGAACTGAAAAGAAAGCGGGAGGTGCTCAGGGAAGAGATTGCTGCCTGTGCGAATGAACGTGCGGGATGGAAAGTACAGCTGGAATCGGCCGAAAAACAGTTAAAAGAGCTGGATGTCCGGCAGGATACACAGAAATTGCTGGAACAGTCACTGAAAGACTTATCGGAATATCAGACCATACTTCAGAAAAAGCAGAACCGTAAAAGAGATCTGGAAGAACAGATTCCGAAAACAGAGGAAGAGGTGAAAAAACTGGATTCAGAGCTTGTGGAGCTTGCACTGCGGATGGAAGCGATGAGAGCGGAACTGAGAAACAGGTCTGCGCAGATCGCGGAACTGAAAACAAAACTGCAGGGAGAGAGTCCGGAAGAAACCCAAAAGCGGACGGAAGATGACCGGAAGCATAAAGAAGCCCTGGAACAGAAGATCGAAAAGACAGAACTGGATTACAGAAATGCCCGGACTGCCGTCAGAGAGCTTCTGTCAGCAATGAATGCACTGGAAAACCAGTTGAAGGATCAAAAGGGACCGGATGAAGAAAAAATTCTGGAAAAAAAGAGCATTCTGGACAAACAGAAGGAAGAAATACAGGAACGTCATCGTCAGGTATTTGCAGTACAGAGGGCGAATAAAAAGGTATATGAGGATGTACAGCAGTGGCAGAGTGAGATCATCCGGGCTGAGCAGAAATATATGTGGATGAAATCTCTTTCAGATACAGCGAACGGAACTTTGACGGGAAAACAGAAGGTGGAGCTGGAGACCTATATTCAGATGGCCTGTCTGGACCGTATTCTGCAGCGTGCCAATATCCGTCTGCTGATGATGAGCGGCAATCAGTACGAACTGAAGCGTCAGGAAGAAGCCGGAAATAAGAGGGATAAGGCCGGACTGGAGCTGAATGTGATCGATCATTACAACGGAACAGAACGAAGTGTCCGTACCCTGTCCGGGGGAGAAACTTTTAAAGCTTCCCTGTCTCTGGCATTGGGGCTGGCAGATGAGATCCAGGCAGGTGCCGGGGGAATCAGTCTGGATGCCATGTTTATCGATGAGGGCTTCGGCTCTCTGGATGAGGAATCCCTGAATCAGGCCATGAAAGCTCTGAGCGATCTGGCGGACGGAAAGAGGATGGTCGGCATCATTTCCCATGTGTCAGAGCTGAAAGAACGGATCGATCATAAGATCATCGTGACCAAGAACCGCTCCGGGGAATCTGTGGGAAGCCGGATTGAAATCGTGTGTGCATAAAACGGCAGTTAATTCATCCATTTTTTACGGAAGGCCGAAGCACTGAGGCCTTCGGATTTTTTGAACTGTCTGTTCAGGTAGCTCGTATCGTAAAAGCCGCAGTGGCGTGCAATCTCCTCCAGTGTATAGTCGGAGAAGCGAAGCAGTTTTTTCGCCAGAGTAATGCGTTTGGAGATGACATAGTGGTTTAAGGTCACTCCGCAGTGATTCCTGAATTCTCTGGATAGATGATACTTGCTGATAAAGAAGCGTTCTGAGAGTTCATCCAGGGAGAATTTTTCCGTATAGTGTTCGTCCAGATATTTGCGTACTTCGTCCATTTTCAGACGGCTCGGGCCGGTTTTTTCCCTGGAACTGGTAATGTCCTGCAGGATGATGGAAAGAATATCCGTGATCAGCCGTGCAGATGCGATTTCTGCGGAGAGATCTGTATTCTTATTCACATCCAGCAGACTTAAAAATTTTTGATGCAGCTCCTGAAAGGAATCCGGAGTGAATACTGCCGGACATAAAGAAGAAAAATAACGGTAGTATTCTCCGGAAGTGGCTCCGTTAAAATGTACCCAGATCAGCTCCCATGGATTTTCTGCGCTGCTCTGGTGATAGTAGGGAATCATGCAGTCAATAAAAAAACAGGAACCTTCCTTCAGCTCGTAGATTTTTCCGTCATACATGAGGGTACCGCTTCCGGAAAGCACCAGCACGATCAGAAAGGATTCCAGATTTTTACGGGAAGCGCGGTGACTTTCGCGAAGCTTCAAATATCCGGTTTCCTGAACATAGAAAAAGGTGGAGCGAGCCACTGCACTCGGCGTCTGGATCATACGCTGTGAGCTTTCGATGTAGGAATCCGGGAATTTATCGAAGATCGTTTTCATAAAATATCCTCCAGGAGTAATAGCAATAAAATACTGATATTCAGCAAGATATTAGCTTGATAACCTTAATATACTGAATTATACTTTCAAAAGCAATAACAAGAAAATACTGATATGCGAAATAAAAATATAGAATTAGAGAGGATGAGTCCATGTATTATGTACTGCTTTCGGGAGGATCCGGAAAAAGGCTGTGGCCATTGTCAAATGATGCAAGACCAAAACAATATCTGAAGGTTGTAAACAGAGAAACAAATTCCATGGAACATTGTTCCATGATCCAGCGTGTATGGGAGCAGCTGAAGGATGCGCAGATGGCTGACAATACGATCATTACCGCAGGAGAAGAACAGACTGAGCTGATCAGAAGTCAGGTCAGGGGTGCGAGGATTGCGACAGAACCGGCAAGAAGGGATACTTTTGCGGCGGTTCTTTTGTCATGTGCCTATCTTTACAGCTGCGGCGGCGCATCGAAGGAAGACTATGCGGCGATCATGCCGGTGGATCCTTATACGGAAGGAACCTATTTCGAAACCGTAAAGAAATTGGAATCGGTCATGAA
Source organism: Lachnospiraceae bacterium (assembly GCA_051879615.1). Classification (GTDB taxonomy): domain Bacteria; phylum Bacillota; class Clostridia; order Lachnospirales; family Lachnospiraceae; genus HGM12587. Next base: position 74,471 of record JBJEMI010000095.1, read on the forward strand.
GGCTTCCGGTGCGGAAGTAGGGCTGATGGGAGTGGTTCCGACCTATCCGGCGACAAAGTACGGATACATTCTGCCGGGAGAACAAAAGGAAGGCTATCTGGATGTGAAAGGCTTTGCGGAAAAGCCGGATGAAGAACGGGCGGAAGCACTGCTGAGGGAAGGTGCGCTGTGGAACTGCGGTGTATTTTGTGTGAAGATCGGAGATATTCTGGACAGAGCGAAAAAATACGGTGTGCCGGAAGATTATGAGGGGCTGTATCAGTCCTATGAACAGCTGCCGAGGATCAGTTTCGATTACGAGGTACTGGAAAAAGCAGAGCGTCTGGCAGCAGTTGAATTCAGGGGCTTCTGGAAGGATCTCGGAACCTGGGACGCACTGGCAGAACAGATGAGCACAGATACGATCGGAAATGTTGTACTGGACGATACCTGTCAGAATACACAGGTGATCAATGAGCTGTCGGCACCGGTCGTAGTCATGGGAGCCAGAGACATGGTAGTGATCGCAGCCCAGGACGGGATCCTGGTTGCGGATAAGAATGAGACTGCAAGGGTCAAGGTAGTCACGGCACCGATCGAATCCAGACCGATGTTTGAAGAGCGCCGCTGGGGGACTCTGGAAACACTGGATGATACAGAAACTTCCGGTGTCTCCACATTGACAAGAAAAATTAAAATTTATGACGGCATGACTTCCAGCTATCATTATCATCAGTACCGGGACGAAATCTGGACGGTATTAAACGGAACCGGAGAGCTGATCCTGGAGGGCAATAAAATCCCGTTAAGTCCGGGAAAGGCTGTCTGTATCCGGAAAAATCAGCGTCATGCAGTCAAGGCAGTGAAAGATTTTGAATATATTGAAATCCATGTGGGAACGGCAGTCGGAAATGATGACATTAACCGTATCACATTTAACTGGGATGAGATTGAACTGAGTCATATTTTATAAAGCGAGGAGAAATATTATGAAAAAAACAGCATTGATCACAGGGATCACAGGACAGGATGGTTCTTATCTGGCAGAGTTTCTGCTGGAAAAAGGTTATGAAGTATACGGCTTATTCCGCCGTGGTTCCACCAATACGGCACAGCGGATCGCACATCTTTTAGAGGAGCGTGCGGAAAGTGACAGAAAACTGCATCTGGTGTATGGTGATATGACAGACTCCATGAACCTGGTAAGGCTGATGCTGGAAATCAGACCGGATGAGGTCTATAACCTGGCGGCACAATCCCATGTAGCAGTATCCTTTGAAGAACCGGAATATACAGCCAATGCAGACGGGATCGGTGTTTTGCGTATACTGGAGGCTGTCCGTATCGCCGGACTTTCCGAAACCACCAGAATCTATCAGGCATCTACTTCCGAATTGTTCGGAAAGGTAGAAGAGATCCCTCAGAGGGAGACAACGCCATTCCATCCGCGTTCTCCGTATGCGGTTGCGAAGCTCTACGGATACTGGATTACGAAGCATTACAGAGAAGCCTATGGCATGTATGCGGTAAACGGCATTTTATTTAACCATGAATCCGAGCGCCGCGGAGAAACCTTCGTGACGAGAAAGATCACGCTGGCTGTTGCCAACATTCTGGCCGGCAATCAGGAGAAGCTCTTCCTCGGAAATCTGAACGCAAAACGTGACTGGGGGTATGCAAAAGACTACGTAGAATGTATGTGGATGATCCTGCAGCATGATACACCGGAGGATTTCGTCATTGCAACCGGAGAAACACGTACAGTCCGTGAGTTTGTAGAGGCTTCTTTCGCAGCAGCGGGCGTCAAAATCCGCTGGGAGGGTGAAGGCATCGAGGAAAAAGGAATTGATGAAGCTACAGGAAGGGTACTTGTAGAAGTGTCTCCGGAATTTTTCCGTCCGGCAGAGGTAGACCTGCTGTTGGGCGATCCGTCCAAGGCGAGAGATGTCCTGGGCTGGAATCCGCGCAAGACTTCGTTTGAAGAGCTTGTGAAGATCATGACAGAATACGATATGGAGCTTGTGAAACATTCTGAGATTGCAGGAGCTCTCAAATAGTCGGGGAGGAAGAGGATATGGAAAAACTGGACAGAAATAAGAAGATCTATGTGGCAGGACATCGGGGACTGGTAGGTTCCGCACTGGTGCGCAGACTGGAAAAAGACGGATTTAGCAATATCATTACAAGAACTCATGCAGAGCTGGATCTGACCAGACAGGCAGACGTGGAAAAATTTTTTGCGGAAGAAAAACCGGCTTACGTCATTCTGGCTGCTGCCAAGGTCGGCGGTATTCATGCCAATGCGACTTATCCTGCAGATTTCATTATGAAAAATCTGCAGATCGAATGCAATGTGATTGATGCGGCCTACAAAAATCAGGCAGAGAAGCTGCTGTTTTTAGGAAGCTCCTGCATCTATCCGAGAGAATGTCCGCAGCCGATTAAAGAGGAGTATCTCTTAAGCGATTATCTGGAGCAGACCAATGAGGCCTATGCCCTGGCAAAGATCGCGGGATTAAAAATGTGTGCCTTCTACAATCAGCAGTACGGAACCAATTATATCAGTGTCATGCCATGTAATCTCTACGGCATCAACGATAATTTTGCCCTGGAAAACTCTCATGTGCTTCCGGCACTGATGAGAAAATTCCATGAAGCGAAGCTGAACCATGCTCCGACGGTGACTGTCTGGGGCAGCGGAAGACCGCTCCGTGAATTTTTAAATGTGGATGATCTGGCAGATGCATGTCTGTATCTGATGGACAATTACGAAGGAAATGACTTCTTCAATGTGGGATACGGAAAAGAGGTAACGATCATGGAGCTGGCACGGATGATCAAAAAAGTGGTCGGCTTCGAGGGTGAGATCGTTATGGATGCTTCCAAACCGGACGGAACACCGAGAAAGCTGACGGATATCAGCCGTATCAAGGAGGCCGGCTGGGAGCCGAAGATCGATCTTGAGACCGGTCTGCGTCAGACTTACGAATGGTTCTGTGAAAAATATGAAACAGGAGATTTTGCAGTACGATGAAAAAATCAGGTCCGATCAGACTGACACCTGTCCGGAAAGAGTATATCTGGGGAACCGAAGACTGGATGCTGTCTTTTTTGCAGGAGGGCTTTGAAGAAGTGCCGCTGCTTGTAAAGATCATTACCGCCAGAGAGGCCTTGTCAGTCCAGGTGCATCCGACGGATGATTTTGCAAGAGAGCAGGAGCACGGCAGCGGCAAAACCGAGATGTGGTATGTGCTGGACTGTGAACCGGGGGCGTATCTGTATTACGGGTTAAAGCATAAGATCTCTCCCAATGAATTTATGAAGCGGATCCGGAATGACTCCATTTTGGAGGTGTGCCGGAAAATGCCGGTAAAAAAAGGGGATGTATTTTATATTCCGGCAGGACTTCTGCATGCCATCGGTAAAGGGATCACGTTGGCGGAAATTCAGCAAAGCTCCAATATTACTTACCGCGTGTACGACTATCACAGAGAAGATGCAAACCATCAGACCCGGCCTTTGCATATTGACAAGGCAGCACAGGTCGCGGGATTCCTGCCGCCGCTGCAGGGACATCGTCCGATGGGACCGCGCATTCAGAAAGAAGGGTATTTCCGTACACTGCTTGTACAATGTCCGTATTTTACGGTACACCGCTATGAAATCGAAACAGTGCTTGCACATAAAACAGGCGAATCCTTTCAGTCACTTCTGATCCTGGAGGGAGAAGGAATTTTAAGCACAGAAACGGCCAGTCTGGAATTAAAGAGCGGCGACAGTATATTTCTTCCGGAAGGAACGGGAGATTACCGGATCTGCGGAACACTGGAATTATTGATCAGCGAGGTATAAATCATGAATTTGAAATTTGGAACCGGCGGACTTCGGGCAACGATGGGTCCCGGGCCGGATCATTTAAATATTGAAACCATTCAGGAAGCAACTTTAGGAGTTGCAGACTATGCACAGACGCTTACAAAAGAACCGAAAGCGGCGATTGCTTACGACAGTCGTCTGCATTCTGAAGAATTTGCCCGTGAAACAGCCAGAGTACTGGCATTCAGGGGATGCAGGGTCTATCTTTATCCCCGGCTGATGCCGACACCGTCCCTTTCCTTTGCGGTGCGTGATCTGCACTGTGACCTTGGAATCAGTATTACAGCCAGTCACAATCCAAAGGATTATAACGGATATAAGGTATACGGTTCGGACGGATGCCAGATTACCAGTGAGGCTGCAGGAGCTATTCAGAAAGCCATCTCTGCAGCCGATCCTGCGAAAGTATCCGAAGGACACAGCTTTGAGGAATATTTAAACAACGGTCAGATTCAATATATTCAGGAAGAAACCATTGAAAATTTTCTGAATACGATCAGAACCCATCGGATCCGTAAGGAGCTGTCATCGGACTTAAAAGTCGTCTACACTCCGTTAAACGGCGCGGGGCTCCTGTGCGTAACAAAGATGCTGGATTCCATGGGCATTCAAAATGTACAGCTGGTAGCAGAGCAGACAGGGCCGGATGGGAACTTTCCGACCTGTCCGTATCCAAACCCGGAAGAACCGAAAGCACTGGAACTGGGACTTGAGCTTTGCCGCCGGACAGATGCAGACATCCTGCTGGCAACCGATCCGGACAGTGACCGTATCGGTGTAGCCGCCAAAAAGGATGGTGAATACAGGCGTTTAAACGGCAATCAGGTGGGGATCCTTCTTCTGTATTATCTCTTAAAATCGGGAAAAGAACGGGGAACCTTACCGGAGCATCCGGTGATCATCAAAACGATCGTTACGACTGCCATGGCAGAGAAACTGGCAGCGGCATATGGTGCGGAAGTGATCAATACATTGACGGGATTTAAATATATCGGAGAACAGATCGGTCTTCTGGAACAGAAAGGTGAGGCAGACCGGTATGTTTTCGGCTTTGAGGAAAGCTGCGGATATCTGATCGGTACCTACGTGCGTGATAAGGATGCAGTGGGAGCGGCTATGATGGTCTGTGAAATGGCAGACGCCTGGAAGGCAGAGGGAAAAACACTCTGGGATGTACTGGAGGAACTGTATGAAACCTATGGCCGCTACGAAACAGATCTGGAAACGCATGAATTTGACGGTGCAGAAGCAGACCGCTGTATGCAGAAGCTTCGCAGTGCCCTGAGTGAAGGAAGGGAAGTAACGATCGGAAACTCTGCTGTCGTCCGATATGAGGATTACAGAGAAGGAATCAATGGACTTCCGAAATCCAATGTTTTGAAGATGTGGCTTGCGGATGAGTCCGAGGTAGTAGTCAGACCATCGGGAACAGAACCGAAGATCAAGGTATACCGGGAAAGAAGAAGCAGATAAAGAAGAGATGAAGAAAATATTATTAATTGCGACAGGCGGCACCATTGCATCGAAAAAAACAGCCGAGGGCCTGTCTCCGGGGGTATCCTACGATGAACTCTGCAGTAGTATCCCGGAGGCGAAAAGCTTTTGCAAACTGGATGCACTGCAGCTGCTCAGCATTGACAGTACAAATATTCAGCCGGAGCACTGGCTTCTGATGGAAGATACGATTCATAAAAATTATGATGCTTACGATGGCTTTATCATTACTCACGGAACGGATACGATGGCATACACCGCAGCGGCCCTGTCCTATCTGATTCAGAATTCCGACAAGCCGATCATCCTGACGGGTTCGCAGAAGCCGCTGACGGACCCGATCACAGATGCAAAGAAGAACCTGCTGGACAGCCTCAGATTTGCCTGCCATGATCAGGCGGGAGGTGTTTATCTTGTATTCTCCGGTCAGGCGATTTTGGGAACACGTGCCAAAAAAATGAAATCCAAAAGCTACGGAGCTTTTTCCAGCATTAATTATCCGGTAGCCGCATTTATTGACGGCAGACGGATCGTCCAGTATACGGCACCGAATCTGAATAAAAAACCGGTGAAATTTTATGACCGGATCGTTCCGAAGGTGTTTTTGTTAAAACTGATCCCCGGAATGGAACCGGACATTCTGGATTATGTCAGCGAAAAATATGATGCGGTTGTGATTGAAAGCTACGGTGTGGGAGGACTGCCGTTTGTAGACGAGCGAAATTTCCTGGAAAAGCTGGACAATCTGACGAAGAAGGGCTGCATTGTTGTGATTGCAACACAGGTTTTACAGGAAGGCAGTGATATCAGAGTTTATGAGGTCGGCATGAAGGCTATGGCCAATTATCACATTCTTCAGGCGTATGATATGACAATTGAAGCGGTAGTCACAAAGCTGATGTGGCTGTTGGGGCAGTATCAGACGTTTGAGGAGATCCGGCGGGGATTTTATAAGACGGTTGCCCAGGATATTCTTGTGAATGCAGAAGAAGATTCGGAAAATTAAAAAGACGGACACTCTGGAAACAGAGGGTCTGTCTTTTTTCTTAATGAAATCTTAATGCCATAACAGCAATTCTAATACCTACTTTATGACCAAAATGAAATAATGCAGTTAAGAAAGTTTGTATCAGGGGTTTTTATCGGAAAAATGAAAAAAAAGTTAACTTCATCACAGATTATTATTCTTGGTTTTGCAGCAGCGATTATTCTGGGAAGTCTGCTGCTGATGCTGCCGTTCTCAACCCATGACGGGAAAGGAGCAGTGTTTACGGATGCATTATTCACTGCCACATCTGCAGTATGTGTGACGGGACTGGTCGTTCAGGATACGGCATCCTACTGGTCCGGTTTCGGGCAGCTTGTACTGCTCATATTGATTCAGATCGGCGGAATGGGTGTCGTTACCGCAGCTGCCGCAATCGCAACTGCATCCGGCAGGAAGATCAATTTAAAACAGCGCAGTCTGATGCAGGAGGCGATCTCGGCTCCGAAGGTAGGGGGTATTGTCAGACTTACAGGATTCATCTTGAAAATGACCTTCATTTTTGAGATGGCGGGGGCATTGATCATGGCACCGGTCTTTTGTAAGGAATTCGGGATTCTGAAAGGAATCTGGTATGGGATCTTTCATTCGATCTCTGCCTTCTGTAATGCCGGTTTTGACTTGATGGGATGCAAAACGCCGTTTTCATCACTTACATATTTCGTGAAGCATCCGGTGATCAATCTGACAGTGGCAGCACTGATCGTGACAGGGGGTATCGGATTCATTACCTGGGATGATATCGGAAAAAACCGGCTTCATTTCAGAAAATACCGGATGCAGAGCAAGATCATTCTTGCCACGACACTGATATTGATTCTTGCACCGGCAGTCTATTTTTTCTTTTTTGAATTTTCTGATATACCGACAGCGGAAAGAATCTGGAGTTCTCTTTTTCAGTCGGTGACACCGAGAACAGCAGGCTTCAATACCGTGGATCTGACTCTGCTGAGTGAGGCAGGTCTGGCGATTATGATACTGCTGATGCTTGTGGGCGGTTCCCCGGGGTCTACTGCCGGCGGTATGAAAACAACAACACTGGCAGTGATGTTCTCTACAGCGATTTCCGTGTTTCGGCGCAGAGAGCATGCACAGTTTTTCGGACGCAGGATCGCAGAGGATGCCATTCGCAGTGCAGCGACAGTGGTGACAATGTATTTTACGATGTTTATTACCGGAGGACTGATCATCAGCCGGCTGGAAGGATTACCGCTGCAGACCTGCCTGTTCGAAACCGCTTCGGCGATCGGTACCGTAGGTCTGACCCTGGGAATCACACCGGAGCTGGGAATGGTATCCCGCGGTATTCTGATACTGCTGATGTATTTCGGAAGAGTCGGAGGACTGACTCTGGTATTTGCGGCATTAACAGGAAAACAGGGGAATACAGCAAGGCTGCCGCAGGAAAAAATAACAATCGGATAACAGATAAAGGAGGAAACAGCTGTGAAATCAATTTTATTAGTCGGACTCGGAAGGTTTGGCAGACATATTGCCATGAAACTGAATGACCTGAACCATCAGGTGATGGCCATAGACAATAACGAGGAGCGTGTAAATTTCGTTCTGCCGTTTGTCACCAATGCACTGATCGGTGACAGTACCAATGAGGAATTTATGTCTTCTCTCGGAATTCGGAATTTCGATGCCTGTATTGTTGCAATCGGAGACAATTTTCAGAGTTCTCTGGTTACGGCATCGCTTTTAAAGGAACTGGGTGCCAGAAAAGTCATCGCCAGAGCATCAAGAGGTGTACAGGAGAAGTTTTTATTGAGAAACGGTGCGGATGAGGTGGTATATCCGGAAAAACAGCTTGCATCATGGACAGCAATCCGCTGCACTTCAGACCATATCCTGGATTATATTGAACTGGACGATCAGTATTCGATCTTTGAATTATCGGTTCCGGATGAGTGGTGCGGAAAAACAGTGCTTCAGCTGGATATTCGCAAAAAGTTCAGAATCAATATTCTGGCACTGAGAGAGAATGGAAATCTGGATATGGATATCACTCCGGACACAATACTCAAAAAAAATCAGTCAATTCTTGTATTGGGACGTCAGCGGGCAATTCAAAAATACTTCCATATCTGATGCCGTCAGGCAGAAAAAAATTGGTGGATTCTATGAGAGAGATTGTTTTATTGGCTGCGGTAGTAGTTTTTTTAATTATTGGTTATGTGATCATTGGTCGGATCGGTGAATTTTTAGATGAGAATTTATGTTCAAATGAACAGGATGATGATAAAATGAACCGTGAATCAGAGAGGAGACCGGATGATGGAACATAACAATCGGGGGAAACTGAAGATCTTCTTCGGTTACACGGAACATATCGGAAAAACCTGTGCAATGCTGAAGGCAGCGCAGGCAGAAAAGCAGAAGGGCATTGATGTGGTGGCAGGTTATATTGATCATCATGCCTCAGAGGAAACACTTGCGCTGCTGGAAGGAATGGAAATGCTGCCGCCTGTTGCGGCTGATGATAGAGAAGTGTTTGATCTTGACAGGGCTTTAAAAAGAAATCCGACGCTCATTCTGGTGGATGAACTGGAATGCTCCAATGGACCGGGCTGCAGACATCAAAGGAGATATCAGGATGTTCAGGAACTTCTGAATGCCGGTATTCATGTTTATACCACAGTGAATGTCAGCAATATTGAAAGTCTGCATGACCGTGTCACTTCGATCACAGGCGTTGAGATACGGGATCGGATTCCGGATTCCGTGTTTGATAATGCCGATCAGGTGGAACTGATAGATGCAGAGCCGCAGGAAGTGTCAGGACGGTTAAGGAATGATGCCGAAAAAATGAAAATACTTACCGTGGAGCAGCTGGCAGCACTGAGAGAGCTGGCTTTGCGCCGCTGTGCAGACCGGGTGAAGTATCTGTCTGAAAACTACCGGAATACAAAAAATTTCCGTTCAGGAGAACATGTTCTTGTCTGTCTCTCATCGGCACCTTCTAATGCGAAGATCATTCGTACGGCTGCAAGGATGTCCTATGCATTTCACAGCCAATTTACAGCACTGTTTGTGGAAACACCGGATTTCTCAGTCATTACACCGGAAAACAGGAAACGGTTGCAGGCGAATCAGCGTCTGGCAGAGCAGCTCGGCGCAAATATTGAAACGGTTTTCGGAGAAGATATTCCTTATCAGATTGCTGAATTTGTGCGGCTGTCGGGAATCACAAAAATAGTTTTGGGTCAGAGTACGGTAAAACGAAAGCATTTTTTCGGAAAACCGCCTTTGACAGAGCAGTTGATTTCTTATGTGCCGGATATTGATATTCATATTATTCCGGATAAAAATACAGAAGCAATCTACCGCCCATATCAGAAACAACAGTATTCGCGGATCAGTATTCTGAAAAATACGGGAAAAAGTGTGGGAATTTTGCTTGCTGCCACTTTTCTGAGCTATCTGTTTTATAACCTTGGCTTTACAGATGCAAATATTATTATGATCTATATACTCGGTGTGCTGCTTACGTCCATCGCAACCCCGCATATGGTCTACAGTCTGGTTTCTTCGGTTGCCAGTGTGTTTGTGTTCAATTTTTTCTTTACGACACCGCGGTTTTCCTTCAGCGCATATGAAACAGGGTATCCGATCACATTTGTGGTCATGTTTCTGACTGCCCTGATTACGGCGACCTTTTCCATCGGATACAAGAAGCAGGCCGGACAATCGGCAAAAAATGCCTATCGGACGAAGGTACTGTTTGATACCGGGCAGCTCCTCTCCAAGGCAAAAGATAAAAATCAGATATTACAGGCAACGGCGGAACAGATTGTAAAATTATCAGGACGCGATACGGTCATTTTTGATGTGGAAAATGAGAGACTGTCGGAACCTAGGTTCTTTCCTTCGGATTCCGACCATCTTCAGATCTATGATCGGGAAAAAGAATTGCCTACGGCAGAATGGGTACTTAAGAACAATCATTCTGCGGGAGCAACCACGGATACCCTGTCGGATGCCCGATATTTGTATTTTGCCCTGCGTGTCAGTGATCGCGTCTACAGTGTCGTTGGCATTGAGACGGAAAATACACGTCCGGATGCGTTTGAACATGAAATTCTGCTGTCAATTCTGGGTGAAAGCGCACTGGCACTGGAAAACGAGAAAAATGCAAGAGAAAAAGAAGCAGCGGCTGTTCTGGCCGAAAGTGAACAGCTGCGCGCCAATCTGTTAAGAACCATTTCTCATGATCTGAGAACGCCGCTGACGACAATTTCCGGTAATGTCAGCAATCTGCTGAGCAACGGAAGCAGTTTTGATGAGAAGACCAGGCGGCAGATCTATACAGATATTTATGATGATTCCAGATGGCTGATCAACCTGGTGGAGAATCTGTTGTATGCGACGCGTATCGAAGAAGGACGGATGGTCCTGCATACATCTACAGAATTGCTCAGTGATATTGTGGAGGAGGCGATGGAGCATATCAGGCATCAGGCTGTTCAGCATCAGATCCATCTGGTCTGCAAAAAGGAACTGATGCTCGTGAAAGCAGATGCAAGGCTGATCATTCAGGTCATCGTAAATATTGTGGACAATGCTGTCAAGTATACACCTGCAAGCTCGGACATTGTGATCCTGACACAGCAGATCGGTCAGTGCGCGGAAATACAGATCATTGATCATGGCAGCGGTATTTCAGATGAGGAAAAAACAAAGATATTTGATAAGTTTTACTGCGGCGAAAATAAGATCGCGGACAATCGCCGCAGTCTGGGACTGGGACTGTATCTCTGCAAAGCGATTGTAGAAGCACATGGAGGAACCATTCAGGTGGCAGACAATCAGCCGCAGGGAACAGTGTTTAGTTTTACACTTCCGCTGGAGGAGGTCTCACTGCATGAGTAAATTTCAGATCCTGGTAGTGGAGGATGATGCACCGGTGCGTAATCTGATCACGACAACTCTTAATACGCATGATTACCGTTTTATCACAGCTTCCAACGGGAAATCGGCACTGATGGAAACAGCTTCCCATAATCCGGATATTATTCTTCTGGATCTGGGGCTGCCGGACATGGATGGTGTGGAGGTGATCCGGCGCATCCGCAGCTGGTCCAATGTGCCGATCATTGTGATCAGTGCGAGAAGTGAAGATACGGATAAGATCGATGCTTTAGATGCCGGTGCCGATGACTATCTGACCAAACCGTTTTCGGTAGAAGAGCTTCTGGCCAGACTGCGAGTTACACAGAGAAGAATTTCCCTGATGCAGAGCAATCAGGTACAGAGGGCGGTATTCATTAACGGGCAGCTGAAGATTGATTATGTATCCGGCTGTGTATTTCTGAACGGCGAAGAACTGCATCTGACTCCGATTGAATATAAACTCCTATGTCTTCTGGCAAAAAATATCGGTAAGGTACTGACCCATAAATATATTACCCAGAATATATGGGGGAGCAGCTGGGAAAACGATGTGGTTTCCCTGCGCGTTTTCATGGCAACACTGCGGAAAAAGCTGGAGAACGGTCCGGATTCCCCTCAATATATTCAGACACATATCGGAATCGGGTATCGTATGATTAAAATTGAATAATAATTTTGCGAAAATTACCAGGTGTATGTTCGGGGAGAATGTGATATAATAAATGTGTTGGGCGTTTATAAGACATTCTGAAACGGAGGATCATAAATGAGAAAAAAATCACATATTTCACTGGCAGGTTTTCTGGTAAATGGTTTGGAAAATGAAGTTCTGAGCCGCAGATGGAAAGCATTCTATGTAGGAAGTCTCCTTCCTGACTGCAAACCATCATTTTTAACAGTCCGTCATGAATATGATGAAACATTTGAAATCGTTGAAGATAAGATTCGTCATCTGATAAAAAAACGCAGAGAATTAAGAGAAGACTCTTTTCGTTATATGGTCGATCTGGGACAGGTATTCCATTATATTGCAGACTACTTTACCTTCCCGCATAACACGAATTATCCGGGAAATCTGAAGGATCACTGTATTTACGAGAGAAACCTGAAATCAGAGCTGTATTCCTATATCCGGGAGGGGAATGCGTCGTTTAGTTCAGACAGCTCGGATAAGATTTCTTCTGTGGACGACATTTTAAAATATATCAGAAAAAGTCATAAGGAGTATATGGAAAATTTTCGCAGTGTATCGGAGGACTGTGAATATATCACAAGGGTCTGCTCCAGAGTTCTGACGGCTATGTGGCTGCTGTCCGGTACACCGACTGCGGCATGTGCCGGAGTGTAAGTATTCCGAAAGAATGATATTCAAAAAATAGACAAAAACAGGAGTGCCCTGCTGCAGAGATGGAAATTGTCTGCAGCAGGGATGTTTTTTATGATAAGATATTCTAAAGATGAAAGTTAACAGGAAAACTGAATGAAAGAAAATACAAGGGAGGACTGTTATGAAAAGTAAAGAACAGATTATAAAATTCATGAAGGGATATAAAGCAGGGGATGTACGGATGCTCTATGAGCTGATGGTGAAAGTACTTCTGGGAAATGAAGATTTTCGGATTGCCCGAAATGCTGGAAATGATGACATATGCTCTGTCATTGAAGAAGAGACGGAGGAAAGGATCGATTTTTCTTTGGATACGTTGATCCGTGGGGAGTCCCTGGAAATTTTCAATACCATTGAAGAAATCGAGTTCATGGAGAAAAAACTCAAAAAGGCTGACAGAATCGAATTGATCGGTTCTGTGTTGGGAGATCCGGTACTTTTTGAAGGTTTCTGTCTTTCCTTTTATTCTTCGGACAAACAGTTGGAAAGATTATGTGAAATCTTCGGATGTACAGATAATTATCAGGAGTTAGTCAAGGATCCGGTTTATCAGAAAAGAAGACGGTATATGAGGATGGTTACTGAGTATACACTGGCGGCGGTCAATCTTTATGGTGTGATCCATTTGGCAGAACTGGAAGAACTGATCATTGAATACGAAAATATGTGGAATGGATATGAGAAATATACCCGGGAAACAGGTACTTATCAAAATACGATCCTGTTCACACCGCGTTTTATGGGTTTATGTACATTACAGCATCTGATCGGAAATATCGTAACTGAAGTCGTTGTTACGATGGATGGTTTCGTATTACATGGGTGTTTTCTGGAAGAATATCAGCGTGAAACTGAAGATATGGTGGAAATCATGAAAGAACTGAGCGCGGAAGGAAAAGAAATTGAGTTAGATGAGGTGTTTGGAAGATTGGGAGATTATTCGTATCGTCATCTTCACAGGGCCGCTGCTGAAAAACCAATGTATCTTCCGGCAAAAAAAGAATTTCTGAAATATGCAGAGGAAGATTATTATGAAATATCGATTGCCGAAACACAGTTTAAACGCTTCCTTGAAAGAAAATATCTTGCGAATTTTGCCCGTGTCGCAGAAAAGATCCAGATTTCTTCCAGACAGTGCATGGATGATTTTATGAAAGCCCTTCACGATGAAGTATCGGATGCCCGGGCGGACTGGGATGACCGGGATCCTGACAGACTTATGCAGTTTGTAGTTGGTTCTATGGAGGGATATGGTATTCCTGTGGAGAACATGGATCAGGCAAACGAATTTCTCGGGATGGTGGTGAATGTAGTGAATTCAACCAGGTTATGGAGAAATCACGGTCACTCACCGAGTGAATTAACGGGTATCAGGTCAATGAATCCGCAGGGAATTCAGAGAGAGTCGCAGAAAAGTGCCAGGAAAGTGTATCCAAATGATCCATGCCCTTGCGGCAGCGGAAAGAAGTTTAAGAAATGCTGCGGCAGAAGGTAATAAGTTGAGATATATTCCAACACCTGCGGATGTTGATCAGTATGTTATCCGTTTATCAAACCGGGAAAGAATGTATGGAAGAAATGGAGAAATATAATGAAAACAATTAAGGTGGCAGCAGCTATTATTATTGATAATGGGAAAGTGTTTGTGACTCAGCGTGGCTACGGTGAGTTCAAAGACGGATGGGAATTTCCTGGTGGGAAGACAGAAACTGATGAAACACCGGAAAAAGCGGTTGTGAGAGAAATTAAAGAAGAATTGGATACGGAAATTGAAGTGATTGAACTGTTAGATACAGTTGAATATGATTATCCGCAGTTTCATTTATCAATGGATTGTTTTATCTGCAAGATTAAATCCGGTGATCTGGTTTTAAAGGAACATGAGGCTGCAAAATGGCTGACGGCAGAAACGTTGGATACCGTAGAGTGGCTGCCGGCGGATCTGGGACTTTTGGAAAAGATTAAAAGTTTTTTGAAAACACCTTAATTGGTTTTACATAACGAAGGTTGATACCATACATGGCAGGTTCAGTTACACCGGCCACAACAGCGGAGATACCGCAGGCAACACTTTCAGATTTTGTTTCTGTATTTTTGGTTTTGGCAGCAACACCGAGAGAAGCGCCACCCTGAGCCAGATTAGAACAGAACATGGTAACAAGTACCAGTGCATCAAATCCAAGGGTAGCCAGGTTGTTTACAAACAGTGGAATCAGTGCATAAGCCAGATTAAGATCTGGTGGTATTAATGGCACTCCACGTTACAACGAAGAAGATTACACCAGAGAAATAGCCAAATACATAGCTACGCCTTTGGAGGAAAGTAGTAATAGTTTCTGCTTTGAAATAAGTACGTTGCACGCCAAGGAAAAGAAATAGTCACACAATCATCTTTAATAATGTGATTATTATCACACTTTTATATGATTTAGCGTGACTGCGAGTTATGCGGATTAAAATAAGACTTCCTGTGTCGGCAAAAACGAGATGTTGCATTTGAAAAATGGTAGATATTTTTGCCGATAATGTGATATACTATACAGTAGATTAGTGCAGTATTTTGATTCGATTTATGATGGAGGATAGCAGATGCGATACCTTTCAGTTACTGAAATAGCAAAAAAGTGGGATGTGTCGGAACGCAGCGTTAGAAATTACTGCGCCCAGGGACGTGTGAATGGTGCGTTTCTTACCGGCAAGACTTGGAACATTCCCGAAAATGCAGAAAAGCCGGAGCGTACCAACAAGAGAAAAGAGGAACCTGTTACTCTATTGGATATTCTGAAAGAGCAGAGAGCAAGCAAATACTCCGGCGGTATTTACCATAAGACACAGATTGATTTGACATACAACTCAAACCATATCGAGGGCAGTCGTTTGACCCATGATCAGACCAGATATATTTTTGAAACCAATACTATCGGTGTGGAAAATGAAGTTCTCAATGTTGACGACGTGATTGAAACGGCAAATCATTTCCGCTGTATCGACATGATTATTGAGAACGCAAAAACGGCATTGACCGAGAAGTTCATCAAGGAACTTCATCTGATCCTAAAAAATGGTACGAGTGATTCCAGAAAAGATTGGTTTGCCGTTGGTGACTATAAGAAACTTCCGAATGAAGTTGGCGGTATGGATACGGCCCTTCCGGAAGAAGTTGCCGATAAGATGAAAACGTTGCTGACAGAATACAATTCCAAGGGAGAAAAGACCTTTGAAGACATTCTGGATTTCCATGTGAAGTTTGAGCGAATTCATCCGTTCCAGGATGGCAACG
>JBJEMI010000096.1:0-27677 GCA_051879615.1 Lachnospiraceae bacterium
ACGGAAAATATCCTGCAAACTGGGCAGGACTTTCTTTCGAAACTCTGGATGCAATTCAGCAGTTAACAGGAGATATGCCGTTAGTACTTCACGGTGGTACAGGTATTCCGGATGACATGATCAAAAAAGCGATCAGCCTTGGCGTTGCTAAGATCAACGTTAACACAGAATGCCAGTTAGTATTTGCAGAAGCTACACGTAAATACATCGAAGCAGGAAAAGACTTAGAAGGCAAAGGATTTGACCCTCGTAAACTTTTAGCTCCGGGTGCAGCTGCAATCAAAGAAAAAGTAAAAGAAAAAATGGAAATCTTTGGTTCCATTGGACAGGCTTAATTTTCAGAAAGAACACAAAGGCGTTCCACATTTGTGGAACGTCTTTTACTGATTTAAGCAAAGTACAGAATGGATACACGAAAGGGATAATGTATGAGTGAATATATCGATGTAAAAGAAATATTCGGCGAAAATGTTTTTAATGATTCCGTTATGAAGGCACGGCTTCCGAAGAAGGTCTATCAGGAACTGAAAAAGACAATGGAAGAGGGCAAGGAACTGGATCTTGTAACAGCGGATGTTGTCGCACATGAAATGAAAGAATGGGCCATTGAAAAGGGTGCGACTCATTATACGCACTGGTTTCAGCCGTTGACAGGTTCCACTGCCGAAAAACATGATTCCTTTATTTCTGCACCGATGAAAGACGGAAAGGTTCTGATGAACTTTTCGGGAAAAGAATTGATCAAAGGAGAACCGGATGCTTCTTCATTCCCGTCAGGCGGACTTCGCGCTACCTTCGAAGCGAGAGGATATACCGCATGGGATTGTACTTCTCCGGCATTTGTACGTAAGGATGCGGCAGGTGCCACACTTTGTATTCCGACAGCATTCTGTTCTTATAAGGGAGAAGCATTAGATCAGAAAACACCGCTTCTGCGTTCTATGCAGGCGATCAATACGCAGTCATTAAGACTTTTAAGAATTTTTGGAAATACAACTTCCAAAAAAGTAACACCTTCCGTCGGACCGGAACAGGAATATTTTCTGGTAGATAAAGCAAAGTATCTCCAGAGAAAAGATCTGGTATTTACAGGACGTACTCTGTTTGGTGCAATGCCTCCGAAGGGACAGGAAATGGATGATCATTACTTCGGAGTTATCCGTGAAAGAATCGGAGCATTCATGAAGGATGTCAATCAGGAACTGTGGAGACTGGGTGTTACTTCCAAAACACAGCACAATGAGGTTGCGCCGGCACAGCATGAGCTGGCACCGATCTATGATCCGGTAAATGTAGCAGTTGATCATAATCAGATCATTATGGAAACATTGAAACGAATCGCAAATGATCACGGCTTACAGTGTCTGCTCCATGAGAAACCGTTTAAGGGAGTGAACGGATCCGGAAAGCATAATAACTGGTCATTGATTACGGATGATGGCATTAATCTGTTGGAACCGGGAAAAACACCGCATGAAAATATCCAGTTCTTATTGGTGCTTGCATGTGTTTTAAAAGCAGTAGATATTCATGCGGATCTGCTTCGTGAATCGGCAGCTGACGTGGGAAATGACCATCGACTGGGTGCGAATGAAGCACCTCCTGCAATTATTTCCGTGTATTTGGGAGAACAGCTGCAGGATGTGATGAATCAGCTGACAAGTACCGGTGAAGCGACTCATTCTCTGAAGAGAGAAAAGCTTTTTACGGGTGTAAAAACACTGCCGGACTTCGCGAAGGATGCCACAGACAGAAACAGAACTTCTCCGTTTGCATTTACGGGAAATAAGTTTGAATTTCGTATGGTGGGCTCCAAAGACTCTGTCGGCGAGCCGAATACCGTATTAAATACAATTGTGGCAGAAGCATTCTGCGAGGCATGCGATTATATCGAAGCATCAGAGGATCGGGATATTGCAGTTCATGATCTGATCGAAACATATTTTATGGAGCATCAGAGGATCGTTTTTGACGGTAACGGATATTCCGAAGAATGGGTAGAAGAGGCAGAGAGGCGCGGACTTCCGAATCTGCAGTCCATGGTCGATGCGATTCCGGCGCTGGCTACAGAAAAATCAGTGGCATTATTTGAGAAATTTGGTGTATTTACAAGAGCCGAATTGGAATCCCGTGTGGAAATTCAGTTTGAGACCTATGCGAAGGCAATCAATATTGAGGCGAAAGCAATGATCGATATTGCCAGCAAACAGCTGATCCCGGCAGTTGTAAGATACACAAAAACACTGGCAGAAACCGTTCTGGTTGTAAGGGAATGCGCTGTTGACGCAAGTGCTCAGGAAGAGCTTCTCAGAGAATCTTCTTCTTTACTGGCAGAGGCAAAAAAAGCATTAAATGAGCTGATCAAACTGGATGCGAAAGCAGCGACCTTCAAAGATGCCGAAAAACAGGCGAGATTCTTCCATGATGAAGTGATTCCGGCGATGGAGGCATTACGTGATCCGATCGATCAACTGGAAATGATCGTCGATAAGGAAATGTGGCCGATGCCATCTTACGGTGACCTGATTTTCGAGGTATAAATTATAAGTAATAAAAAACAAGCGGCTGATACAAGCTGCTTGTTTTCTTGTTACGTATAAATATTTGAAAGGGAGGATGCCAGGCAGCAGACTGCCTGGCATTTATTATGAAAAAGTTCCTTAAATGTTAGTCGTCTGACTTATTGTTTGATTATAGTATATGTATGAAAAATGAAGGATTCATGAGTGGGCAGTGAAAGATTCGTGAATCAATGATGAATAAATTATGAACGAGGGATGAAAAGCTTCGCAAATTTTGCCGGATGTGTTAAACTCATCCTATATGAGAATTGAAGAGAAAGGAAAGTAGAGAGGAGATCTGATGTCATTACAGTTTGTACTTGGTAATTCCGGTTTTGGAAAAACGAAATATCTTTATGAAAAGATCATTCGGGAATCAATGGAGTCACCGGATGAGAAATATTATTGTATTGTTCCGGAACAGTTTACAATGCAGACACAGAGAGATTTTGTCATGATGCATCCGAGAAAAGGAATTGCACAGATCGATGTACTCAGCTTTCAGCGTCTGGCGTTTCATGTGCTGGATGAAGTGGGAGAAAGCGGACGCGTGATCCTGGAAGAAACCGGTAAGAATATAGTGCTGCGTAAGATTGCCCAGAAGAACCGGGATCATTTAAAGGTTCTTGGGAGAAATATGAAAAAACCCGGATATATCAGTGAGGTGAAATCTCTGATCTCAGAATTCACGCAGTATCGGATGAGCACCGAAATGCTGGAAGAAATGATCGTAAAGACGAAAAGTACGCCGCTTCTTTCCTGCAAGCTTCAGGATGTGCTCGTGCTTTACCGTGAGTTTCTGGAATGCATGGGAGAAAAGTATATGACGTCTGAGCAGGTGCTTCAGGTACTGAATCAGGTGCTTGACCGTTCACAGATGCTTAAGGAAAGCATCATCGTTCTGGATGGCTTTACTGCCTTTAGTCCGATTCAGCTGGAACTGATCAAAGGACTTTTGAAGACTGCGAAAAAGATTTATGTGACAGCTACCATTGACAGCAGATTAAATCCATATGAAGAATATCAGAAAACAGAACTGTTCTATCTGAGTAAAAAAATGATTCAGAGCGTAACTGCAGCAGCCAAAGATGCAGGCATTTTTATCGAAGAGCCTGTCAGGTGCCTGTATTCACCGGACAATCGGTTCAAAGATGCAGAAGATCTTGGATTTTTGGAACAGCATCTTTTTCGGGGAAGCAAAGAAACTTTTCAGAAGGATCCTGTGCACATTCACCTGACTGAGTATCAGACAGCAATGGAAGAAGCTCAGTGTACAGTCAGCCGGATTCACAGACTGGTCCGTGAAGGACATTACCGCTATGGTGAGATCGCAGTCGTCCTTGGAAATGAGGATTACAGAGAGCATCTCGGAAAGTTATTGAAGCAATATGAGATACCGGCCTTTCTGGATGAAAAGCGCAGTGCGATGGAGCATCCTTTTGTGGAATTTCTAAGAGCTCTTTTGATGATGATTGAAGAAAACTTTTCTTATGAAACAGTGTTTCGTTATCTGCGGGGCGGTTTTTCCGGAATCTCAACAGAAGAAACCGATATCCTGGAAAATTATGTGCTTGCGCTCGGGATTCGTGGTTTTAAGAAATATGAAACAAGATGGCTCCGGTTTATGAAAAATCAATCGGAAGAAAGTCTTCAGGAAGTTAATGAAATTCGGGATAAATTTCAGAGAAGTCTCTGCGAACTGGTGCCTGTACTGAGAGAAGAGAGAACGACCATACGGGAAAAATGCAGCGCACTCTATGCCTTTTTGGAAAAACAGAAGCTTCAGCTCCAACTGAAGGAACGGGAAATCTTTTTTGAACAGCAGGGTGAGGCTGCTGCAGCAAAAGAATATCACCAGATTTTTAAAGTCATTATGGATCTTCTGGATAAATATGTGGAACTGCTCGGAGACGAGCAGATCCCCTTAGGAGAATTCAGAGAACTTCTGGAAGCAGGCTTTGCGGAAGTGAAAGTGGGAGTAATTCCTCCGGGACACGACCGGGTAGTTGTGGGTGATATGGAGCGAACCCGATTAAAGGATGTCAGGGTACTGTTTTTCCTCGGAATGAATGAAGGAAACATTCCGAAAAGTCATACAGGCGGCGGAATTCTGTCTCAGATGGAGAGGGAGCGTCTGGAAGAAGCAAGTGCAGCCCTGGCACCGACTGCCAAGGAGCAGGTATATCTGCAGAAGTTTTATTTATACTATACGCTGACAAAGCCGTCAGGGGAACTGTACCTGTCCTATTGTACCAGTGATTTTCATGGGGCGGCACTGCGTCCGTCTTATTTAAAAGAAGTATTAGAAAAAATGTATCCGGCCCTTCAGACAAATGCTCCGCTGCCGGTTTCCTATGAATGTCTGGAAACGGAACGGGAGGGAATGGACTATCTGTCTTCCCTGCTGGCGGCTGATACGAAAGAACGTAAAGACGCAGAAATCGGTATGCTGATTTCCTGGTATGAGCAGTCTGAGAAATTTAAAGAGCACTTTGAAAAGCTCTGGGATAACCTGATCCGGAAACAGGACCTGACATCCATCGGAAAGGCAGCAGCCGGTGCAATCTATGGAGACAGCAGTGTATTCAGTGTCACCAGGCTGGAAAGGTATGCGGCATGTGCCTATGCTCATTTTCTGCAGTACGGACTTCGTCTTAAAGAACGGGAACTGTATGAATTTGCGGCTGTAGATATGGGAACATTGCTCCACAAAGCAGTGGAGCTGTTTGCGGAAAAGGTGAAAAAATCCGGGTATGACTGGCTGATGCTGACAAATGAGCAGGGAGAAACGCTTTCGGATGAGTGTATCGATGAAGTGATCACAGATTATCACAACACGATCTTATATGAAAATTCCAGAAATGAATATATGATCACACGGATGAGAAGACTGATGAAACGGACGATCTGGGCATTGACGGAGCATCTGAAGAGAGGGGCGTTTATTCCTGACAAACTGGAAGCACCGTTTTTTGTAAAAGAAGGAAACATTCTCTTAAAAGGAAGGATTGACAGAATCGATATCTGTGAAGATGAAGATAAGGTATGTGTAAGGGTTTTAGATTATAAGAGCGGAAATGCAGGATTTGATATGACCGCACTGTATAATGGTCTGCAGCTGCAGCTGGCAGTTTATCTGAACACTGCCCTGGAAATCGAGAAAAAGGAACATCCCGATAAGAAGATCATTCCTGCCGGTCTGTTCTATTTTCCGATCAAGGATCCGATTGTGGAGCTGACCGGAGAGATGACGGAAGAAGAACGGGAAAGGGCATTGTTTCAGGCTATGGCGATGGACGGAAGAGTCAATTCAGATACGGAGATCATTTATAAAATGGACAGAGAGTGCCGCGGACAGTCAGAAATCATGAAGGTGTCTTTTAACAAAGACGGCAGCCTGAGCAAAAGCTCCAAAGTCCTTTCTACAGAGAATTTTCAACAGATAGGGACGTTTGTAAAGCAGAAGATCGCGAAGCTCGGAGCGGAAATCCTGGAAGGAGAGATTTCGGTAAATCCATACAGCACAGAACAAAAGACGGCCTGTGACTTTTGTGCTTACCGGAGTATCTGTAAATTTTCACCGAAGGATTCCTCATATCGCAGATTGGAGAAGTGCCAATGGGAGTAACATGGACAGAGGACCAGAAAAAGGTCATTGAATTGAGAAACAGAAATATACTTGTTTCTGCTGCCGCCGGAAGCGGCAAGACAGCGGTGCTCGTAGAGCGTATTATGGAGATGGTCTGTGATGAGACGAAACCGGTTGATATTGATCATCTGCTTGTGGTTACATTTACCAGGGCTGCGGCAGCGGAGATGAAGGAGCGTGTAGGAAATGCAATCCGTAAGAAGCTGGAGGAACAGCCGGACAACGGATATCTGCAGAAGCAGGAGACGCTGGTTCATCATGCACAGATTACGACTATTGACAGCTTCTGTACGTATATCCTGAGAAATCATTTTGGCGAGATTGATCTGGATCCTGCATTTCGGGTCGCAGATGAAGGAGAATTAAAGCTTTTAAGGCAGGATATTATCAAAGAGATTCTGGAAGAAGCCTATCAGGCAGAGGATCCGGAGTTTTTAAATTTCGTAGAATGTTTTGCGCACGGAAAAAATGACCGGATTCTGGAAGAAGTGGTTTTGAAGATTTATGAATTTTCTACCAGTGATCCTTTCCCGATGGAATGGCTGGAGAAAATTGCAGATGAAACGACAGAAGACTGGAAAAAACATTTTAGGGAACATCTGAAATGGGTGATTGCAGACCTGCTGAAAAAAAATGAATTTCTGATCAGAATCTGTCAGGAACCGGACGGACCGGTTCATTATGAGGATGCTCTGCAGGAAGACAGACTGCTTTTGCGCGGGCTTGAGCAATGCAGGACTTACGGTGAGTATTCCGGCCTGATCCGGGGCAGAACCTATCAGGCACTGTCCAGAAAAAAAATGCCTTCCGGAACTTCGCCGGAGAAGGCGGAATTTGTAAAAGAACAGAGAAATGAGATCAAAAAAGAGCTGGCAAAGCTGGAAAAACAGTATTTTTATGCGTCGCAGGAAATGATCGAACATGCAGAAAAACTGGCATCTCCTGTCAAAAAAGAACTGATCCGCCTGACAATGCGGTTTTCGGAACGCTATGCGGCTTCTAAAAAGAAAAGAAATATCGTGGATTTTTCGGATATGGAGCATCTGGCGCTTCGTGTCCTTGTGAAAAAAGAAGGAGATTCCTATGTACCGACTGCAGCAGCAGAAGGATATGCAGATTATTATGAAGAGATCATGATCGATGAATACCAGGACAGCAATATGGTACAGGAACTGCTGCTGACAAGTATTTCAAAGAAATGCCGCGGTCAGAACAATCTGTTTATGGTGGGAGATGTCAAACAGAGTATTTATCGTTTTCGTCAGGCCAGGCCGGAGCTTTTTATGGAAAAGCAGGAAACCTACACGATGACGGACAGTCCGTGTCAGAGAATTAATCTGTCAAAGAATTTCAGAAGCCGCCCGGAGGTTCTGGAGAGCGTCAACGATCTGTTTTACCGGATTATGAAAAAGCAGCTGGGAAACGTGGAGTATGATTCACAATCCGCACTTTATCCGGGAGCTGCGATGGCTGCCGGAGAACCGGGGGAGTTTCAGACAGAGCTTTTGCTTCTGGATATTCCCGGTGATGACGATATGACAGAGGAACTGCAGGATAGGAAAGAACTGGAGGCAGCGATGGTTGCACAGAGGATTCTGGAGTTTATGAAAGAAGGCAGGGTGACTGATAAAAAGAGCGGTGAGCTTCGTCCGGTGCAGTATGGAGATATTGTGATTCTGCTTCGCACGATGAGTGGATGGAGTGACAGTTTTTCCAATGTGCTGGGAGCTTACGGCATCCCGGTCGTCAGCGGTTCCTCCACGGGGTATTTTTCAGCGACAGAGGTACAGACGATATTAAATTACCTGAAAGTACTGGATAACAGAAAACAGGATATTCCGTTAAGTGCAGTTTTAAATTCTCCGATCGGAAATCTGAATTCCGGGGAACTGGCGGTCATTCGAAGTGCTTATCCGGAGACTGTCTATCACGAGGCCTGCCTGCGATATGCGCAGGAAGGGAATGATCTGAAGATCAGAAAAAAACTGTCGGAATTTTATGAGATGACTGACGATCTCAGAAAGCAGGCGGAATATCTGCCGATCCATGAGCTTTTATGGGAAATCTACGAGAAGACTTATTATGACAGAATTGTAAGGCTGCAGCCTAACGGTGAAGTCAGATATGCGAATCTGCAAATGCTTGTTCAAAAAGCACTGGACTTCGAAACGACGAGCTACCGGGGACTGTTCAATTTTGTCAGATATATTGAAAGCCTTCAGAAATATGAGGTGGATTATGGGATGGCAGAGGTTTCTATGGGAAACGAAAATGCCGTGCACATCATGAGTATTCATAAGAGTAAAGGACTGGAGTTTCCGATCGTATTTGCAGCCGGAATGGCCAAACGGTTTAATAAACAGGATGCCAGGGAGCGCATTGCCATGCATCCGGTCTTTGGAGTAGGGATTGATGCAGTAGATGCAGAGCTGCGCACAAAGATACCGACTCTTCAGAAAAAGGCAATTCAGAGATGTATTGAACTGGAAAGCCTGGGAGAGGAGCTGCGTGTACTTTATGTGGCGATGACCCGTGCGAAGGATCACCTGGTTCTGACAGCTGCTCTGAAGGATGCAAAGAAAGAATATGAAAGGATTTTGAACGAATCCTGGAAACAAACGGACTGTTCGTATGAAAAACTCTGTTCTGCAGGTTCTTATCTGGACTGGATTATGGAACCATGGTGCAGGGAGGATGCACCTGTCCTGAAAAAGATTGTCCCTCTGGAGCAGCTGGTAACCCTGGAGGTGGAGAAACAGCTAAAAGAAGTATGTAACAATGTTGTTCTACGGGAACAGAAAAGGGAATACACCCGGGAACTGAAAGAAAAATTTGATTATGAATACCCGTATCTGGCGGAAGCGGCACTTCCGGGCAAGGTTTCTGTCTCTGAATTGAAAAAAACGGACTGGACAACGCAGGACGGAGAGGATATGTTTGAAGAGGAGGAAATCATTCCTTATGTTCCGGCATTTCTGAAGGGAGAGCGCAGGATCAGTGCGACGGATCGCGGAACTGCCTACCATAAGGTGATGGAGTGTATGGATCTGAACGGAATTCATCATTCCAGACAGGTGGAAGAGCAGATGGAGAAACTTACCAAACAGGGAAAGATAGCACCGGATGTAATTCCATCCATTCGTCCGTATGATATCTTTCGGTTCTGCCAGACCTCATTGGCGAAGCGAATGCTGGCAGCAGAGGTAAGGGGGCAGTTGTTCAGGGAACAGTCCTTTGTGATCGCAAAGCCTGCGTCTGAAATTTATCCGGATTGTGACAGCAATCAGGACATCCTGATCCAGGGAGTTGTTGATGTGTATTTTGAGGAGGATGACGGACTGGTACTGGCAGATTACAAAACAGACAATATCCGTTCGGCGCAGGAACTGAAAAATCTCTATCGGAAACAGCTGAATCTTTATGCGCAGGCATTGGAACAGCTGACCGGTAAAAAGGTAAAGGAACGCTGGATCTATTCCTTTACGATCGGAAAAGAAATATTGGTTTAAAGGAGTGAAACTATGAAAAAGAAAATGGTGATGTTTTTCCTGACGGCAATGTGTGTCTCAGCACTTGCCGGCTGCGGAGAGGAAAAAAAGCCTGAAGCAGTTCAGACAGAAACCTACACGGAAGAAAATACGGTGACTGTTGTCAGTCATGATACAGAGGATATTGATTTCAGGATAGCAGTGATTCCGGAACTTTCTGCGGGACTGGAGCGTCTGATGGACGATGCGGCCCGATGCGAGGCTGCAAACAACTACCGTTTCTATACTTATACTGATATAGATAAATATAAAGCTCTGTTTGACTGCGGAACTGTAGATGTAGCAACCATGACTCTGACACAGGCAATGGAAATTAACGAGGAAGGTAAAATAGCAATTTCAATTCTTGCAGTGAATCCGGAGACAGAGGATGAGCCCGGCGTGATCGTTGTTACGAGAGATTTTGCGGGAAAATATCCGTCGGCATTAAAAGTATTTATGGAAGAGATGAAATATTCCGCGAAGGATACCCTGTGTGTAACCGGAGATGAAATGCGTCAGCAGATAGAGGAATATCTGTCTTCGAAAGGGATTGTGATTCCGGAGGAGGAATTTTTTGACCCGTTTTATACCGAACAGCCTGCGGAAGATTTGAAAATAGGCGAATAAAAGAACAAAATCAGGTCATACTTCTGATAAAAGCTATCTGGGACCTATCAGAATGGAAGAAAGGACAGGAAGAATGACCGAAAAAAAGATGAGCAGAGAAGATATTCCGAAGCTGGAAAAATCTGAGCGAATGAAATATGAAATTGCCGAAGAACTTGGATTGCTGGACAGAGTTCTGGAACAGGGATGGAGATCTCTGTCTGCGAAAGAAACCGGAAGGATCGGAGGACTGATTACAAAAAAGAATCGGGAAAGGTCATAGATTCTCCGGATGATGCATAAGATATTTCATGGAAAATCAAAAACTGGAAAATTTATTAAACCTGGCACTGGGTGCCACAGAAGAAGAGAGACGACGTTCGGAAAACCTGAATGTGGGATATGATGCAGAGGAGCGTCTCTGGGAAGTTATCATTAAGTATACCGGAAATATTGAAAGAATCCGTCAGACAGCCGTAAGTGTAACTGAGCTGTTCGGCGGATTTGCTGTTTTGCGGGTCAATGAGCAGGCCCTGGAACTGCTCAGCACCTTTCCGGAGGTCACTTATATCGAAAAACCGAAGTTGTTTTATTTTGCAATCCAGGAAGCAAGGCGGGCTTCCTGCATAGATCCGGTTCAAAGACCGCCATTGAATCTCAGCGGAAAAGGAGTGATTTTTGCACTGGCAGATTCCGGAGTAGATTATACCCATCCGGACTTCAGAAATCCGGACGGCAGTACCAGAATTTTGTGGCTGTGGGATCAGTCGATCCCGGGAAATCCTCCGGCAGGATACTTTCGAGGAACGGAATATACGTCAGCAGAAATCAATACAGCCCTTCAGGCCGAAACGCCTGAGGAGAGAAGAAGACTGGTACCGAGCAGAGATATCAGCGGGCACGGTACAAGTGTTCTTGGTATCGGTGCGGGGAACGGAAGAGGAAGCGGAGGAAGATTCCGGGGAGTTGCCTATGAAGCAGATCTGATCGTTGTGAAGCTTGGAAATCCCAGAGAGGGAGATTTCCCTCGGACGACACAGCTGATGGAGGCAGTGGACTACTGTATCAGAAAGTCTGTAGAGACAGGAAAACCGATTGCGGTCAATTTAAGCTTCGGAAATAACTACGGCTCCCATACGGGCTCAGGTCTTTTGGAAACCTATCTTGACACTGTTTCGGGAATCGGAAAAAATACGATCTGTGTGGGAATGGGCAATGAAGGGGTTTCCGGTGTTCATCAATCCCTGATCCTCCAGCAGGGGAAAGAGGAGGTTGCAGAGTTTTCAGTAGGAGAGTTTCAGTTCTCTACGAGTATACAGATCTGGAAATCCTATTCGGATGAAATGGATATCTATCTGGAAGGACCTTCCCGAAAAATTGTCGGACCGCTGAATGTGCATTCCGGGATCGGAAGATTTTACACAGATCAGACAGATGTTCTGGTCTATTTCGGAGAACCCTCACCGTATGAGGTTATGCAGGAAATTTATATTGATCTGATACCGCGGGAAACCTATCTGACGTCCGGGATATGGAAGCTGCGGCTGCAGCCCGGAAAAGTTGTGTGGAATCTGGTTCAGCTTTGGATGCCTTCCTCGGAAAGTACCAGCGGCCAGACCGGATTTCTGATGCCGTCACCGGCAGGCAGCTTTACGATTCCGGCACCTGCCGGAAACGTCATTTCGGTGGCAGCATATAACAGCAGAAATGATTCCTATGCGGATTTCTCCGGCAGAGCTTTTCAGGCATTGCCATGGGCAGGAAAGCCGGATCTGGCCGCACCCGGCGTGGATATTCAGACATCCGCAGTAGGCGGTGGATACCGGACGGTGTCGGGAACTTCTTTTGCGACACCCTTTGTCACCGGCAGCGCGGCTCTTTTGATGGAATGGGGAATCGTGCGTGGAAAAGATCTCTTTCTCTATGGAAATAAGGTAAAGGCGTATTTGAGAAAAGGAGCCAGAGAATTGCCCGGATTTGCAGAAACACCTAATTACCGGGTAGGGTATGGGGCGCTGTGTGTGAAAGATAGTTTGCCGATATAAGGAAAATACCTTGTTTGCAAAATAATAACATGGTACAATGTAAACGACTTTGGTTGAGAGGTGAAAGAAATGCGAGTAAAATTAAGCTCTCATAATCGGGAGATTATTAGTCACGGAACTGTGTTTTTATTTGATGAGAATGGTGATCTTACATTAAATATTGATGCGGAAAATTCTTTTAAATTAGTTTTAACTATTAATTTTGCCGAAGACATTTCTCAGAAGCGGAGAATTGAAACAAATCTTTCAGAAAATCACCTTAAGATAAGGTGTATTAATTTTGTGTCACAGGGCACAGGGCTGACGTCTCCTTTGGAAATTGCAGTAATTGATGGAAGAAAAATATATTTTATGTTTTGGGCATATTTGGAGGGAAACGAGGAAAAAAAAGCAAAGGCACGTAAAGTAGAGTATACTTTGTATAGTGAATGACGGGAATGGTGATAATGTGAAAAATGGTTTGTTGAGGCAGGGAATCATTGAACTAAATGATAATATTCCGAGAAAAAAAGATGTTACGTGTTATGATATCATGCATGGTGAAAGAAAAGTGGCAGAGATTAATACGCAGGGAGAGGCTGCTGTTCTGGATGAAAGGTTTATTCCATATGATCTTTATTTGGAGAATGAGTGCGATTTCGACACGCTGATCAATAATATAAATAATTTTTACCACTGGTGTGCCTCGCGGGTGTTGTCACTGGACAGAAAATATGCAAAAGAAATTTTAAATAGCATTGGAATGGCACAGGCAATGACCGACCGGGATCGTGCTAAAATATCATTATCATATCACTGTGTATCTCTGACGGATATTTATTGGGTAAAAAAGAGTGATGAAGAAATTTCCTATGAAAAGATAAATCTATATGATAACTCCTTGAATGAGGCAGTCATAGAACTTTCTTTGCGTGGAAAACCGATGACGGTTACAAACCAGGAACTGGCACCGGATTTATCTACAAAAGGTTGTTTTCCAAAAGCCTGGATCAGGAGAGAAAAAGAGTTTATTTTATTAAAAGATGGTGGCGATGATGCTGTTCAAAAGGAACTCTTAGCAAGTAGATTATGCCAATGCTTTGACTTTAAACAGGTGAAGTATAAAGAAGGCTTTTATGATGGGCAAAAAGTAACTGAGAGTAAAATTATAACCTCCCAACAGTATTCTATTGTTTCCAAGATGGCATTTGAAATATATGCGCAAAATCATGACCTGAATGTAGTGGATGAGTGTTTGAGGATAGATAAGGAGACGTACTATGGAATGAATATACTGGATTATCTGGTTGGTAACATAGATCGACATCCGGAAAACTGGGGACTCTTGGTTGATAATCAGACCAATGAATATGTTTCACTGTATCCGATCATGGATTTTAATCAGAGCTTTGGAAGTTATGACACGATAGATGGAGCAAACTGTCAAACGGTCTATCCTGAGAAAAGAACGCAGCGGGAGGCGGCAATTGAGGCAGTCAGAAATATTGGGTTACATCAGATTAAAGATATAGATGGAGATCTTTTTGAAGATAAAACAGAATGGAAAGTTATGTTTTTTCGAAGGCTTGAAGAATTAAAAAATGCTGTAGATGATTCTGGTTTTTTGCAGCAATGACTTGACATCCTCGGGGGCACTGTGTGTGAAGGATAGTTTACCGATTTGAAAGATATAAAAATAATGTTGTCATAAAGTTTTATGTAGAGTAAAATAGGTGCGGATGGTATTGGATATGAATGGAACCATTCCGGTCGCTTTCTCCAATGGGATGCGTGAGTAGAAATGATTTTGATACGTGTTGTTAAAAGAATAGCTGTTTGTATGGTAAAGTTTTCGTACAAACAGCTATCTTTTTTTCTCATAAAAAGATGGTATTAACAGAGTGATCTATCATCAGCGCAGTACCGATGCAGATGACCGCTTTCGAGAGATAGACGGATTTAGGGGTTCGATATGTGATCGGGCATTCCTTTAGGCCATTCTCTCAGGCAATCATTTTAGTTAATTTGCTCAAATAAGTGAATGCTATATCTATGCAAATTCTCTTTTGAAAAAAATCCGAAAAAACAATATAATAAAAGTACAACGAGTGGCATTTATGCGTAAGACCGGTTGCATAGATGCTGCTCGTTTTCTTATGAAATAGGATTCGGAGGAGGTTATTCATAGGAGATTGCCGATTCTGTAATCAAAGAGAAATGTAAAATGAGATGTTGTGATCGTGACGGGAGACAAGACCGTCTCTGTGATATAGGGGGGATTTTTTTGAAGTATGAAATTGGAGATTATGTGAGTAAACGCATGACAGGTGTATGCAGAGTAGAAGACATCTTGCACTTAGATCTGGCGGGAGTAGAAAGTGATCAATTATACTATTTATTGATTCCGGTAGATAATCAGCAGGAAAAGATTTATGTTCCTGTTGTAACTGCAGAGCCGAATTTAAGGATGTGCATGACGTCGGAAGAAGCGTGGAAATTAATTGAAAGAATTCCTGAAATCTGTGAAATCTGGGTTGATAATGAAAAATTGCGGGAACAAAAATATAAAGAAGCAATAAAAACAAATATTCCTGAGGAACTGGTTTCCGTCATTAAAATGATTTATCAGCGAAAAAAAATGCGGCTTGAGCAGGGGAAAAAAATACTTCATCTGATGAAAGATATTTTCAGATTGCAGAAAATCTTCTGTATGCTGAACTGGGATTGGCTCTCAAAAAGCCTAAACATGAGATCTGCCAGTTAATCATTGATTTTATTGGAAACAGGTAACAACCAATAAAAATTGACTGTTTCAGCCTGTCATGAATCAAATTTTTGTAGAAAAATGCCTTTGAATCATTTATCCTTTTTTGATAACATGAAATAGTAACGAGTGGCATATATGCGTAAGACCGGTTGCGCATATAGAACGCTCGTTTATTTTTTGTAAAGGAAAGGTGAATTCAATGGAACACGCTAATCAGTTTTTAGGGACAGAGCATGTTGGAAAACTTATGAGAAAATATGCTGTTCCCTGTATCATTTCTCTTCTGGTCGGAGCACTTTATAATATTATTGACCAGATTTTTATTGCAAATGCCACTTATCTTGGATCCTATGGAAATGCAGCAAATACCGTTGTCTTTCCGCTGACGGTTGTGGCTCTTGCTATTGCGGTTATGTTTGGTGATGGCTGCTGTGCTTTTGTCAGTATCAGTCTGGGAAAGGAAGAAACCCATACGGCGAAACAAAGCGTTGGCAATTCTGTTGTTATGACTCTTATATGCGGAGTGATTCTTGCAGCCATTTATTTGATCTTTTCTGAACAGATTATCGCCATGTTTGGTGGAACAGTCAATGCTGAAACATTCCGTCACTCCAAAGAATATTTTTTATATATTTCTCTGGGTATTCCCTTTTATATGTTCGGACAGGCAATGAATCCGATCATACGTGCAGACGGAGATCCACGGTTTGCCATGATTTCTACTCTTGTCGGGGCTGTGATCAATATTTTTCTGGATCCTGTTTTTATTTTTCTATTTAAGTGGGGGATGATGGGGGCAGCGGTTGCAACCGTAATCGGCCAGATAATGACTGCTGTTCTGGCAATCCGATACCAGATGAATATGAAAAATATTAAACCGGAAAAGGGAGATTATCATTTAAAAGCTACTGTCTGCAGAAAAACGTTGGTTCTTGGGATTACCAGCTTCCTGTCACAGATCAGTCTGGTAGCTGCTATGGCCGCTATCAATAATATGATTCGTAAATACGGTGCTTTGGATCAGATTTTTGGACAGGAACAGTTTGCACAGATTCCGATGGCAGTCGTTGGCATTGTCATGAAGTTTTTTCAGATCGTGATCTCCATTGTTGTAGGAATAGCTGCGGGTTGTATCCCGATTGTAGGGTTTAATATGGGAGCAGGAAAAAAACTGCGTGTAAAAGAATTGTTCACGAAACTGCTGACTGCAGAAGCTGCTGTTGGTCTGGTGGCTCTGATTTTGGTAGAATTATTCCCGAAACAGCTCATCAACATTTTTGGTGCAGCCAATGAGAGTGTTTTCTATACCGAATTTGCGATCAAAGCGTTCCGGATATACCTTTGTATGATGCTCTTTGCCTGCATAAATAAGGCCTGTTTTATTTTTCTGCAGGCAATGGGAAAAGCATTGGCTTCTGCGATGCTGTCGCTGATCCGTGAAGTAGTGTTTGGTGTTGGACTTGCATTACTTCTTCCACTGTTTTTTGGTCTGGACGGTGTTTTGTACTCCATGCCGATCTCTGATCTGTTGACTTTTATTGCAGCAGTAATCTTAATCATTAGTACTTACAGAGAGGTAAATAAAAAATGAGAAAAAGAATGTGATCCGTAGTGCTTCTATTTTAAGAGGAAGAACATACAGATCACGAATGTAAAAAGTTCTGCTGCCGCAAATGCGATCCACACGCCGGTCATCCCAAAAAGAATGGAAAGGATCAGTGCGAATGCGCTGATTGCCGCAACTGCGCGAAGCACAGAGACTGTGAATGCGGGCAGGGCGCGCTCAATGGCACTGAAGTATCCTGTGCAGACAATATTAAAACCTGCAGGCAGAAATCCGGGGAAGTAAAGTCGCATGCTTTCGTATGCCATAGCTGCCAGTTCGGCAGAATGACTGCTGTTGAAAATCGCTATGAGAGGGTCAGTAAAGAAAAAGACAATCATGATGATCAGAACCGCACACCCAAAGGCAGTGACGATTCCCAGATTTCGTACCTTCTTTACAGAGGTAAAATTTCCCTTTCCGTAGAAATCACTCAGCAGCGGCTGGATTCCCTGTGTGATGCCGTTAAATATGGATACGGCCACGATGGAGAAGTTGGCTACAATACCGTAAGCTGCGACTCCCGTATTTCCGGACAGACCGAGGATCAGAAAATTAAAGACTGCTGTAGTCACTCCGGATGCGATTTCACCGATAAAGGCGGAAATTCCGAGCATGCAGGAACTGCCCAGCAGTCGGACGGACGGAAGCATCAGACAAAAATGTATGGAGTTGTCTTTCCTTAAAAAATGTGCGGAACAGATCAGGAGACCGATCACCGGTGAGAGTCCCGTTGCCAGCGCAGCACCTGTCATTCCCATATGCAGCGGGAACATCAGTAAATAGTCCAGTACGATGTTGGATAAACTGCTGATAACTGTAGCTGCCATTGCCAGTGAGGGATTTCCGTCGTTGCGGACAAATGCGTTGAAAATATGATTTAACATAAAAAAGGGCGCAAACAGCATGAAGGTACGGGTATAGCTTTTTCCGACAGAGATGATACGTGCATTGCCGCCAAAGAGGGAAAGAATCTTATCCGGAAAAAATGCCCCGAGAATCGAGAGGATACTGCCGAAAATCAGGGAAAAAAGTACGGAATTGGAAAAACAGACAGCAGCATCACCGCCTGTACGTGCACGCTGGATGGAGAATCTGGTCGCAGAACCTACTCCAATCATGGCACCGACCGCAAAGATCAGGCTGTATACCGGCAGTACGAGATTCAAAGCGGCAATACCGTCAGTGCCGGCTGTCATGGAAATGAAAAAGGTGTCTGCGATGATATAGCAGGAAATGCCGAGCATGGCAAAAATATTCAGAGATACATATTTGGCAAATACTTTTGTGACGTTCATAAATTTCTCAGATATTGTGATTTATCCGGCTGAAATTACAGCCTTTATGAATTCCCAGACTCTTGCGGTGGAAGAGATGGAGAGCCGTTCATTAATTGTATGGATATCTTTCATATCGGGTCCGATGGAAATACAGTCAAGTCCCGGAACCTTTTCGGAGAAGATCCCACATTCGAGTCCTGCATGGATCGTCACGATTTCAGGCTCTTTACCATACTGCGCTTTGAAGATTTCAACACAGGAATCGCGGAATGCGGACTCCCGTGCAAACGGCCATGCAGGATATTCGCCTGTATAGGAAATGCTTCCGCCCAGATATTCAGTCAGCTGTGCAATTTTACGGCAAATGCTGACCTTGGCGGAGGTTACAGCGCTTCGGATAGAGAAACAGAGCTGAAAATTATCGTCTGATAATTCCATCACCCCCATATTCAGGGAAGTTTCCACGAGTCCCGGTAAATCCATACTCATAGTCTGTACGCCGTTTGGCATCAGATTTAAAGCGGTCAGTACTTTTTGTGCGGACTCGTCTGTCAGTACAGACACTTCAGCGTTTCCGGCTTCCTGCATGATCAGAGCAATATCCGGATCGGAAGAAGCATATTCGGTATGCACCTGTTTCTGAAAGTCTGCAAGTGTATCGGTCACCGCTTCCAATGCATTGTCAGAAATTAACAGTGACATGGATGCATCTTTAGGTATGACATTTTCTTTAATGCCCCCGTTCATGCTGATGATGGAAAAGTCAGTTCTCTCTTTTAACATTAAAAGAAATCTGCCGAGCAGTGCGTTGGCATTTGCGAGCCCTTTATCAATTTCAATGCCGGAATGTCCGCCTGAGATTCCTTCGAACCGAAAGTCCAGACGAAGACCGGATCTATGCTCACGAGTCATCGGAATATCACTCTGGGCACGGCGCCCTCCGGCACATCCGACAGTAAAGATTCCTTCGATTTCAGAGTCAATGTTTAAGAGGCGCTTTGCCCTGCAGGAAGACAGATCCATGCCTGAGGCACCGAGAAGACCCACTTCTTCGGAAACGGTTAAGAGCACCTCCAGTCTCGGATGCGGGAGTGTGTGGTCATCCAATGCCGCCAGTGCATAGGCCACAGCGATACCGTCATCGGCACCGAGTGTGGTGCCGTCCGCCGTAATATAGTCACCGTCAATCATTAGCTTCAGTCCGTCCTTTTCCATATCAAGAGGGCAGCCCGGTGCTTTATCTCCGACCATGTCCAGGTGTCCCTGGATCATCAGCGGCTCAGTGTTCTCGTAGTCTTCCGTGGCATCAGAGATGATCAGGACGTTTCCGAGCGCATCCTGTTCACAGTATAAATTTCTTGCTTTTGCGAAGTCGACACAATAATCACTTAATGCTTTTTCGTGGAAAGAAATGTGTGGAATGCTGCAGATTTCTTCAAAATAACGGAAAACTGCTGCCGGTTCCAGACCTTTTAAGACAGTCATATAGAAATCCTTTCTGAATGGTTAATCTTCATTATTTTCCAGTCTTGCAAATACCATGTCATATCCGTCGCAGCCATAGTTTAATGAACGGTTTACACGGCTGATGGTAGCGGTG
Organism: Lachnospiraceae bacterium; assembly: GCA_051879615.1. Lineage (GTDB taxonomy): Bacteria > Bacillota > Clostridia > Lachnospirales > Lachnospiraceae > HGM12587. Next base: position 19,621 of record JBJEMI010000096.1, read on the forward strand.
GAGGCCCCTGTTTTTTCGGCGATTTCCAGATAGGTTTTTTTCTCACGAAGCATCTTGGCTACTTCGTATCTCTGGGAAAGAGAGAGAAGCTCGTTGATCGTGCATACATCCTGAAAAAATGTATAGCATTCTTCTTTATTCTGCAATGTCAGGATTGCGTCGAATAGGTGATCTACGGATTCTGTTTTTACAGTCTTGCTCATGGTGATAGTCTCCTTTAGCCTTACTTGTATTTTGGAATTTTAACACTTTAATACTCTACATTATAAAACAATTTAGGAATGTTTTTCAAGTATCTATTCATATTTAAGTTTTTATTAAGAATTCATTGCCGCCCGAACGTATGTATGGTAAACTAAATCTTAATATGCAGAGTGAAAGGAAAAAATATGAGTATTTATGATACATTAAATGATAAACAGAAAGAGGCAGTTTTATACACGGAAGGGCCTCTTTTGATTCTGGCGGGAGCCGGTTCCGGAAAGACGAGAGTACTGACTCACCGCATTGCTTATCTGATCGAGCATTGTGAGGTAAATCCATGGAACATTCTTGCGATTACCTTTACCAATAAAGCAGCCGGTGAAATGAGAGAAAGGGTGGATAAGATCGTTGGATTTGGCAGTGAGAGTATCTGGGTCTCCACCTTCCATTCTACCTGTGTACGTATTTTAAGAAGACATATCGATCTTCTTGGATTTGACACGAAGTTTACGATCTATGATTCGGATGATCAGAAGTCGCTGATGAAGGATGTCATGAAAGCATTGCAGATTGATACAAAGATACATAAGGAACGTACGGTTCTGAATGTCATTTCTCATGCAAAGGACGAATGCATTTCACCGGAAGAGTTTCTTTTGAATGCAGCCGGTGATTATAAACAGCAGCTATATGGAAAGATTTACATGGAATATCAGCGTGCACTGCATAAGAACAATGCGCTGGATTTTGATGATCTGATCGTCAAGACGGTGGAACTGTTTCAGAATCATGCGGAAGTGCTGGATTATTATCAGGATCGGTTTCGTTATATCATGGTTGATGAATATCAGGATACCAATACAGCGCAGTTTCAGCTGATCAGTCTGCTGGCTGCGAAATATCAGAATCTTTGTGTGGTGGGGGATGATGATCAGTCGATCTATAAGTTCCGCGGAGCCAACATCGGAAATATACTGAATTTTGAAAAGGTATTTCCGACAGCCAGAGTAATCAAGCTGGAGCAGAATTACCGTTCCACACAGAATATTCTGAATGCCGCCAACGCGGTCGTCTCTCATAATATCGGGCGTAAGGACAAGGTGCTGTGGACAGATAACGAAGAGGGAGAGGGTGTTTATTTCCGTCAGTTTGAGGATGCATGGGAGGAAGCGGCATTTGTCGTGGAAGAAATCCGTCAAAGTGTCAGGACAGGAGAAACACAGTATCAGGACCATGCAGTGCTCTACCGTACGAATGCGCAGTCCCGTCTTCTGGAAGAACGTCTGGTATTTGCCAATATTCCGTATCGGCTGATCGGCGGCATCAATTTCTATGGAAGAAAGGAAATTAAAGATCTTCTGGCATATTTAAAGACGATTGACAATGGGGTGGATGATCTGGCAGTGCGAAGGATCATTAATGTACCGAAAAGAGGAATCGGTGCAGCTACACTGGATAAGGTGCAGCGTTTTGCGAATGACCATGGGATGAGCTTTTTTGATGCACTTGTCAATGCGGACGGTGTGGCGGAATTTGGCCGCAGCAGCGGAAAACTGAAAAACTTCGCAACAACGATTCAGGCATTTCGAAGTAAGGCGGAGGAACTGTCCTTAAAAGAACTGATGGAAGAAATTATCGATGTGACAGGCTATGTGGAGGAACTGGAAAAAGAGGATACGGACGAAGCACAGGCGAGAATAGAAAATATTGAGGAATTGATCAGTAAGATTGCTGCTTACGAGGAAACCTGTGAAGAGGCACGCCCGACACTGTCCGGCTTTCTGGAAGAGGTAGCACTGGTTGCAGACGTGGATCAGATGGACGGAGATGAAAACAGAGTGATACTGATGACACTGCACAGTGCAAAGGGTCTGGAATTTCCATGTGTATATCTGACCGGTATGGAGGACGGGCTGTTTCCGAGCTACATGTCCATTACTGCAGACAGCTCAAAAGAAGAAATCGAAGAAGAACGCCGACTCTGTTATGTGGGGATTACAAGGGCGAAGAAGAAACTGGTGATGACCGCGGCCAGAAGAAGAATGATACGAGGGGAAAATCACTTTAATCATATTTCAAGATTTGTAAAAGAAATTCCGCAGGATTATTTAAAGAGCGGCTGTGAAATCCGAAAAGAAAGGCTTCCCGAGTTTTTGAAGAACGAGTCTTTGCAGGAAGCGAAGGCAAGTTTTGCTGCGAAACCGTTTCAGCTGAAACAGTTCACCGTGACTAAGGCAGATCATCTGGAGTATGGTGTCGGAGACAGAGTGCGTCACATCAAATTTGGCGAAGGAACGGTTGCGGACATTACAGAGGGCGGAAGAGACTATGAGGTTGCGGTGGATTTTGACACTGCCGGCCGTAAAAAAATGTTTGCGTCTTTTGCCAAATTAAAGAAATTGTAACAGTTTTTTTGAATATGCTAGTAAAAAGAACGGATTTGTGGTATGATATTAGAAAATCTTGAGCGGAGGTCCTGTCATGAATAGGGTAGAAGAATTAGTGAACAGTGTAAAAACAAACGAACTTTTAAATGAGCTTCTTCATAAGAAAAAAGAAGAAGAAAAGAGAAAGAGTGCATTGGTATGGGTTCTGGCGATTATCGGTGCGGTTGTAGTGGTTGCATTGATTGCATATGCAGTATATCGTTATATTATACCGGATTGTCTGGAAGATTTTGATGATGACGACATTGACTACGGCGATGAAATCGATTACGACGATGACTTCTTCTCAGAAGAAGACGAAGAAGATGATGAAGAATCAGACGACGAAGAATAATGAAATAATACAGGGGCTGCCCGGATCGGGCGGCCCTTTTTAAGGGGTCAGGTATGAAAAAAGGTCAGATTTTTGAAGGAACAGTAGAATCAGTGGCATTCCCGAATAAAGGAGTGTTAAAAACAGAAGACGAAAAGGTGATCGTTAAGCATGTGATACCGGGACAGAAGGTACGATGCATGATCACCAGGAAGAAAAAGGGAAAATGTGAAGGAAAACTTCTGGAAGTATTGGAAAAGTCACCGGCGGAGATTGACTCAGCCTGTCCGCATTTCGGAGAATGCGGGGGCTGTTCTTACCAGAACCTTCCATATGAAGAACAGCTTAGGATGAAAGCCCACCAGGTGGAAAAATTATTGCGTGCCGTTTGTCCGGAAATTCCATTTGAAGGGATCCTGCCAAGTCCGAAACAGAGGGAATACCGTAATAAAATGGAATTTTCTTTCGGTGATGCCTATAAAGACGGTCCTCTTTCTCTTGGCATGCATAAAAGAGGAAGCTTTTATGACATTGCAGATGTTTCGCAGTGTCAGATCGTAGACGGAGATTTCAGACAGATCTTATCGGCTACACTGGATTATTTCAGAGAAGCAGGAATCCCGTTTTTTCAGAAGATGCGCCATGAAGGGTATCTGCGGCATCTGCTTGTACGAAGAGGGGAAAAGACGGGAGAACTGTTGATCGACCTTGTGACAAGCAGTCAGATGGATGTGGATCTGGATCCATGGGTGAAGCTTTTGAACGGACTTTCTTTAAAGGGGCGTATTGCAGGGATTCTGCATACATGGAATGACAGCCTGGCGGATGTGGTTCAGAATGACCGTACAGACGTCTTGTATGGTCAGGATTTCTTCTATGAAGAACTGCTCGGACTGAAATTTAAGATTTCTCCATTTTCATTTTTCCAGACAAATTCTCTGGGAGCGGAGGTACTGTACTCCAAAGCAAGAGAATATGTGGGAGATACGAAGGACCGGGTGATCTTTGATCTGTACAGCGGTACGGGAACGATTGCCCAGATTCTGGCACCGGTTGCAAAAAAGGTCGTAGGCGTAGAAATTGTAGAAGAAGCAGTGGAAGCCGCAAAGGTGAATGCAGGTCTGAACGGTCTGACAAACTGTGAGTTTCTGGCGGGAGATGTATTGAAGGTGCTGGATGACATCGAGGAAAAACCGGACTTTATCGTTCTGGATCCTCCGCGGGACGGAATCCATCCAAAGGCACTGACGAAGATCATCGACTACAGTGTGGACCGTATGATCTATATTTCCTGCAAGCCGACATCCCTGGCAAGAGATCTGGTGACACTGCAGGAGAGCGGTTATGAGGTAGTCAGATGCTGCTGCGTAGATATGTTCCCTGCAACAGCACAGGTTGAGACGGTATGTCTCTTAGTTCTGAGAAATCCTGTGATACATGTCAATATTGATGTGGATGTGGAGGAACTGGTGCAGGACAAAAGAGGTCTGGCGACTTATGGGCAGATCAAGGATTATGTGCTGGAGCATACCGGCTTGAAGGTCAGCAGCCTGTATATCGCTCAGGTGAAGCAGAAGTGCGGTATCATTGAGCGTGAGAATTACAACAAGGCGAAGACAGATGATGCTAAACAGCCCCAATGCCCGCCGGAGAAGGAAAAGGGGATCATGGAAGCGTTGAAGCACTTCGGTATGCTTCATTAAATCAATGGTTTCGGTTAAAAACTCCCGTCTGGTTCCAATAAGAATCAGACGGGAGTTTTTATAAAAACATGTATTCAGAGATTATATTTTGATCAATTGTCGGTTTTAATCGTAACAGGAATGGTGACTGTGATTTCTTCTATTGTCTCACCCTCGGCATTTGCAATAATCAGGTTAAATGAAATCTCGCTATCCTCGGTGGTTGAGTTATTTAATATATCAGGTTCAGTTTTTTCAAGTTCGATGTCCATATGATAAGGGTTATTAGGACCACACTGATTATTATTTGGATGTTCCTCGCCTGTATATATCAATTCTTCGTTTATATAAACTTCACGGATAGCTAATCCCCAGGCTGATTCCGAGATATCTTCTCCTGTGTCTTTAAGTTCGACTGTAAAATCTACCTGCCAAGTATCTGTATGCCAGTCGAAGTTTTGCTCCGGTACAGTGACAATCGCATACTTATCATTAAAAGCTTCTTGCTCTTCAATAAAAGCTGTTTTAACGGTTTCGTTTCCTTCGCCATTGCGTTTATTCACTTCTGCAACAGGAATGGTCATCTCAAAAGAATTATCTCCATACTTTGCCTGTATTACGATATCCTCGCAGTCGGATATGCTTTCTCCGTTTAGCGCATCTTCGTCAACATAGATATCTATCATATAGAACTTACCTGCTTTAAGCAAATAGCTTTTTCTATCTGATAGCTCTGGATTATCACCTGTGAAAGGAACTGATTCGTTCGATAAACGAACATCCTGCCATTCTAAAATCTGGTCTTTGGCATTTTCATTCACTCGGATAACAAGTCTGCATATATTGGAGGCATCCCCCACCCCCAAAGACTGACAGGCAATTTCTAAATCGCCTTCGTTGTAAAGCTCAATACCGTAATCCACATCTTCTTCCCATTGCAGAGTTCTACGTGGCTCTTTCACCTCTGCTTTCGTTTCTGTGGATGGTTCAGAAGTTGCCTTTACCGGGCTGGAACATCCGGCCGTTGATGCAAGCAGTGTCAATGCCAGCATAGCAGCCAGCAATTTTTTCATGTTTCTCATAATTAGTTGTCCTCCTAGTAACTATTTTTTTAGATGATTGGAAAAGAAATTTCATTCTTTCCCGTGTACCAGTTCTTCCAATACCGCCGCTGATTCCTGTGCGCTCATAGTTAGATTGCTGCCCGGCAAGTGTGTTAGCCAGCCATGAAATGCACGGCACAAATTTGATTCCCGTATCCAGACAGAGCACAGATTATCAGCCATCGGGAACTGGCGTGTTGTAAATAAACCGATCCCATGTTCCTTTGTGGTGCATAGAGCCAGATAGTTCGGAAAACAGCGTTCCCGAAAGATACGTCCGGACAGTTCTCCGGTTTTCATCGCCGCAGCCATCTTTAACATCAGATTGCGTCGCTCTTCCATCGTAAACGGAGTAACCAGTTCGACAGGATAATCATCCAGCGTGCCGCTTTCCAGAAAGCGTTTTAATCCAGGCAGCGAGAAGATGGAATAGAAATTGTCCACATTGCGCAGAAGCGAAAAACGTTCCTGTGCTGCCTGAAGAATCAGCTCATAGCCCGGTATATCCCGGCGAACATGCGACTGCACAAATTCTTCCGTATAAAAACGTCCAAAGCAGGGCTGGTCCATGACCATATAGAAGCCGTCTGGCTCCGTACAGCTTTGATAGGAACTGATGATTTCCATAGGGTCATTGGTGTATTTCAGCAGACTGTGGCATTGCGTTTTTAACTGCTGGAAATAATTGTGGTAGTATGCAATCTGTTCCGGATCACGAAGCAGCATCGCACAGGTTCCATCCCCTGATAGAAGCACCACACAGTTATGTGCCACAACAAAGAATGGAAATGGATTGGCATAACGGTTGGTGATGCTGTTGGCATAGTAATAATACGGATGATATTGCTGCCTTGAAAGCAGGCTTATAGGCAGAATATGGCAGAAACATTCAAGATTATGAAGGTTGATGTCTCCAGCCGCTCCCGATGCATCAAAGCAGACGATATGATGGATTTCCATGCATATTTTCTGGTTCAAAAAGCGTTGAAAAAGCTCTGTACTCCAAAAGGTATCAATAAGAGGAACCGTCAATTCCAGACAGGAATCCATACGTTCGATTTCCTCTGAAATCACAATTCGGAGAAGAAACTGTACGTTCAGTTTTCCGGAAAAAATGAATTTGTTTCCGGCGAATTCCTCAAGATTCATCAGCAGCCGGGTTTCTTCAAAAGCCGGGGTAGATAAATCCAGACAAGCCATATCTGAAAACATCTTTCCTATCATTTCACGGGAACAGCGAATGCCTTCTTTTTCAAATTGGGTATCATAATAGGAGCGGAGCTGTTTTTCTTCTTCGGGCGTAAGTCTTAAATGATAGATTAGATCATCCAGTGCATGGTAAGGCAGTACACGCTGCCCTGTCAGTGTTTTGGAAAGCAGAGTACGATCGATTCCTATCAATCGTGATAATACGGAAATATTCATTTCCTTTGTCTGCATTAACTCCCGCAGATATTCACTAAACAATAGAATTGATTGCACCTCCTTTGGCGTCACTCATTAGAGTCTGCTCTTTATTTGCACGACTTGTAAATTCGTGTCTATTATAGCATCATAATAATTAAAAGGTGTGACTTAAAATAAATTATTTTTTGTCACGCTTTATGTCACACCCTATTTTTCATATATTTCTGTTGCTGAATCGATACCAGAGGTAGGCTTTATCTCATTCATCAATCATCTGCAAGGCTGTATGGATTTCTTCGTGGGTTTCCTTTGCAATGAAAATTTGCTCCGGGTTCTGTATTCTGGAATTGGCTATAAACTCATTTTCAAGACTGCGCATGGCAAACGCAAAATGCGGTTTGTATATACGCAGGCGAAGAAAATAAGCAGGGTGTCCAGAGGGGCGCAGCCCCTTGGCTCTGGGTCATCCAATAGGGACGAGAGCATCCCTGTTGGCATAGGGTATCCAAAGGGAAACAGCGTTGCCCTTGGCGGGGGTATCCAAAGGGGACAGCGTACCCCTTGGCACACGATTTTGCTTGCAAAGTCTAGTGTGTTATACCTTTGTGGAGCGGATGACAGCCGGAAATGTAGCACAACCTTGAATCTGTGCTGCGATTCCGGCGTTCTGGTGGGAAAGGATGCCCCATAAATGGGGCAGTCTGAGCAACGGAAAAAGGCTGGAAGAAGATGCGAAAAGCAGCTTCTTCCAGCCGGTCAGCAGCGGAACAAAGGTATATCAAAAGCCCCCGTCCTGCCGCAGCATCCACCGTTAAAACCACCACGGCAGTTCCAGCCATAGATTGTCCAGCGCCAGAGCCTCCGTTGACTTTGCCCGGCTTTCGCTGAGATGGAAATGCAG
>JBJEMI010000097.1:0-27632 GCA_051879615.1 Lachnospiraceae bacterium
AGAACGCTGATATCTTCTTCCAGGCAAGAGAAGCATGTAACCCATACTACGATGCAATGCCGGGTATCGTACAGGATTATATGGACAAAGTAAACGAAAAACTCGGTACAGATTATAAACTCTTCAACTACTACGGAGCAGCTGATGCTGAACACGTAATTGTTGCTATGGGTTCTGTATGTGAAGCGATTGAAGAAACAGTTGACTACTTAATGGCAGCCGGAGAAAAAGTCGGTGTTGTTAAAGTTCGTCTTTACAGACCATTCTCTGCTGAAGCATTAGTTGCAGCTATTCCGGAAACAGTAAAACAGATTTCAGTATTAGACAGAACAAAAGAACCGGGTGCTCTCGGCGAACCATTATGGTTAGACGTTGTTGCAGCATTAAAGGGTACGAAATTTGATGCAGTTCCTGTATACATGGGACGTTACGGTTTAGGTTCTAAAGATACAACACCGGCACAGATCGTTGCTGTATACAAAAACACAGAAAAAGCAAAATTCACAATCGGTATTGTGGATGATGTTACAAACCTTTCTCTTGAAGTTGGAGCTCCGATCTCTGTTGCTCCGGAAAGCACAATCTCATGTAAGTTCTGGGGACTTGGTGCTGACGGTACAGTAGGTGCTAATAAGAACTCTATCAAGATCATTGGTGATAATACAGATATGTATGCTCAGGCTTACTTTGATTATGACTCCAAAAAATCCGGTGGTGTTACAATTTCCCACCTGAGATTTGGTAAAGACCCGATTAAGTCTACATACTTAATTTCCAAAGCGAACTTTGTTGCCTGCCACAACCCATCCTATGTACGTAAATACAACATGGTACAGGATCTGAAAGACGGCGGTACATTCTTATTAAACTGCCCATGGGATATGGAAGGTATTGAAAAACATTTACCGGGACAGGCTAAGAGATACATGGCTGAACACAACATCAAATTCTATGTAATTGATGGTATCAAGATTGGTAAAGAGATCGGCTTAGGCGGACGTATCAATACGGTTCTTCAGTCTGCATTCTTCAAACTTGCAAACATCATTCCAAGTGAAGAAGCAAACACCTTAATGAAAGCAGCTGCAAAAGCTTCCTATGGCAAGAAAGGTGACAAGATCGTTCAGATGAACTATGACGCAATCGATGCCGGAGCTCAGCAGATCGTTGAAATTGAGGTTCCGGAAAGCTGGAAAGACTGCGAAGATGAATTCTTAGGAAAATCTGTAACAGGTGAAAGAAAAGACGTTGTTGACTTCGTTAACAACATTCAGATTCCTGTAAATGCTCAGGAAGGTAACAAATTACCGGTATCCGCATTCAAAGATTATGTAGATGGTACAACACCTTCAGGTGCTGCAGCATTTGAAAAACGTGGTATTGCAGTAGATATCCCGGTATGGAATACAGAAAACTGTATCCAGTGTAACAGATGTGCTTATGTATGTCCTCATGCAGTTATCCGTCCGGTTGCTATGACAGCTGAAGAAGCCGCAGCAGCTCCGGAAGGAATGAAGATGATGGATATGACAGGTATGGCAGATAAGAAATTTGCCATCGTTGTATCTGCTCTTGACTGTACAGGATGTGGTTCCTGTGTCAATGTTTGTCCGGGCAAGAAGGGTGCAAAAGCAATTGCTATGGAAAACATGGAAGCAAACGCAGACCTTCAGAAATACTTTGATTATGCAATCACATTACCGGAAAAAGAAGATGTTATCGCTAAATTCAAAGAAGCTACAGTAAAAGGCAGCCAGTTCAAGACTCCGTTACTTGAGTTCTCAGGAGCTTGTGCAGGATGCGGCGAAACACCATACGCAAAACTGATCACACAGTTATTCGGTGACAGAATGTACATCGCTAATGCAACAGGATGTTCTTCTATTTGGGCGAACTCCTCACCATCAACACCATATACAGTAAATGCTAAGGGTCAGGGACCGGCCTGGTCTAACTCCTTATTCGAAGATGCTGCTGAATTTGGTTATGGTATGAGTCTTGCTCAGAAAGCTATCCGTGACAGATTAAAAACAAAAGTTGAAGCGTTAGCAGAAACTGCTGAAAAAGAAGATGTAAAATCAGCAGCTCAGGAATGGCTGGATACATTCTCAGTCGGCGCTACAAACGGTGCCGCTACAGATAAATTAGTAGCTGCATTAGAAGCATGCGGATGTGAAAAAGCTCAGGAAATCTTAAAAGAAAAAGATTACCTTGCTAAGAAATCCCAGTGGATCTTCGGTGGTGACGGATGGGCATACGACATCGGTTTCGGTGGTGTTGACCACGTATTAGCTTCCGGAAAAGATATCAACATCATGGTATTCGATACAGAAGTTTACTCCAACACAGGCGGACAGTCTTCGAAAGCGACACCGGTAGGTGCAATCGCTCAGTTCGCAGCCGGCGGTAAAGATGTTAAGAAGAAAGACCTTGCAAGCATTGCAATGAGCTATGGTTATGTATATGTTGCTCAGATCGCTATGGGCGCTGATTACAACCAGTGTGTAAAAGCGATCGCAGAAGCTGAAAGCTATCCGGGACCATCATTAATCATTGCTTACGCTCCATGTATCAACCACGGTATCAAAGTTGGTATGAGCAAAGCTATGACAGAAGAAGCCAGCGCAGTAGCATGCGGTTACTGGCATTGCTTCAGATTCAATCCGGCTCTGAAAGAAGCAGGACAGGATGCCTTCATCTTAGATTCTAAAGAACCTACAGAAGATTACCAGGCGTTCCTTGACGGAGAGGTTCGTTACAATGCTCTGAAACGTGCTAATCCGGACCGTGCTGCAGAACTCTTCGCTAAATCAGAAGAAGCTGCTAAGAACAGATATGAATATCTGAACAGATTAAAAGCATTACACGGTGCTGAATAATTAACAGCTATCCGGGGGTGTGCCGAAAGGCACGCCCCTTTTGCTTTATTACATCATGGTATCAACCTGCTCTTATCAAAGCTCACGCTGCCGGTGACTGTTGCTGTAGTTGTATAAAATGCCGAAAAAGCATGAAAGAACTGAAAAAAACTGTGAAAAGTGCTATTAAATTAAGCTGAGATATGTTAAAATCTGGATATCAGAAAATTATACGACAGGGGGTATTTCCTATGGCAGCTTTTGAAGATACCATGAAAAAATATGTTTCAAAACTGGATCCGAACGTTATTTTGAAGGTTTATGAAGGCCATTTCGCAACCGTTCATTCTCATATTACGAAATATATTGATTTTTCTACGATCAAAGCAAGAAGAAGTGAAGCAATGGGAGCGGCAAATATTCTGGCTGACAAATATGTGAATACAACGATCGTAGATACGATCCTCTGTATGGAAGGCTGTGAAGTCATCGGAGCTTATCTGGCAGATAAACTGACGAGAAACGGTATCATGTCCATGAACGCACATAAGACTATTTATGTTGTATCTCCTGAAGTGGGAACCGGCGGACAGATGGTTTTCCGGGATAATATGGAAATGATGATCAGGGGCAAGAATGTACTTTTATTAGTAGCTTCCGCATCTACCGGCGGAACGATCTTCCAGAGCGTGGAATGTATTGAGTATTACGGCGGAAAGATTGCGGGGATCAGTGCAATCTTCAGTGCGACACCGAAGGTAGGGAATCACGAAGTGAATTCTATTTTTACGGATCGGGATATTCCGGGATACGGAATCTATAAAATGAAGGATTGTCCGTATTGTAAGAATAAACAGAAGCTTGATGCGATCGTCAATGCTTACGGGTACAGTAAATTATAAAACAGGATTGAAAGGGATATCGGAAACGGTATCTCTTTTTTGTTGCCATGAATATTGAAAAATGTTATGATTAATACGTATGCAAAGATTTATCATCGGCGGCAGTATTCAGAAAACCGCAAAAGGAGTTATGATTTATGAAATGGAATAAATATACATTAAAGACCCGTTCGGAGGCAGAGGATATCATCAGCAGCATGATGATGGATGTCGGGATCGAAGGGATTGAAATTGAAGACAAGGTACCTTTGACAGAGCGTGATAAAGCACAGATGTTTGTAGATATTCTGCCGGATTTCGGGGATGATGACGGAACGGCCTATATCAGCTTTTATCTGGAGCCGGAAACAGACCAGGAGGAAATGCTTGCGAAGGTCAGAGAGGGGCTGGAGGAAATTTCCCGGTGGATGGATATCGGAGAAGGTACGATCACAGCCTCCGAGACAGAGGATAAGGACTGGATCAATAACTGGAAGGAATATTTCCATCAGTTCTATGTGGATGATATTCTGATCAAACCGTCATGGGAAGAAGTAAAACCGGAGGATCAGGAAAAATTACTGATTCAGATCGATCCAGGGACTGCATTCGGTACAGGAATGCATGAAACGACACAGCTTTGTATCCGTCAGCTGAAAAAGTATGTAACGCCTCAGACAAAGCTTCTGGACGTTGGCTGCGGAAGCGGAATACTTTCTATCGTTGCATTGAAGCTGGGTGCGGAAAGTGCCGTGGGTACAGATCTGGATCCGTGTGCCATCACAGCCACGGAAGAAAATACGCAGGTCAACGGTATTTCGAAAGATCAGTTCGAAGTCATGATCGGAAATATCATCGATGATCAGGAGGTTCAGGACAGAGTCGGCTATGACAGATACGATATTGTTGTTGCAAATATCCTGGCAGATGTACTGGTGCCGCTGACACCGGTCATTGTGAATCAGATGAAGACAGGAGGACTCTATATTACCTCCGGAATCATAGATAATAAGGAAGAAACAGTTGTGGAAGCCGTGAAGGCAGCAGGTCTGGAAGTGCTGGAGGTTACCTACCAGGGCGAGTGGGTTTCTGTCACGGCCAGAAAAAACGGGTAAGAATATGAGCCATTTTTTTATTACGTCAGGACAGGCATCGTCAGACACACTGACGATTGTGGGAGACGATGTCAATCATATGAAAAATGTACTTCGTATGAGAAGCGGTGAGGCCTTTACGGCGGCAGATGAAAACGGTGTGTTTTATCACTGCGAAGTGGATACACTGGATAAGCAGGAAGTGACGGCAAAGATCCTGTGGAAGGAACAGGGAACCAGCGAACTGGCTTCCAAAATCTATCTGTTCCAGGGACTCCCGAAGTCGGATAAAATGGAAATGATCATTCAAAAGGCGGTGGAGCTTGGTGTTTATCAGGTGATTCCTGTGGCAACAAAGCGTACGATCGTCAAGCTGGATGCGAAGAAGGAAGCAGCGAAGATCAAACGCTGGCAGAGTATTTCCGAAGGTGCTGCCAAGCAGTCCGGCAGAATGATCGTTCCGGAGATTTCACAGGTCATGAGCTTTGCACAGGCAGTGGAATACGGAAGGCAGTTGGATATCTGTGTGATTCCGTATGAATGTGCCAGAGGAATGGATGGCACGAGAGAGGTGTTCTCGAAAATTGAACGGGGCATGTCGGTGGGAATCTACATTGGTCCGGAGGGCGGATTTGAAGAGTCGGAAGTGGAACTTGCCGGAGAAGCAGGGGCTGTTCCGGTTACACTGGGACGCAGAATTTTAAGAACAGAGACTGCGGGACTGACAACGCTGTCGATTCTGATGTATTTATTGGAAGAATCATAAAAGAGGAGAAATATGCAGGCTTATTTAGATAATTCGGCAACTACATGCTGCGAACCAAAGGTCGTAGAGAAGATGGTGCAGTTGATGGAGGTGGATTACGCAAATCCGTCTGCCATGCATCAGAAAGGTGTAGAAGCGGAAAACTATATCAAAGAGGCAAGAGAGATCATTGCCAAAACATTAAAGGTTCAGGGAAAAGAACTGATCTTTACATCCGGCGGAACGGAAAGCAACAATCTGGCGATTATGGGGTGTGCAGCGGCCAATCACCGTATGGGAAAACATCTCATTACGACACAGATCGAACATCCGTCTGTCGGAAATGTGATGAAACATATGGAAGAAGAAGGCTATGAGGTGACGTACCTTCCGGTCGACCGAAACGGTCATATCAGTCCGGAGCAGTTAAAGGAAGCGTTAAGGCCGGATACGATGCTGGTTTCTGTTATGTATGTCAATAATGAGATCGGAGCTGTGGAACCGATCGGAGAGATCGGGAAGATCATAAAGGAAAATAATCCGGCGACGCTGTTTCATGTGGATGCGATCCAGGCTTATGGAAAATACCGCATTTATCCGAAAAAGCTGGGAATTGATCTGCTCTCAGTCAGCAGTCACAAGATTCACGGACCGAAGGGTGTCGGCTTTCTGTACTGCGATCAGAAGGTAAAGATCAGACCGATTCTGTTTGGCGGGGGACAGCAGGGAAATCTGCGTTCCGGTACGGAAAATGTTCCGGGAGTTGCGGGAATGGCAGAGGCTGCGAAGGAAATCTATACGGATTTTGAAAACAAGACAGAAAAGCTCTATCAGCTGAAAGCGTATTTTACGGAAAAGATCCGGACCCTGGATCAGATTACGATCAATGGAATGACAGGGAGAGATTCAGCACCGCATATCGTGAGTGTGAGCTTTGCGGGCATCCGAAGTGAGGTATTGCTTCATACACTGGAGGAAAGAGGAATCTATGTTTCTGCGGGGAGTGCCTGTGCATCCAATAAGCCGGCGGTCAGTGCAACACTCAAAAGTATTGGTGTACCGAAGGAACTGCTGGACAGTACTTTGCGGTTCAGCTTCAGTGTGCATACCACAAGGGAAGAGATTGATTACTGTATCGGAGTACTGGAAGAGGTATTGCCGATGCTCAGAAGATATGCCAGACGATAGATGAAATGGAGGAGTAGAATGTTTCGAGCATTTTTGATCAAATATGGTGAAATTGCCATTAAAGGAAAGAACAGATATCTGTTTGAAGATGCCCTGGTTGCAAGCATCAGGCGTGCTCTGACAGAGGCAGAGGGCACTTTCCGTGTAGAAAAAGAACAGGGACGTATTTACGTATTTGTTGAAAGTGAAACCTATGATTACGACGAAGCGGTAACAGCTATGAAACGGGTTTTCGGCATCGTCGGAATCTGTCCGGTTGTGATCGTGGAGGATACAGGATTTGAAGATTTATCCGCAGCGGTTTTAAAATATATCGATGAAATGTATCCGGATAAAAACAGAACTTTTAAGGTAAATGCACGCCGTGCCAAGAAGAGCTATCCGATGGATTCCGTGGAGATCAACATGGAAATGGGCGGAAGGATTCTGGATGCATTCCCGGAAATGAAGGTAGATGTGCATCATCCAGATATCAACATGGTCATTGAGGTACGCAGGGATATTTATCTGTATTCAGAAGTAATTCCGGGGCCGGGAGGAATGCCGATCGGTACAAACGGAAGAGCCATGCTGCTTTTATCCGGCGGTATTGACAGTCCGGTAGCAGGCTATATGATCGCAAAACGCGGTGTCCGCATCGATGCGACCTATTTCCATGCACCGCCCTATACAAGCGAACGGGCAAAACAGAAGGTTGTGGATCTTGCAAAGCAGGTTGCCAAATATACGGGACCGATCCGCCTGCATATCGTAAACTTTACGGATATTCAGCTCTATATTTATGACCAGTGTCCGCATGAAGAGCTGACGATCATCATGCGCCGCTATATGATGAGAATTGCAGAGGATCTGGCGAAAAAGGATGGAGCGATGGCCCTGATTACCGGTGAGAGTATCGGACAGGTAGCAAGTCAGACCGTCCAGAGTCTCGCTGCAACAAATGAAGTATGTACCATGCCGGTATTCAGACCGCTGATCGGTTTTGATAAAGAGGATATCGTTACGATTGCAAAAAACATTGATACTTATGAAACATCGATCTTACCGTACGAAGACTGCTGTACGATCTTCGTGGCAAAGCATCCGGTAACGAAACCGAATATTAATATCATCAGAAAATCAGAAACACATCTGGAAGAAAAAATCGCGGAGCTCTATGAAGAAGCGATGAATACTGTAGAGACTATTCTGGTAGACTAATAAAACAGCACGAAACCGGAATGCAGGCATTCCGGTTTCGCTGATATCTTTTGTGCCAAATAAAAAGAAACCCGCATGACAAAGGCGAGTTTCCCGTGTAAACACCGGTGATTCAATTACTGAATGATATATGGTTTTAATGCGTCCATGATCGCTGATAAATTACTTCCGTCAGCGTGTACATTTAAGTTGATCGGCTTGGATAAATCTAAGCTGAAAATTCCCATGATGGATTTCGCATCGATTACATATCTGCCGGACACCAAATCGAAGTCATTATCAAATTTGGTAATGTCATTCACGAAAGATTTTACTTTGTCGATAGAATTTAAGGAAATCTGTACAGTTTTCATTTCACAATACCTCCATTCACTTTATAAAACAATCTTACCATATTGGAAATAAAAGTCAATAAAGAAACTTATTAAGAAATGATTAAATATAATTTACCTGAGGAAGGAAGAACAGGGTCTATGACGAAAAAAGTTGCGCTGCATAATCTGGGATGTAAGGTAAATGCTTATGAAACAGAGAGCATGCAGCAGATGCTGGAGGAGGCGGGATACGAGATCGTACCGTTTGCTCCGGGGGCAGATATCTATATAATTAATACGTGTACTGTGACAAATGTTGCTGACAGAAAGTCCAGACAGATGCTTCACAGAGCGAAGAAAATGAATCCGCAGGCTGTGATCGTAGCTGCGGGATGTTATGTACAGGCCGGAAAAGAGACGAATCAGCAGGTGGATGAAGTGATCGATATTGTGATCGGAAACAACTGCAAGAAGGATCTGATCGAAATTCTGGAGGCTTATGAGAAAGAGCATGTCAGCGGTGAAAAAACAGAGGCAATGATTGATATTAATCATACAAGCGAATACGAAGAGCTGTCGCTGAAAAAGACAGCGGAGCATACGAGAGCCTATGTGAAAGTGCAGGATGGCTGCAATCAGTTCTGCAGCTACTGCATTATTCCGTTTACAAGAGGCCGCGTCAGAAGCAGAAGAGCGGATGATGTCATGGAAGAGGTACTTCGTCTGGCGAAATCCGGCTACAGAGAGGTCGTACTTACGGGAATTCATCTGAGTTCCTATGGTGTGGATCTGGAGGATGAAAATCTGCTGTCTCTGATTCAAAAGATTCATACAGTGGACGGCATCGAAAGAATCCGCCTCGGTTCTCTGGAACCGCGGATCATGACGGAAGAGTTTGTTGAAACAATTGCAGGGCTTTCCAAAATCTGTCCTCATTTTCATCTGTCGCTGCAGAGCGGCTGTGATGAAACATTGAAACGAATGAATAGAAAATATACTGCGGAAGAATATTATGAAGTGTGTAAGAGACTTCGCAGGCACTTTGACAATCCGGCGCTGACGACAGATGTGATCGTGGGATTTGCAGGTGAAACAGAAGCTGAGTTTGCGGAATGTGAGGCATTTCTTGAGAAGATTCACTTTTTCGAGACCCATATTTTCAAGTATTCTGTGAGAAAAGGTACAAGAGCAGCTAAAATGGAAAATCAGGTTCCGGATCCTGTCAAGACGAAACGCAGTAATGTACTTTTGAAGTTAAATGAAGAAAACTGCAGAGCATATCTGGAGGCCCACATAGGGCAGACGATGGAAGTACTGATGGAAGAAGAAATCATTGCAGATGGTGTACGGTATTTCTGCGGTCATACAAAGGAATATATCCGTCTGGCAGTGAAGACGGAGAAAGATCTGGCAAACCGTTTTGTCATGGTAGAGGCAAAAGGATTTTTGAAGGACACCGTTTTAGTAGGAGAAGAAAGACAGAGGTAGCAAGATGCAGCAGGAACAGCAGAGAAGCAGAATGACAGAAGCACCGATAGGAAAACTGATCATGAGTCTGTCCGTCCCGACGATCATCAGTATGCTGGTAACATCGGTTTATAATATGGCAGATACCTTCTTTGTTTCGAAACTGGGAACCAGTGCTTCGGGAGCAGTGGGAATCGTGTTTTCTCTGATGGCGATGATTCAGGCGGTCGGATTTACGTTTGGAATGGGCAGCGGGAGCTGGATCTCGAGACTGCTGGGAGCAAATGATGAGAAAAAAACCATCGAGGTAGGTGCCAGTGCCTTCTATACGACGATCGTTCTCGGAATTCTGCTGACGGTTTTCGGAGAATGGAAGATCGATGGTCTGATGAGACTGCTGGGCGCATCTGAGACAATTCTTCCTTATGCCAGAGATTACGCCAGATATATTCTGATGGCGGCACCGGTGATGGGCTCCTCCTTTGTACTGAATAATATTATACGTTCAGAAGGCCGAGCTAAATTTGCCATGATCGGAATTACCGCAGGGGGAGTTCTGAATATCATTCTGGACCCTCTGTTTATCTTTGTATTTGATCTGGGAATTGCGGGAGCAGCAATTGCCACAGCGATCAGTCAGCTTGTCAGCTTCTGTATCCTGTTAGCCTGTTTCCTCAGCGGAAAAACGATCACGAAACTGGGGATCCACCGTGTATCCGGGAGACCGGTCACTTATCTGCAGATCATCAAAAACGGTCTGCCTTCCTTTTGCCGACAGGGTCTGGCCAGCGCGGCTTCTGTACAGCTGAATGTTCAGGCAGCAGTTTACGGGGATGCAGCGGTTGCCGGAATGGCGATCGTCGGCAAGATTTTCATGATCATTTTCTCGGTGATGATTGGTTTCGGACAGGGGTTCCAGCCGGTCATCGGCTATAACTATGGTGCGAAGGAGTCCGCAAGAGTCAAGGAATCGATCCGTTTTACGCTGAAAACAGCGACGATCGGGATGTCGCTGGCAGCGGTCATTGTGTATCTGCTGGCCCCGTGGCTTCTTCAGATGTTTGTTTCGGATGATCCGGCTGTTCGTGAAATCGGAACTGCGGCACTGAGAGCACAGGCTTTCAGTATGCCGCTTCTCCCGATCGGTGTTGTTTCCAATATGACCTTTCAGTCGATCGGAAAATCGTGGAAAGCGACAGTGATGTCAGCAATGCGTCAGGGAATCTTTTTCATTCCTCTGATTTATCTTCTTCCGCAGATGATGGGACTGACGGGAGTTGAGATTACACAGGCAGCATCGGATATCCTGACAGCCTTTGCCTGTGCACCGTTTCTCTTTCGGTTTTACAGGAGCAGTACAGATAAGAATTAAAGAACAGATGTACAGAACGATATGCGGGGATTTGTTCCCCGCATATTTGCTATCTTGTTTTTTGGGTTAATCTGTATTATACTTTAAACATCTATAGGCAGCTGCAAGAGCGGAATGACATTATATTGGAGACGAGGGGAAAACATGGGAAATCTTGAAAACACACAATACTTTAAGGTTCAGACAGAACAGGAATTACAGGTAGGAGATATCTTAAAAGAAGTGTATCAGGCAATGACAGAAAAAGGATATAACCCGGTAAATCAGATCGTGGGCTATATTATGTCGGGAGATCCTACTTATATTACGAGTCATAAAAATGCCAGAAGTCTGATTTCTAAGGTAGAACGGGATGAGTTGGTAGAAGAACTTCTCAAGGTATATATTGAGAGCAGAGTGGAAAAGAAATAGCAGGATTTGTGAGGGACATTTATGAGAATTATGGGCCTGGATTACGGTTCGAAGACAGTAGGTGTAGCCATCAGTGATCCGCTGAAAATTACTGCGCAGGGGATTGAGATCATCAGACGTGAGAAAGAAAGCAAGCTGCGTCAGACACTGGCACGGATCGAAGCACTCATCAAAGAATATGATGTGGAGCTGATCGTGCTCGGATTCCCGAAAAATATGAATAATACAATTGGTGACAGGGCTGAGAAATCATTGGAATTCAAGGAAATGCTGATGAAAAGAACAGGTCTGGATGTTGTGATGTGGGATGAAAGACTGACAACTGTAGAAGCAAACCGGACTCTGATAGAAGGAAAGGTTCGCAGAGAAGACAGAAGCAAATATGTAGATATGCTGGCTGCTGTATATATATTACAGGGCTATTTGGATTCAAGGAGTTTTAATTAATATGGAAAAAATCACATTTTTTTCAGAAGAACAGGAAGAAGACATAGAATTTTATGTTCTGGAAGAAACACGTATCGGTGGAGTGGATTATATTCTGGTAACAGATTCGGAAGAGGATGACGCGGAATGTATGATTATGAAAGATACTTCTGACGCGGATTCTGAAGATGCAGTGTTTGAGTTCGTAGAAGACGAACAGGAATTAGACAGTGTATTCCGGGTATTCGAACAGATGCTGGATGACATCGACATCGAACGGTAATCTTTGAAGGCCTCGAAAGAAGGCCTTTTTATGAGAGCGGAAAATTGAATAAGGAGGAAAGCTAGTTGAAAAAAAAGAATCATTCAAAATTGCGCATCATTCCATTGGGCGGATTAGAGAAGATCGGCATGAATATCACTGCGTTTGAGTATGAAGACAGTATTGTGGTTGTCGATTGCGGATTATCTTTCCCTGGGGATGATATGCTGGGGATCGATCTGGTAATACCGGATGTTACCTATTTAAAGAACAATATTGAAAAGGTAAAGGGATTTGTGATCACGCATGGACATGAAGATCATATCGGCGCGATCCCGTATGTATTTAAAGAAATCAATGCTCCGATCTATGCTACCAAGCTGACGATGGGACTGATCGAAAGCAAACTGAAGGAACATGGCATGATGAAAAGTGTGAAGCGCAAGGTGGTAAGGCACGGACAGTCGATCAACCTTGGGCAGTTCCGCATTGAATTTATTAAGACAAATCACAGTATCGGCGATGCCTCTGCGCTGGCCATTTATTCGCCGGCCGGAATCGTAGTTCATACCGGAGACTTTAAAGTGGACTATACACCGGTATTCGGAGATGCGATCGATCTGCAGCGTTTCGGTGAAATCGGTAAAAAGGGTGTTCTGGCACTGATGTCAGACAGTACGAATGCAGAAAGAAAGGGCTTTACCAGCTCCGAAAAAACAGTCGGAAAGACTTTCGACTCTATTTTTTCGGATCATCCGGATCGGAGGATCGTTGTTGCTACTTTTGCTTCCAATGTAGACCGTGTACAGCAGATCATCAATTCCGCTTATAAAAACGGAAGAAAAGTAGTTATCGAAGGAAGAAGTATGGTCAATACCATTTCTATTGCACAGGAGCTGGGCTATATTTCCATTCCGGACAACATCCTGATCGATATCGAACAGTTGAAGAATTATCCGGTAGAGCAGACGGTACTCATTACGACCGGAAGCCAGGGAGAATCCATGGCAGCCCTGTCCAGAATGTCCAATGGAACTCACAGAAAAGTGCGGATCATGCCGGGGGATGTCGTGATCTTATCTTCTACACCGATTCCGGGAAATGAAAAAGCCGTTTCCAAGGTCGTCAACGAGTTATCCATTCGGGGAGCGGAGGTTATTTTCCAGGATACCCATGTTTCAGGCCATGCCTGTCAGGAAGAACTGAAGCTGATCTATTCTCTGGTACGTCCGAAATACGCGATTCCGGTGCACGGTGAATACCGTCATCTGAAAGCAAATGCAGGTCTTGCGGAACAGCTGGGTATTGATAAAGAAAATATATTCATTATGTCTTCCGGAGATGTACTGGAGCTTTGTGATGAAAGCGCGAAGGTTGTAGACCATGTTCAGACCGGTGAGATTTATGTGGATGGACTGGGTGTCGGAGATGTTGGAAATATCGTACTTCGTGACAGACAGCATCTGGCAGAAGACGGTATCCTGATCGTTGTACTCACACTGGAAAAATACAGCAATCAGATTCTGGCAGGACCGGATATTGTATCCAGAGGTTTTGTCTATGTAAGAGAATCAGAGCTGCTGATTGAAGAAGCCCGTTCAATCGTGGAAGATGCGCTGGAAGGATGTCTTTCCAGAGGTATTTCTGACTGGGGCAAGCTGAAAAATGTAATGAAAGATACCTTAAATGAGTATCTTTGGAAAAAGACAAAGAGAAGTCCTATGATCCTTCCGATTATTATGGAGGTATAGGAGAGAGACTACAGGAGGAATCCGATGAACACAAACAAGGCTGTCCTGCAGGTTGTCAAAATATTTATCAAAGTTGTTTTGATCGTTGTGATCATGCTGGGAATCGTTCGTCTGGGACAGATGGCCTATGTCTACAGTCATGCAGTCTTTTATCAGGAGTCCATGGAGGAGGCGCCGGGCAGAAACGTTTCCCTTGAACTGAAGAAGGATGTTTCCAGCAAAGATCTGGCCAGATTCCTGGAAGAAAACGGTATAGTAGAAGATGCCGCAATCTTCAGAGTACAGATGAAGGTACTGGATTTCGATGATACGGTGAAGGCCGGAAAATATGAACTGAATACATCCATGACGCCGAAGGAAATCCTGGAGGTACTGGATGGTACAGAGAAGGAAGACAAAAAATGATCATAGATGAGAGAATGGCTGTCTATATTCATTCCCTGGATGCAGGCAACAGTCCATTGGTTAACCAAATTGAGGAAGAGGCGCTGGCGGACGATGTGCCGATCATTCGTAAGGAAACCCAGAGCTTCCTTCGCACACTTCTGGAAATGAAACGTCCGAAAGCGATTCTTGAAGTCGGAACAGCAGTCGGATTTTCTGCATTGCTGATGAGTGAACACGTCGATGAAGACTGCCATATTACGACAATCGAAAAGTACGAGCCTCGAATTCCGATTGCAAAAGAGAATTTCAGGCGTGCGGGAAAAGAGCATCAGATCACATTGCTGGAAGGGGATGCCATGGAATTTCTGGGGACACTGGAAGGTCCGTATGATTTTATCTTTATGGATGCGGCCAAGGGGCAGTATATTCATTTTCTGCCTGAAATCTTAAGAATTCTTGCACCGGGGGGAGTGCTTCTTTCCGATAATGTGCTGCAGGACGGAGATATCATTCAGTCCCGTTTTGCAGTGGAACGCAGAAACCGTACGATTCACAGCAGAATGCGGGAGTATCTCTATACCCTGACACATCACGAGCAGCTGACAACTTCTCTGCTGCCGTTGGGCGATGGGGTGACTTTGAGTATAAAGAAACTGTAGGAGTAAAAAAATGAGAAAACCTGAACTATTAGTACCCGCCAGCAGTCTGGAGGTCTTGAAGACTGCGGTTATTTTCGGGGCAGATGCGGTTTATATCGGCGGTGAGGCATTTGGGCTTCGTGCGAAGGCGAAAAACTTCTCACCGGAAGAGATGAAGGCCGG
Source organism: Lachnospiraceae bacterium (assembly GCA_051879615.1). Classification (GTDB taxonomy): domain Bacteria; phylum Bacillota; class Clostridia; order Lachnospirales; family Lachnospiraceae; genus HGM12587. The sequence goes on from JBJEMI010000097.1 coordinate 15,178, forward strand.
AATTGAATTTGCCCATGAGCATGACGTCAAAGTCTATGTAACTGCGAATATTCTGGCTCACAATCAGGATCTGGAAGGTGCCAGGGAATATTTTAAAGAATTAAAAGAGATGAAGCCTGACGGACTGATCATTGCCGATCCGGGGATGTTTATGCTGGCCAGAGAAATCTGTCCGGAAATTGACGCCCACATCAGTACACAGGCCAATAATACAAACTATGAAACATACCGTTTCTGGGAAAAAATGGGGGCGACCCGTGTGGTATCCGCAAGAGAGCTTTCTCTGAAGGAAATTAAAGAAATCAGAGAGCACATTTCGGACAGGATGGAGATCGAAACCTTCATCCACGGTGCAATGTGTATCTCTTATTCCGGAAGATGTCTGCTCAGCAATTATTTTACAGGCAGGGATGCCAATCAGGGTGCCTGTACCCATCCGTGCCGCTGGAAATATGCGGTGGTAGAAGAAACACGTCCGGGAGAATATCTGCCGGTTTATGAAAATGAAAGAGGTACGTATATTTTCAATTCCAAGGATCTCTGTATGATCGAACATATTCCGGATCTGATCGACGCGGGGATTGATTCCTTAAAGATCGAAGGACGCATGAAGACGGCTCTTTATGTGGCGACTGTTGCGAGAACCTACCGCAAGGCCATCGATGATTACCTGGAATCACCGGAAAAATATGAGAAGAATATGCCATGGTATCTGGAACAGATTTCGAACTGTACGTACCGGCAGTTCACGACCGGCTTTTTCTATGGAAAACCGGATGAAACCACACAGATCTATGACAGCAATACTTATGTAAAAGAGTATACTTATCTGGGGATTGTGGGCGAACAGAATGAACAGGGCTGTTATCGCATTGAACAGAGAAATAAATTCTCGGTGGGAGAAGTGATCGAAGTTATGAAGCCAAACGGAGAAAATCCGGAGGTTACGGTAAAAGCGATCTATGACGAAAAGGGAACTTTGATGGAAAGCTGCCCGCATCCGAAGCAGGTGCTCTATATTGATCTGGGAGTAACGTTGGATCAGTATGATATTCTGCGCAGAAAAGAAGAATAAATTTCAGATTTTAGGAAAGGCACTTCAATGGTGAATTCTACATAGACTGTAGTAATTCCCCTTTGAGGTGCTTTTTTTGAAAACATTTCCCAATCCTTTGACGGTAGAAGAAGAAATCTCCTGTTTGAAAAAGAGCCGGGAGGGAGATGGGGCAGCACGAGAAATGCTGATCCTTCACAATATGAGACTGGTTGCTCATCTGGTTAAAAAATATCAGAATCCGGAAACGGATATCGAGGATCTGCTTTCCATCGGTACGATCGGCCTGATCAAGGCAATCGATACCGTGGATTATAAAAAAGGAAGACTTTCGACCTACGCGGCCAGGTGCATTGAGAATGAGCTTCTCATGTATTTTCGTGCACGCAAGAAGCTGGGCAGGGAAGTTTCCTATTACGAGCCGATCGGTACGGATAAGGAAGGCAATGAGATTCATCTGCTGGACATCATGGAGGTGCAGGAGCCGGAGGCTTTTGAGCTGATGCTTCGAAAGGAAGAAACCAGGAGAATATACGATAAAATACCGGAGCTTCTCAATCAGCGGGAGCAGACAGTGATCTGTATGAGGTACGGACTGTATGGAGGAAAGGAGTATACCCAGCGGGAGGTCGCACAAAAGCTGGGTATTTCCAGATCCTATGTCAGCAGAATTGAAAAGATGGCATTGGAGAAACTAAAAAGTTGTTTTTAATACAGCAATCTGTTAAAATGTATCTATCCAAAATCTATTTCGATGGTTCCATCGAGAATATCCACTAAAATGATAAGAGTAAAAATGAAAAGAGGAATAGGATGTTTAGCAGTATTTTGTCTGCAGATGTCAGGGGGATCACCGGTGTACCTGTTCTGGTAGAAACAGATATTTCCGATGGACTGCCGGCGATGATCATGGTCGGTTATCTGGCATCTGCTGTAAAAGAGTCTGCCGACCGTGTCAGAACAGCTATGAAAAATACAGGAATCTGTATTCCGCCGAAAAAGATTACGGTCAATTTATCACCGGCAGACATGAAGAAGGAAGGGACAGGGTTTGATCTGGCAATCGCCGTCTCCATGCTGTGCAGCCTGGGTATGTTTCCCCAGGAATACACTCAGGGTGTACTGTTTTTGGGAGAACTGGGATTAAACGGCGACCTTCGCAGGATCAAAGGGGTACTTCCGATGGTGGAAATGGCGAAACAGATGGGGTGCCGTGCCTGCGTAGTACCGAAAGAGAATGTTCAGGAAGGAAGGATCATCGAAGGCATCGAGTGTATCGGCGTATCCACACTGAAAGAGGCGATGAAGCTGATCGTTCAGAACCGCTATGTGTCAGAAAAGGAGAATTTCTGCCGGAAAATGGAAGCGGAAGGGGAAGCACCGGATTTTTCACAGATCCGCGGTCAGGAAAGTGTGAAGCAGGCGGTGAAGATCGCCGCAGCCGGTATGCTGAATCTTCTGATGATCGGCCCGCCGGGATCAGGAAAGACCATGATCGCCCGTCGGATTCCCACGATCCTGCCCCAAATGACCAGAGAAGAAAGTCTCGAGGTGACAAAGATTTACAGCGTCTGCGGTCTGCTTCCTGAAACAGACGCACTGATCAGTGAACGGCCGTTTCGTGCGCCCCATCATACCCTTTCCGTGGCAGCAATGGTAGGAGGCGGAAAACAGCCTCATCCCGGTGAGATCAGTCTGGCAGCCCATGGCTGTCTGTTTATCGACGAGATCACGGAAATGCCGAAAAATGTGCTGGAGGCGCTGCGGCAGCCGCTGGAGGATCGAAGGGTACAGATTTCCAGAGTCGGCGGAAACTATGTTTTTCCGGCAGACTTTATGCTTGTGGCAGCTATGAAACCATACCCACGATTTAGGTTAATATCTTTTATACGAATTTCCAATAGATTTTTAAAGTATTCGGCTTAGTTCCGATCTCGATTTTCTTAATAAGAGCCTGTACTAAGTTTCTTTTAGTATCGAGATCCGCCGTATCTATGCCGTCTATATACCGGTCTAGTATCTCCTGAGTATCTGTTACGGAGAGAACGTCCGGTATTTTCTTTTCTTTACCTCGCTCCTCTATGTCCGCCTGGATCTGAGCCTTTTCCTCATACAAGGGTTAAATACGATCTCCAATATCTGAAAGAGGGATAGTCCCTAAAGTATACAGATCCATTAACTTATTGATCCGAGTATCAATCTCCTGTAGTCTTTTCTCTAATACTCTGAGAGTATCGTCCTCCTTTTTCGGAGCCTGACGATTGGCCGCTATGATTCTGTCAATATAGCCGGGATCTAGTTTTAATTTTTTGATCTCGTCGAGGATAACCTGATCTAGTTTTTCGACTCTGTAGTTTGGATTTCTACAGCCGTCCATTTTTTTCATTTGGCTATTTCCGTCCCTGGAATAACATTTATAGTAAGCGTACCTCTCGCCGTTCTTTCGAGATCTACTCGACCATACAAAATAACGAGCGCCGCAATTACCACAAAAGATGAGACCGCTCAGGAGGTGTTTACCTTTAAATGGTGATCGATATTGATCGTTCCACTTACTCGAGATTTCTCTATAGCGCTCCTGTACCCTGTTAAAGGTTTCCTCGTCTATGATCGGCTCGTGAGCGCCGTCGTACTCCTGGCCCTTATATTTAATCTTACCGATATAGAGCCTATTTCTGAGAATAACGCCGGTCTGAGAGGAGTCTTTGTAACTCGAGTATTTGTTAGTATAATGCTCGTTCATATATCGGGTGATTCCGTGGATCGTCTCGCCATCCAGGAACATTTTATAGATAAGGCGGATCTGTAAAGCCTCATACTCGTTAATAACGAGCTTACCGTCGATAAAGTCGTATCCGATCGGGACGTTAGATCCTCCATGCCAGTAACCGGCCTTAGCTCGTCCGATATGGCCCATAGCGAGACGCTCTTTTATTTGTTCTCTTTCAAGCTGAGCGAAAACGGAGAGTATTCCGATCATGGCCCGGCCGAACGGAGTCGAGGTATCGAAATTTTCACTCATAGAAATAAAGTCGACGCCGTTCGGGAGAAATTCCTCCTCGATAAGATAGAGGGTATCTTTCTGAGATCGGCTCAGACGATCCAGTTTGTAAACGAGGACGACGTCGATCTTTTTTTCTCTCGCGTCTTTTATTAGTCTCAGCATAGCCGGACGGTCTATATTAGATCCACTGTAACCAGGATCAATATACTTATTGTAAATCGTCCAGGAGTGAGCGTCGCAATACTTTTCTAGGCGCTCTAGTTGTTCGTCGATCGAGTAACCGTCGACCTGAATATCGGTCGACACTCTGACGTAAATAGCCACGTTCTTAAATTTCATATTCATACCTCCATTTTTTTGAGGAGCATAACAGAATAACAAAAACTTTTTGATTTTCTTTATATATTTCTTTTTATTACTCTTATACTCCTATATTATTATTTTTCTTAAGAATAAAGAAAGAAAATGTTATTATGTTATAGAGTCTTTTATTTTTTCGATTTTTAAAAACGGATATTCGAGATTTTAAAAGGAATTATCGAATATTCGATAACAAAATGTATAACAAAACCATAACAAAATACACGGTTTAAGAAAGTTTTTGTTGTACTCTTAGAAAGCGGCCGAGGGCCGTTTTTGTTATGAGAGACGTTTCTGTTATGATTTTGTTATGGTTTCTGTTGTGCCTTAGAGGTCTCCTAAAGTAGAGATAACTTGTTTTCTGATAGTATCGTTGTTATAAGTCCAGTCTATTAAGGGGATCTCGGCGTTAAAATTGAGGTTTTCATGTAATAGCATACACGCGAATATGTTCGCCTCTAACTCGTAAACAGAGTCGACTTGTTTAATACTCTCTAAAAAGATACTATTAACGTTATTGTGTAAAACCATGTGACCGAGTTCGTGAGCGCATACTAAAATTTTTTCTTCCTCGGTAAGATTTTCATTAACGTATATTAAGTCCTGATCTAGGTATCTTTGATAAAATCCGTTAACATTTTTGAGCGGTACATATAAGACAGTCGCTCCCATTTCTTTAGCGATCCTAAACGGATCCTGACTCTGATAATAAGTCGTTATTTGTTTAACGATATTAGATATATCATTACGTTTAATCATATGGTAAATAATCACTCGCCTTTTTTGTCGTTGCTTTTCCGTTTTGCTATCTCCATTCCTATTTCCATTGCCTCGAGGATAGAATTTATACTCTCAGCGTCCGCCGGTTTACCATTGAACATAAGGCCCTCATAATTTAATAATAATTCTCTGGTGTTTTTCAGGATCTCGCTAACGTCCTGGGATCTTTCCAGACTGGGGGATACTTTACTTACTCGAACGATCTCGCCTTTAGCTAACGCGTCGGCGCTTATGTTAAGAGCCTCACATATTTTTATAATGTTTGACACGGTGGCGTTTTGGATCCCTCTCTTTAAAATTGTATCGAATGTGGAATACGGCATATTTATGCTCATGGTAAATTCTCTAACGGAGCCGTACCGTTCTAAAATTAAACTTTTCAATCTATCCTCAATATTCATAGTAATTACCTCCTTGAAAACATCATACAATATTCTTTTCGATTTTTCAATAACAATTTACGAAAATCCGAAAACTTTTTGTGCATACTGTACGAACATAACGAAATTTCAAAAATTATATTGACATTTACGAATTTTCGTTTATAATCTAAAACATGAGTTACGTAATTTCGATAAGGTTTTTGTAATTTCGTTAACTCAATTTGAAATATCAAAAAACAAAAGACGAAAGGAGGTATTAGTATGTATCCTGAGGTAAAAGCGGAAATGGCTCGTAAGAATATCACTCTTACAACAATCGCTAAGGATCCGAGAATTAACCGCACAGTTAGCACTATGAGCCTGAAACTCGACGGAAAGTATCCGATCCAGTTTAAAGAGGCCGTCGCGATTAAGGACATCCTTAAAAGCGAACTCACTCTCGAGGAACTGTTTAAGGAGGCGGACGAATGAGTATAACCCATGTACTCGCTGACGGTACGGAAATAGGAGATATTTCCGGTCATGTAGTCAGAGAGGAAAATAAAGATTTCTACCAGGTGGTAGAAAAAATTATTCGCGAGGCTTAACCAATGATTAAAAAATTTACTATCAAAATCCTACAATTTCAATTTTTCGCCGGTTTCTTTTTAATGGTAAGTACGGCCGGTAGTTCTGATCTGGATCTTATCTCTTTTAACCAGATCGTTACTCAGTTATTGATCGCTCTCGGTCTTATGTCGTTGGGATATGTAGGTATCAAAATGGAGGAATATTATTATGAGTATTAAAGAAAACAGTGTTGTTAAGGTTGTTTCTGATAATCCGTTTTTCTGCGGACTGACTGGTACCGGTAAGGTGACTCGTTTGTATGGTGATATGGGTACCGCTATCGTCCGTTTTGAAAGCGGCCAGGTCGCTAAGATACCGGTCGATCTTCTGAAAGAGATCGAACTCAAAAACGAAAACCAGGAGCCTAAGATCCCTGAGGGCGCTAAGCGTATTACTAAAGACGAGTTTATGAAATATCTCTCTGACGTAATTACTCCGGACAATATCGTCGATAAGTTCGGCCCTGAAAAGGCTATGGTAGTCGGTATGAGCGTTTTTATCGGAGGTATGAAACTCTTAGACAGATTGTATAAAGAGTCTGAGGTTATCGTAATTAGTCGGGATCAGTTGATCCATGAGATCGCCGCTTGTGCCGCTGACGAGGATCCTAAGTTTATGATCGTCGCCCTGATTAACTGTATGATCCTGAGAGAGATCGTCGATATGATTTTCAGCGACGGCGCCGATAATGCTTAAACTGTATAAACATCAAGAGATCGCGTTATCGTACTTAAGGACTAACGACTTTTTCGCTCTCTTTATGGAACAGGGTACCGGTAAGACTATCCCGTCGCTGTGCCGGATCCGAGACCTGTTAAGATCGGGGGCGATCTCGGAGGCGTTGGTCGTGGCTCCTAAGTCGGCCCTCGGAGCCTGGGAAAGAGATATAGAACTCTTTAACGCCGTGGATCAGGAGATCCTAAGATCCTCAATTACTCTTATCAATTATGATAAGGTTTGGAGAGGCGGCGATAAGAGTCCGTATAACAAGAAATACGGCTGTATTATTCTCGACGAGGCTCACCTGATTAAAAACCGCTCGAGTCAGAGATCTAAATTTCTGTTAAAACTGGCCTGTAACGCTGAGTATAGGTATATCCTAACGGGTACGCCGATCGGTAACGGTCAATTAGAAAATATTTGGTCTCTGTATTGTTTCCTGGATCCGTACCTCGAGAGGGGACGAGTATACTCCCGGATATTCGGCGGTAGTTATCAGGTATTCCAGGATCGCTATTGTATCCTAAATATGTACCATAAGCCGAGTAGTTATATCCATGTTAAGGAGTTACAGAAGATCATTAACGAGTACAGCTATCGAGTAAAGAAAATCGACTGTCTCGATCTACCGGAGAAATTACCGGACGAGGTTATTAAGGTCGATCAGGCAGAGCCGAGACTCTATAAGAAACTCGCGACCGAGTCGGCGATCCTCGAGTATGAGATCCTCGCCGAAAATCCACTTAGCCGCCTGGTTAAACTCCGTCAGTTATGTAGCGGTCATATTAAGACCGAGGATCAGCTTATCGAGGTCGGTAATAATAAGATCCCGATCTTACAGGAGATTATCGAGGGATACCCAGAGGATAAGAAACTTGTCATTTTCGCCGAGTTTAAGTATTCGATCGGTAAGATCTCGGAGTTACTCCGGAAAATGAAAGTCCGTTTTGTTACCCTGGACGGCGACCAAAAGGATAAAACGATCTGGCGTAAATTCCAGGACGATAAGCGGATCCGCGTTATTGTCTGTCAGTATCAGACGGCGGCGGCCGGTATCGACCTTTTCGCCTCTGATACGATTATCTATTACGAGCCGACTCTCAGATCTAACATATTAGAACAGTCTCGAGACCGTATCCATAGGACAGGTCAAAAAGAGAAATGTAGTTATATACATTTACTCACTAAGGGGACGGTCGAGGTCGATATATATAGAGCCTTAGCCGGTTACTCAGATTTTAGCGAGGCCCTGTTTACTCGGTATATGGAGGGATATAGGAGGTCATATAACCAATGAGTAATAAGAAATTACTAAACGAGGTAAAGCGACGATTATTAAATCGTTCTATTAAGGTATCGACTGTTAAAGGTGTAAAACCTGACGGTAAACCTCATGTTTACTTACAAGCCGTTGGCACAAAAGAGATAGAACGAGTTATAAATGATATGATACGAGAGTATAACTCTTAATTTTTTTTTACCAGAGTTAACGAAAATTCGTAAACAGGGAGGTGATTATATGAGTGCCACTAACAGAGGAGCCGTAAGACGTGAGGCAGATTTCTACGCGACGCCCGTCGAGGCTGTATATTCTTTCCTGGATAGTTACGACGGTATTAGACCGGAGGACTCTATCCTAGAGCCGTCCGCCGGTAATGGAAATATTATAAAAGCGTTGAGATCTCGAGGATATGAGAATTATATATCCGCCGTTGAACTCCGAGAGGAGGAGGCCGTTCACTTAGTCGGACTCGCCGATCATATTTATATCGGAGATTTTCTCGACGGAAATACAGTCGGCCAGTTTGACGTTATTATCGGTAATCCTCCTTATTCTATGGCTCAGGAGTTTATTGATAAGGCTCTTAGTCTCTTAGCGCCTGGCGGAAAGTTAATCTTTTTACTGAGGACTAATTTCCTTGAGAGTAATAAGCGTTTCGCCTGGTGGAAAGATAAGACGCCTAACGGTCTTTACGTCCTCCATAAGCGGCCGAGTTTTACCGGTAAGGGAACGGACGCGACCTCTTATAGTTGGTTTGTTTGGGAACGACAGACAGACAGACAGACAGACAGACAGACAGACAATACGGATTATTTGAGGGGGCGAGTTTATGAAACATTGTAAAATTTGCGGTTCTCTTATGGTTCCGGATCACGACGGGGACGTCTGCGAGTGTTGTCTCGACGAGTACGGAGATCTCGAGCCTGATTTTCTCCGAGGAGGTGATTCCTCTTGACGGTCTATATCTACGATATTGAGGTTCTCTCGGACGATTGGATCGTCGTATTTCGTAATCCTGAGTCTGAGAATAATCATATCGTAATACATAACGACAACTATCGTTTGAGGGCGTTCCTGGATCAGCCGGATATTATTATCGGCGGTTTCAATAATAAGCATTACGACGACTGGATCGTCCTTACTATGATCCTTGGAGGCTCTAGCGTCGAGGTGAAACGTCATAACGATTTTATTATCGGCGGCGGTGATCCGTGGGCGTTCCCGTTTATCCAGTTTAAGAAAAAGCCGTTTCAGTCATTCGACCTTAGAGACGATATAGCCGATAAAGGTATCAGCCTTAAGGCGATTGAGGGAAATCTATACCTCCCGATCGTGGAGTCGTCGATCCCGTTCGATATAGATCGGCCGCTTACTCCTGTGGAATTGGACGAGGTGATCCGCTACTGTAAGAATGACGTCGACGCGACGGTCAGGCTCTATAACGAGAGATCCGAGTACATTACGAGTAAGAAGATCGTCGGCAATATGTACGGCGTTTCTGAGTCTGAGGCCCTGGGTCTTACTAATGCTAAGTTGTCCGCTCGAGTCCTGGACGCTAAGCACGTTACCAGGGACGACGAGAGAGATTATCAGTTACCGGCTAACCTGGATCCGGATCTTATTCCTGAAAAGGTCTTATCATTCTTTATGCAGATCCGAGATCTGAGTATCCCGGCGACTAAGCTATTTGGTACTGGTAAACAGGGGTCTAAGGGTATGACGCTCGATATATGGCTCGAAACCTCGGCCGGTCGTTGTCCTGTTACTTACGCCTGGGGCGGCGTTCACGGTGCGAAACCGGCGTTTACCGCTGAGGCTACAGAGGATCGACTGATCGTAAACTATGACGTCTCGAGTCTGTATCCTAACAGTATGATAAATTTCGGATACTGTAGTCGTTCAATGGCTGATCCGGACGCCTATAAGAAACTCGTCGAGACTCGTCTCGCGGCGAAAAAAGCCGGAGATAAGGATAAGGCGACGGCGCTTAAGTTGGTCGTTAATACGGTTTACGGCGCTATGCTTAATCAGTATAACGATCTCGCGGATCGTCGGGCCGGTCGGTCTGTATGTATTACTAATCAGTTGGCTATGACTCAGCTTATCGTTATGATTGCTCAGAGGTGCGCTACGGTCGATTTTATCAATATCAATACCGACGGTATCATGTTCTTTATAGATCGCTCAGAGGACGCTCTAGCGTCTCAGACGGTCGACGAGTGGTGTAAGATAACCGGCTTTGAAATGGAGCGCGACGATTTCGCTAAGGTAATCCAGAAAGACGTTAATAATTATATCGGTATTAAGACAGACGGCAAAATGAAAACTAAGGGCGGTTACGTCTCCCTTTATAAGGGCGGCGATTTTAAGACGAACTCTTTACAGATCATTCATAAAGCTATTGTCGAGTACCTGGTTAACGGCGTCTCTCCTGAGGATACGATCCGAGGCGAGACTGATATTTTCAAGTTTCAGAATATCGTTAAGACCGGCGGTACTTACGAGGGATCTTATCATTATATCGACGGAGAGTTGACGCCGCTCCAAAAGGTTAACAGGATATACGCGGTTAAAGATCCGAAATACGGAAAGATCGTTAAGAGAAAATACGTTACCGAGGAGCGTAAGAAAGATAAGGCTACCGGTAAAATGGTCTCTATCCCGGTTACTCCGTACTGGAAAGAGGACACGGTTTCCGAGTGTCCAGAACACGCGTTTACAGATAATGAGAACGTCTTAACCGTGGACGATCTCGATCTCGATTACTATATCGAAATGGCTAAGGGCCGGATCGATAAGTATATAAATCTCGATCGTAAGATCGAAAATAAATTAAAAAAAATAAAGGAGGTCATAACAGTTATGGCGACTGCAAAAGCAGAAAAGACCGAGGATATCAGATCCTCAAATGTGTATGAAAAGCTCATGGAGGCGCGTAAACGCTTTCTTGAGGCCGGTATTAAAAAGAGTGGTAAGAATATCTATGCGGAGTTTAAATACTTCACTCTCGAGGATATTATTCCCATTAAAACCGAAATCTATAACTCCCTGGGCCTGGCCGATGTAATTTCTTTCGGTACTGAGGTGGCGACGCTGACGCTCTTTAATACAGACAATCCGGAGGAGTGTATCGAGTTTATGAGTCCGATCCGGGACGATGAGTCTATGATTAAAAATCCGATCCAGAAGCTAGGAGCGATCGAGACCTACGTACGCCGGTATCTCTATATGTTGGTTTTGGATATTGTCGAGGCCGACGCCGTTGAGTCGGTCACAGATAAGCCGGATCCGGAGACAGGTAAAACAGATAAGGCGGCCGGTAAAAAGGCAAATAGACCGGCTACAGCGGCCGAGAGACAGGAGACAAAGAAAGACCTGATCGACCAGGGCGGCGAGGCGACCGATACTCAGATCAAGGCGATCAAAAACGGCCTTAAGAAACTGAGAGCTAAGAGCGCCGATAAGTACGAGGGTTACGTTACTGAGACGGTTAAGCGTATTAAGGCCGGTCTTAAGAAAACCGAGGCCGAGGATCTGCTGATCGAGATCGGTAATAAGGTCGAGGAGGTTTAAGCCTATGAGCCTGGTTAATAAGACAGTATTCACGGTAAACGCCGAGACGAATAAGGTCGATCGGTGGAAATGTACCGGATCCTTTATCGGTACTTACCATAAGCGTAAAGAGAGGCTGTACGTCCTGAAAAACGGTAAGAAAAGCTGTATCCTCCCGAAACGCTGTGTATTCTCGACCGAGTTTGAGGCGATCCAGGTCTCTAAGAAGTAAAATTTTTTAGCTTGGATTAACGAATATTCGATAATAGGAGGTGAAAAGCTATGTATCTTAATGTAATTTCGTTTACTAACGGTAAGGTCGTCCCGTTCAGGACTAAGGTACCTTACTCGGTTGATCAGGTGGCCGAGGGTTGGAACGTCGTAATCGACGAGGCTAACGGTCAGGTTATCAGTTTCCGGGGCGTCTATATCGTAACGATCGCGTCCGAGGACGAGGAGAAAATTAAAAACCGTCAGCAGAGACGCGCCGCCGCTAAGTCGACCGGTAAAAAGAAACCGGCTATTCAGACGGCCGTAACAGAAAAGTAAGTTAGTTAAAAATGGAGGTTTAACTATGAATATTAAGGAAATTTTGATTTTACATGAGAAATGGTTAAAGGGTGAGCCTGGCGGTATTTGTGCTAACCTGAGTGACGCTAACCTGAGTGACGCTAACCTGAGTGACGCTAACCTGAGGGGCGCTAACCTGAG
>JBJEMI010000098.1:0-4821 GCA_051879615.1 Lachnospiraceae bacterium
TTAATAATTCTTCTATATAAATCATTCAAATCAGATGTGGCAAAACGACCGCCGTCCAGCTGTACCATCGGACGTAAATCCGGCGGAATTACCGGGATCGCATCCATTACCATCCATTCCGGTTTATTTCCGGATTCGCGGAAAGCTTCCACAACTTCCAGTCGTTTGATGATACGTGCACGTTTCTGTCCTGTTGCATCTGTGAGGCCTGTTTTTAATTCTTCAGCCTCTTTTTCCAGGTCAATGGCCTGAAGCAATTCCTTGATTGCTTCAGCACCCATTCCGACTCTGAATTCATTGCCGTATTTTTCTCTGGCATCCTGATATTCTCTTTCGGATAATACCTGCTTATACTGTAATTCCGCTGCGTTTCCTGTATCTAATACAATATAAGAAGCAAAATACAGAACTTTTTCCAGGATTCTCGGAGATAAATCCAGGATCAGCCCCATTCTGCTCGGGATTCCCTTAAAATACCAGATATGGGAAACCGGTGCAGCCAGTTCAATATGACCCATACGTTCTCTGCGGACATTTGATTTTGTTACTTCAACACCACATCTGTCACAGACAACACCTTTATATCTGATCTTTTTGTACTTACCGCAATGACATTCCCAGTCTTTGCTCGGTCCAAAGATTTTTTCACAGAAAAGACCATCTTTTTCAGGTTTTAAAGTTCTATAGTTAATTGTTTCAGGTTTTAATACTTCGCCATGAGACCATTCTCTGATCTTATCAGGGGACGCAAGACCAATTTTGATTGCATCAAAAGTCATTGGCTGATAAACCTCATTATTTACTGTTTCCGGCATCTTCGGCGCTCCTTCCCGATTTATTCTTCAATATCTGATTCTTCAACTGTTTCTTCATCGACGCTTACAAGTTCTTCACCCTGGAATTCCTGTTTGCTGAAACCATAGGCTCCGTAATTCTGTTCTTCGTCTCTGTAATGTCTGTCTCCTTCAATAATGGAACGAATATCTGTTGATTCGCCGTATGCGCTTGTTTCCATGACCTCTACCTCTGTATTGTCATCCTTTAATACCCGTACATCGAGTCCTAAAGACTGCAATTCTTTTAAGAGAACCTTGAAGGATTCCGGGATACCTGCTTCAGGAATATTTTCACCCTTGATGATCGCTTCGTAAGTCTTCACACGACCGATCACATCATCGGATTTTACTGTCAGGATTTCCTGCAGTGTATAAGCCGCACCGTATGCTTCCAGTGCCCAGACTTCCATTTCTCCGAAACGCTGTCCGCCGAACTGCGCTTTACCGCCCAGAGGCTGCTGTGTAACAAGAGAGTATGGACCTGTAGAACGTGCATGGATCTTATCATCAACCAGGTGATGGAGTTTGAGGTAATGCATGTGACCGATTGTTACAGGGCTGTCGAAGTACTCACCTGTTCTTCCGTCACGAAGTCTTACCTTACCATCTCTTGATAACGGCACTCCCTTCCAGAGTTCTCTGTGATCTCTGTTTTCGTACAGATAATCCAGCACTTCCGGAAGAAGCTCTTCTCCGTGTTTTTCTTTAAATTCATCCCACTCCATGTTTACATAGTCATTTGCAAGATCTAATGTATCCATGATATCAATTTCGTTTGCACCGTCAAATACCGGTGTCGCAATATTAAAGCCCAGTGCTCTGGACGCAAGACTTAAGTGAATTTCAAGTACCTGTCCGATGTTCATACGGGAAGGTACACCCAGAGGATTGAGTACGATATCCAGCGGACGTCCGTTAGGAAGGAACGGCATATCTTCTACAGGTAATACTCTGGAAACAACACCCTTGTTACCGTGACGGCCGGCCATCTTGTCACCAACGGAAATTTTTCTCTTCTGTGCGATGTAGATACGTACTGCCTGATTTACACCCGGAGATAATTCATCGCCGTTTTCTCTTGTAAATACTTTTGCATCTACAACGATACCATATTCGCCATGAGGTACTTTCAAGGATGTATCTCTGACTTCTCTTGCTTTTTCACCAAAGATTGCACGGAGCAGTCTCTCTTCTGCTGTCAGTTCCGTTTCTCCCTTAGGAGTTACTTTACCGACAAGGATATCTCCCGCACGAACTTCGGCACCGATACGGATGATACCTCTTTCGTCCAGATCCTTCAATGCATCATCGCCCACACCCGGAACATCTCTTGTGATCTCTTCCGGTCCCAGTTTTGTATCGCGGGCTTCTGCTTCATATTCTTCAATATGAATTGATGTATATACATCGTCCTGTACAAGTCTTTCACTCAACAGAACAGCATCTTCGTAATTGTAGCCTTCCCATGTCATAAATCCGATCAGCGGGTTTTTACCGAGAGCCAGTTCCCCGTTTGCAGTGGAAGGACCGTCTGCGATTACCTGACCTGCTTCCACATGCTCGTCTTTGAAAACGATCGGTCTCTGGTTATAACAGTTGCTCTGGTTGCTTCTTGCAAATTTTGTCAAATGGTACACTTCTCTTGTACCGTCATCATCATAGCGGATTGTGATCTGGTTGGATTCCGCGCGTTCTACGACACCTGCACGTTTTGCAAGTACACAGACACCGGAGTCCACAGCGGCCTTCGGTTCCATACCGGTACCGACAACAGGAGCCTCCGTTGTCATCAGAGGTACTGCCTGACGCTGCATGTTGGATCCCATCAGCGCACGGTTGGCATCATCGTTTTCCAGGAAAGGAATGAGCGCTGTAGCAACAGAGAATACCATCTTCGGAGACACGTCCATATAATCAAACATTGTCTTTTCATATTCCTGAGTTTCTTCTCTGTATCGACCGGATACGTTTTTATGGACAAAATGTCCTTCCGCATCCAGCGGTTCATTCGCCTGAGCTACATGATAGTTATCTTCTTCATCCGCAGTCATATAAATAACTTCTTCTGTAACACGCGGATTGGCCGGATCAGAATGATCAATCTTACGATACGGTGCCTCTACGAAACCATATTCGTTAATACGTGCATAAGTTGCCAGAGAGTTGATCAGACCGATGTTCGGACCTTCAGGAGTTTCGATCGGACACATTCTTCCATAGTGAGAATAATGAACATCTCGAACTTCGAATCCGGCACGATCTCTGGAAAGACCGCCAGGTCCGAGTGCTGACAGACGTCTCTTATGAGTCAGTTCACCCAGCGGGTTATTCTGATCCATAAACTGTGACAGCTGAGAAGAACCGAAGAATTCTTTCACGGCCGCTGTAACAGGTTTAATGTTGATCAGCGCCTGTGGTGTGATGTTTTCAAGATCCTGTGTTGTCATTCTTTCGCGGACAACTCTTTCCATTCTGGACAGACCGATACGATACTGGTTCTGTAAAAGTTCACCGACTGCACGGATACGTCTGTTTCCAAGATGGTCGATATCATCATCATTGCCCATACCGTATTCCAGGTGCATGTTATAGTTAATAGAAGCAAGAATGTCTTCTTTTGTAATGTGTTTCGGGATTAATTCCGTAATATTTCTCTTAACCGCTTCGATTCTGTCTTCCGGACTTTCATTTTCTGCCAGAATTTTTTCAAGTACCGGATAGTATACTAATTCTGTAACACCGATCTCCCTCGGATTGACACCCAGATATGCGCTTAAGTCTACCATCATATTGGAAAGGATCTTGATGCTGCGTTCATCTTCACCTTTGACCCAGATATACGGAATTGCCGCATTCTGAATCTGATCGGCAATTTCACGTGTGATCACAGTGCCTGCTTCAGCGATGATCTCACCGGTTGACGCATCTACTGCATCCTCTGCAAGGATCTGTCCGCTTACACGGTTCTTCAGCATTAATTTCTTGTTAAATTTATAACGTCCGACTTTTGCGAGATCGTATCTTCTTGCATCGAAGAACATGCTCATGATCAGACTTTCTGCACTTTCCACCGCCAGAGGTTCACCCGGACGGATCTTTTTATATAATTCCAGAAGACCTTCCTGATAGTTTGTAGAAACGTCTTTTGTCAATGTTGCAAGAATCTTCGGTTCTTCACCGAATAATTCAATAATTTCCGCATTGGTACCATATCCGAGCGCACGGATCAGTACAGTAATCGGTACCTTTCTGGTTCTGTCAACACGAACATAGAAAATATCATTAGAATCTGTTTCATATTCTAACCAGGCACCACGGTTTGGAATTACTGTAGAAGAGAATAACCTCTTACCTACTTTGTCATGGCCGATGGCATAATAAATGCCCGGGGAACGTACTAACTGGCTGACAATTACTCGTTCTGCACCGTTGATTACGAATGTACCTGTAGCAGTCATAAGCGGAAGATCGCCCATGAAGATTTCATGTTCGTTAATTTCATCCGTTTCTTTATTATAAAGACGAACCTTCACCTTCAGCGGAGCTGCATAGGTTGCATCTCTCTCTTTACATTCTTCAATCGTATACTTTACATCGTCCTCGCAAAGCGTAAAATCAACAAACTCCAGGCTCAAATGACCGCTGTAGTCAGCAATCGGAGAAATATCTGCAAATACTTCTTTTAACCCTTCTTCTAAAAACCAGCGGTAGGAATCCTTCTGGACTTCGATCAGGTTCGGCATTTCCAGAACTTCTTTCTGTCTGGAGTAGCTCATTCTGCTACTTTTTCCGTTTTTGACTGGACGGATTCTGTTCTTTTCCATAGACGTTCACCCTTTCTATAATTATAAACTTGTGTTTCTGATATTTCTTACTATTGCGGTCAATTAGGCAGAATACCTAATTTTCCACAATAAATCAACGTACATAATACTTGAGTTTCCGCAGTCTTATCCACAAAACTCTAAATCTGTCGCGTTGAATA
>JBJEMI010000099.1:0-88264 GCA_051879615.1 Lachnospiraceae bacterium
AAATAAGTCTGTAAGCGTTATTTTCTTGCTTACAAACTTATTATACGAGGAGAAACAGCTATGAAGACAGAGAATATTCAGTTGATCGGAGCAAATGGTGTGATGTTATCAGGGATTATCTGGGAACCGGTCTGTACTCCCGGCATGGTTCTGCAGATTTCCCATGGCATGACCGAACATATCGGACGTTATGAAGGGCTGGCAGAAAAATTGACTGCCAGAGGAGTTGTGGTCGCCGGATTTGATCTGCGCGGGCATGGAAAGAATCCGGGTGATTCAGCCTGCGCTACCTTTGGAGAAGGCGGCTGGGAAGCGAGCCTGCAGGATATGCACTTGTTCTATATGGAACTTGAGAGTCGTTTTCCGAATCTTCCGCATTTCATGATGGGTTTTTCTCTCGGTTCCTTTTTGCTGCGTGATTTCCTGGGCTTCTATGACGATAAGACAGCGGGTGCAGCCATTCTGGGAACCGGTCAGCAGCCGGGGATCTTTCTTTCAGTGTTGATGAAGGTTGTGAAAAAGGAAATCAATGCCTATGGTTTTGACAGTTCGACGGAACTGGTGGACAAGATGTCTTTTGAAAATTATAACCGGAAATTTGCCCCAAACAAGACTCCTTTTGACTGGCTCTGTGCGGATGAGGAACAGCGTGAAATTTATAGTAAAGACACTCTTTGTCGGAAGCATATTTCTGCGGGGCTTTTCTATCAGCTGATGGATGCGATGAGACGAACCGGAAATTCCCGCTCCTACAGAAACTGGAATCGTGAAATGCCTGTACTGCTTCTGTCAGGTCAGGATGATCCGGTAGGCGATTTGGGAAAAGGGGTTTGGCGAGTAAGAAACAGCATGAATAAGGCCGGAGTGAAAGACGTACAGATACATATCATTCCGGATGCCCGTCATGATCTGCTTCATGAGGAAAAAAGCGGCAGTGCGGAAAAAGCAGAAGAGATTCTTTTGAACTGGCTCTTTGAAAAAGCGTCACCTGCTGCAGATCAGGCATGAAATAATCAGAGAGATGCTATTGACAAAATTCATGGCAGTTTATATAATTTGTAAAAACCTACCATACAGGTTGGTATTAGGAGGGATATTATTATGAGTCATATTTATACATCAGCTGATCAGCTGATCGGAAGAACCCCTCTATTGGAGTTGGTTCATATTGAAAGAGAGGAAGGTCTGGAAGCACGTATTCTGGGAAAACTGGAGTATTTCAATCCGGCAGGCAGTGTTAAGGATCGAATTGCAAAAGCGATGATCGATGATGCTGAAGCCAGCGGAAAACTGAAACCGGGCTCTGTCATCATTGAGCCTACCTCCGGCAACACCGGTATCGGACTTGCCTCTGTAGCGGCAGCCAGGGGGTATCGTATAATAATCGTTATGCCTGAGACGATGAGCGTAGAGCGCCGTCAGCTGATGAAAGCATACGGCGCAGAACTTGTGCTTACCGATGGTGCGAAGGGAATGAAGGGAGCAATTGCCAGAGCAGAGGAGCTGGCACGGGAGATACCGGACAGTTTTATTCCGGGACAGTTTGTCAATCCTGCGAATGCAGCCGTTCACAGAGCAACCACCGGTCCTGAGATCTGGGCGGATACAGACGGTAAAGTCGATATTTTTGTAGCAGGAGTCGGAACAGGCGGAACTGTGACCGGTATCGGAGAATATCTCAGGAGTCAGAATCCTGAGGTAAAGATCGTAGCAGTAGAGCCTGCCTCATCTCCGGTATTAAGCAAAGGAACGGCCGGCAGCCATAAGATTCAGGGTATCGGAGCCGGCTTCATCCCGGAGGTGCTGAATACCGATGTATATGACGAGATTATTGCTGTAGAGGATGAAGCCGCATTTGCTGCGGGCAGGCAGGTCGGCAGATCCGAGGGTGTGCTGGTGGGTATCTCTTCTGGAGCTGCTGTATGGGCTGCGATTCAGCTGGCCAGGAGGCCTGAGAACAGAGGCAAAACGATCGTTGCATTACTTCCGGATACCGGAGACCGTTATCTTTCCACACCGATGTTTGCAGACTGATGGAAACCGGAGAGTCTATTGACATTACTTTCACGCTATTGTATGATGAAGCAAATTTTATACAAAAGAAAGTAAGTCAACAGGAAGGGTATGGAATATGGGAGAAGAAAAGAAAATTCCTTATAAGATTTATCTGGAAGAAAGTGAGATGCCAAAGCAGTGGTATAATGTACGTGCCGATATGAAAAATAAGCCTGCACCGCTTTTAAATCCGGCAACTTTAAAGCCGGTCACACAGGAAGAACTCAGTCAGGTGTTCTGTGAAGAACTTGCGAGACAGGAATTGGATGATCATACGGCATATATCGACATTCCGGAGGAAATCAGGGATTTCTATAAAATGTATCGTCCGGCTCCGCTGGTACGTGCTTATTGTCTGGAAAAAGCACTTGGAACTCCGGCGAAAATCTATTATAAATTTGAAGGAAACAATACTTCCGGCAGTCATAAATTAAATTCTGCGATTGCACAGGCTTATTATGCGAAGAAACAGGGACTGAAAGGTGTGACGACGGAAACCGGAGCAGGGCAGTGGGGAACGGCGCTTTCCATGGCATGTTCTTATTTCGGACTGGAATGTGAAGTATTTATGGTAAAATGCTCGTACGAGCAGAAGCCTTTCCGACGTGAGGTCATGAGGACCTACGGTGCACATGTAACACCGTCTCCGTCAGATGCAACAGAAGTCGGCCGTAAGATTTTAAAAGAATTCCCGGGAACAAGCGGAAGTCTGGGATGCGCAATTTCTGAAGCGGTAGAAACTGCATCGAAGAAAGAGAATTACCGCTATGTATTGGGATCCGTACTTTCACAGGTACTTCTGCATCAGTCGATTATCGGTCTGGAAACAAAGGCTGCGCTGGAAAAATATGATATCAAACCGGATATTATCATCGGATGTGCCGGCGGCGGATCAAACCTCGGAGGTCTGATCTCTCCGTTTGCGGGAGAGATGCTTCGCGGTGAAGCAGATTATCGGATCATCGCAGTAGAGCCTGCAAGCTGTCCAAGCCTGACAAGAGGTGTTTATGCATATGATTTCTGTGATACCGGTATGGTTTGTCCATTGGCAAAAATGTACACACTCGGAAGCGGATTTATCCCTTCTGCCAGCCATTCCGGCGGACTGCGTTATCACGGAATGAGTTCAGTAGTTTCTCAGCTGTATGAGGATGGACTGCTCGAGGCGATTTCCGTAGAACAGACTTCTGTATTTGCGGCAGCTCAGCAGTTTGCCAGAGTAGAAGGTATTTTGCCGGCACCGGAAAGCAGTCATGCGATCCGTGCTGCGATCGATGAAGCGATGAAGTGTAAGGAGACGGGAGAAGAAAAGACCATTGTATTTGGTCTGACAGGAACCGGCTACTTCGATATGGTTGCTTACGGAAAATTTAATGACGGTCAAATGAGTGATTATATTCCGACAGACGAAGATCTTCAGAGAGGATTCTCCGGTCTGCCGAAAATTGATTGATAGAACTGATATAAAAACAGGAGCTGCTTTGAAAGCAGCTCCCTTTTTTTAGGCAATTGATTATATGAGATTAATGATTTGCTCTGTAGAGGAAGGTTACAACCTGTCCTCTTGTACATGGCATTTCCAATGCAAAGATGTCATCCATCCATCCATCGGTGATTCCGTTTTCCAGTGCCCAAGCAACAGCTTTTGCATAGTATTCGTTTGCAGGAACATCGATAAATCCGGATTCTGAGTCTGGCTCAGGACATCCGTTTGCTCTCCAGAGGAAGGTTACAGCCTGTGCCCGGGTGACAGTCATTTCCGGAGCGAATAAATCTTCTGTCCATCCGTCGGTGATACCATTTTCCAGTGCCCAAGCAACAGCTTTTGCATAGTATTCGTTGACAGGAACATCGGCAAATCCGGATTCTGTGTCTGTCTCAGGACATCCGTTTGCTCTCCACAGGAAAGTAACGAGCTGTCCTCGTGTACATGTCATTTCCGGAGCAAATAAATCTTCTGTCCATCCGTCAGTGATCTTACGATCTACTGCCCAAAGAACAGGTTTGAAGAAATAATCGGTTTCTGTTACATCCTTGAATGGACTTGTCAACGGTTCCGGAGCTTCTTCCAGTCCTGCGATCGCAGCTGCAAGTTCTGCTTCCAGTCTCGCGATGGATTCTTCGGATGCGGCACTCATGTTCTGAATCTTTTCTACAACAGCTTTTAATGCAGCTGCAGATTTTTCTGTATACTTGCTGTAATCAATTCCTTCTACAGCTTTGAG
This sequence comes from Lachnospiraceae bacterium, assembly GCA_051879615.1. Lineage (GTDB taxonomy): Bacteria > Bacillota > Clostridia > Lachnospirales > Lachnospiraceae > HGM12587. The sequence continues at coordinate 4,281 of JBJEMI010000099.1, forward strand.
TAATTCTTCGATTCTTCCTTCCAGTTCGTCAGCAGGAACTTCGAAATCAGGACGTCCCACATTGATTTCTACTGCGGCAGCGAAATTACGGCCGTTATGAGTTGTCACTGCAGTTAAGCGTACGCCGTAAGCCGTGCAGAGTTTACCGAGGTTTACGTTTGTTGTTGCGCTGTCTGCGGAGAAGGCACCTTCAAATGTTTCAATCACTTCTTCGGCTTCATCCAGCAGTTCCAGTTTGTAGTCTTTGATAGAACCGTTAGAAGCTGAACCGCGTCCTGTGTAGAGGAACTGATCAAAGGTTTCTTCGCGGTTAAAGTTAATTTCGATCCAGTGTGTTCCGTATGCATGGCTGTCTCCGCCGACATAGTTTGTATGCCACCAGGAGTTAGTGTTTCCGTCGATTGCTGCCATTGCTTTCGCATCTCCGCTCATTCCCGGCATTTCGGAGCAGGCTGTTGCTGTCCATCCCTCACGGTCAGATGTGATCAGAGGATTTACAGTTGAATCGATTGCAGATATGTCTTCATAAGTTACAGCTGAATTTAATACTTCGATCAGAGCCATGTCGCCATCGAAGCTGTCATCTGCAATTGTCATAACACCGCCGCTTAATTCTTCGTTCTTGTGAGCTGTGTCATAAACGGAATTAGATAATGCGCCGTCAATGTAGAGTTTTAACATTCCGTTTGCTTCGCGAACAGCAGTGATTGAATGTGCTTCTCCATCGTTGACTGCTCCTCTTACGGAAGTTTCTGTTGCAGTCGGTACATATTCTTCAGTGCCGAAAGTACCGTGTGCCTTTTCTGTGACCGTTGTGACTGTTTCTTTGGAAACAACTGTTAAATCTTTTACTTTAAATTCTACAAAACCATCCTCGTTGATCGTCAGGGAAACATCGTCTCCTGAAGTGAAAAGGCTGACATCGGAAGATGTTGTGCGTACACCTGTGGAGATTGAGAAATCTCCTGTGCCGTTCAGTTCGTTCCTGGTATCGATCGTATATGCTTTCCGGATATCTTTCAGCCAGAGAACATCAGCAATCGAATCATAGCTGAGTGCGATGTCTTCGGCATCTTTTAAAGCGGAAGCATTGTTTACGTTTGCGATCACACCGTCTGCATAGCAGGCAACAGTGATCGTACCGTTGTATTTGTTGTTATAGAAATCGTTTACATCCGCAATTTCTACTTCGGCATTTCCTGCAAGCTCGGAAGCTGCTGTCAATACAACAGTTCTGTAATCTTCTTTCAGTTCTGCAGTGACTTCTTCACCGTTTACTGTGAAGGTACCGCCCTGAATTCTTTCGTCGAATTTTACGGTAACTTCATTGTCTGCAGTTGTTTTTGCGGAAACAAGAACAGGAGCCTCTGTATCTTCATGACCGTAGTGGTAGATCAGAGTTTCATGAGGCTGAATTGTAACTGAAATTGTGTCACCGTAAGATAATTTGTTTTCCAGTGTTCCTTCTGCGTAAGGTTCGATCTGGATGCCTGTCAGGTCTTTTACGGTTTTCGGAGCACCAACGATGTCATTAACCGTTAATTCATAGGTCTGTTCGGAATCCAGCGGGTTTGTGAAGGAGATGATACCTTCATTGCCATTCCAGCAGGAGTAGCCGTAAACACCGTTTCTTGGCTGATTGCCGAATAATTTTGCATTCTTTAATACGTCGTGGTTTTCTTCTGCCCATGCAAGTGCATCAGCGGTTACTTTCCATTTCGCATCATCCATAATAGACGGTGAGTAGTATAATTCCCAGAATGCGGTACCGCGTACAGAGTTTGCGAATAAGAATTCTCTGAAGACTTCGGTTGTTGCATTACTTCCGTCTGATACCCCGTAGATCGGGTCATGGTTATAAATGTTTTTCAGAGGGAACTGAATCTGGTTCTGTTTATATAACTGATAATATACCTGGTCACGGTAGTAGATCTTCTGTTCGTGACGTTCGCCGGTTCCGAGCTGACCTGTATCGCCGGAATCCTGTACCCAGATGGTGTTAACCCACTGTAACAGCCACGGGCTTAAATTTACATAACAGGTAGCGTTGATAAACAGGTCAGGATTGTTTTCACGTACATGGTCAAACAGATCTGTCCATGCCTCCCACATATCGGATGTGAAATACATGTTGTGATCGCCGCCGGTCATGTGGTTGTGATCTGCGTTGTTACATGGTCTGGAAGCAAATCCGTCCCATTTCCAGTATTCTACATTGAATCTGTTCTGATAGTCGATTGCAAGTGCTTCGAAGTTTTTCAGGTATGTTCTGGAACCGGTACAGATAACTCTTCCCAGTGCGGAATTGCTCTGCATTTCTCCTGTGCCCATTGCTTCCAGGTACTGTGCAAAGGTTCCGAAGTAGTTGTATCCGCCCTGAGGTCCTACCCATACACCGAATGTGGACTGGAATTTGTCTACCAGCGCGCTGGAGGTGTAGAGTTCGTTCGGGAATTTTGTATTGAATTCCCAGAATCCTGTTCTGTTCGGAGTTGTTCCCTGAGCGCTTCCCGGTGTAGAAGTATATGTACCGTCGTAGTAGTTATTCCAACCGTCATCTACAACGTAAGAATCCAGAGGTTCCACACCGTTCTGTGTCAGCGCTGCTTCTGCACCATTGAAGGAAGAGGCAATACTTTCGTCCGTAATGTTCATCATGTTGTCATACCAGGAGTTGTACTGTTTACGGAATTCGGTAGGAGTTGCAATTTCTTCAATGTATTCGAAGAAGCTTGTCTGTACAACGGAAGTGTCTGTTCCTTCTGCCGCACCGATGACATTCTGCCATGTTACAAATTTACCGTCGCTTGTCAGCTGGTGATCTTCCTGAAGTTTTGTGAAAGTCTTTCCGGAGTAATAACGGATCTGAGTTTCATTACCGTCAATGATCGTATCCGTAGCCGGGAATTCACATCCCATGAAGAGACCGTCTACATAAATCGGCTGTCCGAGCATCAGTTCGTAAGCACCGATCCACATAGAAGAAATTTTGGAAGTATCCGGATGACACCAGACACCCTCTGGATCTTCCGGAAGTACGAAACGGTCAGTGTCAATATAGTCGATCTGAGCCTTGTCAGGATCATCCACACTGATTTCCAGGAAGGATCTCATATAATGATCATCGGCTTCCAGGACTACTACCTGTGCGATGTCGTATGTGACGTCGTTCATTTCGTAAGGTGCATAGTTGATGGTCAGCTTCTTTCCGTTTTCGGTATCGGAAACGGAAGCGCCTGCAAATGTCAGGTCGCTGGATAAAACAGCCATGCTCGTATCTTCTTCCTCTTCTTTGATACTCCAGTCATAGCCTGTGTACTTGTCTGAGAATAAATTCAGTTCGGCACTGGTAAATTCATGAGCTGTACCGAGTGCACAGGATTTCTGTACAAGACGTACATATCTCGTGGTGTATGCTTCGGTGAAATTTGCATACACACGTTTTCCTACGTTATACAGGTTTCCCTCCTGATGTAAACCATAGGCTTCTTCCGTAAATTCTCCGGAACCTGCCAGTGTCCACTCAGCTGCATCATCACTGACATAGAGTTCGAATTTACCGAGTGTACCGTTGATTCCATAGGCTTTATCCTGATATCCAGGACGCTTGTCGATGGAAAAAGACTGTACGGTCTGTTCGCTTCCGAGATCGATTTCTACGGTAAACGGATGGCCGCTCTTCGTATACTCATCCGGATAAGTGTTCAGATTCCCGTCGATGAGTTTTGCCGCGGAAGCATCCGTAAATGCAGTTCCGGAAGCATTTTTAATCGTTACTTTCCAGGAGCTTCTGTCCAGTACCTCTGTAGGAATGATTTCATCTACAGGAGTTTCCGAACCTCCTTCGTCAGGATCTTCAGCAGTGATCGTGTTGATGATAAAATCCTCCGATCCTGCCTGTGGCTCTAATGTGGTGCCAATTCGTTTGTTTACCACAGAGCCGGTGAGAATGTGACCGTCTGTAATGTCAAATTCTCTGCTGATAAAACTGTTCTCAATGGACACGCCGGAATCTGTAATAGATACATCGACGCTGCCCTCTGCTGCTTCTGCACAAAGGCTGGTCGTCATCGGATCGCTGAGTGCAACAGCAATTGCAAGCGTACCTGCAAGAAGTCGTTTTTTGTGCATAGTGCATCCCCTTTCTTAAAATATTTAATGATAGCATAAAGTATAAATTATTGAAGAGGAAAATTCAACCAAATCACAGTTGAGACTGCAACAGCTTCTTTTTTTCTGTCGTTTTTAATGGTACAATTAAATTGAAATAACTGTAAAAGATCATAGTACAAAAGTCTCTGAAGGAGGGGGATCACCTGATCATTACAGCTGTTTAAAAATTTTTATAAGGGGGTTTACAATGAAAAAAAGAATTTTAAAAGCGGGTTTGAGTCTGGTTCTCGTATTCAGCATGGTAATGCATCCGTCTCTGATGAGCGCGCAGGCTGCTGATGCATCCGGACGTGTTTCCTATTATTCCTTTGATAATGTGACAGGTACTGCATTAGAAGATGAATGGGGAGACAGAGACGGCGTGATTTCCGGAAGTATTGCGGAAGGCAAGGTCGGAAATGCACTGAATGTAACAGAAGCCGGTGTCGGCGCGGTAATTACGGAAAACTTTGACGATCTGGACACAGACTGGACAGTCTGCTGCTGGGTAAATACGTCCGCGGATTTTACCGGAGAAATTTCTGTCACAGAGGATGCGGAACAAAAATATTCAAGCTCTTTGAAACTGGCTGCCGGCCGGGCGTCGGGATTCCGTGTGGGAGACAACAGTGGTGATGTACTGACATTTGCATATGATTTCAATGCGGGATCATGGTACCATATCGCCTGGTCACAGGATAAAGACAGCGGTTTGTCCTTCTATGTCAACGGTTCGCTGGTCGGCAAAAACACATGGCCGGTAACTCATACGGTGAAAGCCCCGATCGGCATCATCGGAGGTACCGGTTTTACAGGACTGATCGATGAAGTAAAAGTTTACAATGCGGCTTTGACAGTCGAGGAAGTAAATGAAGCCATGAGAGAAAGCACAGGTGAAGAAACTGCAGATACTGTAAAAACCAGGATCCCTCATACACAGACAACAGGTGACGGCAATTACTTCACATTCTCTGAAACAGGCTGGACAGCAATGGGGAACAGCAATGAACATGTATGGTCTGATGCCCCGGGTGATTACATTTCAGCAGATGTTATCTGGTATGAAGTGAAGTTTGTAGGGCATGCGATCGATGTTTATGCAGGAAAGAACCGTCCGATGGGATTTGTAAAATATTACCTCGACGGAGATGATATGGGAGAATATTCTCTGTATAATAACGGTAATATCAACTCTGCATATATTACCACATTTGACGGGCTGGAAGAAGGAGAGCATACACTCAGAGCAGTGGCTACAGGGAAGAGAGATACCAATTCCACCAACTCTCTGATCGACTGTGCAGAAGTATATGTTTACCATGCGCCATATAAAGCAGAGAGTATTACCGTGGCAGAAAGTGCGGTTACACTGGCTGCAGGCGCAACCATGCAGATGTCTTACAGTGTCAGACCAAGCTATGCGGAATTATCAGACGTAGTTTTTGCTTCTTCTGATGATACTGTGGCAGCTGTCAATGACAGAGGTGAGATCAGAGCATTAAAAGAAGGAAGTGTGGATATTACAGTTTCATCTGAATCAGCAGGTCTTTCTGCAGTGATGAAGGTGACGGTACAGCCTGCGGTGGCAGATATCAACGGAAGCATTGTAGATACAGATACACAGTGGACAGAGGATCGCTATGATGAAGTGAAAAACGCGGGCAAGCTTTCCGCTTCTCTGACAGCATGGAAAAATGACAGGGCAGTTTCTGAAATAGCTCTGGTTTCTGTAGATTCTTCGCTGAAAAATGTAACAGTAACAGCAAGTGATCTGGAAAACGGCAGCGATGTGATCAGTGCAGAAAATGTAACGGCAACATTTATCAGATCTGCAAAGGCTTATAATGGAAACTATTTGGGATACGGAAGTACCACACGTCCGGTACCGGAAGATAATGGTACAAACCGTTCGGAAAGCTCTGATATTTTATATCAGACAACACCGATCGATATTCCGTTTAATAATGTACAGCCTGTATGGGTGGAATTTGATATTCCGGCGGATGCGGCAGCAGGTACTTATACAGGTACATTGAGCGTGACGGCAGACGGAATTGAAGAAGCACTGGAATTTACCTATGAAATCAGGGTTCAGGATGCATTGCTGCCGGATCCATCGGAATTTACAGATACATTTGATATCATGTTATGGCAGTATCCGTATTCCAGCGCGGAATACTATGATGTGGAACCATTTTCGGAAGAGCATTTTGCAATTCTGGAATCCGGCATGGAAATCTATAAGGAAGTCGGCGGAAATGCAATTACAGCAACGATTCTGGAAGAAGCATGGTCCGGACAGACTTACAGCGCAAATGATATTCATTATCCTTCCATGGTGAAATGGACAAAGAATGCGGATGGTTCCTTCAGTTATGACTACAGTGATTTTGATGCGTGGGTAGGATTCTGTAAAGAGATGGGTCTTGGCGACAAGATCGTTCTCTACAGCATTGCGCCATGGCACGGATCCTTCAATTACTGGGAAGGCGATCAGCTGAAATATGAAAAATATACTGTAGGTAGTACGCGTTATACAGAAGTATGGACAGATTTCTTTGAAAATTTAATCGACCATCTGGAAGAAAAAGGATGGTTTGACAGTGCTTATGTCGGAATCGACGAAAGAGGTTTTGATTCCAGAGCATTTGATCTGATCGAATCAATCACAAATGATGAAGGCGTATGTCTGAAGACAGCCAGTGATATGGACAACTTCGTAAACAAGTGGGATATGGCACTTCGTATTACGGACCTGAATGTCGGGGATACTGCTGCTGCAGCAAATCCGCAAAAATTCGCAGAGCTCGCAGAAGTACGTGAAGCAAAGGGCTACAGAACCACATTATATTCCTGTACAGAACATCAGCCGGGACAGTTTTCCTTAAGTGCACCGGTTGAAAGCTACTGGGCAGTATTAAATGCAGGTATGATGGGTGCGGACGGATTTAACCGCTGGGCTTTCGATGCATGGGTAGCTGATCCGTTAAATGATACCACTCATAATGCATTTGAAGCCGGGGACTGCTTCCTGATTTTCCCGGATGAAAAGGATGCCGAAAATCCAACGTCCAAATATTCCGTACGTCTCGCACGCATGGCGGAAGGTGTCCGTGATGTAAACAAGCTTGCGTTGATGGCTGAGAAAATTCCGGCACTTGGCAGCGATGTGGAGGAGGCATATCGCAATATTCGGTATACCTTGACAACCTCCCGTTCGGTACTGTCAGATGCAGGTGTGGCAGCTTTGAGAAACGAGACGGCAGCATTTAAGCAGGATCTGGAAGAGATTACAGATAAGTATATCGAATTAAAGGAAAACGGAACAGAAACAGTTGAATCCGTAGTGATTTCAGAAGGCAGCAAAGCATCTGTCAGAATGGGAAATACACTGCAGCTGCATGCGGCTGTGCTTCCGGAAAACCTGGTAAACAATCAGGTGACATGGAAATCTTCCGATGAAGCAGTGCTGACTGTAAGCAGTAAGGGTATTGTGACACCGGTCAGCGAAGGTACGGCAGTTATTACGGCTGCATCTGTTCTGGATGAATCCAAGAAGGCGGAAATTACAGTAACCGTAAAAGAAAAACTGCAGATCCGGTACACGATTCCACAGTTTGAACTGGATGACAAATATATTACAGATATTGATAAACCTGATACATCTACAGGTCAGAATCTGTATCTTGGTCAGCCGGATATGGTTCGGACAAGTACCGGACGTCTGATAACAGCATACCCACAGGGGCATGGCAAAGGTCCGATCATTATGCAGATCAGTGATGATAACGGCGAAACCTGGACAAAGAAAACGGATACACCGGCATCCTGGGCAGGTTCTCAGGAAACACCGACCATGTATATTCTGAATCTGGAAGACGGCACAGAACGAATCATGATGATCACTGCCTGTCCGGGCTGGGGAACAGACTCCGACGGTAACCGCTATGGATGGAATACTTCTTATTCAGATGACAACGGTGAAACATGGACAGAATATCAGCATTTCTATTCTAAACGCAGTGACGGCAGCAACAATGACGTAATTGTAGCCATGGCAAGCCTGATTCAGCTGAAAGACGATGAAGGAAACGATATCCAGAAATGGATGGGTGTATATCATAATTACAGTTATGTGAATTATAAAACCTATCTGACATTTGACGAAGACGGTAACGAACAGTGGAGTGATCCGGTACCGTACTTAAGTGAATATCGGGATGTGGAAAGTACATACCAGATATGTGAAGTCGGTATGTTCCGTTCACCGGATGGAAGCAGAATCGTAGGTCTTGGAAGAAGTCAGTCGCACCAGCACAAGTCAGTCATGATCTGTTCTGATGATGAAGGTGAAACATGGTGCAGACCGATCGAACTGCAGGGTGCCCTTCAGGGTGAACGTCATAAAGCAGTTTATGATCCTGTCAGCGGAAGATTAGCGGTCACGTTCCGTGAAATTACGCTTGACTACAATAAAGACGGTGTGATCGCACCGGGAGACTGGAAAGCAGGTGAATGGATCCTCTGGGTCGGAACTTATGAAGATCTGATGGAGCAGAATGAAGGTGAATACCGCATTCTTCTGGAAGAGGACTGGGCCAACAATACATACTCAGGTGATACAGGATATGCAGGTATCGTGGTTCTGGAAGACGGAACCTTTATCATGGATTCCTACGGTCACTGGGATAAAGAATTCTCCCAGAGCTGGCCTGGCGGTGTAACAACCGACCTTTGCTACATTAAGCAGGCAAAATTCAAACTGACTGATGTAGAAAACGACAATGACTATGAAAATTATTATAAGAACGCTCTGCTTGATGTGATCGCAGAAGCCGAAGACTTAAGAGAAAGTGATTATACGGCAGAAAGCTGGAGCGTACTGAAAAAAGCACTGAATGAGGCAAGAGCAGGCGCGGAAAATGAAGGTCTGACAAATACGGAAGCAAAAGAACTGTGTAAAGCACTGGAAGGCGCAATGTCCGGACTGGTAAGCGGTGCGGAGGATGACAGCAGGGATTACCCGACCGATCAGCTGACAGCGATTTCAGCCAGCCAGTACTTGCCGGGTACGGCCAATGAAGGTCCGGATGATTATATCCTGGACGGTAAAGCCAATACACACTGGCATACCGACTGGAATACAACCGAAGGAATGTCTGTGGAAAATCGCTGGATCGGTGTGAGTCTGAAAGAAGCAAGCATGATCGACGGTATCCGTTATCTTCCGAGAACCACCGGCGGAAGCAACGGTGCTGTTACGGAATACAAGGTTCAGTATCGTGAAACGGATGACGGTGAATGGATCGATCTTGCGTCAGGAACATGGGACAGAACGGATTCTGCATGGAAGTTAGTATCTTTCGATCCTGTGATGGCAAAACAGATTCGTGTAGTCGGTGTTCATACATGGGCAGACAGTGGAACCGATGCACATATGAGTACGGCAGAACTTCGTGTAAGAGTGAAGCAGGAAGAACGTCCGGAAAGTATATTCACGGACGTGAAAGAAGAGGATTTCTTCTTCCAGGCAGTACTCTGGGCAGTGGATAACCGGATTACAGACGGCTGGACAGATACGGAATTTACACCTCATATGACATGTACAAGAGGTCAGGCTGTAACCTTCCTCTGGAGAGCAAACGGCTGTCCGGAAATGAATACGGAATCCGGATTCAGAGATGTACCGGCAGATGCGTATTATGCAAAGGCGGTTGCATGGGCAGCAGCAGAAAAAATCACAGACGGCTGGACAGATACGGAATTCGCACCTGACAGGACTGTTACAAGGGCTCAGGTCGTTACCTTCCTCTGGAGAGCAAACGGCTGTGAAAACGCAGAAGCGAATGTTGAATTTTCGGATGTACCTGAAGATGTATACTATGCGGATGCAGTGGCGTGGGCAGTAGAAAATGAAATTACAAACAGCTGGACAGAAACAGAATTTGCACCTGATATAGACTGTACAAGAGGACAGATCGTAACATTCCTTTACAGAGCCAAATAAGAAACAGCGGGAAAGCCCGGGGGGTGCCCCGGGCTTTTCTTTTCCCATGATTTACGAGGGACAGGTTTTGTGGTATAGTTGTCCTGAAATATTTAGTTTGGAAAGAAAATGTGACCGATTATGAATTATATCGTTTTGGACCTGGAATGGAATCAGTCAGCCCGGGGAAAACAGTTTACAAATCCGGAGCTCCCGTTTGAGATCATCCAGTTTGGTGCCGTAAAATTGAATCACAGGGGAAATGTGTTAGACGTTTTTGATCGCATGGTCTGTCCCGTCGTTTATCCGAAACTTCACAGTGCGGTCAGAGAACTGGTACCGTTTTCGGAACAGGAACTGAAGTCCGGAAATCCGTTTCCCGTCGTCTTCGCAGAGTTTATGCATTTTTGCGGAGAAGATTACCGGTTCTGTACCTGGGGGTCGCAGGATCTCTGGCAGCTGCAGCAGAATATCCGGTATCATCAGCTTTTGAATCCGTTTCCGAAACTGCTCAGATATTATGACGTACAAAAACTCTTCTCCATTGCCTGTGAGGATGGGAAAATAAGAAGAACCGTCGAATATGCTGCTGATATTTACGGATTAAACAAAGAACTTCCGTTTCACAGCGCGGTCAATGATGCACGCTACGTGGTAAGAATTTTTCAGAGGCTGATGGAAAAGCCGGAAATCATGGAACGGATTTCGGTTGATTATTTTCTGCCGCCGCTGATCCGTAAGGAAGAGATCTGTCTCCGGTTTCAGATGTATACAAAGTATGTATACCGGGTTTTTGAATCCCGGGAAGAGGCCATGAAAGACCGTGCGGTCGCAAAAATCAAATGTCCGGTCTGCGGCAGGAATCTGAGAAAGAAGATTCGCTGGTTTACGGCGAATACCAAAAAATATTACTGTGTGGCCCATTGTCCGGAGCATGGGTATGTACGCGGTAAGATCCAGATGAAAAAAACCGGCGATGAGGCCGGTATATTCCCGATCAAAATTGTTAAGCTTTCTTCCGAAGAGGGTGTGGAGAAGATCGTGGAAATGAAGAAACAGGTTGTCGAAAAAAGAAGAGCGAAGAGAATGAAACAGGGTTCCTGAATAAAGCTTTCAGTAACCCTGTTATTTTGTGCTGATTAAAATTTTCTGCTCCTGCGTCTTCTTCGCCGGGTGTTGAATTTGCGTTTTCTGTAGATTCGGATCGCTTTCAGGATCTTCGCGCGGTTTCTGATATAGAAACGGCGAATTGATAAAAACAGAAACATCAGAATCAGGACAGCGATCAAAAGAATCATAATAACCTTAAAATTAACAATAATAAAATTGGTTTTTTGAGGGACGGCATCGTCTGTCACCTTTTCGCCGGATTCTGTTTCGTCAAAAGAAAAATCCTGTATCTCGTTTTTTGCCAGTGTAACGGCCGCCTTTCCCACGGGCTGTCCGGCATATTCATAGGTCAGGTATGCAGCAGAATCATCGGAATCCTCATCTAAAGCAAGAGAAGGTTTTGCTTCTGAAAAAGAGACGTTCTTTGGAAGAATGATGCTGCTGTCCGGATCGATGGATATTAAAGATGCCGATCCCCGGAATTCATCGGAATCCATCTGGAAGGAATATGCATTGTTGACGGTGAATGTGGACTCATTTGCGGCAATGTTTAATTTCTGGAAATTGTCGGCATAATCCAGGAGCAGTGCGGTGTCGGAAAACAGCGGTTCGCCTGTGACTCCGGTTGGACGGGTGCGCATGGTTACAACGATAACTTCCATTCCGTTTCTGGAAGCGCAGGTTACAAGCGTATGCAGTGCATTGGAAGTGTAGCCTGTTTTCCCGGCAAACACAGTATCATCCAGATATTTTGAGGTCTTGTAATTGGAAATCATATAATGATGATTCTGGATCGGAAGCTCTTCATCATTTTTATTTGTAGAGCGAAGCAGGTAGTAGTCTTCGCCGCAGATCCGGCGGAAATCTTCGTCGGCAATGGCTGCCTGTGTGATCAGAGCCATGTCATGAGCACTCGTATAATGATTTTCGTCATGCAGACCGTTGGCATTGGCAAAATGTGTATTGGTACAGCCCAGTTCTTCGGCCTTTTTGTTCATGAGAACAGCAAAATCTTCCACTGAGCCGGCAACGTGTTCTGCCAGGGCATTGGCACATTCATTGGCTGAAGAGAGCATTAATCCGTAGAGGGATTCTTCAACGGTCAGAATTTCGCCCTCTGTACGGGCGATGCTGCTGCTTCCGTATTCGATGGAATGAGTGGCATAATAGGAATACAGGACCTCTTCATCGAGATCACAGTTTTCCAAAGTGACCAGTGCCGTCATGATCTTGGTAATGCTCGCAGGGTAATTTCTGGCATCGATGTCTTTGGCGTAAAGGATCATCCCGGTTTCAGCTTCCATAACAATTGCGGATTCGGCATAAACGGAAGGACCGGCCGGCCAGTTTTCCCAGGAATCCGAATCAATGGCTTTCTCATAAGCGGCCTGCCGTTCTGCTTCAATGGTATCTTCGGCTGCATGGACGACTGCAGATGAGGCCATTGCAGAAACAGCGAGGATACCGGTAAGGAAGGTACAGGTTATTTTCTTGATATATTTCATAAATATCCTTTCAGTTTCTTCTATATATAATACTTTGTTTTAAAGGTTCAATGGATAAATTATATTTTATTTTTTCAGCGTTTTCAAGGGTATTGTGCGGTTGACAAGTATTTGGTTATTATGTACAATGATTCTGACAATCAATGTTGTTTATGTGGTAAAATTAACAACAAAATGGAGGAAAGGAAAAATGAAAAGCAGAACAAAGAAATTGCTGAAAATGCTTATTTCCGGAACCTGTGCATTTGCACTTGCAGTGCCGGCGCAGATGGCAGGGATCGTAAAAGCAGAAGAAGCAGCCGAGAAGGCATCTGTCGATGTGTATCCGAAGGTACAGTCGATGAGTGCAGACTCTGAGGACGGTATGAAGTTTGATGGAATCGTTGATCTGGTGATCCACGGAACTCAGATCGATGCAACCGTTCCGGAAATCAAAGCATTGCTGGAGGCAGAAGGAATCTCCTGGCGTGAAGCAGATGAGGTGACAGAAGGAAATGCTTCGATCGTTATTTCATCAGACGCAGATCATTGTGATGATTGCGCAGCCGATTTCGGCGATGCAGCAGCTCTGGAAGAGGCACAGGGCTATGTTTTAAAATCAAGCAACGATGCAAATGAAAAAGGTCAGGTGATGATCGTAGGAGCCGATGGAGAAGGTGCTTATTACGGTGTCCTGACACTGAAACAGATGCTGGAACAGAAGACATCCGACGGACGTTTTGCGGAAGTAACCATTTCCGACTGGCCGGATGTAAAACTTCGTGGTTTTGTAGAAGGTTTCTATGGCTATCCATGGTCTTTTGAAGATCGTCTCGGTCTGATGGAGGATTGCGGAGAATTCAAGATGAATACATACATCTATGCACCGAAAGATGATCCGTACCACAGAAACCAGTGGAGAGAGTTATATCCGGAAGAAGAAGCGGAAAATATCCGTAAGCTGGCAGAGGCCGGACACAGGACAAATGTAAGCTTCTGCTGGAGCGTGCATCCGGGAAATGGATTTAATTACAATACGGATGATGACTATAATGCTCTGATCGCAAAATTCGAGCAGTTATACAGTCTGGGTGTCCGTCAGTTCGGAATCTCCTATGATGACCTGGGAGGCAGCGACTATTACAGAGGAAGAGAGCATGCGCAGATCATCAACAGAGTAAACCAGGATTTTGTAAAAGTGAAAGGTGATGTAAAACCACTGATCGTCGTTGCAACACGTTACTGTGCTTCATGGGGACCGAGTATGTCTTCATACTTCAAACCGTTTTATGAAACACTGAATGAAGATGTTGTTGTAATGTGGACAGGAAACGGAACAATGTCTATTGTAGATAAGGCTGCTTATGACTGGCCGAAAAATCAGACAGGTGTTGACCGTGATCTGGCATCCTGGTGGAACTATCCGGTAAATGATTACTGCGACGGAAAATTACTCATGGCTCCGCTGGAAACACTTTTTACAGATGTGGATAATCTGAGCGGATTTTTCCTGAATCCGATGTCATGGGCAGAAGCTTCCAAAGTTGCGATCTACAGTGGTGCCGACTATTCATGGAATGTGGCAGACTTTGATTATATGAGCAGCTGGAAACGTGCAATTGAAGAACTTGTTCCGGACGTAAACGAAGCATTTGAACGTTTTGCGGATAACATTTCCTTCCTTAAGGACGGATTTGAATTTGACGAATCCCGTTACCTGAAGGATAAACTGGATGCTCTGACAACTGCAATTTCAAATCAGGCAGGTATTGCAGAAGCAGCAGCAGATCTGAAGGCTGAATTCGAACTGATCAAACAGGATGTTGCTGCATTAAATGCTATGGAAAATCAGGATATGCTGGATGATACTCAGGTACATTTAAATGCATATGAAGAACTGGCAAATGCAGGTATTGCAGGCATGGATGCATTTATCGCAGCCGTAGAAGGTGATGTGGAAGGATGTCTGACGAATCTGAATTCCATGAAAGAACATCTTGATAAGATGGCAACATTTAAAGTAACCTCTCTGGAAGGCAACGGAACAAAAGAGAATATCGTTGATGTAGGTGTTAAGAGAATCAAACCGATGCTGGAAGATGCTTCTTCTCAGGCTCAGGCTGTGTTAATGGCTGCGATTCGTCCGACACTTTCCGGTAAGGTCATTGCAAGTACAGAAGGACTGGAAGACAAAGAGGTAGAATTTTCTCAGGGCAACTATTCCGTAAAAGATCTTGCAGTTACATTGGATCAGGATGACTATGTTGGATTCATGCTTCCTCAGGCAATGAATTTATTTAAGATTGAGGTGAAGGGAACTCCTGTAGAATCTCTGAAATTACAGGTATCCTTAAACGGAATCGTATGGGAAGACGTGGAAACAATTCTTACAGAAGACGGACTGCTGACTGAAGATGTTGTATCAGCAACTTATGTAAGAGTTGTAAGCACAGAAGATCAGGCAGATGTGCAGATCAGTGAATTCATCGTATATCCGGTTTATGAATCCGAAACGAATCCTACTGTAACCACAGATCTCGGAACTTACCAGTATTATTACATTAAGAATGCAATGGACGGAAACATGGATACGAAATTCTATTCAAGTGCCGGTACAACTGCAGGAAGTTATGTAAAAGTAGATCTCGGAAAAACTGTTCCGATCTATGATACCACCATTTTCTATGCTGCAAATCCAAAAGGAATTGCAGAAGGTGTTGACGGATTCAAGACTACAAAGTATGAAATTTCTTCAGACGGAGCTACATGGACACAGGTAGGCGAACCTGTTCCTTATACAGAATATGAAGTTTTAAACGATTCATTACACAGATGTTCGGTTACCTTTAACGCAGACGGTCAGCTGGCCAGATACTTAAGATTTTCAGCAACAGAGAGCTATGATAACTGGGTACAGATCTATGAGATCGAATACAACAAAACAGCAACCAATCTGGGCGATGCGGTTGTTCAGCTGGTAGAATCTACAGTAGATGTTGTTGGCGGTCCGAACTTATATGACGGAAACTTATCTACAGCTCCGATCATTGATACGGTTGCTGAAGGCGACAGCCTTACTTATCTGATGACAACGACTACAAATGTCGGAAAGATTTCCATGCTGCAGGATGCAGAAGCCATCTGCAACGCAAAAGTGGAAGTAGAAAGACCGGACGGAAGATGGGCAGAAGTGGGAACATTCGACAAGCCTTACCAGTCATTCGAAGTAAATGAACAGATCCTGTCAGTGAAACTGACATTCGACGGAACGGTTCAGCCGGTAATTTACGAAATCATTGTCAGCGGACAGAATGGAACGGTTACACCGGATCCGATAAATCCGTTTGAAGACGTTACAGAAGATGATTTCTTCTATGATGCAGTTCTCTGGGCAGCAGAAAAGAGGATTGTCGAAGGATACACAGATACAGAGTTTGCACCGGATCTGGCATGTACCAGAGGAGAGGTTGTAACATTCCTGTGGAGAGCAAACGGAATGCCGAAGGCAGAACAGGGTTCAGGCTTTAAAGATGTGGCAGATGATTCATACTGTGCGGTTGCAGTTGCATGGGCAGTAGAAAACGGAATCACAGACGGTTGGACAGAAACAGAGTTTGCACCGGAAATGACAGTTACCAGAGGACAGGCTGTAACATTCCTGTGGAGAGCAAACGGAATGCCGGAGGCAGAACAGGGTTCAGGCTTTGCAGATGTGGAAACAGATGCATATTATGCAGATGCAGTTGCATGGGCAGTGGAAAACGGAATCACAAACGGTTGGACAGAAACAGAGTTTGCACCGGAAGAGACAGTTACCAGAGGACAGGCCGTAACATTCCTCTACAGAGTAGAAAATTTATAATTATAACTAATGAAAGTCAGCAGGGATTATTGATAAAAAAGTCGCTGCTGACTTTTTTTGTGAATCAATGGTCTGAAAAGCCCGGAAAAGACGGAGAAAAAGCAACAAAAACCCTTGACAATTCAAGGTTTGCGGGGCTATACTTACGTCTGGTATCGGCTATGACGAAGACAGTAGGAGTACATGGAAATTTAACAGCGAACCGGAGTTGGTGGAAGTCCGGGAAGAGTACGGTACTTTGAAGATCACTTCCGAGCTTCAGACTGAACAGGCCTCTCAGTAGGATCTGACGGTTTTCCACCGTTAAAGGGAACGCATATGAAGTATGTTGTAACAGGTGGTATAACGATAGTGCTGACTCTCGTCCTTTTACAGGATGAAGTCTTTTTTTTTACCGCAATGTGCGTTTTCGCTCATTATCAGAACAACATTTTCTATATTTATTTCTTTAATTAATTAAATTAAGAGAGGATGAAAAAATGTACGAAAAAGTATCGACGAACCTGAATTTTGTAGAACGTGAGAAAAAAGTTGAACAGTTCTGGAAGGACAATGATATTTTCAGAAAGAGTATGGAAAACCGCAAGGAAGGTCCGACCTATACATTCTATGACGGTCCTCCGACAGCGAACGGAAAACCTCACATCGGTCATGTTCTGACTCGTGTCATCAAAGATATGATTCCGCGTTACAGAACAATGAAGGGATATATGGTTCCGAGAAAGGCCGGATGGGATACCCATGGTCTTCCGGTGGAACTGGAGGTTGAAAAATTACTCGGCCTGGACGGAAAGGAACAGATTGAAGAGTACGGTCTGGATCCGTTTATTTCCAAGTGCAAGGAAAGCGTGTGGAAATACAAAGGAATGTGGGAAGATTTCTCGGCTACTGTTGGTTTCTGGGCTGACATGGATGATCCGTATGTCACATACCATGATGATTTTATCGAATCTGAATGGTGGGCATTAAAGACGATCTGGGACAGGAAACTTTTATACAAAGGTTTTAAAATCGTTCCGTATTGTCCGCGCTGCGGAACACCTCTTTCTTCCCATGAAGTAGCACAGGGATATAAAGATGTCAAAGAACGTTCTGCAGTTGTACGTTTTAAAGTAAAGGATGAAGATGCATATATTCTGGCATGGACAACAACCCCATGGACGCTGCCGTCAAACGTGGCACTCTGTGTGAATCCTGCAGAATCTTATGCAAAAGTGAAGGCAGCGGATAGCTTCGTGTACTACATGGCAGAAGCCCTGCTTGATTCTGTTCTCGGAAAGCTCGGAACGGAAGACTCACCGGCTTATGAGATCCTGGAGAAATACACAGGCAAAGACCTGGAGTATAAAGAATATGAACCTCTGTTTGAAGCAGCTGCAGCCGCTGCCGAAAAACAGAATAAAAAAAGCCATTATGTAACATGTGACGGATACGTTACCTTAAGTGATGGTACCGGTGTTGTACACATTGCTCCTGCATTCGGTGAAGATGATGCCAATGTGGGACGTAAATATGATCTTCCTTTCGTACAGTTTGTAGACGGAGCAGGTCATATGACAGCAGACACTCCGTTTGCAGGTCTGTTTGTGAAAGATGCGGATCCGAAGGTTCTTGTATATCTGGAAGAAAGAAATCTGTTATTTGACGCTCCGAAATTTGAACACAGCTATCCGCACTGCTGGAGATGCGATACACCGCTGATCTATTACGCGAGAGAGTCCTGGTTTATCAAGATGACAGCTGTGAAGGAAGATCTGATCAGAAATAACAATACGATTAACTGGATCCCTGAAACGATCGGTAAGGGCCGCTTCGGTGACTGGCTGGAAAATATCCAGGACTGGGGAATCAGCCGTAACCGTTACTGGGGAACTCCGCTGAATATCTGGGAATGTGAATGCGGGCATATGCATGCGGTGGGAAGCCGTGCAGAACTGGCAGAACTCAGCGGTAATCCGGAAAATGCAAAAGTGGAACTTCACAGACCATATATCGATGCAGTGACATTTCCTTGTGAAAAATGCGGGAAACCAATGCATCGTGTACCGGAAGTCATTGACTGCTGGTTTGATTCCGGAGCGATGCCGTTTGCACAGCATCACTATCCGTTTGAAAACAAGGAAAAATTTGAAGCACAGTTCCCGGCACAGTTTATCTCAGAGGCAGTTGACCAGACACGCGGATGGTTCTACTCTCTGTTAGCGGAATCAACGCTGCTGTTTAATAAAGCTCCGTATGAAAATGTAATCGTTCTCGGACATGTTCAGGATGAGAACGGACAGAAGATGAGCAAGTCCAAGGGAAATGCGGTTGATCCGTTCGAGGCACTGGAAACCTACGGTGCAGATGCGATCCGCTGGTACTTCTATATCAACAGCGCACCATGGCTGCCAAATCGTTTCCACGGAAAAGCAGTGACAGAAGGACAGCGTAAATTCATGAGTACCTTATGGAATACGTATGCATTCTTTGTGCTTTATGCAAACCTGGACAATTTCGATGCAACAAAATATACACTGGATAAAGAGTCCTTAACAGTGATGGATAAATGGCTCTTATCCAAATTAAATACGGTTGTCAAAGCCGTAGACAATCATCTTGAAAATTACCGTATTCCTGAAGCGGCAAGAGCATTACAGGAATTTGTGGATGAGATGAGCAACTGGTATGTGCGCCGCAGCCGTGAACGTTTCTGGGCAAAAGGAATGGAACAGGATAAGATCAATGCTTATATGACACTTTACACAGCACTGGTCACAATCTCCAAAACCGCAGCTCCGATGATTCCGTTTATGACAGAAGATATCTATCAGAATCTGGTTCGCAGTCTTGATCAGAATGCGCCGGAAAGTATTCATCTGTGTGACTTCCCTGTATCAGATGAAACCATGATCGACACAGATCTGGAAGCGGCGATGGAAGAGGTTCTTGAAATTGTTGTGATGGGACGTGCGGCAAGAAATGCGGCAAATATCAAAAACCGTCAGCCGATCGGAACAATGTTTGTTAAGGCCGAAAAGGAACTGGATGAAATGTATCGGGAAATTATTGCGGAAGAGCTGAACGTCAAGAACGTAATATTTACAGATGATGTCAGAGCATTCACATCCTATACATTTAAACCGCAGTTAAAAACAGTCGGACCTAAATACGGAAAATTCCTCGGCGGTATCCGTGCGTATCTGGCCGAAGCAGACGGCAATGAAGCAATGGATACATTGAATGCAAATGGCTGCCTGTCATTTACTGTAAACGGTGAAAATATTGTATTATCCAGGGAAGATTTATTGATCGACATGGCTCAGAAAGAGGGCTATGTTTCAGAAGCTGATAACAACTTAACAGTTGTATTAGATACAAATCTGACAGAGGAACTCATTGAAGAAGGTTTTGTTCGTGAAATCATCAGCAAGATCCAGACAATGAGAAAAGAATCAGGTTTGGAAGTGACCGATAAGATAGTCATCTATGTGGAAGGAAATGAAAAGATTTCCAGGATTTTAGAGGCAAATGCCGAAGAAATTAAGTCGAATGTTCTGTCTGTTGAAATGAAGTTCAACGAAATGGCTGGCTACAGCAAAGAATGGAACATCAACGGAGAAATTGTAACATTAGGCGTACAAAAGTAGGAGGATTATTTATGAAAAAAAGAACTTTTGACAAAGAAATGTTCAAAAGAAGTGTTCTGTATAATGTAAAAACCCTGTACAGAAGAGACATTTCCGAAGCTACAAAACAGCAGATCTTCCAGGCGGTATCCTATGCAGTAAAGGATGCGATCATGGATGCATGGATTGCTACTCAGAAAGAATACGACAAGAAAGATCCAAAAACTGTTTATTATCTGTCCATGGAATTCTTAATGGGCCGTGCTTTGGGAAATAACCTGATCAACCTGACATTCTATGATGAAGTAAAAGAAGTACTTGAAGAACTTGGATGTGATATTAATGTCATCGAAGATCAGGAACCGGATGCTGCTCTCGGAAACGGCGGTCTGGGACGTCTTGCAGCATGTTTCCTTGACTCCCTGGCAACACTGGGATATTCTGCATACGGATGCGGTATCCGTTACCGCTATGGTATGTTTAAACAGAAAATCGTTGACGGATATCAGGTAGAGGTACCGGATCAGTGGTTAAAGGATGGAAATCCATTTGAACTTCGCCGTCCGGAATATGCGAAAGAAGTAAAATTCGGCGGATATATTGATACAAAATATGAAAACGGAAAATACTACTTTGAACAGAAAAACTATCAGTCTGTACTGGCAGTTCCGTTTGATATGCCGATCGTCGGATATGGCAACAACATCGTAAATACACTGCGTGTATGGGATGCGGAAGCAATCAATAACTTCCAGTTGGACCAGTTCAATAAAGGTGATTATCAGAGAGCTGTTGAACAGGAAAACCTGGCTAAAAATATCGTTGAAGTATTATATCCGAACGATAACCATATGGCAGGTAAGGAACTTCGTCTGAAACAGCAGTACTTCTTTATTTCCGCTTCTGTTCAGGCAGCAGTTGAGAAATATAAAAAGAAACATGATGATATCAGAAAATTCCATGAAAAAGTAACCTTCCAGTTAAATGATACGCATCCGACGGTAGCAGTTGCGGAACTTATGAGAATCTTAATGGATGAAGAGGGTCTTGAATGGGATGAAGCATGGGAAGTTACAACAAAGACCTGTGCATATACAAACCATACGATCATGGCAGAAGCTCTGGAAAAATGGCCGATCGAGCTCTTCTCCAGATTACTTCCTCGTATCTATCAGATCGTAGAAGAAATCAATAAGAGATTTGTCAGGGAAATCGAAGCAAAATATCCGGGCAACCATGAAAAAGTCCGTAAAATGGCTATTATTCAGGATGGACAGGTAAAAATGGCTCACCTTGCAATCGCTGCAGGCTATTCTGTAAACGGTGTTGCAAGACTCCATACAGAAATTCTGAAAAATCAGGAATTAAAAGATTTCTATGAAATGATGCCTGAGAAATTCAACAATAAAACAAACGGTATCACACAGAGGCGTTTCCTGCTCCACGGCAATCCACTGCTTGCAGACTGGGTAACAGACCATATCGGCGATGAATGGATCACAGATCTGTCCCAGATCAAGAAGCTGGCGATCTATGCGGATGATGAAAAAGCACAGCAGGAATTTATGAACATCAAATACCAGAACAAGATCCGTCTGGCAAAATACATCAAAGAACACAATGGTGTAGATGTAGATCCGCGTTCGATCTTCGATGTACAGGTAAAGAGACTGCATGAATACAAACGTCAGTTAATGAACATCCTTCATGTAATGTATCTGTACAACCAGATCAAAGATCATCCGGAAAGAGATTTCTATCCTCGTACATTTATTTTCGGTGCAAAAGCAGCGGCAGGATATGAACGTGCGAAGATGACGATCAAACTGATCAACTCCGTTGCAGATGTTGTAAATAACGATAAGTCTATCAACGGAAAATTAAAAGTTGTATTTATCGAAGATTATCGTGTGTCCAATGCAGAATGGATTTTCGCAGCAGCAGATGTTTCCGAACAGATTTCTACTGCATCCAAAGAAGCATCCGGTACAGGCAACATGAAATTTATGTTAAATGGTGCGCTGACAATCGGTACGATGGACGGTGCAAATGTAGAAATCGTAGAAGAAGTAGGTGCTGAAAATGCATTTATCTTCGGTATGAGTTCTGACGAAGTTATCGCTTACGAACAGGCCGGCGGATATGATGCAAATGCGATCTTTAACAATGATCAGGATATTCGCCGTGTGCTGATGCAGCTGATCAACGGTCAGTTCTCACCGAACGATCCGGAAAGATTCCGTGGCCTTTACAATGCACTGTTAATTGACGGCGGATACAACAGACCGGACCCATATTTCATCTTAAAAGATTTCCGTTCTTATGCGGAAGCACAGACCCGTGTGGAAGCTGCATACAGAGATGAAAAGAACTGGGCAAGAAGTGCGATCTTAAATGTGGCATGCTCCGGTAAATTTACATCTGACAGAACGATCCAGGAATATGTAGATGATATCTGGCATCTGGACAGAGTGGGTTCTGTAGAATTAGATGAAAAATAAATAAATTTGTTTAAAAAAGGTCACCTCTGGTTATGCTATAGCCAGAGGTGATTGTTTTGAAAAGAAATTCTAAGCTGACTTTTCTAAAGGAAAAGAGTTTTGCCATTGTTCTTGCATTACTGGTGATTTCGGCAGGTACGATGGCGGCAATGTACAATACGGGAAAAGACCAGGCGGATTATCCGGACTCCGGACAGCAGCTGGCAGAGCAGGAACAGCCTGAGAAAATTCAGTCGGAAGAAACGACGAAGGAACCTCAGGCAGAAAAAACGGAAACGAATACAAAGGAAACTTCTGATGAAAAAAAACTGTCTTCTGTAAACGGGGATGATACGGCGCAGATTTCACCGGAGCTGGAAGGAGAGTTTGTGCAGGCAGAGATCAATGCAGAGGCGGAGGAAGAACTTGCAGAAGCAGGAACGAGCCGGGTCATCGCAGAGGAATTTAAAACTGCAGAAGCACCGGAACTGCAGTGGCCGCTGAACGGAAAAATCGTTCTGGACTACAGTATGGATCACAGTGTCTACTTCAGTACGCTGGCACAGTTTCAGTATAATCCGGCTATGATCATCGGTGTGTCAGAAGGGACACCCGTCCTTGCGGCAGCCAAAGGCGTTGTATCAGAGGTCGGAAAGAATGAAGAGATCGGTCATTATGTAAAGATGGACCTGGGCGGCGGCTATGAAGTTACCTACGGACAGCTCTTCGAGATCACCGCGGCAGAAGGTGATACGATCGATGCCGGCACCCAGTTTGCCATGGTAGCCTATCCGACCGGTCACTATGTGGAAGAAGGAGAAAATCTGTATTTCAAACTGACGAAGGATGGGGAACCGGTAGATCCGAAATTATATCTGGCAGAAGAGTAGGGGATTTGCAGGCTTCGAAAAGGGGCCTGCAAAATTTTTGGAAAAATTGAAAAAAGGTGTTGACATTTATTTGTTCATCTGATAATATATCATCGTTGTCGGAAATAACCAAAACGAGGGACGCCCAGATAGCTCAGTTGGTAGAGCAGAGGACTGAAAATCCTCGTGTCGCTGGTTCGATTCCGGCTCTGGGCATTAAAATTTATATATGCGATAGTGGCTCAGTTGGTGGAGTACAACCTTGCCAAGGTTGGGGTCGCGGGTTCGAGTCCCGTCTATCGCTCTTATGCGGGTGTAGTTCAATGGTAGAACACTAGCCTTCCAAGCTAGATACGTGGGTTCGATTCCCATCACCCGCTCTTTTTAGTTCCTGAATCCTTGTGGGATTTAGGATTTTTTTGTATACTTTTATAACAAAGAAAGAAGACAGGCGGGAGGAAACGAAGGCGGTATGAAGATTTTACTGACAGCCATCAATGCGAAGTACATTCATTCAAATCTGGCAGTATATTCCCTGCGAGCCAACGCGAAGGAATATAAAGATCAGGTGGAACTGGCAGAATATACGATCAATCAGTATACAGAGGATATTTTACAGGATCTGTATCAGAAAAAGCCTGATATACTGGCATTTTCCTGCTATATCTGGAATATCCGGCAGGTACGGGAACTTGTGAGAGAAATTCGGAAGGTGCTTCCATTGGTTCCGGTCTGGCTGGGCGGTCCGGAAAGTTCTTATGACGCAAAGGGACTGATGGAACGTTACCCGGAGGTGACCGGTGTGATGATCGGGGAAGGGGAGCAGACCTTTTATGAACTCTGCCGTTACTATGACGGAAAGAGAGAGGGGCTTTCTGATCTGGATGGTATAGCCTATCGGGAAGCCGGTGAAATTGTGGTAAAGCCGCAAAAGGGTGTGCCGGATTTGAATACCCTGGCTTTTGCCTATGAGGATCTGAATGATTTCGAGCATAAGATCATTTATTATGAAAGCAGCAGAGGATGTCCGTTCAACTGCAGCTACTGTCTTTCTTCTATAGATAAAAAGGTTCGTTTCAGAGATCCTGAGCTGGTTAAGAAGGAACTGAAATTTTTTATCGACCATAAGGTTCCGCAGGTGAAATTTGTAGATCGTACCTTTAACTGTAAACCTTCTCATGCAATGGAAATCTGGAGATTCCTGACGGAACATGACAACGGAGTGACAAACTTTCACTTTGAAGTGGCCGCGGATCTGATCACGGAGGAAGAATTAACACTTTTTCAGACAATGCGAAAGGGTCTGATCCAGCTGGAGATCGGTGTGCAGTCCACCAATGAAAATACGATCCGGGAAATTCACAGAAGGATGGATTTTGAAAAGGTTTGTGAAGTCGTAAACAGGATCAGAGAGCCGGGGAATATTCATCAGCATCTGGATCTGATCGCAGGACTTCCGGAAGAAAACTATGAGAGCTTTGCGAAATCCTTTGATGATGTGTTCGCGCTGCATCCGGAACAGCTGCAGCTTGGGTTTCTGAAGGTGTTAAAGGGTTCCTACATGAGTGAGATGACAGACTCGTACGGAACTGTTTACCGCAGTGAACCTCCCTATGAAGTTCTCTCTACCCGATGGCTGGAATATGAGGATGTGATTCGACTGAAAGGGATTGAACAGATGGTGGAGCTATATTATAATAGTCATCAATATGACAGAACTCTTGCTGAGGTCTTTCGAAGAGAGACAAGCGCATTTGCGTTTTTTGAAGATCTGTCGCAGGATTACAGAGGAAAAGGGCTTCATCTGCTGAATCACTCCAGAAAAGAAAAGTATTATATTTTAAAGGATTTTCTGGAACGCAGATATCCTGAAGAAGGAGAGCTGTTCTGGAACATTCTGAAACAGGAATTTAACCAGAGGGAAGTCAGAAAGATCAGGGAATAGACCGCTGACAGGAGGATTTGCCGCAGGAGGACGATATGACGAAGAGAACAGGAGAAATTCTGGCGCTTTTGGATGAGAAATACGGAACAGAATATGTATGCTACTTAAATCATGAGACACCATGGCAGCTTTTGATCGCAACCATGCTTTCGGCACAGTGTACAGATGCCAGAGTTAACATTGTGACGAAGGACCTGTTCCAAAAATATGATACTCTTGAAAAATTCGCAGATGCGGATCTGAAGGAGCTGGAACAGGATATTAAACCGACCGGTTTTTATCATAATAAGGCGAAGAATATCATAGCCTGTACCAGAGCCCTTGTGGAGCAGTACGGGGGCGAGGTGCCAGATGATCTGGAGGCATTGACTTCACTGGCGGGTGTCGGAAGAAAGACGGCAAATGTCATCCGGGGAAATATCTTTGGTGAACCGAGTGTGGTCGTGGATACGCATGTAAAGAGGATATCCAGGCGTCTGGGACTGACAAAGGAAGAAGATCCGGTAAAGATAGAATTTGATTTAATGAAGAAACTTCCAAAGGATCATTGGATTTTATGGAATATTCATATTATTACCTTTGGGCGTACGATCTGTACGGCCAGAAACCCGAAATGCGAGGAGTGTTTCTTGAGAAACTATTGTAAAGACAAAGAAAGTCAGAAAGGAATGAGAAAGAAATGATGAACTTACACAATGCAAAGGTAAAACGAATTATTACAGGAGTGATCGCGGGAGTGCTGATCGTTACGATGATTTTGCCGTTAGTTCTGGCGGCATTTTAGATTCATTGAATAATCAGGATAATTATGCTATACTGAATGCTCAAAGTAACCTAATCACGCGGAAAAATCGCAGGAGATGAATTATGAAGAAAAATTGGATCGTTTGTTTATTGTTATGTTTCTGTGCGGGAGTATTATTTCCCGGAACGGAGAGCTTTGCAAAGGAAGAAAAGATTGCTTACGGTATTTACGCCGGAGAGGTGAATCTGTCAAATCTGTCTGAAACAGCGGCAGAACAGGCAGTTCGTTCCTATGTGGAGGAAAAAGCGCAGGGAACAATTGTTCTGAAGGCGGGAGAAGAATCCATTGAGATCGCACTCAGTGATCTGGGATTTTCCTGGAGCAATGAGGAAATTATCAAAGAAGCAATCGCGGTCGGTAAATCAGGAAATCCGATCAAGCGATATAAAGAGATGAAGGAGCTGGAAGTTTCCAATCTGGTTTATCCGCTTACCTATACGGCAGACCAGAGCCTTGTAGAAACAACAGTTACGGAAAAATGTACAAAATTCAATAAAAAAGCAAAAGATCTGGGGCTGAAGCGAGAAGGCGGCGAGTTCGTTATCATAGAAGGTGAGGACGGAGTCAAGGTATCGGAAGCGGAATCCGTTGATAAAATCATAAACTACATTGAGAATGAATTTGCGGAGGAAGACAGAACAGTAGAGCTGGTTACGGAGATCGAAAAACCGAAGGGAACGAAGGAAGACCTTGCGAAGGTGAAGGATGTTCTCGGAACGTTTTCCACAAGCTTCTCAAGCTCCGGAGCGGGAAGAAGTAAAAATGTCAGAAACGGAGCTTCTCTGATCAACGGAACGGTTGTGTATCCGGGAGAAACATTTTCGACTTACGAATATGTATCCCCGTTTACAGAGAGAAACGGCTATGCCATGGCAGGTTCCTACCTGAACGGGAAGGTCGTAGACAGTCTCGGCGGCGGTATCTGTCAGGTCTCATCTACTTTGTATAATGCTGTGCTCCGCGCAGAGATGGAAGTGGTAGAGCGTGCACCGCACTCCATGATGGTGGGCTATGTACAGCCGTCGGCAGATGCGGCGATTGCAGGAACTTATAAGGACTTTAAGTTTAAGAATGATACCGATGCACCGATTTATATTGAAGGTTCCACATCCTCAAATAAAACGATCACATTTACAATTTACGGTCATGAAACAAGACCATCCAACAGAACGATCAAATATACAAACAAGGTACTTTCCACAACACCGGCATCGACCGTTCTCGTAGCAGACGGCGGCCATGGAATCGGATACCGTGCGGTGGAAAGCGGACATAACGGATGTGTAGCAGAGCTCTATAAAGAGGTTTATATTGACGGAGTACTGCAGAGCAGCACGAAAGTAAATAAGAGTACATATCAGGTTTCAAACAGAACCGTGGTTTATGGTATCGTTGGAGATGAAGCGCAGTCGGCACAGCTTCAGGCATGCATTGCCGCCAATGATGAAGCAGGAGCAAATGCCGTATTAGGAATGTAAGAATCGGGAGAAACAGAAAATGAGGGTTGGAAAAGTATCGGAGACAGCATTAAAGCGCTCTGTTTTTCAACAACTGAAGACGAAACGGGAAGAAGTGCTCTATGGCCCCGGCATTGGTGAGGATTGTGCAGCCGTAAAGCTGTCGCCTTCAGAACTGGCGGTGTTTTCTACAGATCCTCTGACAGGAAATGAAAAAGAACTGGCAGAGCTGGCTGTTTATAAGGCTGTGAACAATGTGGCAGTCTCAGGTGCGCAGCCGATCGGTATTCTGCTGAGCGTCCTTTTTCCGGAAGAATATAAAGAAAGCCGGATGAAGGAACGGATGGAACTGATTGAAAATGCCTGCACAACCTTACAGATTCAGGTGATGGGGGGACATACGGAAGTTACAAGGGCTGTGAATGAGCCGGTATACAACGTTACTGCAGTCGGAAAAGTTTCGGAGCCGGAGATGCTTCGGACATCTCGTGCGGCGGCAGATCAGGATGTGGTCTTAAGTAAATGGATCGGCATTGAGGGAACTGCCATGATTGCAAGAGAACGTGAAAAAGAGCTTTTGGACAGATTTCCGAAAACTCTTGTAGAAAATGCTGAAAATATGGCGGCACATTTTTCTGTGCTGCCTGAGGCCGCACTGGCCGGTAAGTCTGGCGTGAGCGCAATGCATGATGTTTCATCCGGCGGTGTCTATGGTGCGCTGTATGAATTGTCAGAAGCTGCTGGCGTCGGACTGGAAATCGATCTTCGGGCGATTCCGATCAGGCAGGAGACTGTGGAGATTTGTGAATATTTTGGATTGAATCCGTATTATCTGGCTTCCTGCGGAAGTGTTCTGATGCTCTGTGACAACGGTCAGGAGCTTGTCAGGAAACTGGATAAAGCAGGAATTCCTGCAGCAGTCATTGGAAGAACTACTTCCCAAAATGCCAAGGCAGTAGTCAATGGCGGTGAAATTTCTTATCTGGAACGCCCAAAAGCAGATGAATGGCTAAAAGTTAGATAATAAGGAAGGAAGAAATGAAATGAGAGAGAAAATCTTAACTTATATTGAACGCAACAGCAGAGTGGATCTGAAAGATCTGGCAATCATGCTCGGTGTAGACGAAGTGATGATCGCAAATGAAATTGCGGATATGGAAAAAGAAAACATTATCTGCGGGTATCATACATTGATTGACTGGGAAAAGACTTCTCAGGAAAAAGTAACTGCACTGATCGAAGTGAAAGTTACACCTCAGAGAGGCCAGGGATTTGATAAGATTGCTGAAAGACTTTATAACTATCCGGAGGTTGACTGTGTATATCTGGTATCCGGCGGTTATGACTTTATGGTTATGATCGAAGGAAGGACAATGAGAAATGTGGCGCAGTTTGTATCCGATAAGCTCTCTCCTCAGGAATGTGTTTTAAGTACGGCAACACATTTCATTCTGAAAAAATATAAAGATCATGGTTCTATTATGGTTCGTAGTTCCAAAGATGAAAGACAGCTGGTGACGTTATGAGAAACCCATTATCAGATGTAGTTGTTGAAATTAAACCGTCAGGTATCCGTAAATTTTTTGATATTGTCAATGAAATGCAGGATGCAATTTCCCTGGGTGTAGGTGAACCGGATTTTGATACACCATGGCATATCAGAGATGAGGGTATCTATTCCCTTGAAAAGGGACGTACCTTTTATACCTCGAATGCAGGTCTGATGGAACTGAAGGAAGAGATCCATCGATACTTAAACAGAAGAGTCGGAGTGAATTATAATCCGTCAGATGAAATTATCATCACGGTCGGAGGCAGTGAGGCGATTGATATTGCCATGCGTGCCATGTTAAACCCGGGAGAAGAGGTTCTGATTCCTCAGCCAAGCTATGTTTCCTATGAACCATGTTGTCTGCTGGCAGGGGGAAAACCGGTAATCATTGAATTAAAGGCAGAGAATGAGTTCCGTCTGACAAAACAGGAACTGCTGGATGCCATTACAGATAAAACAAAGCTGCTCGTTCTTCCGTTCCCGAACAATCCTACGGGAGCGATCATGGAGAAGAAGGATCTGGAAGAAATCGCAGAAGTGATCATTGAGAAAGATATTTTTGTATTGTCCGATGAAATCTATTCGGAGCTTTCCTATAAGGGAGATCATGTATCGATCACAAGTATTCCTGGAATGAGGGAAAGAACGATTCTGATCAACGGATTTTCCAAAGCATATGCGATGACAGGCTGGAGACTGGGTTATGCATGCGGACCGAAGGAGATCATCACACAGATGCTGAAGATTCATCAGTTTGCCATCATGTGCGCACCGACAACCAGCCAGTATGCGGCGGTGGCAGCACTTCGTGACGGAGATGAGGATGTTGCGAAGATGAGAGAATCATATGATCAGAGAAGAAGGTATCTGATGCATGCATTTAAGGAAATGAAACTGGAATGTTTCGAACCGTTCGGAGCATTTTATGTATTTCCGTGCATCAAGGAGTTTGGCATGACCAGTGATGAGTTCGCTACGCGATTTTTGGAAGAAGAAAAGGTGGCGGTTGTTCCGGGTACCGCATTCGGCGACTGCGGCGAAGGCTTCCTGCGCATTTCCTATGCATATTCTCTGGATAACCTGAAGCTGGCGCTTGGCAGAATGAAAAATTTCGTAGAACGTTTACGTAAGGAGCAGGGCAGATAGAGTATGGCACTGAACATTGTACTTTTTGAACCGGAAATTCCGGCGAATACAGGAAATATCGGAAGAACCTGTGTGGCAACAGGAACGAGACTTCATCTGATCGAACCGCTTGGTTTCCGCCTGGGAGAAAAGGAACTGAAGCGGGCGGGAATGGATTACTGGGATCAGCTGGATGTGACAAGATATATTAATTACGAGGATTTTCTGGAAAAGAATCCGGGGGCTAAAATCTATATGGCTACGACAAAGGGTCCGAATGTCTATTCAGATGCAAAGTTTGAGCCGGACTGTTACATTATGTTCGGTAAGGAAAGTGCAGGGATTCCGGAAGAAATACTGGTTCAGAATAAAGAGAATGCGATCCGTATTCCGATGATCGGGGATATCCGTTCCTTAAATCTTTCCAATTCGGTTGCAATTGTTCTTTATGAAGCATTGAGACAGAATCATTTTGAACATATGAATCTGGCGGGACATCTTACAAAATATGAATGGTAAAGGTCTATGAAGCTGAAAAAACATTTATTAATTAAAATCATGTGTTTTATCATAGGAGGCTCTCTTTTAGGGGGCCTCGTTTGTAATTCCGCCTTTCCGGTATCTGCGGTCAGTGAGAAAACTCAGAATGAGATCGACAAGACTGAAAAAGAAAAGGAAAAACTGGAGCAGGAACTGGAAGAGCAGCAGGAAAATAAAGAAAAGCTGGAAAACGAAAAGGAGAAAGAAGAAGGAACACTGGAGGAATTAAAGGTACAGTATCAGAAGCTTTCTTCGGATATTACGGCTCTGCAGGAAGAGGCTGAACATAAGGAACAGGAAATCTCCCTGAAGACCAAAGAACTGGAAGCGGCGCAGGCAAGGCAGGAGAAACAGTATGCCGATATGAAGATGCGGATTCAGTATCTGTATGAACAGCCGGAAGAAACACTTTTTTCCATGATCTTTCATAATTTTGAAATTGCAGATGTGGTAAGTAGGATTGAATATACCCTGCAGCTTCAGGAATATGACAGAAATCAGCTGAAAAAATATCAGCAGGAAAAAGAAAAGATCGGGCAGCAGAAGGCAGAGCTGGAGGCGGCAAAGCAGGAATTGGATGGCCTGATCAAAGAAGCCGCGGCAAAGCAGCAGCAGGTTTCCGAACTTCAGAGACGCACAGGCGACCGGATTTCGGCCTATCTGGATGATATCGTCCGGGCGGAAGCCGGAATTAAGAGTACGGAAGAAATCTTAAAACAAAAGGCGGAGGCGTTAAATAAGCTGTATGAACAGGCCAGACTGGAGGAGGCGGCAGAACGCCGCAGAAAGGCCGAAGAGGCAGCACTCAGACTTCAGGAAGGCATTGAAAACGGAACGATCAATGTAGAGGATTCGGGAATTGTCTACGGAGAGGTGAACCTGACACAGGATGAGATGGATATGCTGACTGCCATGATCTACTGTGAATCCCGGGGAGAGCCTTATGAAGGACAGCTGGCAGTTGGATATGTGATCATGAACCGCCTGCGAAGCACCAAATTTCCGAATACACTGGAGGAAGTGCTCCGACAGTCGAAGCAGTTCGAACCGGCAGGATCCGGGCGGTTCGACATTGTCCTGCAGGCATACAGAGAGAACATTCCGGGCGTGCTCTCCGAGCGTGAATGGAACAGCTGCCGGAGTGCAGCAGAGGCCTGTGTGAATTCCCAGAGCAGCGTGGGTGAGTGCCTGTTTTTCCGTACCCATGCACCGGTACCGCAGCTTGCAGAAAATCTGGAAGCAGCCGGCGTACCATACTGGATCATTCAAAATCATATTTTCTATTATTCCTGGGTAAGCTATTAAAAAAATGAAAAAAATTTTAATAAACCTATTGACATTTTGAAAAAAGCAGATTATAATTAAACCTGCTTTTGGCGATGCGTGGCTCAGCTTGGTAGAGCGCTGCGTTCGGGACGCAGAGGTCGCAGGTTCGAATCCTGTCGCATCGATTCTTGGCAGGGGCGCTAGATGTCCGGCGCTGACCGGAATGAAGTGTAAAAAAACGGGAAACCTTGGTTTAAAAGGTTTCCCGTTTTTTTGTGTTTTTATGCATCTTGATTGAAGAAAACAGAGTCATATATTCAATTGAAATGCAGAATCTGTAAAGCTATATTTTATATATAAGATTACCGTAAAATATTGTAGAAAGGAGGATTGTTATACAGGAAGGTTTTGGCGGTAATCAGAAAAGGAGGAGACTGGAAACACCGTATGTATTTACCTACACATTTGAAGTGTTGGATCTGGGACAGCCGACGACAGAAGAAACGGATACGCAGATCCAGATCTGGCAGCATCCGTTTTCCGTGGCGAATTATTACGGAGTTGCCGAGAAGGATTACTTTACGGAAGAACATTTCAAATATATGAGAGCCTCCATGATCGAATATCAGGAGCTGGGAGGCAGGGATGTAGTGGCCAATATCGTGGAGGAGGCTTGGAATCATCAGTCCTACTACGGCGATCCGTCCATGGTGAAATGAACCAGGAACGCAGACGGAACAGTTACATTTGACTATACATGGTATGATGCGGCATCAGGAAGCACTGTGAAGAAATCCTATACACCGGGCACTTCGGATTGAAAGGAAGTATGGACGGTATTCCTGACAGATTTTATGGAACGCTCCAAAGAAATGGGATGGTTCGAAATGACGTACATTTCCATGGATGAAAGAGGTATGGAACAGCTTCGTCCGGCAGTGGAACTGATCGAATCCATCACAGATGAAAACGGAGAAAGCTTCAAAATTTCTTCCGCATTTAACTACAGCAGTCAGTCGGATTATTCATTTACGGATCAGATCGATGAAATTTTGATTAACTTCGGTTATGTATCCGATACCAGTGAAAAGATGCGCGATATGGCAGCACACCGCAGAGCCCTGGGGCTGACAACGACGATCTACACCTGTACCGGAAACTATCCGGGCAACTTCACGATCAGTGATCCGGAAGACATTAACTGGGTAATGTGGTACACGCTGGCCCATGATACTGGCGGATTCATGCGCTGGGCATGGGATAACTGGGTAAAAGAACCGCTGACGAATGTTACTTATAAATGGTGGGAGCCGGGTGATGGATGGTTTGTCTTTCCGGTAGAAAAGGATGCGGCAGAAGATTCGGACTATTTCTACAGTACCCCTCGCTATGAAATGCTGAAAAAAGGTGTCCGCGACATCAATAAGGCAAAATACCTGATGACACTTGATGAAGAGCTGGAAGCAGAGATAAAGGAACTGGTGAAATCACTGCAGCAGCCGAATACAGGCAGCAGCTACGGCAGTGTGGTACTCGCCGGTGAAGCTGACCGTGAGCTCGTATTTTCCGAAACAGCACGTATGCGTGAAGGCGTGATGGAAATTTCGAGAAAATACATTGAGGATAACAAGGAACCGGACGTGATCGGAAATCCGTTTGAAGACGTTGCAGAAACAGATTTCTTCTATGATGCAGTTCTCTGGGCAGTGGCAAATCAGATTACGGACGGTTTGACAGAAACCGCTTTTGCACCGGATATGGAATGTACGAGAGGTCAGGTTGTAACCTTCCTCTGGAGAACTCAGAGCTGTCCGAAAGCGAACACAGAAGCCGAATTTACAGATGTGGCAGTAGATGCATATTATGCAGAAGCAGTTGCATGGGCAGTAGAAGAAGGTATTACAGACGGCTGGACAGAAACGCAGTTCGCCCCGGATATGGGATGCAGCAGAGGACAGATCGTAACTTTCCTCTACAGAGCACAGCAGTAAAAAGATTTTTTCTACTTCTTTAAAAAGCGGATACACTCTGCCGTGAAAACGGTGGAGTGTATCCGCTTTTTGGTAAAATGTGGGGGGCAAAATAGATAGAAATGATGGAAAAAAAATGAGAAAATGGTGATTAATTACTGATTTTCCTGAATCTGCTTGAAAAAAAAGAGATTTCATATTATTATACAGAAGATGCATTGCAATAAAGATTGGCTGATATATTTTTTACTGGGAAAGTATCGAAAGGAGATTATGA
Organism: Lachnospiraceae bacterium; assembly: GCA_051879615.1. GTDB lineage: Bacteria > Bacillota > Clostridia > Lachnospirales > Lachnospiraceae > HGM12587. The sequence continues at coordinate 38,769 of JBJEMI010000099.1, forward strand.
AATGGCAGCTAGAAAAACAAGTGTTAAAAAAGCAGCAGCTAAAACTACAAAATCTGCAGCAGTAAAAGCAGCAGAGGAAGTAAAAGTTGAAGCAGTAGAAGAAGTAAAAACAGAAGCAGTGGAAGCAGTAAAGGCTGAAGCGACAGAAGAAGTAAAAGAAGAAACAGTGGAAGCAGTAAAGGCTGAAGCAGCAGAAGAAGTAAAAGCTGAAGCAGCAGAAGAAAAAAAGGCTCCGGCGAAAAAAACAGTTGCAAAAAAAGCAGTAAAGACAACTCTTTGCATTCAGTATGCCGGCAAGGAAGTTTCTGAAGAAGAAGTAATTTCCAGAGTCAAAGCAGCATGGAAAGCAACAGGAAACAAAGCTGCTGATTTAAAAGAAATGACATTATATGTAAAACCTGAAGAAGAAAGCGTTTATTATGTAATTAACGGTGACGTAACAGGAAGAGTTGATTTCTAAGAAAATGGTACATAAAAAACACTGTGGGAGCTCCCGCAGTGTTTTTTTGTGAGCATCGAAGGCTCAGTCCTCTTCGATGACCTGAAATTCCAGATAATCAAACGGAATTTCTTCAATGAAATTATCCTGATGAAATCTTGTTTTTGCATGAATCTGAAAATCACGGATATTGGCATCCAGCCAGATCGGTTTTCCGAGATCAAATTCGTAGCAGATTTCGTCTAATGCGTGAAAGACCTTCTGTGTTCTGGAGGATAAGGAATCATCACAGATCACAGTGTCCTTCAGAAGATGATTGTCTTTGATCAGTTTTCCCCAGATTCGAAACATTGCTACCTCCGTTTTTTGAATGAACAGATACAGTATACATGCTTTCGTTGACAAAGGAAAGTACAAAAGCTATACTGTTACTGATTTGAAGAAGTGAAAATAAAAAAAGACAGGAGATTTTCCGGTATGGAAAGAATAAAAAAACAGGACTTATGGTTTGCGGCAGGGCTTTTTGGAATCGGACTGATTCTTTTTTGGCGCTGCTTTTATAGTGTCAATACGACGGATGAAGCATATTATATCGGAACGGTCTTTCGCCTCTGGCAGGGCGATGGAATGCTCTGTGATGAATGGAACCCGACCCAGCAGCTGTGCAGTTTCTGGCTCTATCCGTTTTATGCATTGTTTCGGGTGATCCTTGGTTCCAATGATGGAATGATTCTGGCATTTCGTCTGCTCTATATCGTGTTTCAGCTCGCGGTCAGTGCTTACCTGTATCAGAAACTGAAACGCTTCAGTTCCTGGAGTGCACTTCCTGTATTTTTTTATCTGTTGAGCACCGCATTTAATATCAACAGTCTTTCCTATAATACGATGGCAAACAGCTGTCTGCTTGCCTTACTCGTGACGCTGACGGTGATGAAGGGAAAAAACACGAAAGACTGTGTGCTTTCCGGTGTTTTTGCAAGCGTTGTTGTCATGGCCAATCCGTATATGGTATTTGCCTATCTGCTGTATGCGGCAGCCTGCATTGCAGTGACACTGATTTGTAAAAAGAATCGGAGGCAGATTCCTGTCTGCCTGCAGTTTCGGACCGTATTTCAGATGAGTCTGACGGCACTTGCAGTGTTGATCGTTTTTCTGCTCTTTACCCTCCGGAATGCATCGGCAGAGGAAGTTATCAAAAACCTTCCTTATATTATCGGAGATGAAGAACATTATCAGAGATGGTCTGTGAAATTCGGTGATTATTTCAGATATTTTGACAAGCATTATCTTTATTGCGCTGCGGGAACTTTGCTTGTCAGCGCAGCGGCAATGTTTGATAAAAAACGAAGTGAACACAGCGGATATTATCTGCTGGCTGCCGCAGTCTGTACACTGCCGTACATCATTTATCATGGCTGGATATCCGATTATGTGCCGATCAATCTGGTGACCGTACCGATCTGCTTTTTAGGACTTCCGGTATACATTGTTTCGAAAAAGAAAGAGTCGGCAGTTTTTTATACATGGTATCTGCCTTCGATGATTTATCCGTTTGTTGTACAGATTTCTTCCAATACGGGAATTCTGGCAGTTTCTTCTGCCTTTGTGACGGCAGGATGTGCATCAGTGCTTCTGATCGTACTCTGGGTCAGGCGGACGTTTCATTATTCCGGAAAATTAAAAAAAGCGGCAGGCATTCTGCTGGGACTGATCGTATTGCTGCAGCTGGCAGCCATGCTGTTTTTGCGGATTACTTATGTCTGGGCAGATGCTCCGCTCTCAGAGCTGGATACGAAGGTTGAGCGAGGACCTGCGAAAGGGCTGTACACGAGTGAATCGACGGTTCATTATTATAATGAACTGTTCGATGATATAGACAGTCTGAATATGAGGGCTGAGGATGGATTTCTTGTAATAGGATCTGAGCCGATGCTGTACCTGTATGCTGACCGGGAGGTGGCTTCTTACTCTACCTGGCGTGTATACACCAATGAAACGAGGCTTTATCGTTACTATGAAATTCATAATGGAGAAGGGAAATTTCCGGAGGTCGTCTATTGTGTAGAAGCAGATGATACGATCTATGATTCGATTCTGGTTGAGAAGCTGCTCCTGCCGTCTGGGTATGAATCGGAAAAACTCCCTCACGGAATTGCATTCTATACAAAACGATAGGAAACATTTGGGGACACGGGCGGATGCCGGTGTCCTTTTTTTATAAAAGTTCCCCGGAAATGAGGAGTGCCCCGACATTCTTTCGAATGCCGAGGCTATTATGAAAAAACTTATCTAAAATGCTTTTTTGATTTAAGATTAGTATAAAGAGAAAATATGAATAAAGTATGAATAAAGATTAAACTTATTGTGAAAATATACAAAAAAAGAAAAAATATTAAAATACATTAGTTGAAATTGCATAAAACGACACAAGATGTGGTAGTTGTAAAAAAAATGTGGGAATGTTACAATAATATAAGATATGCTTGAAAAGAGGTGCAATATCATGGGTGTAGAAAAAGAAAGACCGATCTATGTTGTGGGTCATAAAAATCCGGATACGGATTCTATCTGTTCCGCGATTGCGTATGCAAATTTAAAAAACATCCTCAGTAAAGGAGAAAAAAAATATATTGCCTGCAGGGCCGGTTCCATTAATCAGGAGACGCAGTTTGTCCTGAAACGTTTTGGAGTGGAAGCGCCGTTTTATCTGTCGGATGTTATGACACAGGTACGCGATATGGAAATCCGGAAAACAAAGGGTGTTTCCTGTGATCTTTCTCTGCGCCGTGCATGGAAGATGATGAGAGATCTGAGAGTTGTTACGCTGCCGATTACAAAGCAGGGCAAGCTTCAGGGAGTTATTACTGTATCGGATATTGCTACATCTTATATGGATGTTCATGAGAATACGATCCTTTCGAGAGCAAAGACTCCATACAGAAATATTCTGGATACCCTGGACGCAGAGATGCTGATCGGCTGTGAAGACGATATTTTTGACAGAGGAGAAGTGATTATCGCTGCGGCGAACCCGGATATAATGGAAGAATATATTCACCAAGGTGATATGGTCATTCTGGGTAACCGCTATGAGTCACAGCTGTGTGCCATTGAAATGAAGGCTGCGTGCATCGTTGTGTGTATGGGTGCGAAGGTTTCCATGACAATCCGTAAACTGGCAGAGGAGCGCAGCTGTCATATTATTGTAACACCGTATGATACTTTTACGGTTGCGCGGCTGATCAATCAGAGCATGCCGCTGGAACACTTTATGAAATCAGAAGATCTGACAACCTTCCGTCTGAATGAAAGAACAGAAGATATTAAAGAAATCATGGGACAGAAACGTTATCGTGATTTCCCGATCCTTGATAAAAATGACAATTATATTGGAATGATTTCCAGACGTAATTTCCTGAATCTCAGTAAAAAACAACTGATTCTGGTTGATCATAATGAAGAGTCGCAGGCGGTGGATGGTATTGAATATGCAGAAATTCAGGAGATCATCGACCATCACAGACTTGGCTCGCTGGAGACGATGGCACCGGTGTATTTCAGAAATGAGCCGGTAGGATGTACAGCGACGATCATGTATCGTATTTATAATGAAAATCAGGTGGAGATATCCAAAGAGATCGCAGGCCTGCTCTGCTCTGCCATTCTCTCAGACACACTGATGTATCGCTCGCCGACCTGTACTGCACTGGACCGTATGGCAGCAGAACAGCTGGCGAAGATTGCAGGCATCAATGTAGAAGAATATGCCCGTGAGATGTTTGCGGCAGGAAGTGACCTGGAAAATAAACAGCCGGAAGAAATCTTCTATCAGGATTTTAAAAAATTTACAATCGGAGATACAAGCTTCGGTGTCGGACAGATCAACTTTATGAATATTAATGAACTGGAAACGATTCGTGACAGTCTGATCCCATACATAGAAAATCAGGATGCAGGAGTTGACTCTGTGTTCTTTATGCTGACAGATATTATGCAGGAATCTACCGATATGATTTTCTTTGGCAAAAAAGCAAAGCAGATGATGGAAAATGCATTTGATATCAATCCGGAGGAGCTGACCGGAAAGAAGTATTACAGAATCCCGGGCATCGTTTCCAGAAAGAAACAGGTGGTACCTGCATTTGTAGCATCATTGCAGCAGTAAATGAAAATAAGAGGAGTATTATGGCAAAAATAGAATGGAAACCCGGCAATATGGTATATCCGCTGCCGGCGGTGATGGTAAGCTGCACGGATCAGCAGGGAAATGATAATATTATTACTGTGGCATGGACAGGTACTGTCTGTACCAATCCGCCGATGGTATATATTTCCGTGAGACCGGAGAGGTATTCCTATGCTATGATTCGTGAGACAGGAGAATTTGTCATCAACCTGACGACAAAAGATCTGGCATTTGCGACAGATTTCTGTGGAGTACGATCAGGCAGAGATGTTGATAAATTTGAAGCATTGAAGCTGACAAAGGAAAAGGCATCGGTTGTTTCTGCACCGATGATCGGGGAAAGTCCTGTCAATATAGAATGCAGGGTTACGGAGGTCAAAGAGCTGGGATCGCATCATATGTTTCTGGCAGAAGTGGCAGCCGTCCATGCAGACGACACTTATATGGATGAAAAACAGAAATTCAATCTGGCGAAAGCGGAACCTCTGGCCTATTCCCATGGGGAATATTATGGCTTGGGAGAACTGCTGGGAACTTTTGGCTATAGCATAAAAAAGAAGAAATCACATGAAAATCATAAAAACAAAAAAAACAGAAATTAAATTTATCAAGGCGGCATTCATTGCCTGTGCATGTATGATCTTATTCACACCGTTTATCGGGGATTATTTTGGACTGGCAAACAGCTTTTCCAAAGTATATCTGGATGGGAATTATATTGGCTGTGTCAATGATCCGTCGAAGGTGGAAACCATGCTTCTGGAGGCCAGACTGCAGCTGGCAAAAGAGCAGAAAGAAATGGTATTGGCAGATGTCCGCTGTACGTATGAACCGATGGATACGTGGTTTGGAACTGCGATGCAGGATGAGGAGCTGTATGAAAAACTCTATGACTATCTGAAAAATGATACCGTTGATATTCAGAGAGCCTATATGGTGAAAATCAATACCTATACGGTGTATCTGAATACGATCGAAGATGTTTATACGGTTCTGGAAAGTGCCAAGGAAAAATATGATCCGGAAAATCAGTTCCAGGTAAATATCATTGCGGATACGGAACGTGAAATCAATATGTATACGGCAGAACTGATTTCTACAGATGTGAAGCTTCAGGATGTGGAAACGGTCAGTGCTAAACTGAAGGATCTGAAATTGTATGAAAATGCTTTTACAATAGAAGATATTCCGGATGATATTTCGGAGGATATTCCGAATGATCTGCCGGAAGAGGAACAGCAGCAGCCTGCCGAAGAGCCTGAGCAGGAGCCGGAAACAGACCAGCCTGCCGAAGAACCTGAGCAGGAGCCGGAAGCAGACCAGCCTGTCGAAGAACCTGCCGAAGAACCGGAAGCGGACGGCCTGAAGGAAATGTCTTTCAGTGAGAAGGTCGAGATTGCAGAAGCGTATGTTTCAAAGAGTCTGATCTCTCCGGTTGAGGATGCCGTAGAACAGGTGACAAAGGATCAGGCGAAGAATGAAGTCTATGAGGTAAAAGCGGGTGATACGTTATCCGTGATCGCAAACAGTCATGACCTGATGGTAAAGGATGTACTTGCACTGAATGAGGGTCTGGATGAAAATACGATGCTTCATATCGGGGATGAAATTATCATTACAGTTCCGCAGCCGGAGCTGACTGTAAAGACGGTGGAACAGTCTACTTATGAGGAACCGTATTTTGCTGAGGTAGAATATATCTATAATGATAACTGGTTTACGACGGAGAGTGTTGTCCGTCAGGAGGCAGTTGCCGGATATCATCAGATTTCAGCAATGATCACCAGGGTAAACGGAACAGAGGAGAGCCGTGAGATCATTGATGAAGTGGTTCTTCAGGAGCCGGTTCAGCAGATCATTGAAGTGGGAACACAGACGCCGCCGACCTTTATTAAACCGATTTCAGGCGGACGGCTGACTTCCAGATACGGAAGAAGGAAGTCTCCGACAAAGGGTGCATCCAGCAACCATAAGGGTATTGACTGGGGAACGCCGGTCGGTACGGCGGTCATGGCATCCAGCGGCGGTACGGTTACTGTTGCGGGATGGCAGAGCGGATACGGCTATGTCGTTTATATCAGTCATCCGGACGGAAAACAGACCAGATACGGACATCTGAGCAAGGTTCTGGTGTCAGTGGGCCAGAAGGTAACACAGGGACAGAAGATCGCACTCAGCGGAAACACGGGACGAAGTACCGGACCACATCTTCACTTTGAGATCCGTGTGAACGGTGTGGCAGTAAATCCGTTTGATTATATTTAAATTCAGATAACGATTCAGAAAACAAGCCCGGAATTCAGCGAGGATTTACGGGCTTGTTTTTTTGGAATATCTTTTGATATGATAGAAGCAAAACCGGAGCATAGAAGTTCGTATTGCAATTTGGACGGTTTGTGCTATAATTAATCATGTATAGGTGGGCTTACGCCCTTAGATGAATTAAGAGGTATAATCGTGGAACAATATATTATCAAAGGTGGATCTCCGCTTGTCGGAGAAGTTGAAATCGGCGGTGCAAAAAATGCAGCTCTTGCCATTATTGCAGCAGCCATTATGACCGATGAGACCGTTATTATAGAAAATCTTCCGGATGTAAAGGATATCAATGTCCTGCTGGAATCCATGCAGGAGATCGGAGCCAACGTGATCCGCGCAGATCGTCATACAGTCAGAATTAATGGCGGAAAGATCGGAGCTCATAGCGTTGACTATGAATTTATTAAGAAAATCAGAGCGTCCTACTATTTGTTAGGTGCCTTACTTGGAAAATACAAAGAAGCATCCGTACCACTTCCGGGGGGATGCAATATCGGAAGCAGACCGATTGACCAGCATATCAAAGGATTCGAAGCACTGGGAGCGGAAGTCGTCATTGAGCATGGGTTTATCAATGCAAAGGCAAAACATCTGCATGGCGCTCATATCTATCTGGATATGGTCAGTGTAGGTGCTACGATCAATATCATGATGGCAGCGGCGATGGCGGATGGAAATACAGTCATTGAGAATGCTGCAAAAGAGCCGCACGTTGTAGATATGGCAAACTTTTTAAACAGTATGGGAGCCAATATCAAAGGCGCAGGTACAGATGTGATCCGCATCAAGGGTGTCAGAGTACTGCATCGTACAGAATATTCGATTATCCCCGACCAGATCGAAGCAGGTACATTTATGTATGCGGCAGCGGCAACCGGCGGTGATGTAACCGTAAAAAATGTAATTCCGAAGCATCTGGAAGCAACGAGTGCAAAACTTGTGGAGATGGGATGCGATGTGATCGAGATGGATGACTCCGTACGAGTCATTGCAAGAAGACCGCTGAAACCTACCCGGGTAAAAACATTGCCGTATCCCGGATTTCCGACAGATATGCAGCCGCAGATCGGTGCGATTCTGGCATTGGCACACGGAACCAGTACGATTACGGAAAGCATTTTTGAGAACCGTTTTAAATACGTGGATGAACTGGCGAGAATGGGTGCAAACATTAAAGTCGAAGGTAATCGTGCCGTGATCATGGGAGTGGAAAAACTTCAGGGAGCCCGTGTTTCATCTCCCGACTTAAGAGCCGGAGCGGCATTGGTGATTGCAGGAATGGCTGCAGAGGGGATTACAATTGTAGATGATATCCATTACGTGCAGCGAGGATATGAGAGATTTGAAGAAAAGCTGCAGGGACTGGGTGCAAACATTGAGAGAGTTAGTTCGGAAAAAGAACTTCAGCAGTTCAAATACCGTTTTAGCTAAATAAAAAAGAAGCGCCCTTTGTGCAAAATCTGCACAAGGGGCTTTTGTTCTGACTACAAGCTTATTGAACAGCTCATGTTCGGTAAGATAAAAAAGAGAGGAAAATAAAAAGATGAAAGAATTAGCCAAGACCTATAATCCGAAGGATATGGAAGACCGTATCTATAAAAAATGGATGGACAAAAAATATTTTCATGCAGAAGCAGACAGAAGCAAAAAACCGTTTACGATCGTGATGCCGCCTCCAAACATTACAGGAAAGCTGCATATGGGCCATGCGCTGGACAATACGATGCAGGATATTCTGATTCGTTATAAGAGAATGCAGGGCTATAATGCACTCTGGATCCCGGGAACTGACCATGCAAGTATTTCAACAGAAGTAAAGGTTATCGACCAGTTAAAAAAAGAAGGTATCGATAAGGATGAACTGGGCCGGGAAGGATTTCTGAAGCGTACATGGGAATGGCGTGAAGAATACGGACATACGATCGTAGAACAGTTAAAGAAGATCGGCTCTTCCTGTGACTGGGACAGAGAACGCTTCACAATGGACGAAGGATGCTCCGAAGCAGTTCTGGAAGTATTCTGCCGTTTATATGAAAAAGGATATATTTACAAAGGCTCCAGAATTATTAACTGGTGTCCTGTATGTCAGACTTCGATTTCTGACGCAGAAGTAGAACATGAAGAACAGGCCGGACATTTCTGGCATATCGACTATCCGATCAAGGATTCCGATAAGTTTGTGGAAATCGCCACGACACGTCCGGAAACCATGCTGGGTGATACCGCACTGGCTGTAAATCCGGAAGATGAAAGATATCAGGATATCATCGGAAAGACAGTGATCGTTCCTCTCATTAACAGAGAAATTCCGGTAATTGCCGACTCCTACGTAGATAAAGAATTCGGTACAGGTGTTGTTAAGATCACACCGGCACATGACCCGAATGACTTTGAGGTTGGAAGAAGACATAATCTTCCGGAAATCAACATCTTAAATGATGATGCCACGATTAATGAAAACGGCGGAAAATATGCAGGCTTGGATCGCTATGAAGCCCGTAAGCTGATGGTAAAGGAACTGGAAGAATCAGGACTTCTGGTAAAGATTGAGGAACATGTGCACAACGTAGGTACCCATGACCGCTGCGGCACTACCATTGAACCGATGATCAAACAGCAGTGGTTTGTTAAAATGGAAGAAATGGCCAAACCGGCGATTGAAGCAGTCAAGAATGGCGATCTGACATTTGTTCCTGAAAGATTTGATAAGACTTATTTACACTGGCTGGAAAATATCCGTGACTGGTGTATTTCCAGACAGCTCTGGTGGGGACACCGGATTCCGGCATATTACTGTGATGAATGCGGAGAAATCGTAGTGGCGAAAAAAGCACCGGAGGTTTGTCCGAAATGCGGATGCAGACATCTGACACAGGATCCGGATACCCTGGACACATGGTTCAGCTCTGCGCTGTGGCCATTCTCTACACTTGGCTGGCCTGAAAAAACAGAAGAGCTGGATTACTTCTATCCGACAGATGTTCTCGTAACCGGATATGACATTATTTTCTTCTGGGTTATCCGAATGGTATTCTCCGGATATGAACAGACAGGAAAATCTCCGTTCCATCATGTGCTGATTCATGGTCTGGTTCGTGACTCCCTCGGTCGTAAGATGAGTAAATCCTTAGGAAACGGTATCGATCCGCTGGAAATCATTGACCAGTTTGGAGCTGATGCGCTTCGTCTGACGCTGATTACAGGCAACGCACCCGGAAATGATATGCGCTTCTACATGGAAAGAGTGGAATCCAGCAGAAACTTTGCTAATAAGATCTGGAATGCTTCCCGTTTCATTATGATGAATGAAGAAACGGCAGAAGTTCCGGAAAACATTGATTTAGGCACATTGACAAATGCAGATAAATGGATTTTATCCAAGGTGAACACACTGGCAAAGGATGTCACGGCAAACATGGATAAGTTCGAGCTTGGTATTGCAGTTCAGAAGATCTATGACTTTATCTGGGAAGAATTCTGTGACTGGTACATTGAAATGGTAAAACCGCGTCTGTACAATGCAGAGGATACAACAAAGACAGCGGCACTCTGGACATTGAGAACTGTTCTGACAAATGCACTGAAACTGCTGCATCCGTACATGCCGTTTATTACAGAAGAGATCTTCTGCAATTTATCCGAAGAAGAATCCATCATGATCTCTGCATGGCCGGAATATCGGGAAGAATGGGACTTCGCTGAGGATGAATTTGCGGTAGAAACAATTAAAGAAGCCGTGCGTGCGATCCGTAACGTGCGTGCGGAAATGAATGTTCCGCCAAGCAGAAAAGCAAAAGTTTATGTTGTTTCAGAAAGTGAAAAATTAAGAAATATTTTCGAAAATGGTCACATTTTCTTTGGAAGTCTGGGATATGCTAATGAAGTTATCGTTCAGACCGACAAAGCGGGCATTGCGGAGGATGCGGTATCTGTCATGATTCCTGAAGTGGAAATCTGTATGCCGTTTGCTGAACTGGTAGACATTGACAAGGAAATTGAGCGTCTTAAGAAAGAAGAAGGACGCTTACAGAAGGAACTGGCAAGAGTTCAGGGTATGCTTGGCAACGAGAAATTTATCAGCAAAGCTCCACAAAGCAAGATCGATGAAGAAAAGGAAAAACTTGCAAAATATACACAGATGATGGAGCAGGTGAAATTAAGACTTTCTCAGCTGGCATAGGTTAGAGGAGAAATAGTATGAAAGAGAAATCCCGAAATATGGTAACAAAGATTGCGGCTCCTTTTCGAAAGGCAGCTGCAGTCGTAAAGAAGCCATTTGCAAAGGTATATGCACGGTTCAGGCCTTATCTGGAAAAATTATCGAGTGCCTTAAAAGAGCCAGTGGCGTCGGCAGTAAAAATCGTAAATAAATATTCGATTGTATTTCATGCACTTTGGGCAATACTGCTGGAATTTGTCATTGAGGCATTTTCCAGACATTCGCTCGTAAAAGGCTGGATGTTTGCTGCAGAAAGTCCGTGGGTGTTTTTATATAATTCCCTGCTGATCTTTATGACATTTATGATCGTCTATCTGTTCAGAAGACGTTTCTTTGTGAGAGTGGGACTATCGGCAGTATGGATTTATCTCGGTTATATGAACGGCACGGTTTTAAGCAATCGTGTGACGCCGTTTACGGCACAGGATATCAAGCTGCTGGATGATCTGGCGGATATTATCAGCAAATATATGTCACCGGATAAGCTTCTGCAAAATGTGGGTATGGTTGTGATCGCCCTGGTCGTGTTATTTGTATTCTGGAAAAAAGGACCGAAGTATCAGGGAAAGATTCATTATATCAGAAATGCGGCTGGCCTGGCCGCGGTAATCGCTGTTTTTGCGGCAAGCTCAAAGTTTGCTCTGGAAAACAGGATCATATCCTCCTATTTTGGGAATATTGCGTTTGCCTATGAGGATTACGGATTTCCGTACTGCTTCAGCTGTACACTTGTGGGAACCGGTATGGACAAACCGTATGATTACGGTGAAGAAATGATCCGGGATCTGACAGACTGGGAAGAAGAAGTTCCGGAAGAACTTCCGAATATTATCTTCGTACAGCTGGAATCTTTCTTTGATGTATCTACGGTAGAATATCTGGAATGTTCAGAGGATCCGATTCCGTATTTCCGTTCCCTGATGGAAGAGTATTCCTCCGGGTCCTATAAGGTGCCGTCCGTCGGAGCGGGTACAGCAAATACGGAATTTGAAACCGTGACCGGCATGAATATGCGTTATTTCGGTCCGGGAGAATATCCTTACAAAACTGTATTAAAGAAAACAACATGTGAAAGTATCCCTTATGTGCTGGATGAGATCGGATATGCAACACATGCGATTCATAATAATAAGGCAACTTTCTACAGCCGTGTGGATGTATTCCCGAACCTGGGATTCGAGTCCTTTACATCCAAGGAATATATGGACATTACGAACCAGACGGAAACAGGATGGCTGAAGGATGAGATTCTGGTAGACTGTGTCATGGACTGTCTGCAGTCAACAGAGGAACAGGATTACGTCTTTACGGTTTCCGTTCAGGGTCACGGGGACTATCCGAAGGAAAAAATTCTGGAGGATCCGGTGATCACAATCAGCGGTTCACCGACGAAATCAAAAGACAATCAGTGGGAATATTATGTAAATCAGATCCATGAAATGGATATTTTCGTAAAAGATCTGATTGAAGCGGTGGATTCTCTCGGAGAAGACAGTGTGATCGTTTTTTATGGTGATCATCTGCCAACGATGGACCTGACAGAAGAAGATGTAACAAACAGGTATCTGTTTGATACCTCCTATGTCATCTGGAATAATATGGGACTGGAAAGGAAAGAACAGACACTGTGTGCTTACCAGATCGGAGCAGAGGTGTTGAATCAGATCGGAATCCATAAGGGAACAATGGTTCAGTATCACCAGTACCGAAGAGGGACAAAGAACTATCAGTCTGATATGGAAATGGTTCAGTATGATATCCTCTATGGAAAGAAATACGCATATGATCAGGAAGATCTCTATCAGCGGAAAGATATGAGAATGGGTATCAAAGATGCTTCCATTGACAGAGTGATCCAGATTGAAGATAAAGTATATATATTCGGTGAAAACTTTACGACACAGACGAAGGTTTATGTCAACGAAGAGTACTATTCCACAGGTTATATTAATGATCATCTGATCAGAGTGAAGAAACTGACACTGGAAGATGGTGACGAAGTGGCGATTAAGCAGCTGGCACCGGGAAGCAAGAAGCGAGTGCTCAGTGAAGAGGATTGTATAACCTATGAGATGCCGGCGGCAGAAGAAGAGCTCCCGGCAGAGGAAACATTTCTTCCGACGGAGGAAGAAACTGTAACAGAAGAAACCATAACACAGTAACAGGAGAGAGCATATGACGTACGAACAGGCAGTTGCGTACATTGATGACATTCCGAAGTTCACGAAAAAAAATACATTAGATAATACAAGAATTCTCATGGAGCGTCTGGGAAATCCGGACCGCTCCATGAAAATCTTGCATGTAGCAGGCACAAATGGGAAGGGTTCCGTATGTGCCTATTTGTCTTCTGTGCTGACATGTGCAGGAAAGGGAACAGGACTGTTTACTTCACCGCATCTGGTGAAGATCAATGAACGTTTTATCATTAATCAGCAGGAAATTTCTGACGAAGTATTTCTGGATGCATTCCATCATGTAATGGACATTATAAAGGAAGCAGAGAAGGATGGATTCTTTCATCCTACCTATTTCGAAATGCTGTTTTTGATCGGAATGGTAATTTTTGCTGATGCAAAAGTGGAATATCTGATTCTGGAAACCGGACTCGGCGGCAGGAAGGACGCCACCAATGTGGTACAGCAGCCGTTGATCAGTATCATTACATCCATCGGGATCGATCATGTGGAATATCTGGGAGATACTTATGAAGCGATCGCGGGTGAAAAAGCAGGCATTATCAAATCGAATGTTCCGGTAGTCTACGACGCGAATCGTGCGGATGTGTCAGCCGTCATGGAAAAACGGGCCGAAGAATCAGGCAGCAGGACCTATCCTGTCGATTCCGGTATGTATAAAATCCGTTCCGCATCCTATAAAAATATTGATTTTTGCATATCGACTGAGTATTATGAAACTATAAATCTTGAAATTTCCAGTGTGGCCGAGTATCAGGTGATGAATGCCGCGCTGGCAGTGACTGCACTGAAGGTAATTGCTGAAGAAACCGGTCTGACTGATGAGATGATCCGGACCGGAATCTCTCAGATGAAGTGGCAGGGAAGAATGGAAACTGTGCTTCCGGGGGTGATCGTTGACGGCGCCCACAATGAACCGGGAGTGGCGCAGTTTGTGAAAACAGTGCAGAGATTTCAGAAGGACTATGAGATCACTTATGTATTTGCAGCGGTAAATGACAAGGATTATGAAAAAATGATCCGTACCATCTGTGAAGAAACAGATTTCAGGAAGGTCATTGTAACTGAAGTAAACAGCTATCGCAGAACACCTGCGAAAGAGCTGGCAGATATTTTCCGGCGTTATACGAACAAACCGGTACTGATCTGTGAAGACAGCAGTGAAGCTTTTTCACTGGGTATACAGGAAAAGGGAGACGGACTTCTGTTCTGTGTCGGTTCTCTTTATCTGGTCGGTGATTTGAAGAGCTTTTTAAGGAGAAATGAAAATGATTAATTTTGAAGAAGAACTGAAAAAGTTTTATCCGAGTCTTGAAGTGGAACAGATTGAAGAAAATATACATAACAGAGATCTGACAGATATGGCGGATCTGATGGAAGAAATGGTAAAAGAAGTGAAGGAACGTCGTTAGGAGCAGTGAAAAATCGATGAAATGTAATAAATGCGGCGCAACATTGACAGAAACAGATTTCTGTAACAATTGCGGTACGAATGTAAGAATTTATAAAAAGCTGCTCTCCACTTCCAATGCACTGTATAACCGTGGACTTGAAAAAGCAAAAGTCAGAGACTTGTCCGGTGCAAAAGAAGATCTGAAGAACAGCTTAAAGGTATATAAGAAAAATACTCCGGCGAGAAATCTTCTGGGTCTGGTTTACTATGAAATGGGTGATGTGGTTTCCGCACTTTCGGAATGGATCATCAGTAAGAACTATGAGCCGGAGGATAACATTGCAGATAACTTTATCGTGAGAGTTCAGGAAAACAGCTCGAAGCTGGATGCCTGCAACATGTCTCTGAAAAAATATAACCAGTCACTGCTCTATGCAAGACAGGGAAGTCTGGACCTGGCAGTGATTCAGCTGAAAAAGGTATTGTCATCCAATCCGAATCTGGTCGATGCACATCTTTTGCTGGCATTGATCTACCTGCATCAGGAGCAGATCGATCAGGCCAGAAAAGAAGTTAAGAAAGTCCTTGCGATTGATAAAGGTAATGTTCAGGCAATGGCTTATCTGAATGAAACGGAGGGACAGAAGGGGAAAGAGAGCAAGTCTAAAAATAACCGTATCAGCAGGGACGCCGTTGCCTATACAAGCGGCAATGAAACGATCATTCAGCCAAAGAACATGAATGAAAATTCCGGAAAAAAGGTTTTTTTAGATATTATCGTGGGGTTCCTGATCGGGATGGCAGTCTGCTGGTTTGTGTTTGCACCTGCAAGAATGAGGTCTGCAAGCAGTGACGCAAATAAGCAGGTCATTGAGTACAGTGATCAGCTGGATGCAAAAAATGCAGCCATAGATGCCATGAATGAAGAAGTGAAAGCAGCCAATGCTGCAAAAGAAGAAGCAGAGCAGAAAGCAAAGGATGCCGGGGATACGATCACTTCCTATGAAAGCCTGTATGCAGCTCAGGAATTTGCCGCAGCGCAGGATTATGAAAGTGCGGCTGCAGAGCTGGCAAAAGTAAGAGAAGAATTGCTGACAGATGCAGCAAAGGAAAATTATCAGAATATTTCCACATCCATTAATGCAAAAGCAATTCAGAGTCTCTACTCTGAAGGTGCTGCATACTATAATGCGCGTAATTATGAAAAAGGTGCAGAATCACTGGAGAAGGTCGTAGAACTGGATCCGCAGAATGCAGACGCAACCTATTATCTGGCAAGATGCTATGACGGTATGGGCGATCTGGAAAAAGCGAAAAAGTATTATGAGAAGGTTGTAGAGCTGCTGCCTGAGACTACTCAGAGAGCACAGACAGCGATGAACTTTCTGAATAACCATCCATAAGAGAAACCCGGAAGTTTGGGAGACTGTGTGATACACAGTCTCCTTTTTCTGTGGTGCGCCAAACGGCGCATATTTATAAATTCAGAAACAATATTCAAAAAGTGGAGGAGAGATATGGAAGATTTAGTGCGCAGAGACGGAAGCACACTTCGGATTCTGGTGCCGCAGGAGGTTGATCATTGTTTTGCGGACATGCTGCGAGAGTCGGTGGATCGGATCGTGCAGACGGAGGATATTCAGACACTGGTATTTGATTTTGAGAAAACGGAGTTTATGGACAGCTCGGGGATCGGTATGCTGATGGGAAGGTATAAACTGATGCATGCGCTGGGAGGCAGCGTGCGGGCAGTCCATGTAGGCAATCGGATCCATAAAATCCTGGTTCTGAGCGGAATTCATAAAATTATCCCATTGGAAAAGGAGTAGAGTCATGAGGCAGGAAATGAAACTGGAAATGGACAGTCTGGCGTCCAATGAATCTTTTGCCAGAGTCGTAGTAGCTGCATTTCTTACAAAACTGAGTCCCACGATGGAGGAAATTTCAGATGTGAAAACTGCGGTTTCCGAGGCAGTGACGAATGCGATCATTCACGGATATGGCGGTGAAGTACATAAAATTATATTGGAAGCAGCGGCAGAGGATTCAGAGTTTACAGTCAGTGTACAGGATTTCGGAATCGGGATCGAAGATGTCAAAAAAGCAATGGAGCCGCTGTATACGTCCCGGCCCGATCTGGACCGCTCGGGAATGGGGTTTGTCTTTATGGAAGCGTTTATGGATTCTCTTTCCGTAGAATCCGAAAAAGGCCGGGGAACGAAGGTGACGATGACGAAAAAAATCGGTAAACGATATGAATTGCAGGCATAGCTATGGAGCATACCCTGGAATTGATCAGACTGTCACAGATGGGAGAAAATGAAGCCAAAGAACAATTGATCGAGGAAAACTCCGGACTGATATGGAGTATTGTCAGAAGATATCTGAACAGGGGTTATGAAGCTGAAGATCTGTATCAGATCGGCGCGATCGGATTGATTCGTGCGATTGATAAATTTGATTTTTCCTATGAGGTCAAGTTTTCCACCTATGCGGTCCCGTTAATTTCAGGTGAGATCAAACGATTTTTAAGAGATGACGGAATGATCAAGGTCAGCAGGACATTGAAGGAAAATAAATGGAAAATTCAGACGGCAGCGGAAAAGATCAGAAACCGGGAGGGAAGAGAACCGACGCTTGAGGAAATCGCAGAGGAAGTATCTCTGGAAGTAGAGGATGTGGTGCTGTCGCTGGAGGCACAGACGGAGGTGGATTCTATTGATGAGATTATTTATCAGGGAGATGGAAATGCGATTTCCCTCGGGGACCGGATCGCGGACCAAAAGGATGCACAGGAGGAAATGCTGAATCGCCTGCTGTTGGAACAGCTGCTGGAAACACTGGAGGAACGGGAACGAAAACTGATCACTCTGAGATATTTCGAGAATATGCCGCAGATTCGGGTGGCGGAACAGCTCCATATCAGTCAGGTACAGGTGAGCCGGATGGAGAAGAAGATTCTGCTTCGTATGAGAGAACAGATGATGAAAAATTGATACATAACCTGCAGTGATTTTTCGGATACTAGATGGAAACGGAGAAAGGAAGTATGCCGAAATGAAAAAGCATTATTTAGCTGCGATTGCCATTTACCTGACGTTCATTCTGCTGGGAGTGCTGTATTTTGTAATTATTTCACGCCCGGAAGGCCCTTATAAAGACGGCGTATTTGTGCAGAAGATCATTGAAACGGAAGTACCGGTACAATGTCTGGGGGATCTGTCAAAATGAGTACGGTTTTATATTTAAAGATTGAACAGAAAATCGAGGTTCATCACAATCAGATTCTGCTGAAGGATATTGCGAAAATGGAATGTACGAAGCAGGAGTATTTAAACAGGCTGAAAAAAGAGAAAATCTTAAGTGCTCAGCCGGGAAAAGAACAGCGTTTTATCGTTTCCGTATTAAGTATTATTGAAAAGATTCATGAAATTTATCCGGACCTGGAGGTTCAGAATCTGGGAGAAACGGATTTTCTGGTTCACTACATTGCCGGTCGGGAATCGTGCGGGATCATCTGGGTCAAGGTGACGTTGATCGCGTTGATCACATTCCTGGGCTCGGCGTTTTCCATTATGACGTTTCAGGAAGATGTCAGTGTTTCCACGCTGTTTGACAAGATTTATATCAGTGTACTTGGCACGAAGCCTGACGGAATTAAAATTCTGGAAATCTCCTATGCGATCGGTCTGGCGTCAGGGATCACACTGTTTTTTAATCATATCGGAAAAAGCTATTTTACCAAAGACCCGACACCGATCAGTGTGGAGATGAAGGAGTATGAGAAGCAGGTGAATCAGACGCTGATACAGGAAAATGCGCGGAGAGGAAATGAAATTGATGTGGATTAAATGGTGTGTTCTGACACTTCTCGGATGGTGTGCGGGAATGACGGTGGCTGGCGGTGTGTTTGCGCTGCTGATTGCACTGGGCATGATTTCCCGTCTGGCTTATCGGACGAATACGGGAAACTATATTCTTTTTTATGAACATGCAGTTTCTCTGGGAGCGATTGCCGGCAGCTTATGGCAGATGTTTTTTTGGAGACTGCCGGTCGGAAGATGGGGACTGGCAGCCATGGGGTTGTTTTTCGGGATCTTTGTAGGCGTCTGGATTATGACACTGACGGAAATTATCGATACGATTCCGATCTTTATGAGAAGGGCAGGTCTGAAAAGGGGACTTGCCCTGTTTATTCTGGCGATGGCATTGGGATATGCCGCGGGAATGCTGTTTTATTCTTTTAAATAACAGAATAAGTTTTCCGGATAAATAATCAGTGCAGAAGCATAAATTCCTGACATCTGCCGCATACTATCGCTAAGAATGCAGACATCAGGAGGAGAAGAATATGAGTCAGCAGAAAAATGAACCAAAGGATCCGAAACAGCAGCAGCTGGAGCAGGAATATGCAAAAAAAGTGAAGGAATTTACGCCGATGAATCCATTGCCGATACAGATGGCAAAAGCCTTTATCACAGGCGGACTGATCTGTGTGCTGGGGCAGATCAACATCAATCTGTGCATCGGCTGGGGTATTTCCAGAGAAGATGCAGGTACCTGGTGCTCTGTGATCCTCGTGCTTCTCAGTGTCATACTTACCGGCCTGAATATTTTCCCGGAGATCGGGAAGTTCGGCGGCGCAGGTGCACTGGTGCCGATTACCGGATTTGCCAATTCCATCGCGTCAGCGGCTGTGGAGCGGCAGGTGGAAGGTCAGGTATTCGGTATCGGGGCTCAGATCTTTTCTCTGGCAGGCCCGGTGATATTATACGGGATTTTCACATCCTGGGTACTGGGATTGGTTTACTGGATCATGTTAATGATAGGGGTGTAAAATAATGGAAAATATGCAGGACAAGAAAAACAGGTGGAATATCGGACAGGGGCAGACATGGAGCAATTCGTGAACAGTCTGGGTGAATAGGGGATCATCAAAGGGAGAAAGGAGAAGCAGTGTGACCGAACACTGTAATGTCTTATGCAGAGGGGTAAACAAAGTGTTGAGTTTGAAAAGCCACCGTATATTATGAGTGCGGCTTCGATCGTAGGAAAGAAAGAAGGAGAGGGACCGTTAGGAAGATACTTTGATATTGTCGAGGAAGATCCAAAGGTAGGAGAAGATACCTGGGAGGAAGCGGAAAGTATGCTTCAGAAAAGCGCGGTAGAACTGGCTCTGCAGAAAGCAGGACTTCAAAAAGAAGAGATTCGCTATCTGTTCTGCGGAGATCTGCTCGGGCAGCTGATCGCGACCTCTTTCGGGGTGATGGACTTTCAGGTGCCGGTGTTTGGATTATACGGTGCCTGCTCGACAGCGGGGGAATCGCTGTCTCTGGCAGCCATGTGTGTGGGAGCAGATTATGCAGATCAGGTGGTTGCAGTGACTTCCTCTCATTTTGCCAGTGCGGAGAAACAGTTTCGATATCCTCTGGAGTATGCCAGTCAACGGCCGAAGTGTGCGTCCTGGACTGTGACCGGCAGCGGTGCCTTTGTCGTAGGAAAAAAAGGAAAGGTGAAGATCACAGGGGTAACGACCGGGAAGATCGTGGATTACGGCATTAAGGATTCTCTGAATATGGGGGCAGCGATGGCACCGGCGGCGGCAGACCTGATCGCTGCCAGCTTCGAAGATTTCGAAAGAACACCGCAGGATTATGACATGATCGTTACAGGAGATCTGGGAACCGTCGGCAGAGATCTTCTGCTTGAACTGATCCGGGCAAAGGGTTACGACCTTGAAAAGAAACATTTTGACTGCGGCATTGCAATCTTTGATGATATTCGTCAGGATACGAAGGCGGGCGGTTCGGGCTGCGGCTGCAGTGCGGTTACGCTCGCATCCTATCTGCTGCCGAAACTGGAGAGCGGAGAATGGAAAAGGATCTTATTTGTGCCTACAGGCGCACTGCTCTCTACAGTCAGCTTTAATGAAGGAAAAAGTGTTCCGGGAATTGCCCATGGCGTAATCTTCGAATCATAGTTCCCTGAAATGAAAAAACGTGGTAAGATAATATCACAAGAAATCTTAAGACAATATTTAGTTTTTAATCATATCATATTAAAAAATAAATGCTATATAAACAGAGTGGGAAATTCTGTTTAGAAGGTCCGCGGATACTGATGAAAACTTGTGACTTATTTACCGAGGTGAAAGAATGAAAGAAACAATTCTCGTATGTGATGATGACCGTGAAATCGTGGAAGCAATTGAAATATATTTAAGTCAGGAAGGATATCATATTCTGAAGGCTTATGACGGAGTTCAGGCATTGGAAATGATCAAAGACAATGAAATCCATCTGTTGATCATAGATATAATGATGCCGAAGCTGGACGGGCTGCGGGCAACTCTGAAAATCAGAGAGGAGAGCAGTATTCCGATTATTATTCTCTCTGCCAAATCTGAAGATTCTGATAAAATTCTCGGATTAAATGTGGGGGCAGATGACTATGTGACAAAGCCGTTTAATCCGCTGGAACTGACCGCAAGAGTCAAATCCCAGCTGCGCCGTTATACAAAGCTTGGAAATAAGGCAGAGATTTCTACGAATGTTTTCCGGACCGGGGGACTGATCATCAACGATGATCTGAAGGAAGTGACTGTTGACGGAGAACCGGTGAAGCTGACGCCGATCGAATATAATATTTTACTGCTGCTGGTCAAAAACCAGGGAAAGGTTTTTTCTATCAATCAGATTTATGAAAGTATCTGGAATGAAGAAGCGATCGGAGCAGATAATACAGTGGCAGTTCATATTCGTCACATTCGTGAAAAAATAGAAGTCAATACCAAAGATCCCCGCTACTTAAAAGTAGTCTGGGGAGTGGGATACAAAGTAGAAAAGATATAAGAGGTTTTTATGTCCAGGATCAGGGTAAGCAGCAGCGTAAAGCTGTCCGTTGCCATTCTTAATGAAATATTTGCCATATTGATTATTATTGTACTGCTTTTCAGTGTGAATTATGGTATGAACAGCGGTTCCTGGGAGGATCTGCTGGAACGTAAATCCTATGAGCAGTCGGATTATTTCCGTACACAGTCAAAAAACCAGGCGACGCGTGCGATCCGCGCTGCCAGCAGAGCGACCAGGTTTGAGAGTGAAGGGGAGTATGATCCGGAGCGCATTGTAAATGTTGAGCTTTATGTCAAAGAAAAGGTGATCAATGATCAGATACAGGCAGACGGCCTCTGCTATCGTCTGGGTGATCTGCTGAAATGGGCACAGAGCGGATGGACTTACAGTACGCTGGAAATCGACAGTGAGGGAAATCTGAGCTTTGATTTTGAAAATATCAGTAACATTTACGAGATTATTGAATCGGAATATATCATCGGAAAAGTGGATGAAATTACGGACAGCAGTCAGAGTAAGGAAGGAATTACCAGAGAAGAATTTATTCAGGAACTGGAAAATTATTTCCTGAATTCCAGTGAGGAATGGATTTCCTACTATCAGTATTATCAGAACGTCAGTAATGAGGCGATAGATCCGGAGTATTATATTTATTCGAAGGAGATTCTGAATGAAATTTATGCACCGGTGAACTACGGAAGCATTGTAGAATATGCGCGTATGAATAATCGAGAGCTTAGCGAGGTATATCAGCTGCTGAATCAGACTCTGAATAATATTGTGGCGGATGTACTTTCCTATCGTGAGAATACCAGCATTTTTCATGAGAATGCTACCAATGTGCGATATTATCTGCTGGATCTTTCCACCGGAAGGGACTGCAGCAATGCCGGAGAAAAGCTTAAGGGAAATACTTCGCAAAAAGAAAAAGCGATCCGGCAGAAGATGAAGGAGCTGGGAGCTTATCTGATCTATAACAATCAGAATCTTTCCGTTGATACAAAAAACATTGATCTGACGGTAACAGAGCTGTATGGGTATGCGGAAACCTATGGTCTTTCCTGCTCGGAGGACTATTTGCTGGCCATTGGGATCGATACTTCCTATCCGGCAGAGGACATCCTGCAGCAGGGATATCGCAGCTATGTGAGGATGCAGCCATGGGCATGGCTGGCACTGATCGGCGGTGTGATCGGGGTTGTGGGATATATTCTGACATTTCTGTTTTTGAGTATCACTGCAGGAGAGACCAATGAAGCAGAAGGTGTCCAGCTTGTCTGGTTTGACGACTGGAAGACAGAGATCAGTGCGGCAGTGCTGATCCTGGCAGGGCTGCTTGGTTTTGTTCCTGTGTACATGTTAAATGAATATCTGGAGTTTTTAACGACTGCGGGACTGATCGGTATTGTGGCTGTCTGCGAAAATGCATTATTTATTACAGGATGGCTGAGCCTGATACGCCGTGCAAAGGCCAGGACGCTCTGGAGCAACAGCCTTACAAAAATGCTGGGAAGTGCGGTACGCAGAATTTCCGGAAGCAGTAAGCGGACAACGAGGATTGGGCTGATCTTTCTGGGATATCTGTTTGCGCAGATGCTCTTCTCCTATATGGGACGTTCGGGATATGTCCTGAGGATCCTTCTGAATCTGGCGGCAGGATTTGTACTGATCCGTGAAGCGGTATGGGATCAGGAACTGATCGACGGTATGAAGAAGTTTGGCAAGGGGCAGTTCGACTATCGTTTTGACAGCGAAAAATTCGGCGGTTACCATAAGGCAATTGCAGAAGAGCTGAACGGAATTCAGCAGGTCATGATGGAAGCGGTTTCCGAGACCATGAAGAGTGAACGAATGAAAACAGATCTCATTACGAATGTTTCTCACGATATTAAGACTCCGCTGACCTCGATCATCAATTATGTAGACCTTTTGAAGCGGGAAAACATTGAAAATGAAAGAGCGAAAAACTATATTGATATTCTGGAACAGAAGTCCTATCGTCTGAAGCACCTGACAGAGGATCTGGTGGAAGCATCGAAGATCAGTTCCGGAAATATCAAACTGGAATATGTAACGATCAATCTTCAGGAAATGCTCTGTCAGACGAACGGAGAGTTTATCGAAAGGTTTGCACAGAACAATCTTCATCTGGTGGAAAATATGCCGCAGGAGCCGATCTATATCCGGGCAGACGGAAGAAGACTCTGGAGGGTTATCGAGAATCTGTATAACAATGTATCCAAATATGCAATGCCGAATACGAGAGTTTATGTAGATCTCATTGACCTGGGAACCGAGGCAAGGATTTCGATCAAAAATATTTCGGAGCAGTCTCTGAATATTGAAGCAAATGAGCTCACGGAACGTTTTATCAGAGGAGATGTATCCCGAAGTACAGAGGGAAGCGGTCTGGGATTATCCATTGCGAGAAATCTGACAGAACTTCAGGGAGGCAGATTCGATATTTATCTGGACGGTGATCTGTTCAGAGTTACCATTTCTTTCCCGAAGGTTCAGATAGAGGAGCCGGCGGAAGAAACGGCAGAGGAAGAAGCAGAGGAAGATGAAATTACGGAAGATGCTTCAACTGTAATTGAAGAAAATTCTGTGGAAAAGGATTGAAATATGACACGTCGGATTGTATAATTGTATACAGTTCGGCGTGTTTTTATTCGTGACAAGGCAGTGTTACACGGTTATAAAACAGAGGAGGAGAAAATTATGGTAACAATGTTAAAAGGCGGTGCTTACGTAGTAAACGGCACTCAGATCGTAACAGACGAAAGAGAAGTTACGGCATTGACCGGTAGATCCGTTTCAAAAGAAGAAGCGAAAAAAGGAACCATTGCTTATGGGATTTTAAAGGACCACAATGTTTCCGGAAACATGGAAAAACTTCAGATCAAATTTGACAAATTAACTTCCCACGACATTACATTCGTAGGAATTATCCAGACAGCCCGTGCTTCAGGCATGGAGAGATTCCCGGTACCGTATGTACTGACAAACTGTCACAACAGTCTTTGCGCAGTCGGCGGAACGATCAATGAGGATGACCACATGTTTGGTCTGACCTGTGCAAAGAAATACGGCGGTGTTTATGTACCGCCTCATCAGGCAGTGATCCATCAGTATGCGAGGGAAATGCTTGCAGGCGGAGGAAAGATGATTCTCGGTTCCGACAGTCATACACGCTATGGTGCACTCGGTACCATGGCTATGGGAGAAGGCGGACCGGAGCTTGTAAAGCAGCTGTTAAATAACACATATGATATTAATATGCCTCAGGTTGTGGGCGTGTACTTAACAGGAACACCGGCAAAAGGAGTCGGCCCGCAGGA
This sequence comes from Lachnospiraceae bacterium, assembly GCA_051879615.1. Classification (GTDB taxonomy): domain Bacteria; phylum Bacillota; class Clostridia; order Lachnospirales; family Lachnospiraceae; genus HGM12587. The sequence continues at coordinate 63,718 of JBJEMI010000099.1, forward strand.
CGTGGCTCTTGCAATTATCGGTGCCGTATTTGAAAGCGGTTATGTAAATAATAAAGTCATGGAATTTATCGGTGACGGTGTCACAAACTTAAGCGCAGATTTCCGTATCGGTATTGACGTAATGACGACAGAGACCACCTGTCTTTCTTCTATCTGGAAAACGGATGAAAAGATCGAAGAATTCTATGCGGTTCACGGACGTGCCGGTGAATATAAAGAGCTTGCTCCGGCGGATGTGGCATACTATGACGGTATGGTAACGGTAGATCTCGGAAAGGTAAAACCAATGATCGCAATGCCGTTCCATCCAAGCAATGCTTATACGATCGAAGATGTCAACGCAAATCTTTCAGATATTCTGGCAGACTGTGAAGCCAAGGCAAAAGTGTCCTTTGGAGAAAAAGTGAACTTCTCTTTAAGAGATAAGGTGAGAAACGGTAAACTGTACGTGGATCAGGGTGTTATCGCAGGATGTGCAGGCGGCGGATTTGAAAACATCTGTGCGGCAGCGGATATTCTGAACGGCAGAAGCACAGGATGTGATGAATTCACCTTAAATGTATATCCGGCAAGTATGCCGATCTATATGGAGCTGATCAAAAACGGTGCGGCAGCAAAATTAATGGAAACAGGTGCCGTGTTAAAGACTGCATTCTGCGGTCCGTGCTTCGGCGCGGGAGATACACCTTCCCATAACGGATTCAGTATCAGACATTCGACAAGAAACTTCCCGAACAGAGAAGGTTCCAAGATTCAGAATGGTCAGATCGCATCCGTGGCACTGATGGATGCACGTTCTATCGCGGCAACGGCGGCAAACAAAGGCTATCTGACAGCAGCTACAGATCTGGATGTAGAATATACACATCCAAAATACCATTTCGATTCCCGGATTTATGAGAACCGTGTATTTGACAGCAAGGGAATTGCAGACCCATCGGTAGAAATCAAGATGGGACCAAATATCAAAGACTGGCCGAAGATGTCAGCATTGCCGGAAAACATGATCCTGAAAGTGGTATCAGAAATTCATGATCCTGTTACAACTACAGATGAACTGATCCCATCCGGTGAGACCTCTTCCTACCGCTCCAATCCACTGGGACTTGCGGAATTTACTCTTTCCAGAAAGGATCCGGAATATGTAGGCAGAGCAAAAGCGGTACAGACAGCTCAGAAGGCGATCGAAGCCGGTGAATGTCCGGCAGAAGCCTTTCCGGAGTTAAAACCGGTATTTCAGAAGATCTGCAGGAGCTATCCGCATATTGACAGAACCAATGTGGGTGTCGGAAGTACGATCTTTGCCGTAAAACCGGGAGACGGTTCTGCACGTGAGCAGGCAGCTTCCTGCCAGAAGGTACTTGGCGGATGGGCAAACATTGCCAACGGCTATGCGACCAAGAGATACCGTTCGAATCTGATCAACTGGGGTATGCTTCCGTTCCTGATCGATGAAGGAGAGCTTCCGTTTAAGAATGGAGATTATCTGTTTATTCCGCAGATCAGAGCAGCGGTGGAAAATAAGCTGACCGAAATCAAAGCATTCGTCGTAGGCGATGAGCTGAAAGAGATCACCTTAAGACTGGGTGAACTGACAGATGATGAGAGAGAGATCATCTTAAAAGGATGTCTGATCAACTATAACAGAAATGAATCATAGAATGAAGTTATAAAAAGCTTCCCCGTTTTCGGGGAAGCTTTTATGCTTTCGGCAATGTAAAGATGAATTCCGTACCGACACCTTCGGTGCTGATGACATTGATGTTTTCCTCGTGACTCTGGATGATTTCCCTGACAATGGCAAGTCCCAGACCGGTTCCGCGTTTGTCCTTTCCGCGGGATGTATCTGTTTTATAGAAGCGCTCCCAGATCTTTTTCAGACTGTCTTTCGGAATTCCGATACCGGAGTCTTTGACAGAGATAAAGACCTTTTCGTGTCTGGTGGTTGTTTCCACTACGATCGTGGAATTGTCGTTGCTGAACTTGATCGCATTGTCGATCAGGTTGTAGAGTACCTGCTGGATCTTTCCCATATCAGCTCTGACGGACTGCTGTTTATCTTCAAAGAGCAGCTCGATGGAAATCTTCCGGTCGCAGCAGCGGCCTTCAAAAGAGGCGGCAGTTGTCTTGATCACGGCATTGATATCAAAGGTGGTAATGTCGAGCATTCCCCGTTTGACATCAAAGGAATTTAAGGTAAGAAGCTCGCGGGTCAGTTTGTTCAGACGGTCTGTTTCAAACAGCACGATGCGGAAGTATTTTTCCTGGAGCTCCACCGGGATCGTGCCGTCCATCATGGCCTCCACATATCCCTTGATGGAAGTCAACGGAGAACGGAAGTCATGGGAAATATTGGCGATGAATTTTCGCTGATATTCTTCCATTTCATTGAGTTCACTGGCCATGTAGTTCATGGAATCCGCCAGTCGTCCGAGTTCATCGCCCGTATGCAGATCAATCTGATAGGTCAGATTCCCGGAGGCGTATTCAGAGGCACCTTTGGTGATTTTCTTCAGCGGGTAGTAGAAAATCAGCCCAATGATCAGCAGAGTCAGGAAAGACAGCAGCAGTATCACAAACAGTGTAATGTAGAAGATGTCTAAAAGCAGCTGTGTCTGCTGATAAAGATCCGACATGGCTGCATGGATCACGATATAGCCGCGTACCCTGTAGTTATAATTGATCGGTGCGATTACACTGAGCATTTCTTCAGAAAACTCATTGAAAAAATCACCGGTCATGTAATAGGTGTTTACGGATTGTGTCGGATCAAAATCTGCAATATAGTGCTCGCTGTTATTCCCTGAAGAAAATGGCTTGTGTGATTCTATAATGACATGTCCGTCAATATCGATCATCCAGATCTCGGCTTCCAGAAAGGTATCAATGGCATTTAAATGCGAATGTACAGTTTCCAGAGAAGAAGCCGTTCTGGAGCGGTAATAGTCTTCTGCATAAGTGGTGGAAAACAGCGATGCTTCTTTATATAAAGTTTCTGCTTTTTTTGTTGTCAGAAGCTTCAGGATCCGATCTGAAGAGAATGTGCTGACCAGTACAAACCCGGCAATGGCAAAGATCAGATAGATAAAAATAAACTTCCGATAGATTGATGTTTTCATAGCTTATCTCGTTTCAAATTTATATCCGATTCCCCATACAGTGGCTAATGACCAGCTGCTGTGATCCTTGATTTTTTCACGAAGACGTTTGATGTGTACGTCTACGGTTCTTGTATCTCCGATATACTCATAGCCCCAGATATGGTCTAAAAGCTGCTCTCTGGTAAACACCTGATTTGGCGATGTGGCAAGAAAATAGAGAAGCTCAAGTTCCTTCGGCGGCATTTCCACAGTCTCACCTTTGTAGAGAACCGAATAGTTGGTTCTGTTGATCACCAGATCAGGATATTCCACGATCTTTACATCGTTTGATCCGGTCGGTTCCTGCCGTACAGGCTGATATCTGCGAAGCACCGCCTTGACCCGGGCAACCAGTTCCTTTGTATCGAATGGTTTGATCATATAGTCATCCGCTCCGAGTTCCAGACCCAGAACCTTATCAAAGACTTCTCCCTTTGCAGAGAGCATGATGATCGGTACCTGTGATTTGGTACGGATCTCCCTGCAGACCTGATAGCCATCAATGCCGGGAAGCATCAGATCGAGAAGGATCAGGTTTGGCCGGAAGGTATCCAGTTCCTTTAATGCTTCTTCTCCGTCATGTACCATTTTTGTCTCATAGCATTCTTTTGTCAGATAAAGTGAGATGAGTTCTGCAATATTTACATCGTCATCCACGATCAGAATCTTCTGTTTTGCTGCCATTTCATTTCCTCCTCATTGATCTTATTTAAATTCGGCAATCGTAACACCGGCGTCACCTTCACCGAATTCCCCCAGTCGATAAGTTTTTACATATTTGCATCGCTTCAGATGTTTCTGAACAGCTTCACGCAGTTTTCCGGTACCTTTTCCGTGAACAATTCGAACACTTGGCATATGAGCCAGGTAGGCATCATCCAGATATTTATCCAGATGTGCAAGGGCTTCATCCACCGTCATACCGATCAGATTGATCTCGGCAGAAACCGAGTAGGACTTGGACATCCTGATCTTTCCGGTATTGGTTTTAGCCATGGACGGTGCGGTGATCGTAACTTCTTCGATCAGTTCGATGTCATTGATATTTACCTGAGAGCGCAGGATTCCCATCTGTACAAAGAAATTGCCCTTTGCATCAGGAAGGGAGTTCACCGTACCTTTTAAGTTCAGGGAAAGCACACGGACAGCATCTCCAAGATGCAGTGATTTAGCGGACACCTGTTTTTTCGGTTTCGGTGCGGCCTCCCGGATACCGTTGTTTGTTTTGTCCATTTTCTCACGAAGCTTCCGGCGCTTTTCTTCCATTTCCCGCATGGAAGGATTTTCATGAGCGTATTTCTGAAAGTCCCGGATCGTTTCATCGGCAGTTTTCTTGGCATCTGCAAGAATCGCACGGGCTTCTTCATTTGCCTTGCGTAAAATTTCTTCTCTGCTGCGATCCAGCCTTTCTTTTTTGTTTTCCAGGGCATTCCGAAGTGCTTTGATCTCTTCCTTATGTCTGCGGATTTCTTCCTGTTCGTTTTCGATCGTCTTGCGGCTTTCTTCCAGATCGGAGAGCAGATCTTCGAAGCTTTCGTCTTCCTTGGAAATGTGATTTTTTGCATTTTCGATAATATATTCCGGCAGTCCCAGCTTTCCTGAAATCGCAAATGCATTACTCTTGCCGGGAACTCCGATCAGCAGACGGTAGGTCGGACGGAGCGTTTCCACATCAAATTCACAGCAGGCATTTTCCACTCCAGGTGAAGAGAGTGCGAATACCTTTAATTCGCTGTAATGGGTGGTGACCATTGTGCGGATTTTTCTGGCATGCAGGTCGGAAAGGATGGCGATCGCCAGAGCGGCCCCTTCTGTAGGGTCTGTTCCGGCACCGAGTTCATCCATCAGTACGAGGGAGTCCGGGGTGGCATCCTTTAAGATTCCCACGATGTTTGTCATATGGGAGGAGAAGGTACTCAGAGACTGTTCAATACTCTGTTCATCTCCGATATCGGCATAGACTTCGTCGAAGAGTGCCAGTTTGGAACGCTCAAATGCAGGAATGTGAAGTCCGGACTGTCCCATCAGTGTGAGCAGACCGACAGTTTTTAAGGATACGGTTTTACCGCCGGTGTTTGGCCCCGTTACAACGAGCAGATCAAAATCACGTCCGAGATAAATGGTAATCGGAACTGCTTTTTTACGGTCCAGCAGGGGGTGTCTGGCATCCTTGATGTAAATCTGTCCTTTGGTGTTAAATAACGGTTCAGTGGCCTTCATGTCCTTGGCGAGCAGTGCTTTGGCAAAGATGAAGTCCAGTCTGGCCAGAATCTTCAGGTCATCGGCAATCAGTTCCGCGTACATGGCAGCCTGAGCACTTAAGCCTGCCAGAATGATTTCGATTTCTTCCTGCTCTTTTAATTCCAGTTCTTTAAAGTCGTTGTTGATCTTTACAACGGACATCGGTTCAATAAATAAAGTTGATCCGGTAGAAGACTGATCGTGGATCATGCCCGGAACCTGGCTGCGGTATTCCGCTTTTACCGGCAGACAGTAACGGCCGTTGCGCATGGTGATGACCGCGTCCTGCAGATAGGAACGGGCAGAGCCGTTTAACAGACTGTTTAATGTAGAGTGTACCTTATCATTTAACTGACTCATACGACGTCTGATGCTTTTTAAGTTTGCACTTGCATCATCGGCGATCTCATCCTCGGACAGGATGCAGCGTCTGATCTCTGAGGAAAGCGGTGTACATGGTTCGAGTCTGTCAAAGAAATCGTCCAGAGAATCTTTTGCGTCATCCGGGCGCTCTTCGCCTCTGGAATACTGCTTGACTCTTGCGGCTGTTTCCAGAAGTTTACAGATACGAAGCAGCTCGCCGGTGCCTAAGGAGGCTCCGATCTCCAGTCGTTTGAGAGAAGCTGCAATATCACCGGTACCGGAAAAGGAAACACTTCCCCGGGCGTAAATACGGCGCAGTGCATCTGCGGTCTGTTTCTGTGCCAGACGGATCTCTTCCGGATCATTCATCGGAAGCAGGTTTTTACACTGTTCCCTGCCAAGCTCACAGGAAGCATGTCCCATGAGCAGATCAATAATTTTATCATATTCTAAAACTTTTAAAGCTTTTTGATTCATTCTGAAAATACTCCTGCATATAGTTTATCTAATTATTCTACCCGATTTGTGGCTGAAATGAAAGCAGAACTTATGGACACAGAAATGAAAAGCAGTTATAATCAGTGATAAGGTGGGTAATTATATGAGTAAAGAATTTTCCTTTTTAAATGAGAAAATTAAAGAACAGCCTTTTTATAAAAAAAAGCCGGTAAGGATGGTTGCTGCGACGATTGGCCTGGCGATTCTTTTCGGCCTTGTTTCCTGCACGGTTTTTGTAAAAATATATCCGTGGATGAGCGAAAGAGGAGCCCGGAATTCAGCCGAAAATATTCAAATACCGCAGGATTCTCCGGAAGATCCCGCAGACTCATCTGCAGACGGGGAAGGCCAGTCAGCCACCGTACAGGAAGTGATCGATCAGGAAATCACAATTGAAGATTATGAGATGATCTATGATAAGCTTCGTACGATCGCAGATGAAGTCAATAAATCGCTGGTGACAGTCACGGCAGTCAGCAATGATGTGGACTGGTTTAATAAAGTTTATGAGAATCACGGACAGTCAACGGGTACGATCATCGGAGACAATGGTGTGGAGCTGCTGATTCTGACAGACTACCAAAGTATATCTTCCTGTGATGGAATCAGGGTGTCATTCTGCGATGCGTATACGGCGGATGCGGCTTTAAAGAAATATGATCTGACAACACAGCTGGCAGTGATCAGTGTGAATCTGAGTGATATTCCGGAAAATACAATGAATCAGATTACAAAGGCGAAGCTTGGAAACTCCTGGAATCTGAAGGCCGGAATTCCGGTTATGGCACTGGGCATGGCAGACGGAAGCACCGGTTCCGTGCAATTCGGAATGCTGACATCGGTAAATAACCAGGTCAGTGTGGCAGACGGAGAATATAAGCTTCTGATGACAGATATGGACCGAAATTCCGGATCGCATGGTGTGATCGCCAATCTGAATGGGGAAGTTATCGGTCTGATCCAGGATGTCTGCGGAGCGGATAATATGAAACACGCACTCTCGGCCTGGCAGATCTCAGATATGAAGAGTCTGATGGAGCATCTGTCAAACAATCAGGATGTGGTTTATCTGGGGATCCTGGGTATTTCCGTTACTGATGAAATTGCCAGAGCAGAAGATATACCGAAAGGAATTTATGTGAAAGAAGTCAAGATGGATTCACCTGCAATGATCGGAGGAATTCAGAACGGTGATATTCTTCAGAAGATCAACGGACAGCCGGTAGAGACCATGTCGGAACTGTCAGAAGTCTTAAAGAAGCTTGCGGATAAACAGATTATTAAATTAGAAGGAATGCGTCAGACGAAAACAGGATATAAAAAAGTAGAATATCAGACAGAATTGAAAGTTTTAGAATAGAGGGAGAACCGGTCTATGAAATTTATTGAAACATTGCGCGAAGGTGAACGTGTCAGTGACATTTATCTTTGCAAATATAAACAGTCTGCGGTGACAAAAAACGGAAAACCGTATGAAAATGTCATTCTGCAGGATAAAACGGGAACGATTGATGCGAAAATCTGGGATCCGAACTCCATGGGGATCGATGATTTTGACATGATGGATTACATTGCAGTTGTAGGAGATGTTTCCAGCTTCCAGGGAATGCTGCAGGTAAGCATCAAACGTGTGCAGCGGGTCCGTGAAGGAGAGTATGATCCGGCCAATTATTTACCGGTCAGTGAAAGAAATATTGATGAAATGTTTTCTGAACTCCTGAAGGTTGTACATAGCATCAAAAATCCGTATCTGGCAAAAGTCGCAGAACATTTTTTTGTGGAAGATGCGGAGTTTATCAAACGTTTTAAATTCAGCAGTGCGGCGAAGAGCGTACATCACGGATTTGTAGGCGGTCTGCTGGAGCACACATTAAGTGTCGTACAGCTCTGCCAGTTCTATGTGAAGCAGTATCCGATTCTGAATGCCGATCTGCTCTATACGGCGGCACTGATGCATGACATCGGAAAGGTTTATGAACTCTCCCCATTTCCGGAAAACGATTATACGGACGATGGTCAGCTGATCGGACACATTGTGATGGGCTGTGAACTGGTGGGAGAACAGATCCGTCAGATTCCGGACTTCCCGCCAAAGCTTGCCAATGAATTGAAGCACTGTATTCTGGCACATCACGGAGAGCTGGAATACGGATCTCCGAAGAAACCGGCTCTGGCAGAAGCCGTCGCATTGAATTTCGCGGATAATACCGATGCAAGGATGGAGACGCTGAAAGAGATCTTCCGTGCGGCAGGCAGTCAGACGGACTGGCTGGGTTATAACAGACTTTTGGAATCTAATATCAGAAAAACAAGTAAATAATTATGAAAAAAGACGATTTGGTTACATTAACAATTGAAGATATGGGTGTGGACGGGGAAGGAATCGGCCATGCGGACGGATGTACACTATTTGTGAAGGACGCACTGATCGGAGATGTCATTCTGGCGAAGATCATGAAAATGAAGAAAAATTACGGCTATGCCAGAATGATGGAGATCATTACGCCGTCACCGGACCGCACGGAACCGAAGTGCCCGTATCACAGACAATGCGGCGGCTGTCAGATTCAGGCGCTGTCCTATGAAAAGCAGCTGGCATATAAAAAGAAGAAGGTGCTGAACAATCTGGAACGTATCGGCGGTTTAAAAGATCTTCCGGAATTTGATCTGATCGGTATGGATCTTCCGTATCATTACAGAAATAAGGCACAGTTTCCGTTCGGTGTTGACAAAAACGGGGAAGTTGTGACCGGATTCTACGCAGGAAGAACGCACAGCATCATTTCCAATACCTGCTGTTATCTCGGGGCGGAAGAAAACGAACAGATTTTAAAGCGGGTGCTTGCACACCTGAAAAAATACCATATCCCTGCGTATGACGAACAGAGCGGCAAGGGACTGCTTCGCCATGTGCTGATCCGAAAGGGATTTACTACCGGCGAACTGATGGTATGTCTTGTTTTAAACGGCACCCGTATGCCGGGAATACAGGAGCTTGTGGATGAACTGATCAGGATTCCGGGAATGACAAGCATTACGATCAATGTAAATACAAAACAGACCAATGTCATCATGGGTCAGGAGATGCGTTCTGTCTGGGGGCAGGACTATATCACAGATTATATCGGAAACGTCCAATACCGGATTTCTCCATTGTCCTTCTATCAGGTCAATCCGGTACAGACCGAAAAGCTCTATGAGCGTGCCCTGGATTATGCCGGCATAGAAGGCGGTGAGACCGTGTGGGATCTGTACTGCGGTATCGGAACGATTTCGCTGTTCCTTGCCCAGAGGGCAAAACAGGTTTACGGTGTGGAAATCGTGCCGCAGGCCATCGAGGATGCGAAGCGCAATGCAGCGCTAAACGGCTTTACAAATGCGGAATTTTATGTGGGAAAAGCCGAAGAAGTGCTTCCGAAAAAATATGAAGAAGAAGGCATCCATGCAGATGTTTTCGTCGTAGATCCTCCGAGAAAGGGCTGCGAGGAATCCCTCCTTGCCACTATGGTGCAGATGAGACCGGAGCGGATCGTCTACGTCAGCTGCGACAGTGCCACACTGGCCAGGGATCTGAAGTATCTGACGAACGAAGGCTATGAAGTGGTGAAGGGAACGGTGGTGGACCAGTTCCCGCATACGGTGCATGTGGAAAGTACCGTCCTGTTGCAAAGAAGAGGTGCCGACCCGGCACATTAAAGAAAGGGTAAAACAAAGAAAACAGAAAACAAAGGGAAGACATTAGAGTGCAGTCATTTAAGAATGAGAAACACGATAATGTCTTTTTTGATGCATCAGTATGCAAATTAACTGTCAGTGGAGGCACTTTGTATATCCTGAACGCAACTTGTTACAGATAATGTATAACTTATTACAGTTATAGTGATTTGCAGGAAGATATTCGTTAGAGTCATTGCAAGGAGGGAAAGGGAATGTTGTAATTAATCGCTGAAAAAGTTATACTTACCAATTTATCAACAGCTTATTAGCAAGTTGAAGAGGCCATATGTGGCCACAATTGTATATGTTATATGAAAAGTCCTATGGATAATTGCAGTGACATGAAAGTGAATGAAGTGCCTAATGCGTGCGCGTGTTTTATTGTTGGCATAAATAATTAAAAAAGGGTTGGTTATACTAATAATTACATATGTACTTACTGACTACAATATGATAAAATTGAAGTCATATGGTACATAACGGAGGTGATGATATGACCGATTATGAAAAGATTGATGAAATAGCAAGAAAAAATAATAATGTGTTCAAAACACAAATGGTTATAGAAGCAGGCATTAGAAAAGAAAAAATACGAGAGATGTTAGAGCGCGGTCTAATTGAAAAATTAGGACATGGTCTTTACTCCCTTAGTAGAGAAGATGTAGATGAATATTTTGAGTTTCAGCAAAAATGTCCTAAAGGAGTTTTCTCTTATGGAACATCCGCTTATTTTTGGAATCTATCAGATAGAGTACCGAATGTTCTGAGTTGTACGGTGCCAAGAGGATACAATACATCTAGATTAAAGATTGATACAAAGGTAAAATATCATTATTTGCCACAAGAGTTATATGATATTGGCATAGTAGAAATTATATCACCCCAAGGTGCAATGGTCCGTGTATATGACAGGGAGAGAACCATTTGTGATTTGATAAGGGATAGGAAAAAGGTAGATATGCAGCTTTATAGCAATGCATTGAATGTTTATTTTAAGAGTCGGGAAAAGAATATTCGAAAATTAATGAAATATGGGAAAGCATTTCGCATAACAGAAGAGCTAGAGAAGTATATGGAGGTATTACAATGAAAAATGCAGAACAGATAAAGGGCGCTGTTAAAAACATAGCAAAAAAAATGAATTTGAAACCGCAGGAAGTTTTACAGATATTCATGTTTGAAAGACTCGCAGAACGTTTATCTGTATCAAAGTATAAAGAAAATTTTATATTAAAGGGAGGTTTGCTGATTGCATCTATGATTGGTATAGCAGAAAGAATCACGATGGATATGGACACAACTATTCAGGGGATTCCTATGACAGAGGAGGAGATGGAAAGAATAGTGAGAGAAATTCTTGCTATTGATGTGGAAGATGGAATTTACTTTGAATATCAGGGAATGCAGCCAATAAGAGAAGACGATGAATATAATAATTTCTGTGTGTCTATTTGTGCTATGTATGGGAAAATGAAAATTCCTATGAAAATAGATATTACAACTGGAGATAGGATTACTCCTAGACAAATTGATTATGGTTATAAATTTATGTTTGAGGATAAGAGTGTGCTGGTAAAGGCTTACACACTGGAGACAATTATTGCAGAAAAGTATGAAACGGTTATAAGAAGAAATATAGGTAACACAAGAGCCAGAGATTTTTATGATTTGTTTGTATTGATAAAGATAAAGAAGGATGAAATTCGCTGGAATGTTTTAAAAGAGGCGGTATATGCAACCGCAACAAAAAGAGGTTCTTTGGAAGAACTGACAGAATATAAAGAAATAATTGAAGATATGAGGGATAGCCAATTTTTAGAACGTATATGGGAGAAGTATAAGGAAGAAAATACATATAGTGAGGGCATAATGTTTGCTGATACATTTGATAATGTATTGTGGATAGGTAAGGAACTTGAGGTATCGTATGAAATTAAATGAGTTTTTTGCGGAACACCCCAGAGTTGCAGTCGCATTTTCAGGCGGTGTCGATTCGGCCTATCTTTTGTATGCTGCCGGGCAGTATGCAAAAGAGGTACAGGCTTATTATATTAAATCTGATTTTCAGCCACAGTTTGAACTGGACGATGCTCTGCGTATTGCCCGGGAACTCGGCGTACAAATGAAAACGATCCATTTGGATGTTCTTGCAGATAAATACATAGTATCTAACCCATGTGACCGCTGCTATTACTGTAAGAAGGAAATTTTTGCTGCTATTATAGAACAGGCTGAAACAGATGGATTTCCGGTTTTGCTTGACGGAACAAATGCGTCTGATGACGCCGATGATCGTCCCGGTATGAAGGCACTCCATGAATTGTCTGTGCTTTCTCCGCTGCGGTTGTGTGGGCTGACGAAAACTGAAATTCGTCGGCTTTCACAGGAAGCGGGGCTGTTTACATGGAACAAGCCTGCCTATGCCTGTCTTGCCACACGGATTCCCACAGGAGAACAGATCACCGAAGAAAAATTGAGAGTAACGGAAGCTGCGGAAAATTTCCTGTTTTCGCTTGGATTGAATGATTTTCGGGTGCGGCGAATGGGGAATGCCGCAAAATTACAGGTTTCCGCTGCACAGATTGGAAAAGTGATCGAAAACAGGGAGATCATTATTACGGAACTGAAGCGGTATTATTCCGCTGTTCTGCTGGATTTGGAGGTGAGGGAATGAAAACGGAAATCAAAACAATTCTGGAAGCTGTACGAGCTGGAGAAATGACGGTGGACGATGCCGTTTTGGCTCTGAAAAAAGAGCCGTTTGAGGATATAGGCTATGCTAAAATCGATCTGCATCGCAGCATTCGTCAAGGAATGCCGGAAGTCATATATGGTGCCGGGAAAACTGCGGAACAGATGATCGGGATAGCGGAGAAAATGAAGCTTAACGGACAGAATACCATTCTGATAACACGACTTTCCCCGGAAGCGGCTAAAAAGATTGGAACAGTGCATGAGATGGACTATCATGAAGAAGCCAAAGTCGGAATCATCGGTCAGATTCCCTGCCCGAGCGGAATTGGAAAGATTGTTGTAGCAACCGGAGGAACCAGTGATATTCCGGTAGCGGAAGAAGCTGCATTGACCGCCGAAGTACACGGCAACGAAGTAGTTCGTCTGTATGATGTGGGTGTGGCGGGGCTGCACCGCCTGCTTTCCCATCTGGATGAGATTATGAGTGCAAGCGTCATTATTGTCATAGCCGGTATGGAGGGAGCGCTTGCCAGCGTGATCGGCGGGCTTGCGGATTGTCCCGTGATCGCTGTCCCCACAAGCGTCGGATATGGTGCATCATTTGGCGGTTTATCTGCGCTTTTGTCTATGCTCAATTCCTGTGCCAGCGGGGTGTCGGTAGTCAATATCGACAACGGTTTCGGAGCCGGATATCTGGCAAGTATGATCAATCATATGGAGGCAAAATAAAATGAAAATTTTATATCTGGACTGTAGTATGGGCGCAGCGGGTGATATGCTGACAGCGGCTTTACTTGAATTCCTTCCGAATAAAGATGAGTTTCTTGCAGAACTGAACAGCCTTGGTATTCCCGGTGTCACGGTTTCAAGTGAGGTATCGACAAAATGCGGAATCCAGGGTACACATATTACTGTAAAGGTCAACGGTGAGGAAGAATCAGAAGAAATATACACTCATACACATGATCACAGCGGCATGCATGAGATAGAACATGTGATTGAAAAGCTGCCGGTATCTGAAAAGGTAAAGGCGGATATTCTTGCGGTCTATTTGCTGATTGCGGAAGCGGAAAGCCATACTCATGGTGTTCCTGTTACGGAAATTCACTTTCATGAAGTTGGAACGATGGATGCTGTTGCGGATGTTGCGGCGGTTTGTATGCTGATGGATCGCTTGTCTCCCAAACAGGTTGTCGTTTCTCCGATTCATGTCGGCAGCGGTCATGTAGAATGTTCTCATGGCATTCTCCCCGTTCCTGCTCCTGCAACTGCATATATCCTGCGGGATGTTCCAATCTATGGCGGCAGGATCAGGAGTGAGCTGTGTACCCCTACCGGTGCAGCATTATTGAAGCACTTTGCCACGAGATTCGGAGATATGCCGGTTATGAGAACGACAGCAATCGGCTATGGAATGGGAAAAAAGGATTTTGAGACAGCCAACTGTGTTCGGGCTTTGCTCGGAGAAACAGAAGATTTGGGTGATACGATTACTGAGCTTCGCTGCAATCTCGATGATATGACGGCTGAAGCGATAGGGTTTGCAGAAGAACAGTTTTTTACAGCAGGGGCTTTAGAAGTATATACCGTTCCGGTACAGATGAAAAAGTCACGCCCGGGGATCATTCTTTCGGTTCTGTGCCGCGAAAAGGATAAGGATCAAATGATCCGGCTGATATTCCGACACACGACTACACTCGGTGTGCGTGAAAATATCAGCCGTCGCTATACACTTTCCCGTACGATTGAAACGGTACCGACAGAATTTGGAGAAGTACGAAAAAAAGTATCTGTCGGATATGGCGTGGCAAGAGAAAAATATGAATATGAAGACATTGCCCGTATTGCAAGAGAACAGAAAATGAGCCTTGCGGATGTATCAGAGCGTATCGGTAAATTCAGTTCCTGAATTTATGCCATATCAGCTAAAAGCTTTTCCACGCTCACAAGCTTTACACAGAGCACAAAGACTCTGGCAGCGGCTTCCATCTCTTCCGGTGTAGGGAAAGAAGGTGCGATACGGATGTTGGAATCCATAGGATCTTTGCCATAAGGGAAGGTCGCACCGGCACCGGTGAGAACAACACCTAAATCCTTACACTTTGCGACGATTGCTTTGGCACAGCCCGGAAGTGCGTCAAAGGAGATAAAGTAACCGCCGCGAGGTCTGATCCAGCTTCCGATTTCCAGTCCGCCAAGTTCGGTTTCCAATGTGCTGAGCACTGCCTCGAATTTCGGACGGAGAAGGTTGGCATGCTGCTTCATATGAGCGTTCAGTCCGTTGATGTCTTTGAAGAATCTGGCATGTCGAAGCTGGTTGATCTTGTCATGGCCGATGGTCTGAATGGTCATCTGTCCTTTGATAAAATCAATATTCTCAAGTGAGGATGCAATTGCTGATACACCGGAACCCGGGAAACTGATTTTGGAAGTGGAGGCAAAGATATAAACCATATTCGGGTTTCCTACTTTCTCACATTCGTCAAGGATGTTTAAAATTTCATCCTGAGTATCTTCATATAAATGATGAATGCAGTATGCATTATCCCAGTAAATACGGAAATCTTCTGCAGCAGGTTTCAGAGCGGCAAAACGTTTTACCACTTCATCGGAATAGGAGATCCCTGTCGGGTTGGAATACTTAGGCACGCACCAGATTCCTTTAACGGCAGGATCATTGTTCACATATTCTTCTACCATATCCATATCAGGCCCGTCATCGTGAAGCGGAATATTAATCATTTCAATTCCAAAGTATTCGGTAATCTTAAAATGTCTGTCATATCCCGGAACAGGGCATAAGAATTTCACTTTGTCCAGTTTGCACCATGGAGTAGAACCATTTACCCCTTTGATCATGGAACGAGAAACAGTATCATACATGATATTTAAGCTGGAATTACCACAGACAACAACATTATCTTTTTTGACAGACATCATATCTGCCATCAGCTGGCGGCATTCTCCGATACCGTCCAGATCACCGTAGTTTCGTGTGTCATTTCCGAGAACAGTTCTCATATCAGAAGAACCGCTGATCACATCCAGCATCGGCATAGAGAGGGCAAGCTGTGAAAATCCCGGCTTACCGCGGGCCATATTGAGGTTCAGTCCTTTGGCTTCCATGGTCTGGTATTCCTCTTCTAATGCAGATTTCAGTGTAAGTAATTCGTTTTTGTTCAAATCTTTGTATGCTTTCATTTGTTTTCATCCACTTTCTTTATTAGAATTTAAATATATTTTGCATATTTATAAATGTGTTTAAAATAAAATATTAATTATAATACAAAAAAATGAGAGGAATTGCAATGAAAAATAATCCTGAGTATCAGCACTGCGATTCCCGGACTGCTATTCTGAACATTTTTATCATAAGGCTCATATAATGAGAAAAGAAAGAACAGCTCCGGAAACTGTGAAACAAATCGGGGGGTGACTCGGTCGTGCAGCTGAATCTTGCGTTTATGGCTGAATATTTGCCATGGTATTATGAAGCGGCAAAACTGACCATAAGAATTGCTTTTTGGGAAATTCTGTTTTCTCTGATGATCGGCGTGATATGTTCGGTATTTCGATATTACCGGGTTCCGGTCGTGGGCAGGATTGTCCCGGTTTACATAGAGTTAAGCCGAAATACGCCGCTGCTTGTTCAGTTATTCTTTTTGTATTTTGGTCTTCCGAAAGCGGGGATTGTTTTCGATGCTGAGACCTGTGCGGTTATCGGGCTTGCATTTCTGGGCGGCAGTTATATGTCAGAATCCATCCGCAGCGGTCTGGAATCCATCGATCAGTCACAGATCGAATCCGCAGCCAGTCTGGGTCTGGGACCGTGGCTGACCATGAAAGAAGTGATTTTTCCACAGGCGTTGGCTGTTTCTGTGCCCGGACTTTGTGCCAATGTGATTTTCCTGATCAAAGAAACATCGGTCGTCAGCGGAATTGCCCTTTCGGATCTGATGTATGTGACGAAGGATCTGATCGGACTGTATTATGAAACAGATGAAGCATTGCTCATGCTGGTGGCTGCATATCTGATCATTCTGCTGCCGGTTTCAATCCTTGCTGCGTTTCTGGAAAGGAGGATGAGATATGCAGGATTCGGGACTTAATGTACTTTTTATGGGAAAGAATTTCCTGAGACTGCTTGGCGGACTTTGGGTTACACTTCGGATCAGCCTGATCTCGGTTTTACTGTCGATTCCTCTGGGGATAGTGTTCGGAATGTTTATGACTCTGAAAAATCCGTTTACCAGAGCGATCAGCAGGGTATATCTGGAGTTTATCCGTATGATGCCGCAGCTCGTACTTCTTTTTATCGCATATTTTGGGGTGACCAGAGCGTTTGGCTGGAATTTATCTGCCGATCTGAGTGCAGTGATCGTATTCACTCTGTGGGGAACCGCAGAAATGGGAGATCTGGTACGGGGGGCACTGATCAGTATTCCGGCACATCAATATGACAGTGCGGCAGCATTAGGAATGAGAAAAATACAGACCTATGTGTACATTATCATTCCGCGGACGATGAGGCGCCTGGTGCCTCTGACCATCAATCTGATGACCAGAATGATCAAGACAACGAGCCTGGTAGTTCTCATCGGAATTACGGAAGTTTTAAAGGTGGGAAAGCAGATCATAGATGCGAACCGGTTTGAGTATCCGACAGCTGCGCTGTGGGTATACAGTGTGGTCTTTCTGTTATATTTTTTTGCATGTTTTCCAATCTCCGTGCTTGCAAAGAAATTAGAAAAGCGATGGAGGTGATTTGGAAATGACAGAAGGAAAAATTCAGCTTCAGGTATCCGGACTGGTAAAAAGCTTCGGAAGCGAAACCGTATTAAACGGCATTGACCTGATCGTTCATAAGGGAGAGGTTGTCGTCGTGCTGGGACCGTCAGGCTGCGGTAAAAGTACCCTTCTTCGATGTCTGAACGGTCTGGAGTCTCCGGAAAAGGGCACTGTGCGGTTAGATCAGGAAATCATTGCAGCGTCAGGAAAAAACATGACGCAGATGCGTCAGAAAATCGGTATGGTATTTCAAAATTACGAACTCTTTCCCCATAAGAATATTATGGACAATATTACACTGGCACCGCTCAAGGTGCAGAAGCGTTCCAAAGCAGAGGTACTGGAGCAGACGGAAAAACTTCTGAAAAGAGTCGACTTGTGGGAAAAACGGAATTCATATCCCCGGGAACTGTCCGGAGGACAAAAACAGCGTGCGGCGATTGTGAGAGCACTCTGTATGAATCCGGAGATGATGCTTTTTGATGAAATCACTGCAGCACTCGACCCGGAGATGGTAAGGGAGGTGTTGAATGTAATACTGGAACTGGCAGAACAGGGGATGACGATGGTGATCGTCACCCATGAAATACAGTTTGCCAGAGCGATCGCAGACAGGATTCTGTTTCTGGACGGCGGAAGGATTATAGAAGATACAGAACCGGAGCAGTTTTTTTCAAATCCCAAAACACAGAGAGCAAGAGAATTTCTGCAGAACTTTGCCTATGAAAAACGCGGATCCGGTAAACATTGATCCGAAGAAAAGACGGTATCATCAGGAAAGAGGGGATTTATCATGGCAAACAGAAAGCTTTTCAAAAAAATTACGGCTTTGGCAGCTGCGGCCGTGCTTCTGGCATCAATTCCTGTCGGATGCGGTGTACAGAAAAATTCCGACACGGATGAGAATGAAAGGGCTGCTTCTTATCGTACACTTGATGAAATCAAAGAGAGCGGTAAGGTGGTGATCGGTGTTTTCAGTGACAAAGCACCATTTGGATATGTGGATGAAAATGGAGACTATCAGGGTTATGATATTTATTTTGCAGAACGTATTGCAGAGGATCTGGGGGTAGATGTGGAATATGTATCTACCGATCCGGCAAGCCGTGTAGAATATGCTGCGACCGGTAAGGCAGATATTATTCTTGCTAACTTTACGGTTACTGAGGAACGGGCAAGGCAGGTGGATTTCGCACTGCCTTATATGAAAGTCATGCTGGGTGTTGTTTCTCCTGACAGCCATTTGATTACCGATGTACAGGAATTATACGGCAAAAATCTAATCGTAGTAAAAGGGACGACTGCCGAAACATATTTCGAAAAAAACTATCCTGAAATCAATCTTCTGAAATATGACGAGTATGCGGATGCTTATAATGCACTGCTGGACGGACGCGGGGATGCATTCTCTACAGATAATACAGAGGTGCTTGCATGGGCACTCGCCAACCCCGGATTTACGGTAGGCATCGATGCACTCGGTAATGCGGATACGATTGCACCGGCCGTTCATAAAGGCAATACAACTCTGCTGGAATGGCTGAATGAAGAGATCGCTGCGCTCGGCAAGGAAAACTTCTTCCATGCAGATTATGAGAAAACACTGGCTCCGGTATATGGCGAAGCCGCAGATCCGGATGCACTCGTTGTGGAAGGGGGAGTGGTGGATTAAGTTCGGATTTCAGTGCGGATTTATTGACAGGATCCTGAAGGCGTGATATATTATCAGTGTACAGATAAAAGGGAGTAGCTGAACGTCCGATGAGGACGGAGTTGTGACCGTCAGCCGATGTCGAGAGACATCCGTAACAAATGAGATAGCAAGACTTTTATTGTGGCAGATGTCATGATAAAAGTCTTTTTTTTCAGATATTTGCCACAGGGCTCTGTGGAAGGGAGGAAAAGGGAAAAAAGAGTAGAGTAGGAACAGAAGGTATCTGATCACAGGAAGAGAAAGGAAAAGAGTTATGTACGAAAGAAAAAGATATGAAGAACCGCAAATGGACAATGCGGTAAATGAGCCGGTGAAAAATCAGCCGAAGAACACATTTAAAAAAGTGGATATTCAAAAAGGAAAGAAGGCCCTGGGAGGGATCTTTCTGGCAATACTTGCAGTTTTCACAGTTTCCAATTCAGTTTATTCATTGGAGGAAGATGAGTATGCAGTCCTTCAGACCTTTGGATTTGTGCAGGTGGAAGAGACACCGGGAATCAAGTTTAAGATTCCGTATATTCAGCAGGTATATAAAGTCAGCAAGGCATCCAAACAGTTTGCGGTGGGTTATGACCTGGCCACAGGCGAGTCGGTTTATAAAGAATCATTTATGATCACCAGTGACTACAATTTTGTGAATGTGGATTTTTACTTTGAGTATCAGATCACCGATCCGGTGAAATATTTCTATGCTTCGGAAGAACCGGAGATCATCGTAAAGAATCTGGCACAGAGCTATATCCGTGATACGGTGGGCAGCCACGGGGTTGATGAGGTTCTGACAACCGGTAAATATGAGATTCAGTCGGAAATCCGGTCAAAGCTTCAGGAACGGCTGGATATGGAGGACATCGGTATTCAGATTACAAATGCAGTCATTCAGGATGCAGAGGTTCCGACAGCAGAAGTTGCGCAGGCATTTAAAAATGTAGAAGATGCAAAGCAGAGTATGGAAACGGCGATCAACAATGCCAATGCAGATGCCAATACAAGAATTCCTGCAGCCAATGCACAGGCAGATAAGATCATTAAAGATGCACAGGCAAAGAAAGAAGCACTGATTGCGGAGGCGGAAGGCCAGACGGCTCGATTTAATTCTCTGTATGAAGAATACATTAAGTTCCCGCTGGTTACAAAGGAGCGGATGTTCTATGAAACCATGGAAGAAGTATTGCCGAATATGAAGATTTATATTACGGATGGTTCTGCACAGACTCTGCTTCCGTTAGAATCTTTCAGTACCTATAATGTCAATAATAATGGTGGGGAGGAATAATATAATGAAGAAAAAAGTGATGATCATTCCTGCAGCAGTTGTGGTATTCATTTTGCTGATATCTTCCATAGTTGTTACGAAGCCGGGTGAGTACCGTGTCATCAAACAGTTTGGTAAGATTGTAAGGGTGGAGGAAAATTCCGGTTCCGCCTATGGAGTGAGCTTTAAGATCCCGTTGATTCAGTCGGAAACGGTGATCAGTGCAAAATTAAAATTAAGTGATCTCCCGGCCAGCGACGTCATGACATCGGATAAAAAATCCATGATCTCTGACTGTTTTGTATTATGGAAAATAGAAGACCCTGTCAGATTTATCCAGAAGCTGAGCGGATCTCAGCAGAATGCGGAATCCCGAATCAGTTCCAATGTATATAATGCGCTGAAAAACGTAATCAGCAGTCTGACGCAGGAGGAAGTCATTTCCGGCCGTGATGGAGAACTGGCGGAGCTCCTGACGGAAAAGCTCGGCACGAATCTGGAATCCTACGGGATCAGAGTAGAAAAGATAGAGACAAAGATGCTGGATCTGCCGGATGAAAATAAAGGCGCGGTTTATACCCGAATGATTTCGGAAAGAAATAATATTGCAGCTTCCTATACCGCACAGGGTGAACAGAAGGCACAGGAAATTAAAAACGATACCAATGAAAAGGTAACTGTTTTGCTGGCGCAGGCTCAGAAGCAGGCGGACGCTACGGTTGCTGAAGGTGAAGCGCAGTATATGAAAATTTTAAGTGAAGCTTACAATGATGAGAGTAAGGCTGCTTTTTACAGCTTCGTAAGACAGCTTGATGCAGTGAAGTCCACATTGAAAAACGGAGAGAATACGATCGTTCTGGATCAGGATTCTCCGATTACGGAATTGTTCTATAAAAAATGACAGTTAGATAATGAAAAACAGGAACCATGGGAGAGTGGTTCCTGTTTTTTAATAGAGGCTAGAAACATTATTAGTTAAGCAGAAACTATAAAGACGACCGTCAAAACATTACGGTCGTCATGATTTACAAAATAATAAAATTATAGATGTTTCTCATCGTCCGTAAGAATCATTTTATAAATCCATACAAGCAGTTCTCCTGGCTTAAGATCATCATTTCATAACGCCTTCCCGAATACGATGCTTCAGTGACATATTGTTATGAAACTCCCTAATACAGTGACGGGATCGTACCGGATTCTCACCGGTTTCTCTGTTAGTCCTTTCGGAACTTGTACTTTTCTCGTTCAGTTTAACTGTTATTAATTTAACATACGATTGGGGAATTGTCCATAGGTATTTGAGTTTTCAGGTATACGGACCGAAAAAAAGAGCAGGATCCCCGGTCGGTCAGACAGGGGATCCCGGAAGATCATGAATGGATGATCTGATGATTATTCTGTTTCTACAACTTCAAGTACATCCATCGGACAGGCTTTTGCGCAGATACCGCAGGAAATACATTTTGATGCTGTCGGAGCGGATTCTGCTTTTACCATCAGGCCGAAAGGACATGCTTCGACACATTTGCCGCATCCTGTACATAATTTTTTGTTAACCATGTAAACACCCTTTGCATTCTGGGTGATTGCTCCGGCTTCACAGACTTCGGCACATTTGCCGCACTGCGGACAGACCATAGGACGTACGGATTTCTTTTGTACGATCTGAATACAGGATTTATCAGGATCGAATTCTTTGTAGAATGCTTCAGAGCAGGCTCTGACACATTCCAGACAAGCCATACAGGTGCTGCCTTTTTTTACAGTTAATTTCTTCATGTGTGACACCTCGTTCTTCTTTTATGATCTTTGGTAGAAATATAAAATCATTTCTGTCTCTATCATATAACGACAAGGGGGGCAAAAGCAAGCAAATGCGTCAAAATAAAGAGCAGCAGAGAAAAGGATGATCGCAGAACGGGAAATCTTAAGGCTTTGGCATCCTGGTGTGAAGGTCTTTGTACTCAGAGGGAGACATGCCGTATTCTTTTTTGAAGGCTCGGAAAAATCCCGAATAGTCTTTAAAGCCGCACAATAAATAGACCTTGCTGATATTGTCGGAGCCGAGAATGGCATCCCGGCAGACGGCGAGACGTTTTTTGGTGATGTAACGATGAACAGAGATGCCGAGATTTTCCTTGAAAATATGGGCAATATGATATTTGCTGACAAAAAAGGTTCTGGAGAGCTGTTCCAAAGAAAGTTCTTCATTTAAGTGGTTTTCAATATAGTGGATCAGGTTTTCGTACAGCTCCCGGTGTTCCTTTGGTTTTACGGGATGATCGATCTCGTAGGCAGTTCTGTTCAGGTGAAGGAGCAGTTCGCTGATGCACAGGAAAAGCTGTGTGTTTTTTCCGTAGCGGCTGGAGTGCTGCTCTTCAATGATCTGAAACAGCTTCGCCTGCAATGTATGGAAGCCCAGAAAATCATAGTGGCAGAGGTATTGATGATTTTGTACAGCCTGTCTGACCAGGTACATATAATCATCGGAAAAGTTCTGAAGAAGTTCAAAATAGGAACAGCTGATCCAGCAGACAAACCGGCGGTATGGGTGTGTCGGATCTTCGCAGCGTGCATAATGTGAGACACGGGGCGGGATCAGCAGAACATCGCCGCAGCTGAGGGAATGGGGAATGCCGTCGATGTACATGGAAATTTTCCCTTCCAGAAAGAAATAAAATTCATAATAATTATGAAAGTGGCTGGAAACACCCGAAAAGTGCAGGTCCTCATAATAGAAGATTTCAAAATCACCGGTATGCATGTGCTGACGTCCGGAAAATGAGGATTGAAGATTCTGTTTCATAAAAATGCACACTCCTTTGATCTGTCAATAGGAATATGTAATAACTGCAGATATCATACAGAAAATATTCTGAAAAAGCTGTCATATGAAAATGTTGACTGAACAGAGGGGCACAGAATAAAATAAAACCAAACAAAGCCGGAGTCTATGGAAGTACCGGCACAAACGAGGAGGAGCCATTCATGAAACGACCGGTTAAAATTGATCTTCACTGTCATCTGGACGGTTCTCTGAGCGTGGAGTGGCTGCAGAGAATGCTTGGCAGAGAAGTACGGACAGAGGAGATCCAGGCACCGCCGGAATGCGGGAGTCTGGGAGAATACCTGACCAGATTTGATCTGCCGCTGTCCTGTCTTCAGACCCGAGAGGGACTGCGGACCGCTGCCGAGGATTTTCTGCTGCATGCGGCACAGGAACAGACAGATTATGTGGAGGTGCGCTTTGCACCGGCATTGTCCTGTCGGGAAGGCTTAACCTGCGGACAGGTTATGGAATCAGTGCTGGAAGGAATGAAAAAGGCGGAGGAGCAGTGTCATGTCCGCTGGAACATCATCGTCTGTGCCATGCGTCATCATGACGTACAAACCAATCGAAAGATGCTGAAAGCGTGCAGGGAATTTCTGGGAGACGGATTGTGCGGAGCGGATCTGGCAGGAGATGAGGCTGGATTTCCGACCGGAGATTTTCGGGAAGTGTTTGAATATGCCAAACGCCTGGATTATCCGTTTACCATTCACGCCGGTGAGTGCGGCAGTGTACAGAGTGTTCTGGATGCTGTGGACTTTGGAGCAAAACGAATCGGGCACGGCATCGCGCTTCGAGGCCATCAGGATGCTATTGATTTATGCCGCAGGAAGCGGATCGGTATTGAAATGTGTCCGATCAGCAATTATCAGACGAAAGCGTTAAAGCCCGGCGAGGTATATCCGCTGCGTGAATTTTTAAAAAAAGGAATGTGTGCCACTGTCAATACGGATAATCGTACAGTCAGTGCCACATGTCTTGAAAAAGAATGGGAATTTCTGCGGACGGCTCATGGCATTACAGAAGAAGAACTGGAATTGAGCTGTCGGAATGCGGTAGATGCAGCCTTTGCGGGCGATGAGATCAAGCAGGAACTGTGGGAACGGATGCAGTGATACGGAGTGTGGAAAATGGTGGAAAAAATCTAAAATATGTATTCATTGAATCATCAGAAAATCTTCATAAAATTTAGTTTTAATTTAGAAGCCTGACACAATTTGCTCACATATTGTTGTTATAGTATCAATTGTAGCAAATACATATCAGTATTTCATTCATAACACTTGGAGGGTGAAATGCCCTCC
>JBJEMI010000100.1:0-86653 GCA_051879615.1 Lachnospiraceae bacterium
GCCGCTATTAACGACCTACTCCCTTTCCAGGGGAGCCCCTTCAGCCTCTTGGGTACTTCTCCAGGGTTGAAACGTACAACTTTTTCCATAGAAAAACAACCTCATCGGTTGTTTCATTTTATAACTTTAAGTTGTAACGGAGAGGGTGGGATTCGAACCCACGCGCCCTTGCGGACAAACGGTTTTCAAGACCGCCTCGTTATGACCACTTCGATACCTCTCCATATGCACTTCTGCGCTGTGGTTCATGCCTCAACGCAAGTGATATATTATCATCCGGATTCAAATATGTCAACACCATTTTTGAATTTTTTTTATTTTTTTGAAACCTGTGGGACATGATGTTTCGAACCGCAAAAAACTGCGGCTATTTCCAGGTCTTCCGGTGTCGTAATCTTAATATTCTTATAAGAACCTTCTACCAGCTTGACACGGTGATCTGTCATGGATTCCACTACCATAGCATCATCCGTGATGCCTTCCATTTCATTTTCCATCAATTTTGTGTAGGCACCTTTGATCAGATCAAAAGAAAACACCTGAGGTGTCTGAACGGACCACACAAATCTTCGATCCGGTGACTGGGCCGCATAGCCTTCCCGATCCGCGATCTTGATCGTATCCTTTACCGGCATACCGACAGCGCAGGCTCCGCAGGACTGTACAGCTTCCTGGGCTCTTTCCAGCATTTCTTCGTCTGCGAACGGGCGTGCACCGTCATGAATATACACGTAGTCTGCCGTCTCAATCGCCTTCAGACCTTCAAACACCGAATGATACCGTTCTTTTCCGCCTGCCGTGATCTTCGTCACCTTTGTAAAACCATATTTTTCCACGATTTCCCTGCGGCAATATTCCCTGTCTTCCGCACCCGTCACAAGAATAATTTCCGAAATCAGCGGACTCTGTTCAAATACGTTTAAAGAATAATATAAAACCGGTTTGTCTTCGATCAGCAGATATTGTTTCTGCACCCTGCTTTTCATTCTTCTTCCCTGACCGGCCGCCAGTACGATCGCTACATTTTTCATCAGATTCTCTCTCCCAGTTTCAGATTCGGCACTGCATTTAAATCCCATCCGTGCCTTGTTCCTGCCATATATTCATAATAGGCTGCCGCACCGATCATCGCAGCATTGTCGGTACAGTAAATCGGTGACGGATAATAAAACTCTATTCCCTTTTTTGCGCAGGCTTCCTTCATAGCTTCCCGAAGGCCGGAATTGGATGCAACCCCTCCTGCAATCGCAAATTTATTTACGCCCAATTCGTCGGCTGCCTTCATGGCATGATCCACAAGTACATCAATGACCGCTTTCTGGAAAGAAGCGGCAATATCAGCCTGTACAATCTCCTCACCTTTCATCCGGGCACCGTTGATATAATTCAGCACCGCTGATTTTACACCGCTGAAGCTAAAGTCGTACGGACTGTCTTCAATATGGGCCTTCGGAAAACGGATCGCATCTGCATTCCCTTCTTTCGAAAGCTTATCAATTTTCGGACCTCCCGGGTATCCGAGTCCGATCGCACGGGCCACTTTATCAAAAGCTTCCCCTGCCGCATCATCTCTTGTACGGCCGATGATCCGGTAGGTTCCGTAATCGTCAACTGAAACAAGATGCGTATGTCCGCCGGAAACGACCAGGCATACAAACGGCGGTTCCAGCTGCGGATTTTCTATATAGTTCGCACTGATATGTCCTTCGATATGATGGACTCCCACCAGCGGTTTGCCTGCGGCATATGCAATGGCTTTTGCTTCTGCCACACCGACAAGCAGCGCTCCCACAAGTCCCGGACCGTAAGTTACGCCAATGGCATCCATCTCTTCCAGCTTCATTCCCGCAGTTTCCAATGCTTCTTCAATAACCTGATTTATTTTTTCAATGTGTTTTCTGGATGCGATTTCCGGCACAACACCTCCATATAACTTATGAAGATCGATCTGAGATGAAATCACATTTGATAATACAGTTCTCCCGTTTTTGACAACCGCAGCTGCGGTTTCATCACAGGAGCTTTCAATTGCTAAAATATATACATCTTTTCCCACGGCTATTCCTCTTCAAACCCCAGTTCCACAGACTTTCCGTCCTTTCCGGGGTGTGTATTTTCAAAAATCTTTCGTACCTCATCCATATAAAATTCCGCCCGCGGCAGGGACGGGCTGTAATGTGTCAGCCAGAGTTCCTTCACTCCCGCCTCTTTTGCCAGCTGTGCCGCTTCCTGAAACATCATATGTTTTTTTGTTCTGGCATCCGGCATTTTTTCCGGATCCCCATACATGCCCTCACAGATAAACAGATCCGAGCCTGCCGCATTCTCCGCAATCGATCTTACAGGCCTTGTATCTGTACAGTAAGTAACCTTCAGTCCTTTCCTTGCAGGACCCATGACCATATCCGGTGTAAAGGTTCTGCCGCCTTCGGTAATCATTTCACCTTTCTGAAGCTTACTCCAGAATTTCAGCGGGATATCCGCCGCCTTCGCACGGTCCGGATCAAATCTCCCCGCACGGTCAATTTCCAGCGTATACCCATAGCATGTCACATTGTGATTTACACGGAATGCTTTCAGACGATAACCATTCATCTCAAAAACATGCTCCTGCTCACTCATCTCTATATAACGGATCGGAAACGGAAGTCCCGGTGCGATGATCCTCAGCGCATTGACTACTTTTTCAAGACCTGTCGGTCCGATCAGCGTCAATGGTTCTGTTCTGTCGGAATTTCCCATCGTAAGCAGCAATCCCGGAAGACCTCCGATATGATCTCCGTGAAAATGCGTAAAACAGATGGTATCGATCGGTTTAAAGCTCCATCCTTTTTCCCTGATCGCAATCTGCGTTCCTTCCCCGCAATCGATCAGCAGGCTGCTTCCGTTGAAACGCACCATCAGAGATGTCAGCCACCGATATGGCAGCGGCATCATACCTCCGCATCCAAGTAAACAAATATCCAGCATAGATTTTCCTCTTTATAATTCTAAAACCTCGGATTCTTCCACTGGAATCCGAAATTCTGATATCATTCTTTCATAACATTCTTCGCACAGATCAAATTCATGATGCTTCAGATCTTTTTTCGAGAAGTATCCCCAGTCTTTCTCTACACGGAGAACCCCTTCCGCCGGAATACCGCAATGCATTTCCAGTTCTCGTCCGCAGCAGTTGCATTGAATCCGCACCAATATTTTCTTTTCCCGGTCTTTGTAAAAACGCATAGTTTCCTCCCCTGTATCTGCTTTTTTTCAGCTTCAGTTCTATCATACCTTCCCTTTCGCTCAGCGCCTAGTGGGAATTAATGACAAGGATTCTTTTCCTCTACCGTTTCATGATAATGGCATTTTCTACCGGTTTTTCATAAAAATTTTTTCGGATTCCTTCTTTTACGAATCCCAGCGATGTGTACAGGCCGATGGCTGCCTCGTTGCTTTCACGCACTTCCAGGAAAAACTCTTCTGTATCCAGAGTTTTCCCCTCTTCAAAAAGTGTATTCAAAAGAGCCCTGGCCAGTCCCCTTCTTCGATACTCCTCTCTCACTGCCACATTGGTAATTTCCCCAACCCCGCAAATGCAGTAGCATCCCACATATCCGGCAATGATCTCATCACACAGCACCGTCAGAAATATGGTATCCGTTCTTTCCATGCTTTCCCGAAATGATTTTTCAGACCATGGAACAGAAAAATTCTGTCTTTCTATCAGGCATACTTCCGGCACATCTGCCGGACTCATCCTTCTGACTCTGATCTCGCTCATGACTTTCCTTCTTTTTCCGCCCGTTCACGCTCTGCCTGAGACAGCCTCAGATAATCCGGCTGATGTGCCGCAGCGGTTTCCATTCTGCCCTCTTTGGCATAAGCAAACGCCAGCGCCCCCAGTGCCGCTGCACTCTGTCTGTTTTTATGAACCGGCGCCGCTGTAAACGGTACCTTGACCAGTTCCTTCAGCCGTTCTTCATAAACCGGATAGCCGTCTCCCAGAAAAACCGTTTCTCTTCCCAGTGCATTTATTTTTTCGGCAATTTCCGTTATGCTGACCGCCATCTGAGCTTCTATTACTTTTAATGTATTTCCCTCGAATTCATAAATGCCCGTATAGACCTGGTTACGGCGTGCATCCATCAGCGGACATACAATTTTATCTGTTCCGCACATCTGATAGGCAATCCCATCTACTGTCGGAATCGAGATCAGCGGTTTCCGCAATGCCAGGCCAAGTCCTTTCGCCGTCGCCGCACCGATCCGAAGTCCCGTAAAGGAACCCGGGCCTCCTGCAACTGCGATTGCATCTACTGTATTCAAATCCAGTTCAATCATCTTCACCACTTCATCCAGCATCGGAAGCAGCGTCTGTGAATGTGTTTTCTTATAATTGATCGTATATTCAGCCAGGAGACTGTCATCCTCTAAAACCGCAGCGGATGCCACCAGCCCCGAGCTGTCCAGTGCTAATATTTTCATGCTTCTATTCTCCTATCGGTGTCACGGTAATCTTCCGGTAATCAAATCCCTTTTGAATATCCTTTTCTATACGAATCTGTGTATAGCTTTCCGGAAGAATTTCTTCGATCAGGTTTGCCCATTCGATCAGGCAGACCCCCTCCCCGTAAAAACAGTCCTCATAGCCGATCTCTTCCATTTCTTCCACATCTCCGATACGGTATACGTCGAAATGATATAACGGAAGCCGTCCTTCTTCATAAATCTGGACGATCGTAAATGTCGGACTGCTGATCGGTTCCGAAATTCCCAGTCCTCTGGCAAGTCCCTGTGTAAAAACGGTTTTTCCCACACCGAGATCCCCGATCAGTGTATAGACACTGCCGGCTTTTGCTTTTTCACCCAGTTTTTTCCCAAATTCAAATGTCTCTTTGGGATTGTTCGTCTCTATAATCATATTTGCGTCCTATTTTTTCTTTTTGATCTTCTGCATCATCTGTGCCGCTGCTTCTTCCGCTTTACCGCCGAACACTTCTCTCGGAATCACACAGGCTCTCTTATTCGGCATATAGATGATCACATTGCATCTGGAGAGATTTACTTTACGGAATTTTTCCCATGGAATAAAGGTTTCCTGTTCATCCTGCGAAGTCGTGATTCCTTCTTCATTGATCACATAGTGGATCGGTTTTGCATAAAACGGATTCTGTTTCAGCTGTTTTTTCGATTTTCTCTTCAGATCGAACGGAATGTAGAAAATAAAGATCAGACCGAACATCACATAGATCAGACGATAGCTAATCGGAGCAGTACCGCCGGAAATGATCGCCAGTACAAACGCAAACACCCCGATCATCGGCCACAGATAGCCGGAACCGGCCTTGTAATTATGGTGCATCATAAAATCATATAATGTTTTTTCATCCATTTGGACATCAAATTCGTAATTCATAAAATCCTCCTGAAAATTCATATTCTGTCTCTGTCTTAAGTATTCAGTATAGCACATTTTAAGCCATAATCAAACAAAATGATTTTGATTGACAAAAGTACTCCGCCGTAGTACGATGATGAAAAATAATTGAAAGTTCTTCGGGGCAGGGTGACTGATTTACAGAATTCCCTACCGGCGGTAAAGTCCGCGACCCACATCAGTGGCTGATCCGGTGATTGCTTCACAGGCAAAATTCCGGAACCGACAGTATAGTCTGGATGGTAGAAGATCATAAAGCTGATTTTATGCTCCCCGTGTCTGTATCGGGGAGTTTTTTATTTTCTCAGGGAACTTTCAAAAGAGAAAGGAAGAAATCTACTATGTCAAACACCTCATCACACACAAGAAAACTGGTGGAGATCGCCATGCTCGGTGCCGTTTCCGCAATCCTGATGTTCTTTGAATTTCCGCTTCCGTTTATCGCACCTTCTTTTTATGAGATGGATCTGAGCGAAGTACCGGTCCTCATCGGCGCATTTGCCCTGGGACCTGCCGCAGGTGCTACGATTGAATTGTTAAAGGTTCTGCTGAAGCTCCTGATTAAGGGAACGACGACTGCCTTTGTGGGCGACCTCGCAAACTTCCTGGTCGGATGTGCCTTCGTAATGCCGGCCGCACTGATCTACAAATATAAAAAAAGCAAAAAAAATGCCCTCATCGGTATGGCTGCGGGAACCGTTATTATGGCTGCTGTCGGCTGTTTTATAAACGCCTATATTCTGCTGCCGACTTATGCCGCCGCATTCGGAATGCCGATAGAAGCCTTTATCGAAATGGGTACGGCGATCAATGCCAATATTACAAACATTTTTACCTTTGTGATTCTGGCTGTTGCACCGTTCAACCTGATCAAGGGGCTTGTCATTTCACTGATCACACTTTTCATTTACAAATACATCAGTCCGATCCTGAAAAGTCATCTGTAATATTTTCTCACTCCAAAAGAGGTTTCCGGTATCTTTCATCCGGAAACCCCTTTTATTTTTCTGTTTACAGCTTCATCGTCAGCTGGATCCGTTTCTTCTCCGGATCCACGCTCATAACCTTCACCTCAACGATATCTCCGACACTCACGACCTCTAACGGATGCTTCACGAACTTCTGATCTGTCAGCTGGGATATGTGTACCAGTCCGTCCTGATGAACACCGATATCCACAAATACACCGAA
This sequence comes from Lachnospiraceae bacterium, assembly GCA_051879615.1. Taxonomy (GTDB): domain Bacteria; phylum Bacillota; class Clostridia; order Lachnospirales; family Lachnospiraceae; genus HGM12587. Next base: position 6,614 of record JBJEMI010000100.1, read on the forward strand.
ATCAATGACATTGCGAACGGTTCCTTTCAAAATCATACCCGGTTTCAGGTCTTTCATTTCCAGTACATCGCTTCGAAGGATCGGTTTCGGCATTTCCTCCCGGGGATCTCTTGCAGGCTTTTCCAGCTCATTTAAAATGTCCTCCAGCGTGATCTCACCGATTCCCAGTTCTTTCGCTGTTTTCTTACGGTCTTTCACCTTTTTGGTGATTCCTTTCAGGCCGCCTCCCGCAATATCTTTTTCTGTATATCCGAGAGAGCTGATCAGTTTTTCTGCAGCCCCGTAGCTTTCCGGGTGTACACTGGTAGCATCCAGCGGATTTTTCCCCTCTGTGATCCTCATAAATCCCGCACATTGCTCAAATGCCTTCGGGCCGAGCTTGGATACCTTCAAAAGCTCTCTGCGGTCACTGAAACGGCCGTTTTCCTCTCTGTAAGCCACAATGTTTTTCGCCAGTGTCTTACTGATTCCGGAAATGTATTCCAGCAGGGAGGCAGAAGCCGTATTCAGGTCCACGCCGACTTTATTGACACAGTCTTCTACCACTGCTGTCAGCGATTCATTCAGCTTTTTCTGGTTCATATCATGCTGATACTGCCCCACTCCGATAGACTTTGGATCGATTTTTACCAGCTCTGCCAGCGGATCCTGCAGTCTTCTTGCGATCGAAGCCGCGCTTCTCTGTCCCACATCAAAGTTCGGGAATTCCTCTGCTGCCAGTTTACTTGCGGAATAGACAGATGCCCCCGCTTCGTTCACGATCACATACTGGACCGGTGTTCGAAGTTCTTTTAAAAGCTCCACGATCACAAGCTCCGATTCCCTGGACGCGGTCCCGTTTCCGACGGAGATCAGAGAAATATGATATTTTTCAATCAGTTTCTTTAAGATTTTCTTCGATTCTTCTACCTTATTCTGGGGAGCTGTCGGATAGATCACGACGGTATCGAGCACCTTTCCCGTAGCATCCACCACGGCCAGCTTACAGCCGGTTCGAAAAGCCGGGTCCCATCCGAGGACAACCCGCCCCGCGATCGGCGGCTGCATCAGCAGCTGCTCCAGGTTTTTGCCGAATACGGCGATCGCTCCGTTTTCCGCCTTTTCCGTCAGTTCATTACGAATTTCTCTTTCGATGGCCGGTCCGATCAGACGCTGATAGCTGTCGGCAACTGCTTCCTGCAGCACCGGCATGGTGTTCGGGTTCTCCCTGATGATCACCTGTTTTTCCAGATAACGCAGAATATCCTCTGTCGGTGCCTCCACCCTGACCGTCAGTACCTTCTCTGCTTCGCCGCGATTCAGCGCAAGCACACGGTGTCCGGCAATTTTTTTTACCGGTTCCTCGAACTGATAGTACATCTCATAAACCGTTTTCACTTCCGGATCTTTCGCCGCAGACGTGATACGGCCGTGGTCAAAGGTCATTTTACGGATCCTGATGCGATAATCCGCCTCGTCGGAAATATTTTCCGCAATAATATCCATTGCTCCCGCAACCGCTTCTTTGACTGTCGTTACACCCTTTTCTTCCGACAGCCAGTTTTTGGCCTCTTCTTCCACCGGCTTGTCTGTCATCTGAAGCAATATGATATTTGCCAGACCTTCCAGTCCCTTCTCCTTCGCAATCATTGCGCGGGTTCTCCGTTTCGGACGATACGGACGGTACAGATCTTCTACAACTACCAGTGTTTCGGCCGCCTCGATCTGCTGTTTTAACTCTTCCGTCAGCTTTCCCTGTTCTTCGATCGCCCTGAATACCTGTTCCTTTTTTTCCTCCAGATTTCGGAGATATCTTAATCTCTCATCCAGTATACGAAGCTGCTCATCGTTCAAAGATCCTGTGGCCTCTTTACGATAACGTGAGATAAAAGGAATCGTATTTCCTTCATCGATCAGCCCCACTGCCGCCTCGATCTGCCAGAGCTTCACTGCAAGCTCTTCTGCCAGTCTTTTATGAATATCCATACATGCCTCCATACATGAAAAGCATCCGAAAGTCTTCGGATGCTTGTTTTTTTCTTATTCTGAAAGAGAAAATGCATCATGAACTGCATTCATTGCCCTTTCTGCATCATTCTCGTTAATGATAACCGTTACGCGAATTTCGGATGTGGAAATCATCTTGATGTTAATTCCAACATTGTAGAGGGCTTCAAACATCTTTGCGGCAACACCCGGATTTGACATCATACCGGCACCTACGATAGATACTTTGTTAACCCCTTTATTCACCGTAATTTCTTTCGCGGTAATTCTGCTCTTGCTTCCCTCCAGAACTGCTACCGCATTGTCAGCTTCATCTCTGGCAACTGTAAATGTGATATCCTTTGTTCCTTCACGTCCGATAGACTGTAAGATTACATCTACGTTAATATTTGCTTTTGCAAGGGCATTGAAAAGCTTGAACGCGATACCCGGTTCATCTTTTAATCCGATTACTGAAATTCTTGCCACATTTCTGTCTAATGCGACTCCGCTGATCAACATTCTTTCCACAGTTGTTTCCTCCTTCAATACAGTACCTTCTGATTCATTTAAGCTGGAGCGTACCACAAGCGGCACACCGTATTTTTTCGCCATTTCCACGGAACGGTTATGCAGGACACCCGCTCCCAGCGTAGCCAGATCAAGCATCTCGTCATATGTGATCTCGTTCAGTTTTCTGGCATTTTTCACGATACGCGGGTCTGCCGTATAGACACCGTCAACGTCTGTGTAGATTTCACATGCATCCGCATGCAGCGCTGCCGCCAGCGCTACTGCTGTCGTATCAGAACCACCGCGTCCCAATGTCGTATAATCATCATATTTGTTAATTCCCTGGAAGCCTGTTACGATTACAACCTTTCTGTCATCCAGTTCCATTCTGATTCGTTCTGTATCGATTTTTTTCAGTCTGGCATTTCCGTAGACACTGGTCGTATGCATCGCAACCTGAAATGCATTTAAGGAAACCGCAGGTACGTCGATTGCATCCAGCGCCATTGCCATCAGCGCTACGGACTGCTGCTCACCGATCGTAAAAAGCATATCCATTTCTCGCTTTGGCGGGTTCGGATTCAGCTCTTTGGCCTGCTCAATTAAAACATCTGTTGTCTTTCCCATGGCAGAAAGTACGACAACGACATCATTGCCTTTTTTGTACTCTGCCGCACATCTTCTTGCAACATTCATGATCCTTTCGCTGCTGCCTACGGATGTGCCACCGAATTTCTTCACAATTAACATAATTTTCTCCTCATTTCATTCGTACTTTTAAAAAGTTACTCCATGAATAAACAGTCTATCAGTTCATGACCCTTCTGTCTGTCAATACCGCTGTGAACAGCTGTATTCTCACTGTAGGACCAGTCATGGCACTGTGGCCGGCTGCTGTCATATAACAGATACGGCACCGGTTCGCTTGTATGGGTACGCACTTCAATCGGTGTCGGATGATCCGGCAGAATCAGCATTCGGTAGTCTTCCTTGCTCTGATCCAGTGCTTCCATGACAGGACGGATGATCCGGTCATCCAGATATTCAATTGCCTGAACTTTCCGTTCCACACTTCCCTGATGTCCCATTTCATCCGGTGCTTCCACATGAATATAGACAAAATCATATCCCTCTTTCAGCAGGGCATCGACTGCTGCCCGGGCTTTTCCTTCATAGTTGGTATGAAGCTGACCGTTGGCACCGTCTACGTTTTTATTTGTCATACCTGCTCCTGCTGCAAGACCCTTTAACAGGTCTACGGCAGATACCATGGCACCCTTTTTTCCGGTCTTCTCTTCAAAAGAAGAAAGGATCGGCTTTGTACCTGCTCCCCAGAACCAGATCGAGTTGGCCGGATTTAATCCGGCTTTTTTTCTGGCAATGTTAATCGGGTGATTTTTCAAAATTTCATAACTCTTCTTCTGCATTTCCAGAAGAAGTTTTTCCTCCGGCAGATATTCTCCGATCACTTTTCCAAGGATATCGTGCGGCGGAGTCAGCTCCGGGACACTTCCGCAATCCCAGATCAGAAGATGGCGATAGCTGGTACCTGAGTAGAACCGGAAAATCTCATTTCCAAGCTCTTTCTGTACAGCTTCAATCAATACTGCTGCCTCCTCGGTGCTGATCTCACCGGAGCTGTGATCGATCATTGTCTTTTCTTCATACGGAAGCTCATCCTCTGAAAGCGTCACTACATTGGTTCTGATCGCCACATCCGTATCCTTCATATCTACGCCGATGGATAAGGCCTCCAAAGGGGATCTCCCTGTATAATATTTTTTCGGGTCATAACCCAGAACTGCCATATTGGCAGTGTCACTCCCCGGCTTCATTCCTTCCGGTATCGTATGAAGAAGACCGATCTCGGATTTTTTCGCCAGTAAATCCATCGCAGGTGTTTCTGCATATTCCAGAGGGGTTTTTCCGCCCAGCTCCGGAATCGGACGATCTGCCATGCCATCTCCCAGTATTAATACATATTTCATATGAATCTCACTATCCTTCAACACGGATCATACCAATGATTCCATTTAATTTATCAGCCTGTTCCTGATACTGTGCTTCGCTCATTGTTTCTGTCACAAATCCGATTTCTCCGGCTTCTACATCGTCCAGGATCTGTACATTTCCAAAGACTGCTTTGACCGCATCCGCACTGTCTGTGGTACGCACAAAGAATTTATGTGTCACCGTGCTCAGATCTGCCAGTTCCACTTTTTCTTCTGACCAGAAATGTCCTGTATTTCCCGTCGCCATTGCAGCTTCCACGATATCGCCTGCCACTGCGCTTGCTGTAGGCAGTTTTCCGGCACCGCTTCCATAAAACATTGCGTCGCCCAGCATGTTGCCGTGTACAAAGATCGCATTGAACACATCATTGACACTGTATAACGGATGGCTTGCTCCGATCATTTTCGGTGCTACCATGATGTGATAGGCATCTCCGATTTTTTTGCTTGTTCCAAGCAGTTTTACTGCCATACCCAGCTTTTTCGCATAATTGATATCTGCCGGTGTGATCTTTGTGATTCCTTCTGTATAGATATCATCAAAATCCGCCTTTTTGCCGCTGATCAGAGATGTTAAGATTGCAATCTTTCTTCCCGCATCATGACCTTCTACGTCGGCTTCCGGATTGCGTTCCGCATATCCTTTTGCCTGTGCGTCTTTTAATACTTCTTCAAAATCGGAACCTTCAAATGTCATCTTGCTCAGGATGTAGTTCGTTGTTCCGTTCAGGATGCCCGAGATCTCTTCGATCACATCCGCCGTTAAAGAGGTGTGCAGCGGACGGATGATCGGAATACCGCCGCCGACACTTGCCTCAAATAAATAATTTACATTTTTTTCTTTTGCGATTGCCAGCAGTTCCGCACCGTGTTTTTCCACGAGTGCTTTATTGGAAGTACAGACACTCTTTCCTGCAAGCAGACATTTCTTTGTGAATGTATATGCAGGTTCAATTCCTCCCATCACTTCTGCCACGACTTTTACTTCCGCATCATTTACAATGTCATCGAAGTTATGTGTGATCACTTCCTGTACAGGATCTCCCGGGAAATCTCTTAAATCCAGAACATATTTCACGTTCAGTTCTTCTCCCGCTCTTTTGGCAATAGCTTCTTTATTCACTTTTAAAACTTCTACAACACCGGAACCAACTGTTCCGTAACCCATGACTGCAACCTGTATCATAATCCTTTTCTCCTTAGATTCTTTATTTATTCCGAACCGCATCCAGTGCCGCATAAATATTATTCAATGTACACCCAAACCCACTGTTATCGCAAGTCTTTTTTACAAAGTAATGCTTTATCAGGCTAAATTATTTCTATTCTTCCTCCGGAGCGGTATTGATCCACTTCAGATATGCGTTGATAAACGGATCAATATTTCCGTCCAGCACACTGCCCACATTGCTGACTTCCTCATTTGTCCTGTGATCTTTGACAAGTGTATACGGCTGCATCACATAGGAACGGATCTGGTTTCCCCACCCGATCTCTGTCACTTCTCCTCTGATTCCGGAGAGCTTTTCCGCATTCTTCTGCTGTTCCAGTAAATATAACTTCGCTTTTAACATCTGCATTGCCTTATCTTTATTCTGGAACTGAGAACGTTCATTCTGGCACTGTACGACGATTCCCGTCGGCAGATGGGTAATACGAATCGCAGATGAGGTTTTATTGATATGCTGTCCGCCGGCACCGCTGGAGCGATAGGTGTCGATCCTCAGATCCTCATCTCTGATCTCAATATCGATTTCATCTTCAATATCCGGCATCACATCCAGGGACACAAAGGAAGTCTGCCGTTTTCCCTGGGCATTAAACGGGGAAATCCGCACGAGACGATGAACGCCCTTCTCTGATTTCAGATAGCCGTAGGCATTGGTTCCGTTTACCTGGAAGGTAACAGACTTGATCCCTGCTTCATCGCCATCCAGATAGTCCAGAACTTCCACGGAATAGCCCTTTTTCTCTGCCCATCTGGTATACATACGATACAGCATGGATGCCCAGTCGCAGCTTTCTGTGCCGCCTGCACCGGCATTCAGTTTCAGAATCGCATTGTCTTTATCATACTCTCCCGATAACAGAGTTTTCATACGAAGTGCTTCGAAGCGCTCGACAAAGCTGTCCATTTCTTCCTGTACTTCCGGAATCATGCTTTCGTCTTCTTCTTCATAGCCCATTTCCAGAAGCACCTGTATGTCCTCAAAGCTTCTTTGCAGTCCTTCATAGGTTTCCACTTCATCTTTCAGCCCCTTCAGGATGATCATTCCCTGCTGAGATTTTTCCGGATGATCCCAGTATCCCGGAGCCTCCATTTCTCTTTCCAGTTCTTCGATCCTCTGACATTTATTAGCGAGGTCAAAGTGAATCCCTCAATTCTACAAGAGGTTTCTCATACGTGGATAACGTATATTTGATCTGATCTAATTCGACCACTGTAGCACCTTCTTTCATTAAAATATAGACCATCATATATGATTTTATAAAATCAATCAAGCCCCATCCATACGGATGAGGCCTGTATTTACGGTTTTTTTCAATTTTATTTACGTCCGCAGCACTGTTTGTACTTCTTTCCGCTGCCGCAAGGACACGGATCATTCGGATATACTTTGGCATCTGCGCGTTTGGTCGGCTGTTTTGCAAGAGTTTCGTCTTTATTGGTTCCTGTAACTTTAGCCACCTGCTCACGTTCTGCTTTTTCTTCAATGCGTACATGCATCAGCAGTCTGACGGTATCTTCCCGGATACTGCTCGTCATGGCATCAAACATATCATATCCTGACATCTTGTATTCCACAACCGGATCTCTCTGGCCGTACGCCTGCAGACCGATACCCTGACGCAGCTGATCCATGTCATCGATATGATCCATCCATCTTCTGTCAATCACTTTCAGCAGGAATACACGTTCTAATTCACGCAGCATTTCCGGATTCGGGAATTCGGCTTCTTTTGCTTCATATAACTTCACAGCTTCCTGTTTCAGCTGATGTTTCAGTTCGTTTTTATTTCTGCCTTCTACTCTGGATTCCCTGATGGTTTCCAGCGGAATGATCTGACGCAGAGAATCATTGAGCGCCTGATAATCCCATTCGGATTTATCCTGATCATCTCCGATAAATGCGTCTACCGTATTTTCCACAATATCTGTAATCATCTTGTAGATCACGTCACGCATGCTTTCTCCGTCCAGTACCCGACGGCGTTCTTCGTAAATGATCTCTCTCTGTTCATTGTTTACACGGTCGTATTCCAGAAGGTTCTTACGTACACCGTAATGATTTCCTTCGATCTTCATCTGTGCTTTTTCAATGGCAGAGCTCAGCATCTTATGTTCAATTTCTTCATCTTCCGGAACCCCCAGTGCGTTGAATACAGACATGAGTCTTTCGGAACCGAATAATCTCATCAGATCATCTTCCAGTGAAATATAGAATCTGGATTCACCCGGATCCCCCTGTCGGCCGGAACGACCGCGCAGCTGGTTATCGATTCGTCTGGATTCGTGACGCTCTGTACCGATGATCTTCAATCCTCCGGCAGCCTTTGCCTCCTCATCGAGTTTGATATCCGTACCACGTCCTGCCATGTTCGTAGCGATCGTAACGGCACCATGCTGTCCTGCCAGTGCTACGATTTCCGCTTCTCTTTCATGGAATTTCGCATTTAATACTTCGTGCCGGATACCGGCTTTTTTCAGCATGCCGCTTAAGAGCTCGGAGGTTTCGATCGTGATCGTACCGACCAGTACCGGCTGACCCTTTTCATTGGCTTCTTTAATCGCGCGGATGACTGCACGGTATTTTTCTTCTTTTGTCTTATACACCGCATCCTGTAAGTCCTGACGGATCACCGGACGGTTTGTCGGAATCTCAACAACATCCATGCCGTAAATATCACGGAATTCTCTTTCTTCTGTCAGCGCTGTACCCGTCATACCGGCTTTCTTTTCATACTTGTTAAAGAAATTCTGGAATGTGATCGTAGCCAGTGTCTTACTTTCACGTTTTACTTTTACTTTTTCCTTTGCTTCGATTGCCTGATGAAGACCGTCGGAATAACGGCGTCCCGGCATAATACGGCCGGTAAATTCATCCACGATCAGGACCTGATCGTCTTTCACCACATAATCCTGATCCCGGAACATCAGATAATTGGCACGCAGTGCCAGCTCCATATTGTGCTGGATTTCCAGGTTTTCAGCATCCGCAAGGTTTTCGATATTGAAGTATTCTTCTACACGTTTGATACCATCTGCTGTCAGGTGTACGATCTTATCCTTTTCGTTAACAATGAAATCTCCGGTTTCTTCAATCTCTTCACCGAGAATTGCATCCATCTTGCTGAATTCCTTGCTTGCTGTTCCCTTTTTCAGAGTTCTTGCCAGATAATCGCAAACTTCATAAAGCCTGGTGGATTTTCCGCTCTGACCTGAGATGATCAGCGGAGTTCTCGCTTCGTCGATCAATACGGAGTCCACTTCATCGATGATCGCATAATGAAGTCCTCGCTGAACGAGCTGCTCTTTATAGATCACCATGTTATCACGCAGATAATCAAATCCAAGTTCATTATTTGTAATATATGTGATATCACAGTTATAGGCTGCTCTTCTTTCATCATTGGTCATGGAGTTGAGAACAACGCCTACAGTCAACCCCAGAAATTCATGGATCTTTCCCATCCACTCTGCATCTCGGTGTGCCAGGTAATCGTTAACGGTAACGATATGTACCCCTTTTCCCTCCAATGCATTCAGATAAGCCGGCAGTGTAGATACGAGCGTCTTACCTTCACCTGTTTTCATTTCTGCAATACGGCCCTGATGAAGGATGATACCTCCGATGAGCTGCACTCTGTAATGCTCCATTCCAAGCACACGCCGTCCTGCTTCACGCACCGTCGCAAACGCTTCCGGAAGAAGATCATCCAGCGTCGCTCCCTCTGCCAGACGGTCTTTATATTCCCTGGTTTTGCCACGAAGCTCTTCATCAGATAATTTCATCATATCCGAACGAAGCGATTCAATCTTATCTACTGTCTTTTTTATTAATTTCAGTTCTCTTTCGCTGTGAGTACCGAAAATCTTCTCAACAAAACTCATTGACTACTCCTTCTATCTATCTTAAAATTTCACTATTCCCAATCATAACATAAATTGGGGTTGTGGTAAACCACAACCCCAGTAATTTTCATGAATTTTCTGTAAATATAATGTTAAATTTCCGGTCCGATCAAACCATAACTTCCGTTTTTACGTTTATAGACAACATTTACCTCATCATTCTCTGCATTTAAGAATACGAAGAAATCATGTCCCAGCAATTCCATCTGCAGACATGCATCTTCCGGATACATTGGTTTTCTCTCGAAATATTTTGTACGGATAATCTGAATCTCTTCTTCTGCATCTGCTTCATGATTTAAAAATTCTTCTCTGAAGTTTCCGCCATCCTGATGCTTGGCAATTAATTTTGTTTTGTACTTACGAAGCTGACGTTCGATCACTTCTTCAACCAGATCGATCGAAACGTACATATCTGAGCTTGTCTGCTCTGAACGGATGATCGTTCCCTTCACCGGAATCGTCACTTCAATCTTTTGATGTTCCTTTTCTACGCTCAAGGTAACGTATACTTCTGTGTCAGCCGTGAAATATTTTTCAAGACGACCGATCTTACTTTCTACTGCTGCTCTTAAACCGTCAGTCACTTCAATGTTCTTACCTCTGATGATAAAACGCATAGGCTCATCTCCTTTAACTAGTTGATAGGTACATTTTACCATATTCTGTGGCTTTTAAAAAGCTTTTTTGGACAGTTTACAAAATTTTCATGATTATTCTGACTCTTTGATCCTTTTTAAAACTTCTGTGTAAGGAAGGCTGCCGCCAAACAGATCCAGCGCACTTCCGATCGTCACATGAATGCGGTTTCGTCCGTATTTTTTAATGAGTTCCAGATCTTCCCAGGAGGAAACTCCGCCCGCGTAGGTGATCGGTTTCATTTTGCATCTTTCCAGCATGCGGATCAGTTCCACATCCACACCGGAAGCCTTTCCTTCCACATCCACTGCATGAATCAGAAATTCGTCGCAGAATGCTGAAAACTCTTCCAGAAGCGGTTCTCCCAGCTTCTGTTTCGTGAAATTCTGCCAGCGGTCCGTCACCACATAATAAGCATCGTCTTTCCATCGTGCACTCAGATCAATGACAAGATGTTCCTTTCCGATGGTCTTCTGCAGTTTTTCCAGATTTGCATAGTTGACCTGTCCATCTTTAAACACATAAGAAGTCACAATACAATGACTGGCTCCTGCATCCAGAAACTCCTGTGCATTTTCCGCTGTGATCCCGCCGCCCACCTGAAAACCACCGGGCCAGGTACGCAGCGCAAGCAGTGCCTGTTCTTTCGTTTTTTCATAATATTCGGAATCCTTCGAATTCAGCAGAACGATATGTCCGCCTTTGATCCCGTCTTTTTTATAAAATTCCGCATAGAATGCTCCGTCCTGTTCCGAAACGAAGTTTTCTTCTGCATGGTCTCCCTGATCTTTCAGACTGCTTCCCACAATCTGCTTTATTTTTCCGTTGTGAATATCGATACATGGCCGAAATTCCATGAGTACCTCCTCTCAACTTCTATACCGGAGTTTTAAATTCATTATTTTGCTGCTTCGATCACATGGCTCATATTGTAGTATCCCGCTTCTTTTCCTGCCAGAAACTTTGCCGCGGAGATCGCACCGTTTCCGAAAATTGCTCTGGAATATGCAGTATGGGAAATCGTAATGACCTCATCCTTTCCGGCAAAGATCACGTCATGATCGCCTACGATGCTGCCGCCGCGTACTGCTGAAATTCCGATTTCCTCACTGTCACGTTTCTGTCTGACACTGCTTCGGTCGTATACATAGTGATACCGGTGATCCATTGCCTCATTGACACTGTCAGCCAGCATGAGTGCAGTTCCGCTTGGAGCATCCAGCTTCTGGTTATGATGCTTTTCCACAATTTCCACGTCAAAGCCTGCAGGCGCAAGTACCCTGACCGCATCCTGAATCAGTTTCTGAATTGTATTGATACCCAGAGACATATTTCCGGATCTTAATACCGCGATGCTTTTGCCAGCCTCTTCCACCTTTGCAATCTGTTCTTCCGATAAACCTGTGGTACATAATACAACCGGAAGTTTCTTCTGTACACAATAATCCAGAAGCCCGTCTGCGGCCTTTGCCGACGCGAAGTCAATCACAACATCTGCTTCTACATCACAATCCGCCAGATCTGTAAATACCGGATATCCGTTGTCACGGCAGTCCGCCACATCAATTCCCGCTACGATCTTTGCTTCTGTATCATCCTTTAACAGCCCTGTAATCGTCTGTCCCATTCTTCCGTTGCATCCGTGCATGATTACTCTGATCATTTTATGTTCTCCTTTGCTTTTGAGTCGTTTGTAAAAAGGGCACGGCAGACGCCATGCCCTGTGTACTTATGCTTTTACTTCAATACCGAAATCCTTCATCGCGGTCTTCAGGTTTTCCACATGTGCTGCTTCCATGTCAGATAACGGCATACGCAGCGGTCCGACTTCGAATCCCATGAGGTTCATGGCAGCTTTCACCGGAATCGGATTTACTTCGCAGAATAACTGTTCTACCAGCGGGATTGCCTTTAACTGCAGTTCCATACTTTCTGTCGTATCCCCGTTCAGATACAGATCCACAATATCATGTGTTTCTTCCGGTGCTACATTCGATAATACGGAAATCACTCCCAGTCCGCCCAAAGACAGAACCGGAACGATCTGATCATCATTTCCGGAATACAGCTCGATCTCATCTCCGGCTAACGACATCAGCTTCGCAATCTGTGAAATATTTCCGCTTGCTTCTTTAATACCCACAATATTCTCCACTTCTCTTACAAGTGTTGCTGCTGTCTCCGGCAGGATATTGCATCCGGTTCTGCCCGGTACATTGTACATAATGATCGGCAGTTTTACAGATTCAGCCACCGTTTTATAATGTGCGATCAGCCCTTTCTGTGTTGCCTTGTTGTAATAAGGGGTTACAACAAGAAGTGCATCAACACCTGATTTTTCTGCCTCCCGAGACAGATAGACTGCCGTCTCTGTGCAGTTGGAACCTGTTCCGGCAATGACCGGAACTCTTTTGGCCACCTTTTTCACGCAGTAATCAATGACTTCCAGATGTTCCTCGTGACTTAATGTAGACGCTTCTCCGGTAGTGCCGCAGATAACGATCGCATCTGTTTTATGTGCGATCTGATACTCAATGATCTCACCCAGCTTCGGATAATTTACTTCTCCGTTTTCGTGCATCGGTGTGATGATCGCAACTGCTGCTCCTTTAAATACTGACATATTTCAACCTCCTCTTTCGTCCGATTTCACTGGACGGATCTCATACACGATATCGACGTACTTCATTAATTCGTCCGGCATATGAATGCCTGTGAAAATCAGTTCTGTGTTCTCATCCTTGGCATCAATGAGAACCTTTAAATCTTCTAATGTAATAATCTGATTTTCCAGGAGTCCCAAAACTTCATCCAGAATCAGAATGTTACTTTCACCCGTCACCAAAACTTTCTTGGCAAATCCAAGTCCGTTTTTTATATTTAAAATTTCTTCCTGCTGCTGCATTTCATCCAGTTCTTCAAATTCCTGATCACTCTTTTCAAAGCGAAACAGCTTGATCTCCGGTTCCAGACGACTGATATAACTGACTTCTTCCTGACTTTTCTTTTTCAGAAACTGAATCACTGTGGTCGTTTCTCCCATGCTGGCCGCAAACATCGCATGCCCTAAAGCAGAAGAAGTCTTACCTTTTCCTATGCCGCAATATACAGTTACAGATCCTCGATTCATACGATTCCTCTTCTCCGGATGCCGTCAAACGGCCCCGATTTCTATCAATGTATCCTATATTTGTAAGTTCCAATTTGCATATATATTACAACAACCCATTTGGAAATGCAATAAATTTATCACCATCCGGATTTCAGAACTGTTATTTTTTTTCCTGTCTATACATATTCCAGTTTACTCACAGACACTTCGTATGCCACACGTTTCTCACTTTGCAGGTCATCCAGCTTTTTCATATATTCGCGGCTCTGGATTCTGCCCCACACCTGTGTGTGTCCGCCCACTTCAAAGCCCGATGCAAATCTGGCATTCCTGCCCCAGCAGATGCATGGGATATAATCACTTTTTCCATACGGCCGGTTCACTGCGATCAGCAGGTCTGCGATCTCTCTTCCCAGAGGCGTTTTTCTGTAAATCGGCGGTTTACAGATAAAGCCGTCCAGAAAGATCTGGTTTGTTTTGGCATTTTCCACTTCTTCATCAATAAACTCCCATTCTCTTGCAAATACCGAAAGAACCAGTTTATTCTTTTTTTCCTCATGGCGGTTATAGGAGCGGAACTGTCCCGCAACTCTGACAATCTGTCCGGTCAGATCCGCACTCACATCCACGAGTCTTTCTGAGATCATTACCGGAATATAGTCCTCCGAATCACTTAACCGTTTCACAGAAATATCTACCATATAGAAACCTTCTCCGAAAATTTCGTGGCTGAATGTAAATCCGGAAACTACTTCTCCTACAATCGATACCTGGTTGTTTTCAATCATCTTATCTGACATTTCATGTTCTCCCTTCTTTTTTCCAATGCAATTTCAGCTGCGCATACAGCTTCTACTTCTCTGTCATCTTTATAAGGTATTCCGATGACTTTCCAATTATTCTCAATTCTATCAACTTTTCATCGACAATTATGTCATATTCTGGCAGCGCACAATTTTAATCCCGGAGAATTTCGAAAAATTCTTGAATATTGGGAAGAATATGATAAACTGGATTGGTTGCATATGATTTGTTTTAAAATAAAGGATATGATAAGATGAAAAGAGAAGATATCAGAAATATTGCCATCATCGCTCATGTCGATCATGGTAAGACAACACTTGTAGATGAAATGCTCAAACAGAGCGGTGTTTTCCGCGAAAATCAGGAAGTTGCCGAAAGGGTCATGGACTCCGGTGACATTGAAAGAGAACGCGGCATCACAATTCTTTCGAAAAATACTGCCGTTGTTTATAAAGGTACAAAGATCAATATTATCGATACACCGGGACACGCAGACTTCAGCGGTGAAGTGGAACGTGTTTTGAAAATGGTAAACGGTGTGATCCTGGTAGTCGATGCCTTTGAAGGTCCGATGCCGCAGACGAAATTCGTCCTGAAAAAAGCACTGGAACTGGATCTGCACGTTGTCGTGTGTATCAATAAAATCGACCGTCCGGAGGCCAGACCAAATGAAGTCATCGATGAAGTTCTGGAGCTGTTCCTGGATCTGGACGCTTCTGATGAACAGTTAGACTGTCCATTCATTTTTGCTTCCGCAAAAGCAGGTTATGCGACAAAGAATCTGGGCATGCCTACTTCTGATATGACAGCGCTGTTCGATACGATCATTGACTATATTCCTGCACCGGAAGGTGATCCGCAGGCAGGTACTCAGGTACTGATCAGTACCATTGACTATAATGAATATGTGGGACGCATCGGTGTCGGCAAGGTAGACAACGGCAAAATTTCCGTCAATCAGGAAGTTGTGCTTGTAAACCATCACGAACCGGACAAATGCAGAAAGGTAAAGGTCAGCAAGCTTTACGAATTTGACGGATTAAACAAAATAGATGTAAAGGAAGCAGACATCGGTTCCATCGTAGCCATCTCCGGTATTACAGACATCCACATCGGTGACACCTTATGTTCACCGGACAATCCGCAGCCGATTCCGTTCCAGAAGATTTCCGAACCGACGATCGCCATGCAGTTTATGGTCAACGACAGTCCTCTGGCCGGAAAAGAAGGAAAATATATTACTTCCCGTCACATCCGTGACCGTCTGTTCCGGGAACTGAATACGGATGTCAGCCTTCGCGTGGAAGAAACCGAAGATGCGGACCGCTTCAAGGTTTCCGGCCGCGGTGAGCTTCATTTATCCGTGCTCATTGAAAACATGAGACGTGAAGGCTACGAATTTGCTGTCAGCAAGGCGGAAGTCCTCTACAAAGAAGATGAAAACGGGAAACGTTTAGAACCGATGGAGCATGTCTATGTGGATGTAGATGATGACTTCTCCGGTACTGTCATTCAGAAGCTGAGCGAACGTAAAGGAGAGCTTCAGGGAATGCACTCAAACGCAACCGGCTCCACACGACTGGAATTCTCCATCCCATCCAGAGGTCTGATCGGATACCGCGGGGAATTCTTAACAGATACCAAGGGCACCGGCATCATGAATACGGAATTTGAAGGCTACGGGCCTTATAAGGGAGATATCCAGTACCGTAAAACAGGATCCCTGATCGCATTCGAGTCCGGTGAATCCATCACTTACGGTCTGTTCAATGCTCAGGAACGAGGACAGCTTTTCATCGGACCGGGTGAAAAGGTATATGCGGGCATGGTCATCGGTCAGACAGGTAAGACGGAAGATATCGAGCTGAATGTCTGCAAGACAAAGAAACTGACCAATACCCGTTCTTCCAGTGCAGACGAAGCCTTAAAACTGACACCTCCGAGAATCTTAAGCCTGGAGCAGTGTCTGGAATTCATCGATACGGATGAGCTTCTGGAAATCACACCGCAGAACCTGCGTATCCGTAAAAAGATCCTGGATCCGACACTCCGCAAACGTTCGAATATTAACAGGTAGTTTTTAGCCCGAAAAAGAGAGGACATTTTTTCATGAAAACAAAGTTTGGAAATAAGACAGGATATCATTGTATCGTCTCATTCTGTACGACCTTTTTGATCCTGATGGTTCTGTATAAATTATACTCTTTTGCTCCCTTCGGGGAAAAATCACTGGCATCTATGGACGCAAATATACAATACCTTGATTTCTTTTCCTATTTCAAGGATGTCCTGTCCGGAAAAAACAGTCTTCTCTATTCTTTCGGAAAAACGTTAGGTGGTTCGAATATCGCGGTATATTCCTACTACCTTTCATCTCCATTCAATTTTTTAGTGCTTCTTTTTGACAAGACCCGTCTGCACGACTTTTTTGACATACTGTTTGCCATAAAATCAGCAATGGCAGCATGTACATTTTCAATCTTCTTAAGTGAACGGTTCCGGAATATGCAGCATAAAGATATTTATCGGAACGGTTCTATTGTTGTTTTGTCAGTCAGCTACGCACTGAGTCAGTATTGCATTGCGCAAAGCAGTAATATTATGTGGTTAGACGGTGTTTACATGCTTCCGCTTATTTTACTGGGTACCTACAGGATCGTTCAGGATGGGAAAAGCCGGCTGCTTTCTATTTCCGTTGCGCTTTCCATTCTGTTCAACTGGTACACCGGAGGAATCAACTGTCTTTTTTCAATCTTCTGGCTCTTTTTCGAATTACTTCTTCTGCGTTCCGAAAATACAGCCTTTCCTGTAACTGACGTGATCAAAAAAATCGTGCGTTACGGCTATAGCATGGCCTTAGGCGTATTCATGAGTGCGGTTCTCTTCCTGCCGACAATTGCATCTTTGCAGAACAGCAGCCGCGGAAGTATGGATCTGCGTTCACTGTTTGATTTTTCCCTGATCGGACACATTTCAACTCTGATAGAAAATTATTCTTTCGGTGCTCAAAGCGCATACGGTTCGGTTTCATTATTTTGCGGCAGTATGGCACTGATCGGACTGATCGGATGTCTGACATCCAAAATAATTTCTGTCAGAAAAAGAATCCTGTTCGGCTTCATGTTTGCTGTAATGATCCTGATGTTCTACTGGAATCCATTTGTTGTATGTTTCTCACTGTTCAAAGGTGTCGGAAGCTACTGGTATCGTTACTCATATGTCGGTATTGCGCTGATTCTGTTTTTAGCCTGTCATTTTTATATGGCCGCTGACTTTAAACATCAGCAAAGTGCTCTGATTAAAATAAGTCTGGCTGCTTCTTTCGCAATCATACTCGTGAACTATAGAAAGGGCAACCCGAACATCCATCTGGTTTATGCCTCCGTACTCAGCCTGATTTTCATCTCGTGTGCAATTTCACTGATCAATTACTGCAGAGACAAAGCACAGATATACCGTTTTATTTCTTTGATCTTTGCAGCGGTTCTGATCACAGCCGAGTTATTTTACAGTACAAGGCTGCAGATGGCGCATTACAGTACTGCAGACAGCCCCGTTTTTTCAGCCTATGTAACAGAAGCCGAAAAACAGATTGCTGAAATAAATGATTTTGACCAGTCCTGTTATCGTATTTCCCAGACTTCTACAAGAAACATGAGAAGCAATCAACTGACTCCCTATTATAATGATGCTCTTGCCTATAATTACCGGTCAATCTCCGGATACACCTCATCCCCGGATGATATTCAAAGAACTTTTCTTGACAGGCTCGGATATCGTATTAACGGAGAAAACATGTGTATTGTAAATACATCCATTTTAGGTGCGGACTCATTGTTAGGAGTGAAATACATATTATCCGGCTACCCGATCAACGGTCTGAAACAGGTCGACTCACTGGAACAGTACAATGGTAAGTATACTTATCAAAACCCTTATGCGCTGCCTTTTGCATTTGTCTATACCGAGAGCGAAAATACTGCAGATACCGGCAATAATCCATTTGAATATCAAAACAGTCTCTATAGCCAATTGATCGGAGAGGAAATCCTCCTGTACGTTCCTCTGGATTACCGGATTACTCAAAAAGGAAACACTTCAGCCGGTACTTCGCTGATATATTCTGTCGATATTCCCGATGGAAATTATGCCGTCTATGGAAATCTTCCATGGAATTCCCAGTTGAATGCCACATTAAACCTGAATCATTCCTTTGAAACGGCTTACTCCTGCTGGCTTTCACCTTCCGTATTTTATATACCAACAGATTCCCGGGATACAGAAGCCGTACTGGAACTTCGTTCTGAGACTTCCTACGATGTGAAATATGGGGAGGAACAGTTCTACGCCTTAAACCTGGATGAACTCGCAAAGGCCGCTGCATTGCTGTCCGACCGGGCCGCCGACCATATCTCACTGAAAAACGGTTATGCAAAGATTTCTGTGAACGCTTCGGAAAATCAGCGTCTTTTTGTCTCTATACCATATGATAAAGGCTGGAAGATCACATTAAACGGAAAAGAAACAGAACCGGAACTGTTTGGGGAATGCATGTATTCAATTGACTTGCATGACGGAACCAATACCATTGAAATGGTCTATCATACTCCATACTTAATGGAAGGTACTTTTGTTTCCCTGGCAGGAATTCTGCTTTTGGTCATCATCCAATTACCGGAGAAAAGATATCACTATTTCAGCGTCTCACTGTGATTCAGCACTGATGTACTGTACAGAAACAGCACATCCTGATCCGTAAATTCCACATATTTCCCGAGCATCTGCGGCATCAGATACCTGATATCCACCAGTGTGATCCTGGCATATCCTTCTGCGAGCAGCGGCGCAATGCTGCTTGCGAAGGAATCCCTGAACAGGATCAGTTCTTTCCCGCCGGTATTGGCAGGATTCTTGATCGTAATCAGAGAAAGAGGGCCTGACAGGAACAGCTCATAGGGATCCGCACCTGCACCCTTTTCTTTATCATAGATTTCGATCTCTCTGTCATTTTCATGGTCATAGACCCTGCAGTTTTCCATGGTCTCATTGGTCAGATAATATAATGGTTCCCCTTCCATCGGCAGCGCGGACTGTCCTGTATAGACGCCATGAAAGTTCTCCGTCCACAGCTTCCTCTCGTATTCGGTATCAATATCCACATCCATGGCCTTCCCAATCCACTCAGCCACATCCACCAGATTTTCCTGACGCCAGTGAGTGTCTGTCCTGTAGTAATCTTCGATGTCCAGTAAGCCTGTAATATCCACATATTCCATCCATGGTGTGAAATCCTGCATCTGTTCGAAGAATTTTGTATAATCCATCACCGGATATCCATTTTTTTTCGCCAGCCAGTAGTTTTTATCCGGAATAACGGAAAAGCAGATCCGGCATCGGCTGTCCTCCAGATATCTTTCGTATATATCAGAAAATCTCTTCGCCGCATGCTTCAGTGACTCTTCATTCATCGGATATTCCAGTGCGGCAGCATATCCGTCAGCCACATAGATCCCATGATTATCCAGACGTCCGAAAATCCTGTCCGATACAACAGCCTTCAAAGTACGGAAGGCTTCCCGAAACGGAAACTGATCCAGCGTATATGCTTCAAATTCCGTCATGAATCTACCTGAGCGGACCGCCTCCGCGGATACGTGCGGAAACTGTGCCAGCCTTCTTCGTTCGCTGAGAGAATATGCTTCCGGAGACTTCAGCCATGTACCCAGGACAAGCAGTACAAAGACTGCCGCTAGGATGAAATAACCTGATTTTCTCTTCATATCCGCCCTCCTAAAATCTGAAATATAAAAACGGGTTAAAGGAACCGTCCACAAGATAGGCTGTCATAACCAGAAGCAATCCACACAGCACACAGGGTTCCAGTATCCATAGGGTTTTCTTTCCCGGAAAAGTTTCTGCAAATTTTTCCGCCATCCTCCGAATCCATGGCCCCGAGCCGATCACCGCGACCAGAAATGTGCCTGCATAGCTTCTCAGATAATACAGGGTTTCCCCGGAAACAAGCGGGATATCACAGAGTCCGAACATTCCCGCAAGATCCCGCAATGCTTCTCTCATGTCCGCGGCATTGAAGATCACGAAGCTGATCACCACCGCCAGCAGAACATAGACATGCCCGATCAACGGATGTTCCTTCAGAAATTCTCCCGTGAAAAGCTTTTCCAGTATCAGCAGCATTGCAAAAAACAGACCCCAGACCGCAAAATTCCAGGCTGCCCCGTGCCAAAGACCGGTCAGCATCCATACGATCAGAAGATTCAACAGCCACCTCGGCCTGCTGACACGGTTTCCGCCAAGCGGAATATACACATAATCCCGAAACCAGGTTCCAAGAGACCTGTGCCAGCGTCTCCAGAATTCCGTCACGCTCTTCGAAAGATAGGGATAATCAAAATTTTCCGGGAAACGAAATCCAAACATTTTCCCAAGCCCGATCGCCATGTCGCTGTAACCGGAAAAGTCAAAATAAATATGCAGCGCGAATCCCACGGCATAGATCCAGAAAAACAGCACCGACTGTTCCTGTGACGTTCGAAAGATATCACACAGCTCTCCCAGTGCATTGGAAATCAGGATCTTCTTTCCCAGTCCGAGCAAAAATCTGCGTGTTCCCTGCAAAAAGAATTCCACTCTGTGCGTTCTTCTTTCCAACTGCTTCGCAATATCCGAATAACGTACAATCGGACCTGCGATCAGCTGCGGAAACATCGTGATGTAGAGCGCCAGATTCACGAAATTCTTTTGTGCCTTCACCTCTCCCCGATATACATCGATCGTGTAGCTTAACATCTGAAAGGTATAAAAGCTGATGCCGATCGGCAGGAGAATCTTTCGGAGCGGTATCTGTGCTCCCGTCAGCAGATTGAGATTTGAAATCAAAAAGTCCGCATATTTAAAGTATCCCAGAAAGCCGAGACTGATTCCTGCGGAAATGATCAGCAGCACTTTTCCCGATCTGTGCTCCCGGTATCTCTCAATCAATATCCCGAAAAAATAGCCGGACAAAATGGAGATCAGCATGATAAACAAAAACTTCGGTTCGCCCCAGGCATAAAAAATAAGGCTCGCCAAAAGGAGAGCCCCGTTTTTTAACCGCTCAGGAACAATATAGTAAATCATCAGCACACTTGGTAAAAAATAATACAAAAAAGGAATGCTCGAAAATAACATATCTGTTTCCTGTTCACCTTCATCAGTAAGCAAGTGCTTCTTCACAGAGCAATGTCTCTGTTTGAAAAAGATCCTCTACATGATCTTCAAAATTATCAATCAGCTCATCATTGCCAAAAGCAGCGATCACGCAGTTGCTTCCGACAGAAAAGATCACCAGCGTATCCGGAAATCCACACATCCAATGCCTGTTCAGGATGTTTTCCTTTAAGGCATCCGCAAATGCCTGGACCTGTCCGGCATCTGTCACATGATAAACACCTGCCGTAAAAGTATTCTGGTTCAGTGCATGTACGAGAGATGCCGCATCGTCGATGAGGGCTGCCGCATCTTCCGGAACTCCCAGGAGATAATCCATGTCTTCTGTTTTGGTAACATCAAACTCGCCCGGTTCATCAAAGGCCATATTTTCAGAATCTCCTCCGCTGATCGGGAATTTCTCATCCTCCTCATAGGCTGCCCAGATTTCCTTCACAATATCCAGAGATGATTTTCCTTCGGTCTCATCTGCTGTCACCACAGATCCATCACCTGCCGGATTCTGATTTCCGGAACATCCGACCACACCAAACACCAAAGTAACCGCAAGCATGTAAGCAACTAATTTTTTCATAAACTCTCCTCTTCCTGAAATATATTATAAGCCATCACGTAAAAAAGCAGACTGTTTTTTTATGATGGCTTATGTATGATCACTTATTTTAATTTACAGTACCATGTATGATGCCGCACCGTAGATACCGGCATCGTTGCCCAGCTCTGCAAGTGCAAATTTAATGCCTCTGCATCCCGGCCATACATATTTTTTGTAGTAGCTCTGAACACGGTCTACAAGGAACTGTCCTGCTCTGGAAACACCGCCGCCGATGATAAAGATTTCAGGATCGATCACAGCTGCAGTTGCTGCCAGAGAGTATCCTAAATAATCAGCGAATTTGTCAAAGATTTCATCTGCTACCGCATCCCCTGCTTTTGCCGCATCCATAACAGCTTTTGCAGTAATCTCTCCGTCACGGAGCACGGTCGGTCTGTCACTTTCTGTGATTGCTTTTTTTGCCATTCTTACAAGGCCTGTTGCGGAAGAGAACTGTTCTACACATCCGACTCCGCCGCATCCGCATGGTTCCTGGATCTCATCATCTACCTGAATATGTCCGACTTCTCCGGCTGCTCCTCTGGTACCTGTGATAACCTTTCCGTTTACAATGATCGCTGCGCCGACACCTGTTCCGATCGGTACTACGACAACGTTCTTATATCCTCTTGCTCCGCCTCGCCACATTTCACCGAGACCTGCTGTATTTACATCATTACCGCCTTTGCATGGAAGACCCGTCAGTTCTGTCAGTTCTTTTGCTACCGGCTTGTTTTCCCAGTCCAGATTTGCAGGGCAAACTGCAACACCGTCATCTGTGACAGGGCCCGGTGTACCAAATCCGACACCGGCAACTTCATCTTTTGCAATTCCTCTTGCAGCCAGCTTTAAGTCGATCTGTTCTGCAATGTCCGGAAGAATGTGGGAAGATTTATCTTCTCTGCGGGTTGGGATTTCCCATTTTTCAAGAAGTTCACCTTCTACTGTAAACAGTCCCATTTTTACTGCTGTTCCTCCGATATCAACCCCAAAACAATACTTTTTCATTTTACAATGTCCCCTTTCCGCGTCCTGCGATGCTTTCCTGTACTCTTCTGTATAATTCCTGTGCCGCATTGTATCCCATCTTCTTCTGACGGTTGTTCGCAGCCGCACATTCTACAATGACTGCCAGATTTCGTCCCGGTCGGATCGGAAGTGAATGACATACTACCTTGTTTCCAAGGAATTCTGTATATTCTTCTTCCATTCCCAGTCTATCGTATTCCTTCTCCTTGTCCCATTCTTCCAGTCGGATGACCATATCGATCTGCTGACTTTCCTTCACACTGGATACACCGAACAGTTCTTTCACATCCACAATACCGATACCGCGAAGTTCAATAAAGTTTCTCGTAATGGCAGGAGAACGTCCGATCAATGTATCATCATCAATCTTGCGGATCTCCACCACATCATCGGTCACAAGACGATGCCCGCGTTTCAGAAGTTCCAGAGCAGCCTCACTTTTGCCAATGCCGCTCTCGCCCATGATCAGGACACCTTCTCCGTAAACATCGACCAGTACACCATGAATGGAAATACACGGTGCCAACTGCGCGTTCAGCCAGCGAATGACCTCCGCCATGAATGGAGATGTACTTTTGTCCGTTGCCAGTAAAGGCTTTTTGTACTTCAGTGCCAGCTCATAGATTTCCTCATCCGGTTCTGTCAGCGAAGAATAGATAATGCATGGCACATCACTCTGCAAAAAACGCTCATAAACAGGAATCCTCTGTTCTTTTGTCAGATGCTTCAGATAAGTATATTCTACATAACCCACGATCTGAACACGTTCCGACGCAAAGTGATCGAAATACCCTGCCAGCTGCAACGCCGGTCTGTTAATATCCGGCGTGGTGATCTGAATTCCGCTCATGTCAATCTCCGGAGTCAGATTTTTCAGCTGAAGTTTTTTTACAAGGCTTGTTAATTCAACGGTCTGCATAGCTTTCTCCTTTTTCTCTAAGGTCACGCATATTCTGGATTTAATTCTATCATAAAACACTTTCTGTGACTAGTCATAGTTCCGAATCTTTTTTCCATTTTCTACTCTTATTTTTCTACTTATGGAAAAAATCATACACCTTTTTTGCAGCCGCCGTATTCATGGACGGAATACCCGCAAGTGTTTCCACATCTGCCTCCCTGATGGCCTCCAGTGAAACAAACGCCTTCATCAGCGCCTTTCTTCTGGCCGGTCCGATGCCTTCGATATCATCAAGAATGGAATGGACCTGTCCTTTCGTACGCAGGCTCCTGTGATACTCGATCGCAAACCGATGTGCCTCATCCTGGATTCTTGTAATCAGCCGAAATCCCTCGCTGTTTCTGTCGATTGGGATTTCTTTATTATCATAATACAGTCCTCGTGTCCTGTGTTTGTCATCTTTTACCATTCCGCAGACCGGAATATTCAAATGAAGTTCTTCCAGAACCCTCAGCGCCACATTTACCTGTCCCTTTCCGCCGTCCATCATGATCAGGTCCGGAAAGCCGGCAAAACCGCCGGACTGTTCTCCTGACTGCTCTCTCTCTGAAAGGCCGTGCAGGAACCTTCTTTTTAATACTTCTTCCATACACGCATAATCATCGGGTCCCTTCACACCTTTGATCTTAAACTTCCGGTAATCATTTCGCTTTGGTTTCCCTTTTTCATAAACAACCATAGAACCTACATTTTCAAATCCGCTGATATTGGAAATATCAAAGGCTTCTACACGACTGATCTTTTCCAGTTCCAGCCAGGATGCGATCTGCTTCATGGCTCCGATCGTGCGCCCTTCTTCCCGTTTCATTTTTTCCCGATCCTGACTCAGGACCAGATATGCATTTTTCGCCGCCAGCTCTACCAGTTTTTCCTTTGTCCCGATCTTCGGAACAATGAGATGTACCTTCTGCCCCTTTTTTTCACTCAGCCATTCTTCCACAACCGCCCGGTCTTCAATCTCTGTCTGGAGGATCAGACGCTTCGGAATAAACGGGGTTCCTGCATAAAACTGTTTTACAAAGCTTCCGAGAATTTCCGCAGGCGTATCTGACTGAACGATTCGAAGATAAAAATGATCTCTTCCGATCAGACGCCCCTCTCTGACAAAAAACACCTGCACGACCGCATCTTCCCCATCCGATGCCATTGCGATGATATCCTTATCTTCCCCGTCACTGTTGGAGATCTTCTGCTTCTGTGCAATCTGCTTCACGCTGTTTAAAAGTTCTCTGTACTCTATGGCAGTTTCAAACTCCATTGCTTCGGAAGCTGCCAGCATTTTTTCCTCCAGTTCCTTCAGGATCAGATCATAATTTCCATTCAGAAATTCCATTGCTTTTTTGACATTCTTCCCGTATTCTTCCGGGCTGATATAACCCTGGCACGGCGCATCACACTGCTTGATGTGATAATTCAGACACGGCCGGTCCTTTCCTTCATCTTTCGGAAGATTTCTGCTGCAGGTACGGATCTTATACAGCTTACGGAGCAGTTCGATCGTATCCTTCACAGCTCCCGCACTCGTATAAGGTCCGTAATATTTTGCCTTATCCTTTTTCATCTGTCTGGAAAACAATACCCTTGGATATGCTTCCCCGGTCGTTACTTTAATGTATGGATAGGTCTTATCGTCCATCAGCATTGTATTGTACTTCGGGCGATGTTCCTTAATCAGAT
This sequence comes from Lachnospiraceae bacterium, assembly GCA_051879615.1. Classification (GTDB taxonomy): domain Bacteria; phylum Bacillota; class Clostridia; order Lachnospirales; family Lachnospiraceae; genus HGM12587. Next base: position 32,285 of record JBJEMI010000100.1, read on the forward strand.
TACACTCCAGCACCAGGGCTTCCAGTTCCGAATCTGTGACAATATACTCAAATCTGGCGATCCTGGTCACCATCTGTTCAATCTTAGGTCCTTTGTTTCTGCTTGACTGAAAATACTGCCGCACGCGATTTTTCAGGGAAATCGCTTTGCCTACATAAATGATCTCGTCAGCCTCGTCATGCATCAGATATACTCCCGGTCTGGCCGGAAGCTTCTTTAATTCTTCCTGAATATCAAACATATTTCCATCAACTCCAATAATTAAAGTATACCCTCGGAACAAAATTTTGTAAACGCAATAAAAGAACCCCGGGCAATTCCATCCATTGCACAGGGCTCTTTTCATTACTCTTCAATTGTAATTTTTGTAATCACCGGCATCTCTACCGGTTTGTTCCATGTTTCCGCACCGCAGGTCGGAAGCTCTGCAATTGCATCCAGCACATCAAAGCCGGAAATCATCTGACCAAACGCAGCATAGCGTCCGTCCAATTTGTGTGCATCCTTATGAACAACGAAGAACTGCGTTCCCGCTGTATCATAGTCATCATCCCGGGCCATGGAAATCGCACCGCGGATGTGCCGGATCGGATTCTCGATTCCGTTTTCTGCGAATTCCCCTTTGATATGCCAGTCACTGTCTGTCATGATATCGTTATCCGGAGAACCGCTCTGAATCACGTAATCCTTTACGATACGGCACCAGGCAAGGCCGTCATAAAAACCGCTCTTCGCCGTGTCCGCAAAATTATTTACAGTAATCGGCGCAAGGTCCGGAAACAGAGCAAAGACCATATCCCCAAAACCTTCCGTCGAGATCTTACACCGCAATATCTCCCCTTATTTTTCAAGAACTACTGCATTCTTGAAGTAAATATTGGAAGAAGATGTCATATATACGCCTTCCACATAGTCCTTTAACAGATAGTTGTTGGACTTATAGTACAATGTAAGTACCGGATAATCTGCAGATACCAGTTCATCAGCCTGTTTTACCAGATCGGCAAATTTTGCCGGATCACTTTCTGTCTTAATCTGATCTACCAGTGCATCATAATCCGGGTTGCTGTAGAAGCTGTTGTTTGTAACATCATCCGTGTAAAGCAGCGGCAGGAAGCTCATCGGATTTACATAGTCTGCGCTCCAGCCCATAGCAGCCACCTGATAGTTGCCTGCCTGTACATCTGTATAGAATACACCCCAGTCAGCAGAGCTGATCTCAACAGTGATTCCAAGGTTCGTCTCCCACATTTCCTTGATCGCTTCAGCAATCTTCTTAACATTATCATCAGAGTAGTAGGAAAGCTGTAATGTCGGGAATCCTTCTCCGTCCGGATATCCGGCTTCTGCCAGTGCAGCCTTTGCAGCTTCCACATCGGCAGTTGCAGAAAGTCCGAATGAAGGACGTCCTTCTGTTAAATCCTTGCCGTCAACAACATATCCCGGTGCATAGAAGCTGAATGCAGGTTCCGCTTCGATCTGGGCAACGTTATTGATCAGAGCTTCACGGTCAATTGCAAGGTTGAGGGCCTTTCTGACCAGAACATTATCAAACGGCGCAACACCGCAGTTGATATCATAGTAAACAGTTCCATAGCTTCCTACCGTCTGAACGCCTGCTTTTTCTGCCTGCAGACGGGCAAGATCGCTGGACGGAATGGTTCTGACACCGTCAACCTCACCGTTTTCATAAGCAGTCAGAGCTGTAGCAACATCCAGGATATAGCGATATGTCAGTTTTTCCAGTGTTACATTTTCTGCATCCCAATAGTTTTCATTCTTTTCAAGAACATAGCTTTCGCCCATATTGATCTTCGTAACCTTGAACGGACCATTGCAGACATAACCTTCCGGTGTAGTTGTCCACTGATCTCCATTGGCTTCGATCGTAGCCTGCTGTACCGGGAAGTATACCCACATGCTTACCAGGTCAACGAAATACGGACATGGAGCGCTCAGTGTAAATTCAAGTGTTGTATCATCCAGTGCTTTGATTCCGACTTCTTCAGCGGAAACCTCACCTGCATAGTATTCATTTCCGTTTACAACATAATCTGAGATCATGTTTACATACTGGCCTGCTGTTGCCGGATCCAGTACACGAAGTGCTGAATAAACATAGTCATTTGCTGTCAGCGGTGTGCCGTCGCTCCATTTCAGACCTTCTCTTAATTTAAAGGTAAATACGGTCAGATCGTCATTATGTGTCCATGTCTCTGCATTTCCCGGAACAACTTCACCTGCTTCATCGTAAGTCACAAGACCTTCAAAACAGTTCATGATAAACGGAACCGCAAAAGAGTTGTTTGTAATCGTCGGGTCAATCGTATCCGGTTCGTTGTTCAGAACGAAAGTCAGTTCCTGCGCAGCCGCAGCGGCTGCTTCTCCTTCAGTATTTCCGTTTCCTTCTGCTTCTGCCCCGATATCATCGATTGTCTGCTGTTCTCCGGCATTATCACTGCTTCCGCATCCGCTTAATAAGCTTGTACAGACAAGGCATAATGCAAGAAGAAGGCTAAGTGTCTTCTTTTTCATAAGATGTAATCCTCCTTAAAAATATTTAGATTTCCTGCGGACCATTTCGGTCTGCAGTATATTTCAAGCGTACCATCGTTTTGTACGCCGGAAAACCATTAGTATAAATGACATGCCACCATATGTCCGCCGCCCACATCCTTCAGTTCCGGCTTCTGCTCAGCACATTCCGGCCTTGCATACGGACATCGTGTATGAAAACGGCAGCCGGCCGGCGGATTGATCGGACTCGGGATATCGCCCTCAATGCCGCTCCTTTCTTTCTGACGGGCCAGCCTCGGATTCGCGATCGGGATACTTCCGAGAAGTCCCTTCGTATACGGATGCAGCGGATTCTGATAGATCTCATCAGCCTCGGAAACCTCAACCATCTGTCCCAGATACATCACCCCTACATCATCCGATACGTATCGTACCATGGAAAGATCATGGGCAATGAACAGATAGGAAATCCCCTTCTCATCCTGAAAATCCTTCAGAAGGTTAATCACCTGTGCCTGAATGGATACATCCAGTGCGGAAATCGGCTCATCACAGATCACAAGTTCCGGATGGAGAATCAGTGCGCGCGCGATTCCGACACGCTGTCTCTGTCCACCGGAAAATTCATGTGCATAACGATTTGCATGCTCCTTGGTAAGTCCCACTTTTTCAAGCATCGGATATACCAGATCGTTGGACTCTTCTTTTTTCTTTACGATACCGTGAGCAAGCAGCGGCTCCGCAATGATATCACGCACAGTCATTCTCGCATTTAAGGATGCATAAGGATCCTGAAAGATCATCTGCATCTTCCTGCGCAAAGGCTTTAATTCCTTCTGCTTCATGTTTGTGATATCTGTTCCGTCCAGAACAATCTGTCCCGCAGTCGGATCGTACATACGAATAATCGTTCTGGCACAGGTGGATTTTCCGCAGCCGGACTCACCTACCAGCCCGAGCGTCTTCCCCCGTTCCAGAGTGAAGCTGACGCCGTCCACTGCATGCACGATCTGCTTTCTGCTCACTTTGAAATGTTTTGTGAGGTCTTTTACCTCGAGTATATTCTGACTACTCATAGTTTACTCCTTGTTTCGAAACGGATTGTTCGCATCTGCCGGTGCATCCGGATACTGCAGGAAACATCTGGCCGTATGATCTTCTCCCAGTTCCACAAATTCCGGCAGCTCCTGCGCACAGATTTTTCTCGCATAAGGACATCGCGGTGCGAACGGACATCCCTTCGGCGGATTGGTCATATCCGGCGGTGAACCCGGAATCGGCTGCAGCCGCTTGCTCTTGTCCTGTGTGGCATCCGGAATGGAAGCAAGAAGTCCCATGGTATACGGATGACCCGGATTTTCAAAAATATCAAAAATAGAAGCTTCTTCCATCACCAGACCGCCATACATCACAATGACACGGTCGCAAAGTTCTGACACAACACCCAGATCATGGGTAATGAAAATAATACTTGTTCCATATTCTTTTTCAAGCTCACGCAGCTGACGAAGAATCTGATCCTGAATCGTCACATCCAGTGCAGTCGTCGGTTCATCTGCAATCAGAAGATTCGGCTTGTTTGCCAGGGCCATCGCGATCATGACTCTCTGACGCATACCTCCGGAGAATTCGTGCGGATAAGAATGATAACGTTTTTCCGGTTCCGGGATCCTTACTTTGGCAAACAGTTCCAGAACCTCTTTTTTGACATCCTCCTTCTTTCGATCCGGATGATGCTCGAGAATCATCTCTGATACCTGCTTTCCAACAGGAATCAGTGGATTTAAGGAAGACATCGGATCCTGGAAGATCATAGATATCTTCTGACCGCGGATCTCACGCATGTGCCTGGCTGATACGTCGATCAGATTTTCTCCTTCAAACTCGATCGTACCTTCTTTGATTTTCGCGGTATCTGCAAGGAGACGTAAGATCGACATGGAAGTAACACTCTTGCCGCTTCCGGACTCTCCTACAATACCGAGAATCTCACCTTTATGAACAGAAAAGCTCACACCGCGTACGGCCTGTACTTCTCCGTTGCTCGTCATAAATGACGTTTTCAGATTTTCAATTTTTAAAATCGGTTCCATGCTTTATCCTCCTACTTTTTCAGCTTCGGATCCAGTGCATCACGAAGACCATCGCCAACAAAGTTGAATGCAAACATAATCAGACAGATCACAAGTGCCGGAATAAACAGCTGATGCGGACAGGAACGTAAATTCTCCGTAGCATCATTACACATGGTTCCGAGGCTCGCCAGCGGCGGCTTCAGTCCGATTCCAAGAAATCCCAAAAATGCTTCCATAAAAATTGCGGACGGAATCAGCATCGTAACCGTTACCAGTATAGAGCCCATCGCGTTCGGAATCAGATGCTGCATCAAAATCGTCTTTGTGGAAGAACCGATCGTCTTTGCGGCAAGCACGAATTCCTGTGCCTTTAAGCTCAGAACCTGACCGCGGACAACTCTGGCCATATCGACCCAGTATACGGTACCCAGCGCAATGATAATACTGTGAATACCATTTCCCATCAGTACCATGATTAAAATTACATACAGCGTCAGGGGGATCGTACTGATGATATCTACAATACGCATCATGACTGTATCCACAATGCCGCCCGCATAACCGGAAATACCTCCGAAAATGATCCCGATCACCAGATTTACAAGTACCGCAACAAACGCAACAAGCATAGAAATCCTCGTGCCGTACATCAGACGGGTCAGAATATCTCTTCCCAGGCTGTCTGTTCCCAGGACATAAGATTTGTTCCATACATGCGCGGACGGATATATGACTCTTGTCTCCGGATCCGCCACAACATACGGCTTCACACCATAATACAGTGCAACTTCCTTTCCGTTATAATCATAGATCCTCATGGAAGAGGAAGACTCTTCACGCACCTTTTTCAGCTGAACCCCCAGAGTCCCATCCTCATTCACTTTCAGAAGCTTCAGAGACTGGGTAATGTAAAAGTAACCATCTCCATCGGGTGCCACGAATACCTTCATGCGAGGCGGTACATTGACTACCTCAAGATTCTGTTCTTTATAACTGTAATTCGTAAAGAACGGTCCGAACAGCGCGAACAGCAGCAGCACTACAATAATCCCAAAACCGGCAATCGCTGTTGGCTTATGTCTGAAACGAAACCACACATCGCCTGCAAAGGTTCTGTTCTTTTTCCATATCTTTTCACGGTCTTCAATGGAAGACTCCAGCATTTCCCATTTATTTTCCATTATTTTCTCCTCGCCTTTAGTCATATTTGATTCTCGGGTCAATCAGACAGTAGAACAGATCCACAATGAAGACCATGGCCAGAAGGAACGTTGCATAAAAAATCGTAACGCCCATAATGGTTGTATAATCCCGAAGATTGACACTGTTAACAAAATGAATTCCAAGACCAGGGATCGCATAAATCTTTTCAATAACGAAACTTCCTGTCAGAAGATTTGCAACCGTCGGACCAAGTACTGTGATTACCGGAATCAATGCATTTCGAAGCGCATGTTTAAAAATAACCTTGGTTTCGGACAGACCTTTCGCACGGGCTGTACGTATGTAATCCTGTCCCATAACCTCCAGAAGGCTGGAACGCATCTGTCTTGCAATATAACTGATAGAATAGCCTCCAAGCGTAATCACCGGCAGGATATACCCTTTCCAGGTATCAAGTCCAAAGCTTGGCAGTAAATTCATTCGATACGAGAATACATAGATCAAAACGGATGCGATCACAAAGGACGGTATCGTGACGCCGATCGTTGCTACTGCCATCAGCAGCATATCCTGCCATTTCCCGTTCTTCACCGCTGCGACAATTCCCATCGGAATTGCTGCAAGTATTACGAATATGATCGTGATTCCGCCCAGCTTTCCGGATACCGGGAAACCGTTTTCAATGAAATCATTTACCGTCTTTCCTGTATACTTGTAGGACGGACCGAAATCCCCCCGAAGAACACCTGACAGATAATCAAAAAACTGCTTCGGCAGAGGATCATCCAGATTGTATTTGGCATTCAAAGCTGCTTCTACTTCTTCACTTACATTTCTGTCACTGGTGAACGGACCGCCCGGTACAGCGTGCATAATCACAAACGTCAATAGTATGATCAGAAAGAGGGCAACCAGCATCATCCCGAGTCGCTTAAAAAAATATCGAACCATTCTTCTTCCCTCCATGGATCTTTTTTCATATCTTAGTTACCCATTCTACTCCCTGTTTCCAATAATTGTCAATATGCTTTAAAGTTTTAACTCTTTCCCGCAGTAAAGTATCCGTTATTTTCGCAGAAAAAAAGGAGAAATCTGCTGATTCCCCCTTCATTTCATGATCCTTATGATTCGACAGTGCTTTCTTCCTCCGGCTCCGGAATTCCCTTCACCCTTCTGAAGATGTTCATAAATTCCTTCCCTGTAATCGTCTCTTTCTCGATCAGATAAGCCGCAATCTCATCCAGAGCTTCCCGATTTTCCGAAAGCAGACGTTTGGCTTCTTCATAGGATTCTCTTAACACACGCATAATTTCCTGGTCAACTTCCGCTGCCATTTTATCACTGCAGTTCAGATGTGTACCGTTATCCAGATACATACTCTCTTTGGATTCCAGTCCCATCATACCGAATTTATCTGACATACCATACTGTGTGATCATGGCTCTTGTCAGCCTTGTCGCCTGCTGAATATCATTAGCCGCTCCGGTCGTTACGGTATCAAATACAATCTCTTCCGCAGCACGGCCGCCCAGAAATCCTACGATCATGGCCTCCAGTTCTTTTTTGGTGTTCAGGAATTTTTCTTCCTCAGGAACCTGAAGCACATATCCGAGTGCTCCCATCGTTCGCGGTACGATCGTAATCTTCTGTACCGGCTCTGCATCCTTCTGCAAAGCATTGACCAGTGCATGGCCAACTTCATGATAGGAAACGATTCTTCGTTCCTCAGGCTTCATGATACGGTCTTTCTTTTCCTTACCGACCAGCACCACTTCCACTGCTTCAAATAAATCCTTCTGGCTGACTGCCATACGTCCATTCTTGACTGCCAGAATTGCAGCTTCGTTGATCATATTCGCGAGATCGGAACCTACCGCACCGCTCGTTGCAAGCGCAATGGCTTCCAGATCGACAGTTTCATCCATTCGGACATTTTTGGCGTGAACCTTCAGTACATCTACCCTTCCCTTCAGGTCCGGTCTGTCCACAATGACACGACGGTCAAATCTGCCCGGTCTTAACAGGGCCTGATCCAATACTTCCGGTCTGTTCGTTGCACCGAGTACCAGACATGCCTTGTTTGTTTCAAAACCATCCATTTCCGCAAGCAGCTGGTTCAGGGTCTGCTCTCTTTCGTCGTTGCCCCCAAACCTGGTGTCACGGCTTTTTCCGATGGCATCAATCTCATCGATAAAAATAATACATGGTGCATTTTTCTTCGCTTCCTCAAATAAATCTCTTACCCTGGAAGCGCCGACACCGACAAACATTTCCACGAAATCAGAACCTGACAGTGAGAAAAACGGCACATGTGCCTCTCCTGCCACTGCTTTTGCCAGCAATGTTTTACCTGTTCCCGGAGGTCCTACCAACAGTGCTCCTTTTGGAAGCTTGGCTCCGATCGATGTATATTTCTCAGGATTATGCAAAAAATCCACCATCTCCTGTAAGGACTCCTTTGCCTCGTCCTGTCCTGCCACGTCTTTGAATAAAATGCCGGTTTCCTTCTGAATGTAGACCTTTGCCTTATTCTTTCCTACACCCATGACACCGCCGCCATTTCCCATACGCCGCATCAAAAAGCTCATCAAAAACCAGAAGATCAGCAGCGGAAGGACGATTCCCGCAATCTCTATCAGAATCGAAGATGTGCTATCCGGTATAATTCCGTTAATATCATCCACGCCCGCTTCTTCCAGTCGTTCTACCAGTTTATCGTTGCTTTCTACTTTTGCTGTATAATATGAAATTTCCATGCCCTGAATCGGCTGCTGTTTCGGAATAATATCAATCTGTGCTGTTTCTATTTCCACACTGTCGACACTTTTATCTTCCAGCATTTCCAGAAATTCCGTATATGTGATCTCTTTTCTTGTCGCACTTTCTACAGCATCCCCGAAATAAGACCATGCCATCATGATTACTATTGAAATCACAAGAAACATGAGCAGGGACTGTCTGTTTTTCGGATCTTTATGATTTCCGCCATTACCGTTATTGTTTCCATTTTCTCTACGGTTCTGGTTATTTGCTTCGTTCATTCATTTCCTCCTAAATCGCATCGTTCATATAATTATAGTGTTAGAAACTTTATAAATCAATACGCATCTTGTGAAAATTCTTCAACGTTTCTAAAATTTTTATGAATTCTAAAAGAGCTGTGCTTACGCACAGCTCTGAAGTATTCTGCCTGTCAGTCATTATATCCGTTCGGATTGTTGCTCTGCCATCTCCATGTATCCTCACACATTTCTTCGATGCCGTACTGAGCCGTCCATCCGAGATCGTTTTTCGCTTTTTCAGGATCACAGTAACATGTGGCAATGTCACCTTCTCTTCTAGGCTGGATTTCGTATTTAATCGCATGACCGCATGCTTTTTCAAATGCAGCCACCATCTGAAGAACACTGTATCCGTGACCTGTTCCGAGATTATAAATTTCCACGCCCGGATTCTGTTCCAGCTTTTCGATCGCTTTTACATGTCCTGCAGCAAGGTCTACTACATGAATGTAATCTCTGACACCTGTTCCGTCCGGTGTATCATAGTCGTTTCCGAATACACCAAGCGCTTCTCTCTTTCCGACTGCTACCTGTGCAATGTACGGAAGAAGATTGTTTGGAATACCCTTCGGATCTTCACCCATCAGTCCGCTCTTATGAGCACCGATCGGATTAAAGTAACGAAGTAAGATCACATTCCATTCAGGATCGGAGGTGTGAATATCCGTCAGCACCTGTTCCAGCATGCTCTTTGTCCATCCATATGGATTTGTCGGCTGACCTTTCGGACAGTTTTCCGTAATCGGAATCTGTGCAGGATCACCATAGACAGTTGCAGAAGAACTGAATACGATATTCTTAACGCCGTGCGCTCTCATCACATCACAGAGAATCAATGTACCGGTCATATTGTTATAATAATATTCGATCGGTTTTCTTACAGATTCACCGACTGCTTTATATCCTGCAAAGTGAATCACAGCTTCGATCTTTTCATTGTCAAAGATTTCATTCATCTTTTCACGATCCAGAATGTCTGCTTCATAAAATTTCAATGTTTTTCCGGTGATCTTTTCCACTCTTTCCAGAGCCTTCGGACTTGCATTGTAGAGATTATCCACAACTACTACTTCATAACCTGCGTTTAGAAGTTCTACACATGTATGGCTGCCGATGTATCCGGCACCGCCTGTAACTAAAATTGCCATAATACGTCCTCCCCTTCTTACGGTATTTCGTTTCCTGTTTCTATCTTTAGATTACTCTCTCAAAGCCCGGATTTCAAGCGGGATTTGTTTCTCCTGTATGTACTTTTGTTGCATACTATTTACCGAATAAACGTGAACCCTCTCTTTTCGGTTCAGAAGTCAGATTGATCTGCAGTTTTTTCAGAAGACCTTCATCTGCTTCCGAAAGAATGACACTTGTGTGCATTTCACAGCCTTTTAATTTTCCAAGCTGTTCCATAGCCAGCTTTGCATTTTTATCAGATACCGCACATACGGACAGTGCCAGAAGCATTTCATCGGTATGAATTCGCGGATTTCTGTTTCCGAGATGTTTCACCTTCAGTTCCTGAATCGGCTTTATGACTTCCGGTGCCAGCAAATGGATATCCGGAAGTCCCGCAAGCTCCTTTAAGGCGTTCATCATAACAGCCGCACAGGAACCCATGAGCGGAGTCGTCTTTCCGGTAACGATCTTTCCGTCCGGAAGTTCCAGCGCTGCTGCCGGTTCTCCGGTCTTTTCTTCGATTTCCATTGCCTTCTTCACGACACTTCTGTCTTCCGGTCTGATACCCGCCTGGTTCATGAGCACCTTTAATTTAAAGAGTGCCTCATCCACCTCTTTTCCTTTGGCTTTTTGTTTCATCGTCGTGTAATAACGGCGGATAATTTCCTCTTTGGATGCAGCTGAAACGGCTTCATCATCATAAATGCAGTTTCCGGCCATGTTGACTCCCATATCTGTCGGAGACTGATAGCGGCATTCTCCGTAGATTCTTGTAAAGATTGCATTCAGTACCGGGAACACCTCCACATCACGGTTATAATTGACTGCAACTTTTCCGTATGCATCCATATGGAACGGGTCAATCATATTGACATCCGCAAGATCTGCCGTCGCCGCCTCATATGCCAGATTTACCGGATGTTTCAGCGGAATATTCCAGATCGGGAATGTTTCAAATTTTGCATAACCGGCCAGATGGCCTCTCTGATATTCATTATATACCTGAGAAAGACAGGTCGCCATCTTTCCGCTTCCCGGTCCCGGAGCAGTTACGACGATCAGGGAACGGGATGTTTCCACATAGTCATTTTTACCGAATCCATCTTCACTCAGGATCAGATCAATATTGGATGGATAGCCTTCAATGGAATAATGCCGATAAGTCTTCACACCCAGCGTACTCAGGTATTTTTCAAACGCCTGGACCGCCGGCTTTGCCTCATAGCGGTTCAGCACAACACTTCCCACATACAGCCCGTAATCACGGAAAATATCGATCAGACGCAGGACATCCTGTTCATAAGTAATTCCAAGATCTCCCCGGACCTTCGCCCGCTCGATATCATTCGAATTAATCGCAACAATGATCTCTGCCTGATCTTTCATCTGCAGAAGCATCTTCAGTTTACTGTCCGGCTCAAATCCCGGAAGAACTCTGGATGCGTGATAGTCGTCAAAAAGCTTTCCCCCGAATTCCAGATAGAGTTTTCCTCCGAACTGCGCAATTCTCTGCTTGATCTCTCTGGACTGCATTTCCAGATATTTATCGTTGTCGAATCCCTGTTTTAGCATAACATTCATCCTCTTAATCTCTTTATTTCCAAATTAATTACATTTTCTACAAGAATACAGTATATCCCATTTTCGAATCTTTGTATATCTGAAAAGAAAAAAATCAGCGGAATATTTTTCATTTTCCGCTGACTGTCCTGTATCTCTTTATTTTTTATATGCAAAAAAATCCTCCGCCCGGACAGCACAGATTGCACATCATATTTGCAATGCAAAGCTTACAGCACAGATCACTGCCTGTCGAACGATATTCCGTATACGGGCTCTGCATTTCACGATACCAGCTGCCGCCGCCCTCCATCTGAGATACCAGCTGACGATACTGGAAATTATTCGGTTCCATGGCTGCCGCATTTTTCGCATGCTCCAGTGCCGCCACATTATTTCCGATTCCGTGATTGGCGATCGCGCTGTAGTAATACCACATGGCATTACGTTCCTGCATGGCATTTAACACGTTCAGAGCTTCTTTGAAATGATGGTTCTGAATATAGTTTGCCGCCGCGCGCATATAGTTTTCATAGTCACTGCCGCCACCCGCAGCCTGCTGACTCTGGGATCCGCCGAAACCATAGCCGGAAAAACCTCCGAACACGCCCTGCTCTTTTTCTTTCATAATCTGATCATAAGCCTGCTGAACCTGTTTGAATTTTTCTTCAGCCTCTGCCTTATTCGGATTATTGATATTGGCATCCGGATGATACTTCCTGCTCAGGCTCCGGTATGCCTTTTTTATCTCATCATCGGAAGCTTCCCTGGTAACTCCCAGAATCTGATATGGATCAAACATCATTGTTTTTCTTTTTGTTCCTTTCTTTTCTGCCGTACAATCTCATAACGGCTCCATACACCGGAATACAGAATATTCCTTAAAATCTCCACATGATCTACAATCGGAAGCTTTTCAAATGCCCTGGAGCATTCAGCCATCATCATCAGCAGAATCTGTTCCGCATACTGTTCAAAATTCGGCTCCTGAAACAGTTTCTTCATCGGATTGTAAGTTCCTTTTTCAATATCTGATTCAACATCTTCATATGCATCCATCAGATAAATAAACTTTCCCAGGAAAAAACCCATTCGGCGAAGCTGTTCTTCCCATTCGTCTTCACGGTACGCAAAGATTTCTGACATTACCGAACCAAACAGTCCTGCAACTTCATCCAGGTTTCCGCCGGTGTTCTTTTCGTATTTATGGATTTCTTCCATCAGTTCTGAAATTTTCTTCGTTTTTTCCGGATAGCGCTCGCTGACTGCACTGTTTTGTCCCCTCAGCAGGGATGCAGCCATCCTTTTTTTATAATTATGGTCATCATTCCAGTCATCCAGACATTTTTCATAGGAAAGCAGGATATTCATATCTGCCGCATAATCCGTAAACTCATTTTCACGATAGAGATGTTTTTCCAGCGGGTGTGCCGCACATCTGCGATACCCGGTCTGTGTCTGCGGTTCATAAAGACAGCTTAACAGCAATGCCAGAAACGTCATATCATAACTCAGTGTCAGCTGACCCCGCCGTCCGTGCCTTTCCTGCAGTGCCTTGCAAAGTCCGCAATAATAAGACTTGTACACATCAAATTCGCGAAATTTCATCTCCTGTTTGTTTATGATAATATAACCAAACATTTACTAACTCCTCTTCCCGAATTCTTCTTTACACTTTGGGCAGGTAATGATGATCGTCCCTTTTCCTTTGGGGATACGGATCTTCTGTTTGCAGTAAGGACATCTGTAGATATGATAAATCTTCTTCTGCTCATGCAGTCTTTTCTGATTTTCCCATTGATACCGCCATCGATTTTTCAATGTCAGGAATTTCTGATTTTCCGCATATCTGGCAGCATGGTTTTTGGAAAACATTCTGTAATAAGAATAAATCAGCAGAATCCATACGAGCCAGTAAAATAAAGAAAACCTCGTAACGAACGAAAGAACTGCACACACCAGTCCCGCTCCCACTAAAAATCTGGAAAATTCATCACTTCCGTAGCGTCCCTGCATAAATCGATAAAATTTTTCTTTCATAATAAGAACTACTCCTAAATGTCTTAAATCTTACAGAATAGTTTATCGTCTGTTTCCCGCAAATACAATGAAACAAACTGTAAATATTATAAATTAATTATAAAAAAATTTCCATCCCCAATTGCTTCCGTGCTACAATGAAAACATAATTTTCGTACTTTCAGGAGAATATTTATGATTATCATCGGAGAAAAAATAAACGGTTCCATCCCGTCCGTTACAAATGCAATCAAAAAACGGGATGAAACCTTTATCAGAAATCTTGTGTGGGCTCAGATCCATGCAGTACAAAAAGAACCGTACTTTGAAGAACCGGAACCTTTCTATCTGGATCTTTGCGCTGCCTGTGACCCGTCGGAAGAAGCCGGGGTCCTGCACTGGCTGATCACACAGGCTCAGTCCGTGCTGGAAGAGATCCCGGATGACATCCGGCTCTGTCTGGACAGTCCGAATCCTCAGACACTGTTGGAATGTATGAAGGACTGTTCCCATCCGGGTATCTTAAATTCCGCATCTCTGGAAACAGATGAAAACGGAATCACCAAAGCCGAACTGCTCTTCTCCGCTATCCGCGGTACAGACTGGGGATGCAGTGCGCTGCTGCTGGAAAACGGCATCACACATACCGTGCGGGAGCGGATGGATATTTTCCACAGACTCTGTCAGCTGGCAGAGAAATACGATATCAGACCATCACAGCTCTACATCGATCCGCTTTCGGAAGCCGCCTCGGTATCTCCGGGTAATTTTCCGGTCTTTGAGCAATGCTGCCGCAGTATCCGAAGCTTTGATGACAGAATCCACATCATCAGCGGAGCCTCCAATATTTCCTATGGATTTTCCCGGATCAGGCGTCCGTTAAATACTGCTTTTCTGGCTCTTGCGATTCATGCCGGAATGGACAGTACCATCCTTGATCCCACGGACCGGACACTTCTGGGCGTATTATATGCCACAGAGCTTATCACAGGGAAGGATGAAGACTGTCTTGGATATATCAAAGCTCACAGACAGGGATTATTTTAATTTTTCCTTTCAAATTAAGAACTGAACACAAGAACAGTATTCGAAGTTACCCAAGTGAGTTCATCGATGCATGAATACTTGTATTTCTAAATACATTTTATTTGGTCTTTTGACAAAAAGCCATAAAAAACGTTCGTCAAATTTCGACAAAAGATATTCGACCTTCTTTACATTCTTTTTCGAATTGTTTATACTGGATTTTACATACCTGTGCAGTACATGCAGGAATAAATCAGAACAGGAGAAATACATCATGAAGAAGTTTTTTGAAGAATTCAAAGAATTCATTTCCAAAGGCGATGTGATGAGCATGGCTGTCGGTATTATTGTCGGCGGAGCATTTACAGCCATTGTGACCGCTCTCACCCAGAATATCATCACCCCCCTCTTAGGTGTCATCATGGGCGGTATCGATTTTTCAGGAATTGCTTTTACAATCGGTGAAGAAGAGATCGCGATCGGCCTTTTCATTCAGGCAGTGATCAATTTCCTGATTACAGCATTTGTTCTTTTCGTAATCCTGAAGATATTCAACAATTTCAAAAGAAAAGAAGAAACTCCGACACCGGCTCCGGCTCCGACTGTTCCGGAAGATATTCAGCTTCTGGCAGAAATCAGAGATTTACTGAAAGATCAGAAATAATCAGCACAAAAAACTGCAGCACAAATGCACATGCTGCAGTTTTTGTTTATCCATTTTTAAAATTTATACGGCATCCGGTCTGTAATATTCATACCGAGACCTGTCAGAAATTTCATTGCTTCATCATAGTA
Source organism: Lachnospiraceae bacterium (assembly GCA_051879615.1). Taxonomy (GTDB): domain Bacteria; phylum Bacillota; class Clostridia; order Lachnospirales; family Lachnospiraceae; genus HGM12587. The sequence goes on from JBJEMI010000100.1 coordinate 47,676, forward strand.
AAAGCTGTTCTCCAGAGAATACGGACTGTGTGCGTCCACACCGATCATCACATCATTTCCGATTTCCGCTGCCACCTTCCAGAATTCTTCTCGCGGATACCCTTTGACATGACGCTCGTCACACATTTTCCGTCCTTCCAGATTATATTCCAGTATCACATCGTGTTCCCTGCACCAACGGCAAAGTCTTTCGCTTTCCGCTCTTGCGGTCTCATCAAATTCCGGTCTTCCCCGCATAAAAAGATCCGGATGCGCCAGATAAGAGTACAGGCCGGTAGACATCCCTTCTATACAGTCATCAATATATTTTCTCAGTATATCATCGTCATCACATGTCCAGCCATAGTAAACACCATCTTCATCGGAACCGTCAAAATGATTCCCGAAGATCACATAATCCAGCTTCTTTTCTTTTATAAATTCTCTCAGCCAGTCCATATATCTTGGAAAATATTCACATTCCAAACCGATCCGAATCCGAATCTGATCCCTGTACTTCTCTCTCAATTCAGAGATGCTCTGATAATACTGATCAAACTTCGAAAGCTCCATGCGTATCGTCGGCTTGAAGCTGCCCGCATAATTCCAGCAGGCATGATCAGAAAATCCCAGTTCCTGATATCCTCCCCTGATTGCTGCAAGTACATATTCCTCATCTGATCCCGAGGCATGATGGCAGCGAATGGTATGTGTGTGATAATTCACTTTCATAAAATTTCACTTCTTTTCCTTTTTTAATCCAATTTCTTAACGATCCGCTCCGCCCCCAGCGCAAGCAGTGTCCCTGTGATCATCCCCGCCAGAACATCCGTCGGATAATGAACACCCACATACATCCTGGTCAATCCGATCAGAAATGCCAGAATCAACGCCGGAATTCCCCATTTACGAGGCAGGTTCCTGAAAAATACGACACCTGCCGCAAAAGAACTTGCCGTATGCCCGGACGGGAATGAATATTCCGATGGTTTCGGAATCAGAATCACCAGTTCCTCCAGTCTGACAAACGGCCGCGGCCTTGCCACCAGAACCTTGATCAGCATGTTATTGATCAGAAGAGAACCGATCAGTGCCAGTGCACTCATACAGCCGACTCTTCTTGTTTTCTTTGAAATCAAAAGAAGAAGCGTTGCCGCGATCCAGATCATGCCCGCGTTTCCGAGGCTTGTGATCAATTTCATAACCGGAGTCAGGACCGGGTTTCTGATAGATTCCTGAATCCACAGCAGAATACTGCCGTCCAGTGTCACCAATGTTTCGATCATGTTCTACTCCTTTTGTCAGACCGCATTGATCTGTTTTCCGTCCAGCCATGAATAAAGATTTTCAAAAACGATTTCTGCTCTCTGTTCCATGGATTCTACGGATGCAAAAGCAATGTGCGGTGTTACGATCGTATTCGGACTATGCAGCAGCGGATGATCGGTCTGCAAAGGCGGTTCTGTCTCAAAGACATCGCAGGCAGCTCCCGCAATCGTTCCTGCTTCCAGAGCTTCTGCCAACGCCCGGGAATCCACCACACTGCCCCTCGCGGTATTGATCAGAATTGCATGCTTCTTCATCAGAGCCAGCTCATCCTTCCCGATCAGACCGCGTGTTTCCGGTGTCAGAGGACAATGCAGAGATACAATATCGGCGCGCTTCAGTAATTCCGCCAAAGATACCTGTTCATCAATCACGGGATCGGTGATTTCGCTTCTGTTATACGCAATCACCGAACAGCCAAAGGCTTTACAGAGTGCAGCTAATCTTTTTCCGATCGCACCGGCTCCGACAATGCCTACGGTTTTCCCGCACAGCAGATTGCCGATCAGACCCTCTTTGGTCCCTCCGTTCCGGCAGCTTTGTTCCGTTTTTCCGATATTTCTCAGCAGCTGGATCATAAAGCTGATGCACAGCTCCGCTACAGCCTGTGTCGCATATCCGGATGCATTACTGACCGCAATGCCTCTCTTTTTTGCCTCCGCCATCGGAATATGGTCTACACCGGTAAATGCCACATCGATAAACTTCAGGGCCGGAGCCTCCTCCAGCACAGATACATCCAGAGGCATATTCGCAAGCATGACCACGTCTGCATCACGGCTCCGTTCTGCCTGAACCTGCGGATCGGCATTCTTTGTATAAGCCAGGAATGTGTGACCCATTTTTTCTAATTTTCCGGCATGTTTCTCAATCACTTCACGGGAAACACCCAATTCCTCCAACAGTACAATTTTCATTTCATTGAACCTCCCAAATAGCAATCAACCGGTGCATCTGTGATGCACCATACAAGAAAACCTCAGAAACGCCTTATTTTCACGGCGCCTCTGAGGTTTTTATCTGATTATTCCCACTCGATCGTAGCCGGTCCTTTTGGACTTAAGTCGTAGAGCACACGACAAACTCCCGGAACTTCTGCCAGGATACGGTCTGTGATCTTCTGCAGCACAGCCCAGTCAATAGTCGGCACTGTCGCTGTCATAGCATCTACCGTATTGACCGCACGGATGATGACCGGCCAGTCAAATACACGTTTTCCTTCGCGCACACCTGTAGAACGGAAATCCGGCACTACGGTAAAGAACTGCCATACCTGATCTGTCAGCCCTGCATTGTCAAATTCCTCACGAAGGATCGCATCCGATTCACGAAGAGCATGCAGACGGTCACGCGTAATCGCTCCTGTACAGCGTACCCCCAGTCCCGGTCCAGGGAACGGCTGGCGGTCAACCATTTCTTTCGGAAGGCCAAGTGCTCTTCCCACCATACGAACTTCATCTTTAAATAAGAGTTTCACCGGTTCTACAAGACCTTCGAACTGCATATCTTCCGGAAGACCTCCTACGTTGTGGTGCGCCTTTACACCGTCACTTTCCACGATGTCCGGATAAATGGTTCCCTGAGCAAGGAATGAAATCCCTTCTAATTTGCGGGCTTCTTCCTCGAACACACGAACAAATTCACCGCCGATGATCTTACGTTTTGTTTCCGGTTCATCAACTCCTGCGAGTTTATCCAGAAAACGATCTGTTGCATCAATATAAATCAGATTTGCGTCTAACCGGTTCCTGAAAACTTCCACTACATTTTCACTTTCCCCTTTACGCATTAAACCATGGTTCACATGTACACAGACAAGCTGTTTGCCGATTGCCTTAATAAGAAGCGCTGCCACAACTGAGCTGTCAACACCGCCAGACAGTGCCAATAATACTTTCTTTTCCCCCACCTGTGCACGAACCGCTGCTACCTGCTCTTCGATAAACTGATTCGCCAGTTCCGGTGTTGTGATACGTTCCATTGTATCCGGTCTTTTGTTTGGATCCATGATTTTTCCTCCTGAATATCATCCTGTATTATAAATTTTCCATTTGTGAATTTTTTCCACTTATACAGTATAATCAACCATTTCTCATAAATCAATCAATTTTCTTCATGTTTTTCAGAAATCTTTGATAAATTGATGTCGTTGATCATACCATCGGTATTACATAAGCAAAACAAAGAATGCTGCCGCTGCCGCTCCAAGCGCTACCGTTAAAAGCCCTTTATTAAAATAAGCTAAAATGACCGCCGCTGCACAGCCTGCCGTCGAGGCCGCTGCTGACCCTGTACTCTGAAAGATTGCGGGAAAAGTCATCGCCGATAATACCGCATATGGTACATAATACAAAAAAGATCTGATTCTTACGTTCGTGATCTTTTTTCTGAAGATCACCATCGGCAGAGCCCGGATGACATAAGTCACTCCCGCCATGACGGCAATTCCCGCCAGTAAATATCCTGTATTCATCATGAGTCCTCCTCGTTTTCTTCTGTTTCAATCGGGAACAGCCATGCTGCTGCCGCACATACGATCAGCGTGATGACGATAATGGCCCACCCGGACGATAATTCTTTCAATACCGGCAGATATGGAAATGCAGTACTTAAAGCAACTGCAGAAAGAACTGCAAACAATACATTGCGATGCTCCTTTGCCGCCGGTATCACAATGGCAATAAACATTCCGTATAAAGCGATCCCCATAGCTGCCGACAATGTTGCCGGCATGAACGAAGTAGCAACCGCCCCGGCAAAGGTTCCCCCGGTCCATCCGATCACCGGTGTAAGAATCACTCCTGCCATATAAGAAACGGTCAGTTCTCCCCTGTGCTGCATGGATACGGCAAAAATTTCGTCGGTGATTCCAAAGGAAACTGCCATGCGCTCAGGTATGCTCATCTTTGATGATACCTTCTGCGAAACAGAAAGTGACATCAGAAAATACCTGATATTAATAATCAATGTCGTCAGCGCCAGTTCGATCATGGAACCCTGGGCGATCAAAAGATTGATCCCTGCAAACTGTCCTGCACTTGTCAGATTTGTCAATGAGATCAGGACCACCGTCCAGACCGGAATTCCCGAAAGAACACCGGCAAGTCCAAATGCCATGGATACCGAAAAATACCCGAGGCAGATCGGAAATCCGTCACGTATTCCCTCCGTAAAATGCTGTTTATTCATTATATTCTCTCTCTTTCTCATGAATATTTATTCATAGGTTCTGATACCATAAAGATGATTGTAAATTCTTTCTATATAAAAGGCAAGTTTTTTACAGCTTTCACTATAATTTTTCTTGCATGAGGAACTGCATCTATGTATAATATTAATGTATGTTTACAATCGTGATCGACCGCGTAACGGTTCATTGTTTGCATTCAATAAACTTATATATTATAGAAGGTGAAACATATGGAAAGAAAAGTAGGTACTATTTCAAGAGGAATCCGTTGTCCGATTATCAGAGAAGGAGATAATCTGGTAGACATCGCAGTGACCAGCGTACTTGAAGCTGCTGAAAGCGAGGGCTTCTCATTACGAGACAGAGACGTTGTCGCATTAACAGAATCCATCGTAGCACGTGCACAGGGTAATTACGCATCAGTAGAAGACATCGCCGCTGACGTCAAGGAAAAATTGGGCGGTGAAACCATCGGTGTTATCTTCCCGATTCTCTCCCGTAACCGTTTTGCAATCTGCTTAAAAGGAATTGCAATGGGTGCGAAAAAAGTAGTTTTGATGTTAAGCTATCCAAGCGACGAAGTAGGGAATGCACTTCTTACTTATGATCAGCTGGATGATGCAGGTGTAAACCCATATTCCGATGTTTTATCCTTGGAAAAATATCGTGAATTATTCGGAGAAAACAAACACGAATTCACAGGTGTCGACTATGTTCAGTACTATTCCGACATTATCACAGACGCCGGTGCAGAAGTTGAGATCGTTTTTGCAAACCAGGCAAAAACAATTTTAAACTATACAGACTGCATCATTAACTGTGACATCCATACAAGAGTAAGGACCAAACGTATCTTAAAAGAAAACGGAGCAAAAGTTGTCTGCGGACTTGACGATATTATGAACAATTCCGTAAACGGCAGCGGCTTTAATGCAAAATACGGTCTGTTGGGTTCCAATAAATCCACCGAAGACAGGATCAAATTATTCCCTCAGGAATGTCAGGATCTGGTAGAAGAAATTCAGGCTCAGCTTCTTGAAAAAACCGGAAAACATGTAGAAGTTATGGTCTACGGTGACGGAGCTTTCAAGGATCCTCAGGGAAAAATCTGGGAGCTTGCCGATCCGGTCGTATCTCCGGCATTTACAGGCGGACTTGTAGGAACTCCAAATGAATTAAAACTGAAATATCTCGCTGACAATGATTTCAAAGATTTAAGCGGCGCTGAATTAAAAGAGGCAATCTCCAGAAGCATTAAGGAAAAAAATGCAAACCTGGTGGGCAACATGGCTTCCCAGGGAACAACACCGAGACAGCTGACCGACCTGCTCGGTTCCCTCTGTGACCTGACAAGCGGCTCCGGTGACAAAGGTACACCAATCATCCTTGTCCAGGGTTACTTCGACAACTTCACAGATTAATTCAACACTATACGGGACTGCGATGCAGTCCCGTTTTTGTATCTTTTTATGAATATGAGGTGTATCCATGAATGATTCTTCTCACAGAGTTCCCCTTCGTTCTCTGTTTTTTACATTTTTAAAAATCGGGGCATTTACTTTTGGCGGCGGCTATGCCATGCTTCCCCTCATTCAGAGGGAAACATCGGAAACTCACCACTGGATTTCCGAAGATGATCTGCTGGATGTGATTGCCATTGCCGAATCAACACCGGGTCCTGTTTCCATCAATGCAGCTACCTTTATCGGCTATAAAACACATGGTTTTTCCGGTGCGCTCTGCTGCACACTTGGTATCATACTCCCTTCCTTTTTCTGTATCCTTGCAGTTTCAGGGATTTTACAGCAGTTTCAGTCCAATCCGCTTGTAGAAAAAGCGTTTCTGGGCGTACGTGCCGGGGTACTGGCCCTGATCGTCAAAGCTTTTTATTCCCTGTTAAAAAAAACCGAGAAAAACCGATTTACCGGCATTGTCGCAGCAGGTGTTCTTATTCTTGCCGCCTTTACTGATCTGAATGTCCCGCTGATCCTTCTTTGCTGTGCCTGCATCGGATTTATTCACCTGAAGCTTACACTTGGAAAGGATATCTTATGATCTATCTGGAACTGTTTCTGACTTTTTTTAAGATCGGGGCCTTCACATTCGGAGGCGGCTATGCCATGCTTCCCCTCATTCAGGAAGAGGCTCTGTCACGGGGATGGCTGGATGCAGAGACCCTCATTAATTTTATCGCAGTCAGCGAAAGTACCCCGGGACCGCTGGCTGTCAACCTCTCTACCTACATCGGCTGGGAAACGGCCGGATTTTTTGGTGCACTCTGCGGCACTCTGGGAATCGCGTTTCCTGCATTTCTCATTATCCTGATCATTGCAAAAGGATTTGAGAAATTCCGGAAAAACTTCGTCGTCAGAGGATGTCTGACGGGACTGCGTCCTGCTGCTGTGGGACTGATCGGTTCTGCCGCCATTTCTGTCGGACATACCGTATTTTTCCCAAATGGATTTTCTGCGGACAAATGGATGTCCGCAAACTTCCTGTTTTCGCTGGGAATCTTTTTTGCAGCCCTTTTTTTACTGAACAAAAAAACACACCCGATTCTCATTATTCTCGGAAGTGCAATTGTCGGAATTTTATTATTTTAATATGGAGGAAATAATCATGATTCCGATTTAAAAATTTCTGATTTCCTGTTGACACATCTGTTTCATCTGTATATACTGTATAAGTACAGATAATCAGAAAGGAGTATTCACGTGAACCTTTTTATTGATAACAAAAGCGGTGCCCCAATCTATGATCAGATTTATTCTCAGATAAAAAATCAGATCATCAGCGGTGCCCTTCAGGAGGACGAAGCCCTGCCCTCTATCAGAAATCTGGCGAAGGATCTTCGCATCAGCGTGATCACTACAAAACGTGCCTATGACGAGCTGGAGAAAGAAGGTTTTATTTATACACTTCCCTCCAAAGGCTGTTTTGTAGCCGCAAAAAACGTGGAGCTGCTGCGGGAAGAAAACCTGAAACAGATTGAAACACATATGCAGCAAATTGCGCAGCTGGCAGTTTCCTGCAATCTGACAAAAGAAGAAGTTCAGGAAATGTGGAATTTATGTTGGGAGGATAATCAATGAATGCATTAGAGATCAGAAACTTGACAAAACAATACGATTCTTTCACATTGGATCATTTAAATCTGACATTACCAAGCGGCTGTATCATGGGACTGATCGGTGAAAACGGTGCCGGAAAAAGCACCACGATCAAACTCATTCTGGATATGATTCAAAGAGACGACGGAAGCATTACCATTCTCGGAAAAGATAACCGGGACAATCTTTCTCTTACCAAGGAGGATCTGGGTGTCGTTCTGGATGAGGCCGGATTTCCGGCATGTCTGAACGCAGGACAGATAGGAAAAATCATGAGCTGTACATTTCAAAACTGGGATATGGAGGTCTATAAGAAGCACCTGAAGAGGCTGGCACTTCCGGACAGCAAGAAATTTAAGGAATTTTCCAAAGGAATGAAAATGAAGCTTGCCATTGCTGTAGCAATGTCGCACGATGCAAAGCTTCTGATTCTGGATGAACCTACCAGCGGTCTGGACCCGGTCATTCGTGATGAAGTGATCGATCTGTTTGCTGACTTCACAAGAGACGAGAATCATTCCATTCTGATCTCTTCCCATATTGTCAGCGATCTGGAAAAGATCTGTGATTATATTGCCTTTTTACACCAGGGAAAGCTTCTTCTCTGTGAAGAGAAGGATGTGCTTTTGGAGAACTACGCAATTATCCATTGCAGCACCGAACAGCTTCAGGAACTGAATACTGCTGCCATCATCGGAAAGAAGGTTTCTTCCTACGGTGCCGAGGCTGTAATCCGCCGGGATTCGATTCCGTCCGGGATGGATTTTACTCCTGTCAGTATAGAAGAACTGTTTATCAGTATGGTAAAGGAGGTCCGATAGTATGAAGGGATTATTACTGAAAGAATTTTATACGATGTATCAATACTGCCGTGCTCTGTTATTTATCGTTTGTATGTTTATCGTTTTCGCATTCGTTAATACAGAAAATATATTTTTTACACTCTACCCGATCATCATTTCCAGCATGGTACCGATGACGCTGCTTTCCTATGACGAAAAGGAGCGATGGGATAAATACAGTCTGTCTCTGCCTTATACCCGGGCACAGCTGGTAAGCTCCAAGTACCTGAGCGGACTCATTGCCAACCTGGCCATCATCATCCTCTTCGGTATTGCACTGTTTCTGAAAAACAGTTTTTCTGCGGCAGGCTCTTCAGATGATATTCTTACTACGCTGCAAGTCATGCTTACCTTATGCCTGTTCGGTCCGGCCCTTGTCATGCCGTTTGTATTCAAATTGGGGACCGATAAAGGGCGGCTGGCTTATTATTTCTGTATCGCCATTCTCTTTGCAGTCGGAGCAGTTTTGACACTCGATGAGCCTTCTCTGCCGGATTTCGTGGTCCGTTACGGAAACAGTCTCATACTGCTTCTCTCCATAGGTATTTATATCGGTTCATGGATCCTGTCCATCAGATTTTATGAGAAACGGGAATTCTAAAGCTTAAAAGGAACGGTGCCTTACCGTTCCTTTTCTTCTGCGAAGCTTTATCAAATTCAGGATTTACAGCAGCTCCTTTCTCAGCTCTTCCGGTGTCTTCATAGAAAGCATTGCAGGCGCAATGTCAAAAACGCTTCTTGCTCCGCTCTCACCCTTCCGGGACAGACGATAAGCTGCTCTTGCATATGCCACAAGCACACTGGATGTAAATTCCGGATTGGAATCCAGTTTTAAAGAATATTCGATCACATGCTTGTTGCCGCTGACACCTGTTTCTCCTGTACGAATTACAAATCCACCGTGAGGCATTTTGTTATGATTTGCTTTCAGTTCTTCCTCTGAAATAAATGTCACCGTTGTATCATAATCTGCGAAATAATTCGGCATCGTTTTAATCGCTTCTTCGATTGCCTTTAAATCTGCGCCTTCTTCCGCAACTACAAAGCATTCTCTTGTATGTTTCTCCCTTGTCGTCAGCTCCGGCTCGTTTCCGCTTCTGACGCGTTCCACTGCATCTTCTGACGGAACCGTATACTGAATGGCATTCTTCACACCCGGGATACGTCGGATCGCATCTGAATGTCCCTGGCTGACACCTCTTCCCCAGAATGTATAGGTGCTTCCCTGTACCAGAACAGATTCTGCGTAGAGACGATTTAAGGAAAACATTCCCGGATCCCAGCCTACGGAAATAATGCTGACATGATTTCCTGCTTTTGCTGCTTCACCTACCTTTTCAAAATATTCCGGAATCCTTGCATGGGTATCAAAGCTGTCGATCGTATTAAAGTGTGCCGCCACCTGTGGTCCCATGACCGGCAGATCCGTAGCAGAACCGCCGCAAAGAATCATCACATCGATTTCATCTTTCATAGAAACCATATCATCGATATGTTTTACCTCTGCGCCTTCCGTTTTGATTGCAACAGTTGCCGGATCTCTTCTTGTAAATACCGCTTTTAACTCCATATCTTCATTGCGGGCAATCGCGAGCTCCACACCTCTGCCGATATTACCGTATCCTGCAATACCAAGTCTTATTTTTTCCATAAATAGCTCCTCCTTTACGTCAGGTTTATTTCATGATTTTCAATTATACGGCATTTTCAGAAAAATAAATAGAAAAATTTTATGGTTTCTCAAAATTTTTTTAAAACATTTGACTAATTGAACGATTTTTTTAATAATAAAAATAACTTGATCGGAAGGAGAACCTGTCATGAAATTATTAGTTGTTGTAGATATGCAGAAAGATTTCGTAAACGGTGCACTCGGTACACCAGAGGCCCGGGCCATTGTAGACAATGTAGTCAATAAAGTAAAACAGGCAAAAGAGGAGGGCTGCGACATCATCTTTACCCTCGATACCCACGAAGAGAATTACCTGCAGACACTGGAAGGAAAAAATCTTCCGGTAGAGCACTGTATCCGGGGCACTGCCGGCTGGAAACTGATTCCGGAACTTCGCCCCCTTACCGTCGGCTGCAGAGTCATTGAAAAACCGACCTTTGGAAGCACAAAGCTTTCCTATCTGGCTGTGATCGGAGACTATGACGAAATTGAACTGATCGGACTCTGTACCGATATCTGTGTCATTTCCAATGCACTTCTACTCAAGGCCGCCGTACCGGAAATACCTGTAAAGGTGGATGCTTCCTGCTGTGCCGGCGTCACCCCGGAAAGCCACAGGAATGCACTGAATGCCATGAAAATGTGCCAGATTGGGATCGATCCATCAGAAAACTGAATAAAATTCATAAAAATACAAAAAACTATTGATTTTATTTCAAATACGATTTATCTATATAATGTAGAAAAATTTATACATGCTTCCTGTACATTGATGTTCAGGACAGCTGCATAGTGAGTGAGGAATAAAAAATGAAACCTATTAAAGAAGGAAAAGTACGTGAGATCTATGACAACGGTGACAGCTTAATCATGGTTGCTACTGACCGCATCAGCTGCTTTGATGTCATTCTCAACAATGTCGTGACAAAAAAAGGAACGGTTCTGACACAGATGTCCAAATTCTGGTTCGATCTGACACAGGACATTCTCCCGAACCATATGATTTCCGCAGATGTCAAAGATATGCCGGAGTATTTCCAGCAGCCTCAGTTTGACGGCAACAGTATGTTATGCAAAAAACTGAACATGCTGCCGATCGAATGTATCGTGCGCGGTTACATCACCGGAAGCGGCTGGGCAAGCTACCAGAAGGACGGTACAGTATGCGGAATCAAGCTTCCGGAAGGATTAAAGGAATCCGACAAGCTGCCTGAACCGATCTACACACCTTCTACAAAGGCTGAAATCGGTGATCACGATGAAAATATCTCCTTTGAACAGAGCATTGCTCATCTGGAGAAATATTTCCCTGGCAGGGGTGAAGAATATGCAACCAAATTACGCGACTGCACCATTGCTCTTTATAAAAAATGTGCAGACTATGCATTAAGCCGCGGTATCATCATCGCAGATACAAAATTTGAATTTGGTTTAGACGAAGAGGGAAATGTAGTGATCGGCGATGAAATGCTGACACCGGACAGCTCCCGTTTCTGGCCGGCAGACGAATACGAACCGGGACATGGACAGCCGTCTTTCGACAAACAGTTCGCCCGTGACTGGCTCAAAGCAAATCCGGACAATAACTGGACACTTCCGCAGGAAATCGTTGATAAGACCATCGAAAAATATCTCCAGAGCTACGAAATGCTGACAGGCAAAAAGCTTCAGTAAGGAACTCTACATAATGAAAGAGTAAGCAGGCATCTGCTTACTCTTTTTCACCTTCATTTGCTTCTTCCAACTGCAGCTGCTGTGTCGGGACTTCTTCTTCAAAGCGGACCAGCAGGACTGCCTGTGCCCAGTTTACAGAAACTCTTGCATGCTTTCCTTTTTTCACCGCTTCCTCTTCAAAAATCCGAAGCATTTCCCTGACAACCTCTCTTGTCAGATATCCTCCCCTCCAGTGAAACACCAGTTTTTTCCCTTTCTTTACCGCCTGGGCAGAACGCTTCTGAACATCCTCCAGTTTCGTAAAAGACAGTTTCTTCTCTCTGTAATAAAAGTGATCTCCGTCTTCACAGACAGGCACCTTCCAGATGACCGGTTCATGATCTCTGAAAATCTGCCGATCGCTTAGATTTACATAGTCATAGCGAATCAATTCCGGGGTTCCCAGCGTATTGTCAAAGGTGGCATCCAGATGATAATATCTTCCATTCAAACGAATCACATTCCAGGCATGACGGTACTTGATTCCTTTTTCCGGATTATTCCCGGACAATGCAACGATACACCAGATTCCCAGGGCATCACACAGTATTTTGACCGCTTTTGCGATTCCTTCACACACACCCACTCCCTGCCCCAAAGGCCCGATAATTTCATGAGAATAGGCTTTTTTTAATTTATCATAACGCACATTCTGACAGATAAAATCATGAATATACAATATTTTTTCAGGATCACTCATCTTTTGGGCCGGCCTTTCCAGTTTCTCCACTCTGGAACTCAATGCCTTCTGATGTTCTTTGATCTTCTTTTTCTCAAACAGATATTCCGGAATCAGCTCCACATTGGAAGAATCCGGACAGAATCGATATTTAAAGTTCACGGAATAAAAAATTTCCGGACTGTCCATCCGCAGCATAAAATAAATATCTGCCAGTTCTTTTCCCTCTAGGCGGGGAACCGCAAAAGCCGGAGACAGTGACTGCAGTCCTGTCTTCATGGCATGATAGACACTCTGCTGTATTTTATTTAATCGATGATAATAATATTTTTCCATTCTTCTCTACTGCAGTCTACTCTTGTTTCCATCAAAAATCAGATATGCTTCTCCGTAAATTTTTCAACTGCAACTGCCGAATCCAGTGTCCCTGCACTGATATAAATCACCAGGTTGGAAACCTGCTGAATCAGAAATGACAGAGATACCTACTGCCTGTCAAAAATCCGGCATCTGCTTCCTCCATATCATTTTCTTGCCCAAATCAACAGTACCCGATCTCCGGACAATCCCCAGACTCTGATTATATAACTATTATCAAACAGATGAAACACTTTTTTTAATTTTATTCTAAACTTTGTTTCACTGCTTTTCCTTAATTTCAAATGGAGAGATTATTCAAAAATAACGGCGTTCAATATCAGAAATCAACTTATCAATATTATTTACTGCATCAATCAGTTTTACTGCTAACCAGTCCGGAATGGACTTTACCACATTGCAGAACAGTTTTGATTCATCTTCGTCGAAATAGAATAGGCAGCGATCTTTTAATATGGTGAAGTACCAGAGTTGTCCATTGGAATAGTCTGTAGCCGAAGTGCGGATGAAAGCATATATTTCGTCAATCCCATCATCATCAAAATCACCGCTAACAGACCATTCGCAATGCAAACCAGTTCGAGATTCTACACTTAACGCAATAGTATCTGTATCATCATTTTTACCGTCAGTGACCATCACAGTTGAATGATCTGTTGCTTTCACAATTAGTTTATCTTCAAAATCGGTATACAATTCGATTATATCCTCTGTTCCATTGTCACTCACGGAAACAGTAAATTTATATTCTAACTGTGGATTATTCTTATCCGTGATTGTAAAAATGTAATAACCGTCCGGCAAATCCAAATGATACGATGCTGCAGTAGTAATTGATTTTGTGGTTTCGTAACGAAATCCTCTATCTGATAAAATGTTAGTATTATATGATAATTCATGTTCCGCAATGGTACCAACGATGTTCAATGTGTACCGTGGATGAAGATTACGATCAATGTTATAAACATTCAGTTTACTGTCTGGACTAACATTTTGATCACAGTCTATCAAAATCTCCAGGGAGTGTTCTGCATCATAAATGCCCACCGCATCAAAAGCTTCCGCAATGCATTCACACTGCGCCTCATCAATTGCTCCGCTCTCTCCAGAATAAATGAGCCCAGAATGCAATTCTGTGATTCCATGCATATATTCATGAGCAACAGTATCAATATATGCTGAAAGCGCAGGATACCCATCTTTACCAATACCAAATACCAAATATGTTAGTGGTTTTCCATTTTTGTATGCAGCATAGTTAAATGCGTTTCCTTGAAATGTCTTATATCCAGCCCAACCGGAATCAAACTGCATATACTTCAAACCGGTAAATATTGAAATAGGGAAAAATCCGTTACCATCTACAGAGTGATTATTTAATTCTTCAGAGAAAAAGTCATATGTAATTTGAGTATATGCGTAAGCGTCAACCGCCGAAGGATCAGGTGATCCCTGTTCTGTCCACATCACGATATCCTCTGAAGTCCAAATTGAAATGTTATCTAAATAACCCCAGATAAATTTATCTTCACTTTTTATGGTGTAAGCAATCATATTACGTGTATCATCTATCAAGCTAAAGATACCATTTTTCTGTTCGTATTCAACATCCTTATGTTCTTGCAGCTGCCCCAGTAGTGTACCTGATGCCACATCTTCACGCATCAGTTCGTTTACTGATAATATTTCGGCACCATATGCATCAACTACAATTTCGTAGGTGTTCCAATACAATTGATATGAAAGAAACGTCTCTTCTGTTGCATCTGAATAGAAAATACACAACTCTTTATCCGGAATTTCCTTAACTGAAATTTCTGCACTATCTGTAGAACTGATATTCTCAACAGCCCAGGCATACAAAGACGCAATAATTTGTTCATCAGTTACAGTAGGTGTCAAACAGATATTCTCATCGATATCAACGACATTGCCTGTAACAGAGATTGCATTGCCATTTTCATCAGTTGCACAGACAATCGTTCTTCCATATACAGGAATGCCTTGATAGTTCTGTTGGAGCCGATAATAAGTGTCTCCGTCAAACTCGGTGGTATTTTTCTCAGTCAAATCTGACAAAGCATTATCATATCCATATTTGTCGCTGAGATTTTCAAGCTTTCGAATAGATTCATCCACACTATGAGCAGTGAATGTCATTTCCACGTCGCTTCTGAAAACTATATATTTCAAAAAGAACACCGCAGCAACTACTACCATAAAAAAAAGAATCAGTACCTTAAAGCATGAAAATGTACGCTTTTTTTCCATTTAGTCACCTCCGTCGTCAGTAAACATAAATGGCGGCAGTTATACACTACCGCCATGTTCCACATTGATTTTTCATGTACTATTTACACTGCAACTGTTAATCCCATTTGCTGTCATAGTGATTTGCATAGCAGCCATTCAGCCCCATCCAATAATCACAGCAGTCATCACACATTTTAGCCATACAATCAGGATCGGCTGCTTCACCACAGCCATTTGCACACTTCTCTCCGCATGCTGTAAGTGACAGTAATATAAAAATAATTAACAAGAACAGCACAAACTTTTTAGATTTCATATTCGTAACCTCCCTTTAGGTTTATAATTCGCGCAATTTCTGTTGAGCATTTTCATGCCCTTGCTCAGCTGCCTTGGTATACCACTGACGAGCTGTTGAAATATCATGAGCTCCAAATTCGTAAAGTTGACCAATTTCAAACTGTGCATTTGGTTCACCCTGTTCAGCGGCCTTCCGGTACCATTTGAACGCTTCATCGGAATTTTCTTCTACACCATTTCCATTGAACCGGTCGCATACATCACACCATACTGAAACTGGCATTCAGGATCGCCATCGTCTCCTTCTGCATTTGTTTTAATGAATACGATTAACGCACGAAGTTTTTCTTCCTCACTCATTTCTTCTAAATCATTATTGCATTTTTTCTCGTTATTTTCATTCCCAGATGACTTCCCAAACAGTTTATGAAAAAAACTCATAGCATATCTCTCCTTTATGTATTGTTACAAAGACCTGATTATTCCAAAAAAGACATTACAGGTTCAAATATTCAGGATGTTTTCTTACTACTTCATCCTTCACCGCATTCAAATTCACATAACTGGACAGCATATCCAACTTCGTTTTAGCTTCCTTAATCTGATTATCAGTCGCTTTTCGATTCTGATAGGCACACATAAACCAGTATGCAGCTTTTCGATTGCTTTGCTCCTCGCCCCAAGTATCCCCAAGGTAACTGGTAGCAACATAGATCTGAGATTCAGCATCTCCCAATTTTGATGCCTTCATCCAATAAGAAAATGCCTTTCCTTTTCCTGTAAGGAAACCATATTCACCGTTGTAACACATCCAACCTAAGTTGCGCAATGCATCGATTGATCCCCGGTCTGCTGCCGGTTGCAAATACTGTTTTGCCAGTTTGATGTTCTTAGAAACACCATATCCTTTATAATACATGATACCAACGCAAGTCTGTGCATACACTGAACCTAAGTCAGCGGCTTTTTTATAGTATTCCAGTGCCTGACTCTGGTCTTTCTGGACGCCTTTGCCAAAGAAGTACATTCTTGCAATTTCTTCATATACTTCTTTGGAATTAGTCGCCTGTGCCCTCTCAATCAGCTCTTTAATCGTTGCCATTTGTTTCCCTCCATCCAATAAGTTTATTTTAATTTACCGCTTTTACGTCAATAGGCTCTATAACTGTATTTCCGCAATTGTTTGTAACGGAATAAAAGCAATAATTGACATTACTTTTCCTCACGATGCCTATACCAAACCATAGTACCGGAAGAGTATAGGCACTGAATAGCCGGTACGCAAACTCGATATCATTTTCTGACAAGTCTCTTTACTCTACCAAATGTGAATGGACAAAACCACAAAAGCATATATTATGATTTGCCCAATCTTTAATAATCAAATCAGCTGTTTGTGCTTCAGGAATATAGAAATACTTACCCGCTTTGACAGCAGGAATCTGAAAACAATGATCCAACTGCTCCAAACAGATTGTGCTTCCCAGGAGAAATCCCTGTTCATGGTCTTCAGACAAAAAAGAATTTGTCAGCTGTTGCAAAACATTTTGGTGGATATTCAGCATTTAATAGCTAAAGTTCGGACACGCAGGAGAGGACAGGCGAATCCATCTGCCATAATATGCGCATCGACGAGTTCCATCATTGTAATGATCATTATCCATTTCCATATATCGGCAATCAGCACACCGGTTAGCACAACATGTACCACAAGGGAACTGTACATTTTTGTTTTGCTCAATGATTTCTTTAATATTCTTCTGCTCCATGATAATCTCCTTTTTGTGTGAATATTGTTTGATTATGGTTAGTTCATCAATTATAAAAATCTGTCTATAAGTGGATAATTCAATTATAAATACGCATAATTCTTATGTCAAGTTTCTTTTTCAACTTATAGATTGTTTTTACTCCCTTGATAATCCAGTAATATGTTATATGGGAGGCGATCAAGAATGGAATTAGATTACAGCGAAATTGGCAGGCGCATTGCTCGACGGAGAAAGGAACTAGGCTTGCGCCAGGTGCAGGTCTGTGAGAGAGCAGGAATCAACGATAAATATCTTTCTTGTATTGAACGAGCTACATCGATCCCTTCTATTGAAGTTATTATGAAATTGGCACTTGCTCTGGATACAACCCCGGATGAATTTCTTACAGGCAGTATTCGATATGAAGAAAATGAATGGCGCGATATAGCTGAACTGATGCGTAATATGAGTTCTAGACAATTGAGTCTTGCAAAGAGTTTCTTGACTTGGCTTTCTGAGCAAAAATTATGAATAGCGCACTGAAAGATCAGTGCGCTATTCTTTTATTCATATTAAGTTTTTTACTAAGACACAACCCTTTATAATCTCTTGATATCATCCGGAGGCATCTATGAAAAATTTTTTATTTCTCGGTGACAGTATCACCGACTGCTTTCATTCTTTTGATAAGGACAACCTTGGAAGAGGCTATGTCCGTATGATTGCAGAGGATCTCGGACATTTTAACGGTCATGTACTGGTCAGAAACATGGGGACGGACGGATTTACCGTTCCGGCAGTCAGACGTCTGTGGCAGCGAAGCTGTCTTTCCATGCAGCCGGACTTCCTTACAATTCTGATCGGAGTCAATGATCTGTCGCTGATCGAGAACGGATTCACTGTTTCGGAAACAGCACTGAAAAAACTCCGGCAGGACTATGAGGCTCTGATCGAAGACATCCGTGCCACGACCGACTGTCCGATACTTTTCATGGAGCCGTTTATTTTCCCGCATCCGGCAGAATATGCGCTGTGGATGCCGGATCTTCGAAAGATCAGCAGCATTATTCAGGAGACTGTAAAAGCACATGACCTTGCATTTCTGCCTCTCTGGGACAGACTGCTGCAGGCAGCCGATGCAGATGGCTATGATGCTGTCACAACAGACGGCATTCACCTGACACCTGTCGGACACCGGATCATTGCCGATGCGTGGAAACGCTTTATGCTCTTGAGGAATGACAGGTAAAATAAATCACCTGATACTTTCCTGAAATCTCTTTTAAAAACCTTCTCGCAGCCACGGTTTTTTCTTCATCCAGATTTACAAAGGGGTCATCCAGAATGAGAAACGGTGCTTCTCCCTGATACATGGCATCAACCAGTGCGATTCTCAGAGCCAGTCCGGTCAGATCCTGATATCCGGTACTCAATGTATCAGTTTCTCTCTGTCGTCCCTTTTCATAGACCGTAATATGACTGTTTGCATCAATCTCATATGTATTTCCACCGTTTCTGTCAATCATTTCATAATATTTCTGAAAACCCGCACAAATCGGTCCCATATACTTAGAAGTCAGAGATTCTCTGGCTGCACAAAGATACTTTCTGGTCTGTTCCAGACGCAAAAACTTCCTGTATCCTGCTTCATACTCCCTTTTCTTTTCTTCCAGTATTTCTTTTTTCTCCGTCCACTCATCATAGGCCTGTAACAGCCGGTCATACCGTATCTTTAATTCGTTTATTCGGTCAGTGATCCTTTGATTCTTCCCGTCCAGTTCTGAAAACCTGTCATTTAATTCCTGCATGGTACTCAGTCCCGATTCCGGAAGCCCGGTAAGAATCGCTGACATATCATTCTTCTGCTCATAATCCTTTTTTTCTGCTGCGGCAGTTTTCCAGTAATTTTCTGCCAGCTGATATTCATTCAGATTCTTTCGGATTTCCAGCAGAGTATCCATCAGATCCGTATCTGCACTCAGGCCGTATCTGTCCAAAAAGCTACCGATGTTTTCCCTGCAGTCATGGCACTCCCGCAATGCAGACTCATATTCCCTCTTTCTGTTTTTCAGGGTACAGAACAGTTCTTCCCGCATTTCTTCCATCTCGGGTGACTCCTGTTTTCTGTTGTCCGAAGCATTCCTGCCCGTCACATATACCCCAAAGGATACAGCAGCAAATCCGGCAGCAATCAGACAAATCCCCGGAATCAGCATCTTCCCTGCTGTAATGATGCCCTGCACAGCCAATAGAATACCGACAATCACAAATACCGGCAAACGCTTCCGGCTTTTCCGCCCGTTCCTGCGAACAGCTTTTGGGCTTCCTGCATTCTTTTCTGTACGAAAGGCTTTCAGCTTTGCCGCCTCCTCTTTGGTCAGACGATTCATTCTTGCCCTTTCCTCTGACTTCATGAGTTTCCGGCACATTTCCATACAGAAAGCAACCTCTGCTTCCTCCGGCAGGTCTTTCGGAAACCTCTTCTGAAGTTCCAGTAAAGTCTTTCTCTTCTCCTTTTCATCCAGACAGAGCTTCTCCCATGCTTCCTTTTTGATCAGGGCATCCTGATACTGTGCAGAAAGCTTCTGCTCCCGGATAATTTCCCGCTGCTCTTTCTGATTTTCCTGTTTTTTTCTTTTTTCATCATCCAGCATTTCCAGGGAATCTCTGATGGATGCTTCCAGTTTTTTACCTTCCTTTACTTCCCTTTCCAATCCCGTGATATCATCCTGTAATTTCGAAAGACTTCCTGTTTTCCTGTTCGGAGTCATCGCATTGATCAGATCTGTCAGCTGACGGTATGCTGCCTCAAAATGATTGATGTCGTTTATGTTCCGGTCCGGATTTCCGATTTTCGCGTTAATATCATCGGTCACATTGGTTATACAGTCATTCTGCCCGATAAAGGCCGAACGCATAAACGATGCCCCGTCGATCTGAAACAGCTCTCTGCCGAGATTTCTGCTGTAATCTGTGCTCAGCAGGTTTGTTTTTCCATCTCTTAATTCGAATTCATCATTTGCTTCCTTATCTTTAAAGATCCTGGATACCCGATACTGTCTGTCCCCGACTTCAAAAGTCAGTTCACCGCCATAAACACCGCCCTGCCACGGCTGGTATCGTTTTCTTTCGTTTTCCAGGATATTGCGTTTTCTTTCTCCTTCGAATCCGTAAAGCATGACCCGGATAAAAGCCGCAAGTGTACTTTTCCCCCAGCCGTTATCCTTGCAGAAAATATTTTCACCGCCTGTGAAGTCAAAGGAACAATTCTGCAGTTTTCCAAAATTCTGTATATGGCATCTGATCAGCCGCATACTACAAAACCTCCTCTCCTGCAATTGCCTGCAGACCATAACGTATGACCTCTTTTTTTTCTTCTTCACTCATCTCAGACGCATTCATTACCATGCGGACAAATTCCCCCTTCAAAGACTCATCCAGAAGATAGTCCTCCACTTCAACCTTCCATCCGGTCTCATCATCGACCTTAAAAAAATAGTAGTCATTGGAAAATATTGCTGTCAGATAATTCAGATCCTTTTCACAGTCCACATCGACAAATCCTTTTAACCTGATTCTGATCAGACTTTTTCTGCTGTAATCCCGCTCTTCCAGTACTTCCAGTATTCTGGATGCGATATCTCCGGTACTGAGACATCCGCTGACATCCACTGCCTCCGTATACAGCTTTCTGGATGCAAACGGAACAAACTCATGGCTGTAAGTACCGTTTTCCTCATCAATGTCCAGCACTGTAAATCCATGTTCTCCGCATTCGTCAAATCCACGCCCCTCAAGGCACCCCGGATAGCAATAGATTCCTCTGCCGTCCAGTCTTTCCTTCTTATAGCTGTGAACATGACCAAGGGCCAGATAATCTATTCCTCTGTTCTTAAGCGCTCTCAGGTGAATGATCTCTGTCCGGTCCTTCGCACCGGTTTCGGACTCCTGGCCATGAAGCATGACAATATTGAATTTCTTCCCATCCAGCATCAGCGACACATATGCTCTGTCCGTATTTTCTGCCGATAATTCAAGACCTGAAATAACCACTTTTCCAAGATCATAGGATTTCCATTCCGAACCGAATAATTTCAGATTATCCGGTATCCTTTCCAGATTTGAAAGAAAATTGTCAGCATCATGATTTCCTTTTAAATAGTAAAAAACAATCTCCGGATGATCCAGAATCACAGCCTCTACCGCATTTCTTACAGTTGCTGAAACACTTTTGGTATCAAAGAGATCTCCGGCTATTAAGATACCTGCAATTTGGCAGGCATCTGCATATGCGATCATCCTGTCAAATGTACGCAGCAGTTCTGCATTTCTCTCTTTTGCCTTTTCCTTATCTAAATTTGTGTTCATTTTAGAATCCAGATGAAGATCTGCACAGTGTATCAATTTCATATATTACTCCTTAATCTGATAAAAGCCGGCGAAAACGCCGGCTTTTATCAGTTCTTTGCAGCCGCACTGATGCGAAGCCCTGTTTCATTCTTCACTCAGGCATTATTTTGATTTGAACAATGTACTTAAAATACCTCTTCCCAAAGAAGCTCCTACATTTCCTCCGAGCCTCTTTCCAAAGCTGCCTCCGATGGACTCACCGATCTGATTTCCGATCTCCCGCCCGATGGTGCCGCTGGCGCTGCTTGCGACTCTCCTGGCTGCGTTTTTCATTTCTCTTGTATTCACAGCCGGTTTTTTCTTCTGTTCTGCTGTCTTCTCTGCAGTCACCTTTTTCTCTAACAGTTCATACGCCGATTCCCTGTCGATTTCCTGTATATATTTGGAATAGAGCAGATGGCTGCGTATCTCGTTTTGTCGAACCTCCTCATCCAGTGCGCCCATCCGGCTTTGCGGAGGGAGGATACTGCAGCGTTTTACGATCGTCGGGATCCCGTCTTCGTCCAGCACAGAAACTAACGCTTCCCCGATTCCAAGCTGTGTCAGTATTTCATAGGTATCAAATTCCGGGTTTTCACGGAAGGACTGTGCCGCTGCCCTGGCACCTTTCTGTTCTGCCGGTGTGTAGGCATGCAGCGCGTGCTGAATTTTATTTCCAAGCTGCCCCAACACACCATCCGGAATATCTTTGGGATTCTGTGTGATAAAGTAAATGCCGACTCCTTTCGAGCGGATCAGTTTTACTACCTGTTCAATCCTGCTTAGCAATGTCTTCGGAGCAGAATCAAACAGCAGATGTGCTTCGTCAAAGAAAAATACCATCTTCGGCTTGTCTCTGTCACCTGCTTCCGGCAATGCTTCAAACAGTTCCGACATCATCCAGAGCAGGAACGCAGAGTACATCATCGGACTGCGATTCAGCTTCTGACAATCCAGTATCTGAATCGCACCTCTGCCGCTGCGGTCCGTATACATCCAGTCGGTGATATTTAATGCCGGTTCGCCAAAGAACTGTCTGCCGCCCTCAGCTTCCAGTGCTACGACCGAACGAAGGATCGCGTTCAGACTCTGCTTTGCCATATTTCCGTATTCTGCCGCATATTCTTTTGAATGCTCTGACACATACTGAATCATGGAACGAAGGTCTTTTGTATCCAGCAGCAGCATTCCCTCATCGTCAGCGATCTTAAAGACAATCGTAAGAATCGTCGACTGTGTTTCATTTAAGCCAAGAATTCTGCTAAGAAGCAGCGGTCCCATCTCGGAAATCGTGGTGCGAAGCGGCATTCCCTTTTCTCCGTAAACATCCCAGTAGGCTGTCGGATAGGAGCTGAACCTGAATCCATGCTCCGCAAGTCCCATGGCATCGATACGCTTCTGTGTACTCTCGCTCTCTGTCCCAGGTCTGCACATTGCCGCCAGATCACCCTTTACATCTGCCAGAAAGACCGGTACACCACAATCACTGAAAGATTCCGCAAGCACGTTTAAAGTCATTGTCTTTCCGGTTCCTGTCGCACCTGCAATCAAACCGTGACGGTTCGCCATCTTCGGATAAATATATATTTTTTCCTCTCCGGATACACCGATCCAGATTTTATTGTCCTGATACATCAAATATTTCCTCCCCGGTTTCCGTTCTTTATTAAGAATACTATTAATCTAACACGGAAAACAGGAATTGTGCAACAGGCATATCCGGATTTTACAATCTGATACTGATCTCTCCGCAGGAAAGAGTTTCCTTTTCCCCATCGTCATATTCAACGAAAAGCCGACACTCATCATCTATGCCATGCACAAAGGCTCTGCGGCTCTGATTTTGGAAAATTACGTTAACTTCCCTTCCGATTGCCAGGCTTCGCCTCCGATACTCTTCCGCATAAGAGGTCTGATCCCGGGTACTGTAATACTTCATAAAACGATTCAGGAAGACTGCTGCCAGACGATTCTTCACATCATCTCCTGTACGATCAAAGACAGCTCCCGCCGTTTCTTCCAGTTCTCCCGGAAATCCGCCCCGCGGCCGGTAGATATTCAGTCCCGCACCAAGGACAGCATATTCCAGCACCCCGCTTTCCAGTCCGAAGGAAGCCTCCGTCAAAATACCGCAGACCTTTTTTCCCTTCACATAAATATCATTTACCCATTTAATCTCTGCCTTTTCTCCGGATACCTCTTCTATTGCCTCACACATGGCAACGGCTGCCATCGTCGTGATTCTGACTGCCTGACGGGCAGAGTACTGATGGGGTCTGAGCAAAAGGCTCATATAAATACCGGTTCCATAAGGCGAGAAAAAATCCCGTCCGCAGCGCCCCCGTCCGCGGGTCTGTTCATTGGTTATTATCAGATACCCTTCCGGAATTCCGCTGTTGGCTTTCTCGCGGACTACCTCATTGGTAGATCCTGCAGTCGGCAGAACGACAATATCCATATTTTCCAGTTCCGGGTTCAGGTATTTTCTGATTCCCTGGGGAGACAATATATCTGTTTTTAGAGAGAGACTGTATCCCCTGTTGGTGGCTGCTTCTATTTCATAGCCATCCTCCCGAAGACTTTTTACCGCTTTCCAGACAGCTGCTCTGGATACGCCCAGCTTCCCGGCAAGCTCCTCTCCCGAAAAGAACATTCCCTTATTTGATTCAAACAGTTCTAACAGCTTTTCCTTTGTCGTCATATTCTTCCCTTCCTATCCGCGGCACAGAGAATTCCACTGACTTCGGACAGCAGCTGCAGATAATATCTGTTTGATCTGTAATACAGACAAGCGGATTTTCCGTAAGCCTTTCCTTGATTTTTCCCATATGCTCTGTAAATTCATTACTGTAGCCTTTTCCTTTAAAGAAGGCAAGGCACATCCCATGATGTGCCCTGATTCTGTATTGATATTTTTCCATTTTTCCTACCTTCTGTCAATCCCGATCACAGTTGAGAGTCTCCTGCAGACAACCAGTGCCAATGCAATTTTTACAAGATCCGGTATCACAAAAGGAAATACACACCAGCTCAGTGCCGTCCACACTCCGATCTCTCCTGTGTTCCCTGCATAGACGATCATAAACCAGATCGTACCGAATGCATAGCAGACCAAAAGTCCCAGCACCATGGAAAGACCCAGAATCCATGTTTTTTTCGGCATGATCCTTTCCACACCCCACATAACAAGTGCAGCCAGAAGAAATCCTATGATATAGCCTCCGGTGCTGCCGAAAATAATACCGATACCGCCTGTAAAGCCCGCGAAAACCGGTAATCCGACCGCTCCCAGAAGAATATAAACCAGAACGGCCATACTGCCCCTCTTTCCGCCCAAAAGTCCGACAGCCATAAATACGCCGAAGGTCTGCAGTGTAAACGGTACTGCAGCCGGAACAGAAATCCACGAACAGATCGCTATCAATACCACAAACATTGCACTGTAGATCATATCCACCGTTTTATTACCGGTCAATACTGATGTTCTCATTGATCGTTACCTCCTCATTTGATTCCAACATCGGATAATCCCTATCCTGTTACCAGAAAAATATAGCATATTCGTTTTCCATTGTCAACCATTGTTACTTTATCGGTTTACAATATAGATCCCATACATTCTCCTGATAACCGGCCAGTCCGTTCTTCGCTACCGCCTCAGCTGTTTCAGCCAGCTCCGGATCCGTAATCCGCTCCAGCATTTTCCGTCGCCTTTGCGAAAGCTGTTCTTCTGAGCGGCTCTTCTCATACACCTGCTTCGACATATGCCAGTACTCAAATTCTCCTCCATAGTACTGCCTGATCTTCTGGGCAATCAGCAGTCCTTCCGGATCAAAATCTCCGGCATAGTATACCTTCACGCCTGCTTCTGCCAGCAGATCCAGCATCAGCACTGAACTGAGCCTCGGCTGCCCGTTCATACACATGCATGCCCTTTTTCCTCTCCATTTTCCACAAAGCATGGCATAAACAGAAGGATTTTCCACAATATAGATCGTCTGTTCCGGACATTCCACTCTTTCCCAGCCGGCAATCACACTCAGCGGCACCTGCACCATATCTCCTTCTCTGCCAAACCCGTCCATCCCCATGTGGATTTCTCCATTCTTTTTCCACGCAAGGATTCCTGAAACCATTGCATAGTTGGAGATATCGTCCTTCAGAATTCCAACAGCAAGATACAATCGCTGCCTGTGCATCGCCGGAAAGATCTCTGATTTTTCAATCTCTTTTTTCCTGTTTTCGACATTCCACTGTGCCAGCAAAGACAAAAGCTTTCCATCTCTCGTTCCTTCGTCGAAGGCATGTGGATTTCCGGTCAGCATGGCGGCAAACATCGCCAGATACTCCCTGTTCCCCTGTCTGTACGGAAAATGATTGATCACCTCTGATGCAAGATGCAGGATCTTCTGCATCTCCTCCGGATTTTTGCCGGATTCCCGGTAGCGCTTCATCAGATATGCACTCATATCTGCCTTCAGGCTCTTTTCCTCCAATCTCTCTTCAGCCGCAGACTTCAGTCCGCAAATCCACCGACCAGCCGGTGTCCCTGCATACCTTTCCAGCATCTGTTCCAGCATCCGCAGCCATCTTCGTTCTTCTTCCCTTTTCTGCTCTCCTTTTCCGGTCATTTCTTCCCCAAAATACAGTTCCAACAGTTCTTTGGGAGTCATTTTTCCGTACTTGCTGTTCCTGAATGCCTTTTCGAAGCGTTCCGCAGAGACGGATACCGATTTTTGCCCATGATAATTCCTTTGAAAAAAACCTTCCAGATTTTCTATATCTTCCCGAGTCACATTCTGCAGTACCACCGTCCCGGCAAAGCTCCCGTACGAAGCATATTTTTTCCGAAATCCACGAAGAAGCCGGTCAAAAACCGGCTTCTCCCGAAAATATTCGATACATTCCCTATCCGGCGAATTCTGCGGCTCTTTGTTCCATCTTTCTTTCATCATCCAGCATCTCCTTCGCCTTTCCATTCCACAGATATGGCATTACGGTTACAAATTTTGCATTTTCCGGCCGCAGCAGCTGATAAATCGCCAATGCGTCCAGTGTATCACAGTCACCCCACAGTACCTGGGAATTGATGATGAAATCAAACCCGAACTCCGTCATCAGCCGGAACATATCCCTGATATTCTTATTATCCACACCGGCAAATGCCTCATCCAGTGAAATCAGACGCGGTGCATCCGGCCGTCCGCCCTGATACTTGGCTACCACCGCAGAAAACAGCGGCACATACATGGACATCGCTTTTTCACCGCCGCTGAATGTTCCGAATACGCTGTTTGTAAGCTCCTTCTGCCGCTCCCCGCTCTTCTGTGAGAAAAGCTGAAATTCGAACCATTTCCGGTAATCCAGGGTCTCCTTCATCATCTGATAAAATGAAACCGTACCTGCGCTGTCCCCGGCATGTCTTCTGGCCTCATCCACCTTTGAGCGGAAATGCAGCGACAGCTTCGCCGCCTCATCTTCCCGCATTAGACGATAATCTTTCTTCAGCAGCTCTACCAGTTCTTTTGTATCAAGCTGATCCTCATTTTCAGCTGTTTTGCTTCTCCAGCGCAGACTTAATTTCAATCCGCTGGAAGTATTCATGGCACCCATCAGGGCATTCATTTTATCGACCCACATATTAGAACTGTTGATCTTTCCCCGGATCTTACGGCTGACCGTATTGGCCAGGATATCTTCGAACAGTTCCCTGTCTCCTGCTCTGATCAGTTCCTGCAGCTGTGCGATCTCTTCTTCCAGGTGTCCGAGCAGCTTATAAAACGGGATCCTGACGCCCTGATATCTCGCCACAATATCCAGACGCTTCGCTGAAGGATCACCCCTCTGTGCCTGCTCATTTAATTCTCCGAACAGTTCTACCTGCATGAGCTGATAATCATTCAGAAATCCTCTGTTTTCAAAATATACCTTATTCAAATCCCGAATAACGGAATCTTTCTGGAGGTCTCTGCAGTCTGCAGCCAGAAAATCACATACCTTTCCTACAGCTTCT
This sequence comes from Lachnospiraceae bacterium, assembly GCA_051879615.1. Taxonomy (GTDB): domain Bacteria; phylum Bacillota; class Clostridia; order Lachnospirales; family Lachnospiraceae; genus HGM12587. The sequence goes on from JBJEMI010000100.1 coordinate 75,268, forward strand.
GACAGTTCTTCCGGTAACTTCACATAGGCAAGTCCTTTTTCTGCCTCATAGCATTTCTGCAGATACTGTGCTTTTCTTCTGCATTCCCTGATACGTTCGGAACCGGCTTCGACCTGTTCTAAAGCATTCCTGATCTGCTCACCTTTCCGGGTCTTCTCTTCCACACATTCCTGCAATTTCTCCGGATACCCGTTCAGCCATCTCATACAGGCATCCAGCCGTTCTTTGATTTCTTCATAATCTGTCAGTTTTAACTGTTCCTGCACAGAAAGAGATTCCTCACGGTCTGCTCTCAATGATTTTTCTGTATTTCCCACATCGTAACGGATCCGGTCCATATCGGCATCCAGATTTTCCATGCGCTCGCTCAGTTCGCTCAGATGATATACAATCTGCAGATACAGCTCATGTCCGGATTTCAGGCGGTAAAAATGCTGTCCGTACGCACGGGCTGCTGCATCCGCTCTTTGGAACACCTCATAACTGCAGGCCAGATAAAGCCTGTCCGCAATCCGCAGTGCCTCCTTTTTCATCTCCTTTAGTACTTCCGTCATTTCACGGAGCTGTGCTTCCATAAGAAGTCCTTCTTCCTTCATACGTTCGGCAGTTCTCCCTGCATCCGTCATCATCCGGTATGCCTCACGTAAATCAGTGTCCTCCGGAAGCTTCTCATACTCGGCTGCCAGCTGTCCGACCCGTTTCTCCAGTCCCTCTGCCTCTCTGTTCAGCTCACTTATCTCGGTTTCAAGCGTCTCCATCGCCGCCCTGCAGGCAGCAATCTTTGCCTGACGGTTCTGTTCTCTTGCCCTGGTTCCGAGAAATCCCGCCTTATATTCTCCGGTGAGTGTTCCGGTCAGAACACCGATCTGATAGATTCCATCTGAGGAGATTGAAGTAACCCCTTCCTCATCGTACGCAATATTTCCCAGAATCCCGGTGATTCTCTGATTAAAGAATATATCATTGACCGAGTCATTCAGTTCCAGAACATCCAGAATACTTCTCTCAGCCCGCTGCTTCTGCACAAACAGATATTTGTCATGGCAGCCCCTCTCCATCGACAATACCTGATCCCTGTATTGTTCCTCTACCACGAGAGCATCCAGAATCCCCATGTAGCACAGTGCTTCTTCCAGACGGTCACAGGCTGTCCGGTCCAGTTCCTGACCAAATTCAATCACCTTATAAAACTCCTGATACGGAATATTCATTTCCTGCAGGCGCTTCCGGTTTTTCAGAACTTCATCACTGCGGACCGGTTCGGGCTCCTTATGATCCTCCCATTCCTTCAGCTGCCGTTTCTGTTCTTCATACTCTTCCTGCAATTCCTGTGCCTTCATCCGGTTCTTCTGAATCGCAGCATCCATTTTCCCTTTACAGGCAATCCAGATATCTGCCACGGACTGACGTACTTTTCCAAAATCCGACTTCTCGTCATAGGTTTCCGCAAACCGTGCCAAAGCCTTGAGCTGTTCTTTCGACAGTACCAGCTCCTGATTATGACCGTTCCAACCATACAGCGCCTCTTTCCACTCATTCTGTACCTGTACAAATACCGCTTCCAGTTCACTTACCCGACGCTGTGCCGCATCTGTCTCCCGCTGATGCTTTTCCCTTTTCTGAAGCAGCTCCTCCGTCTGTCTTTGCTGCATATCTGCTTTCTGCAGAATCAAAAGTCCGTCCGTGATCCCTTTCTGTGTCTGTTCAAACTGCCTCTCATGTGTATCAAAGGCATACGGTTCCCGAAGACTCTCTGTCAATTCCGCACTGAGAAATGCGTGCTCCTGAAAGGCCATTTCATCTGCCTCTTCCTGCATCTCCTCCAAAAGCTCTGTCAGTTCCCGTTCCTTCAGGTATTCCTTATCCTGTTCTGCCTTCTGCTTTGCCGCGATTTCAACATACTGTCCCTTCTTGGCTTCCAGCTGCTCTTCCCTGGCTTTCAGCTCAGCTTCTTTTTCTTTTATTCTGAGATCCAGTTCTATTTCTCTGGCTTTCAGCCCGACCGCATCGCTTTTACTCAAAGAATCCTTTTCTTTTTCCAAAGCATCTCTTCTCGCATCCAGCTCAGCTCTCTGTTTTTCCAGCTCCTGTACCCTGTTCCGGCATTCCTCTATCTGTTTTTTCCTGTCGTTTTCTTCCTTTTCGAGAGCTTCCAGTCTTTTCCGATTCTCTTCATATTGCTCTGCTTTTTCAAATAAAATAAGCCGGTTATATTTATCCATGATCCGGTTAATTCGCTCTGCTGCCTGTTTTCCTTCCTGTCTGGCTTTCAGATTCAGATTCATCGTGTCCATATTTTCAATCGCCTCGGACATCGGACGCAGATCCCCATCCGATAAAGGCTGCAGAGAATCGCTCAGAATATCATTGATCACCGAAGGTTTAAAATCCTTCGACAATTTCGGCGTGCGAAGCTGTATCAGAAGATCTATCATTTCTTTGTATTCTTCCACCGTCTCAAAACCGAAAATCTGCCGATTCACAAATTCCATATACTCCATTTGACGATCAAACACCTGACCGCCGTTTTGAATCCGATTCTCCAGCTCTTTTTTCGAAAGGGTCACCTTCTCATCTGTTTCTTTATACAGGAAAAAGTCCTGCCCGATTCTTCTTCCGTCAGTCAGGCCAAAATACCATTTATCCAACGGTTTTCCTCTTCTTGCACGAATCCCCATTCCAATGGTAAGATAGGTTTCACTCTCTTTCCGTCTGAATTCCAGATACAGATATCCGGTACGCTCTTCCCGGCCGTCATCCTCCTCCAGAAGATAACTGCTCATCTTCCTGTCTCTGGAACCAAAGGGATCCAGACGCTCAGGACTCATATTTCCATCCAGAAGGAGCGGAACTACACTTTGCATGGTAACGGATTTTCCGGAACCATTCGAACCGCGCAGCAGCATTCTTCCCTTCACAAACGGAAACTCCTGCTCGTCATAATACCAGAAATTGATAAGGCCGATTTTATTTGCCTGCCACTTACTACTATTCATTCTTACTTTCTCCCGTATAATCTTCAGGATAACATCCCGTCAGTTTTCCCGCAGACGGGCAGATGATCACCTGATGTTCTTTTTCCTCGCATCTGATAAAGGTCCACCTTTCCAGATTTTCCGTAATCTCACGTACAAACTCACCTTCCGGCATTTCCCTGTAATTTTTCGTAAATCCGGAGCCGGATTCTGCCTTTACTGCTCTGAGCATCTGTTCAAATTCTATCTTTTCCACAACAACCGTCTCATTGCTTCCTGTTTTCCACACTCCGCTCTCCACCTTTTCACGGATCTTCGCACAGCACAGAAGAAGAATATCTGAAATTGCATTGTTTCCGGGAAATGCGGTACCTATGTGACACTCATCTCCCAGCATAAAATACGCACTCCCTTTGTGGATATGTACCCGGCAATCAAAGTTCTGTTCCAGATCCTCCGCCAGACGATGCCCATAATATTTTAAATATTCAAAATCCTCTTCAGCACCCGCATTCCTGTACATTCCGACCGAAAAGAGCAGTCTCTTGTAAACACGGTGTCTCCTTGCAATTCCCCGATCCTCATTCATCTCGAACCAGTCGCTCTCCATGAAATCCTCCGGCCGTCTGTATTCCATAATATCCCGGGGAAAATTTCTCATAAAATAACGTGAGGCCCCTGTCGTCTCATACAGCACCTCTCCGGACTGCTCATCCATAAACAGATCGTCACTGCCGTCCGTCACTTTCAAAATCCCCTGTTCTACCGCATACCGCAGCACCTTCACCAGTCTCCTGCGGTTTGTATACAATGTCCAGTCTGCCGGCTGCCCCGGCATATTTGCCGCAATATACTCTGTCAATTGAGAAAGAATAAACTGCTCCTCTGCTTCCTTATCTTCCAGAAACATCAGCAAAATACATAGGAACGCATATTCCTCTCTCGATGTAAAAGCTTCAATTCCCATAAATCTTTCCGGAATCGCCGGTATTTTTTCCATTTTTACAAGAAGTGAATTTTCAATGATCTGACATCCCAGCTTATCCGTTGCAAACCGGCGAATTTCTCCGAGTGAATCCCTGATCCTGTAATATAGTTCTTTATCCTCTGATTTTAATACCCAGCGTCTATCCAGTAATATCTCTAACTCCTTCACGCTTCTGTTTCCTCCTGAAATACAATCGCAAGCTTCGGCATTGTAAAATTACCGTCTTCACAATGTACCACACACCGCTCATCTGCCTGACTCATGTCCAGAACATACAGCCTTCCGTCATCTGTCCGTGCGGAATAATCCGCATCCTCCAGTGCATCGGATAACCATTTCAGCAGTATTTCCCGCACTCTCGGCTCCAGTACAGGAAGTTCTGCAAAATCAATGCGTCCGTTCTGCTCCAGCAGTTCGATTTTTCTGCGGTCCTCCCTCAGCTGCTTCAGCATCCGGCTGCGCGTCTCTTCTTTTTCTTTCCGGCTGTCCCTGATGGAGCTTCGTCTCGATTTCTCCCGATAGGTCCGGATTCTGGGTTTCAGCAGAAATTCCTGCGCTGCCTCTTCATAGACTCCTTTGTTCATGCTGTCCGTTTCCCTGGGTCTGTCCCCTTTCAAATGAAACGGACGTTCCAGTCCAAAAACCATCGCAGACATCCTGTGTGCTTCTGAAACATCCTCACACTTCAGGAAAATTTCCGCCACCTTCCTGTATTCCTCCCTGCGGTTTGCACCCAGCGCATTCTTCTCACTTAACTGAGTCGCATAACGGGTGATCCTGCGGATAATCTCATTGGTCGCATCAAATAATTTCCCGGCTTCATTTTCCTGTCCGTTCTCTGCCACAAACCAGCTTCGGATGCTCTGATAACGCCCTTTTGTTTTTTCTTCGATCAGCTCCGGAGATACTTCCACATCCATTCTCGGAATGGACAGCTCATATTGATTGACCTTCTCCAATACCTGTTCAAGCAGTTCAGGCCCGATCATGCGCAGATCTTCCTCTATCACTCCTACATTTTTCTGCAGACCCTTAATGAAATTTCTGAGATATTCCACAAGCTTATCCTTAAATACCAGAAATTCCCTGGTACGCATCATCTCTTCTGCTTTGACACTGTTCAGGTCACGGATATAATCCTGATAATTCTGGTTCAGACGAATGAAATCATTATTTAAATCGTTCCACCATGTATAAACGGTATTGATGTCCTGTCTTCCCATTTCCGGAAATTTCTCAATACTGTGCCGGATCCTCTCCAACAGGGTCGGTTCCAGAGATGCCCCTTCAATGAACAGATTCTCCAGCCTGAGTACAAGACGTTCTATTTCCACACTGTATTCTGACATCTGATAACGGAATTTTTTATTTTTAAATTCCTCGATGGAAGCTACCTTCCTCGTATCCTGAATTGTGACCAGATTTTTCCATTCCGTCAGTACAGAAAGGTCCTGCTGACACTGCTCCAAACGGTATTCCGCAAAATAAGGGTCCCGTATCATCTCCTCATATACATCTTCCTGATACATCCAGTATCTTAATTTTTCATAATTCTCATAAAAAATGCGCATAATGCTCCGATACCGGTCAACATTATCCGCATTTAAATATTTGACTTCTGTCAGTGGTCTTATTAATTTATCGGTTACATGCATCATCTGTGTCCTCCGCATTTCTATACGTAGTATAGCTTACACTTCAGAGAAACACAACGGATTTTTAACAATCTTACCGTTACGCGGCACTGCCTCCATGCCCGTGCATTTTACAGACCTTATCATATTCCATCAGTTTCTGCCGTTCATCCGGAGTCAGATTTCCCGGCACCTCTATCTGGATGATCAGATACTGGTCTCCCTTATGTTCCGGATTCTTCATCGACGGAATCCCCTTGTTTTTCAGCCGGATCTTACTTCCGGACTGTGTTCCGGGCGCAATCTTACAGGATACTTTTCCCGTCAGGGTCGGTACAATGGCCTCCCCGCCAAGTACTGCAGTTACATAAGGAATATTGACTGTTACGTAAACATCATTTCCCTTCCGTTCGTATCCCGGTTTAGGAATGATATGAATTTTCAGCAAAAGATCTCCGGCAGATCCGCCTCCGATACCGGTTCCGCCTTTTCCCTTCAGACGCACACTCAGGCCCTCATCGATACCGGCCGGTATGTGCACCTGCAGAGAGCTGGTTTTTCCTTTTTCATTCTGCAGCTGCAATACTTTCTCGCAGCCGAAAGCAGCCTCTTCAAAGCTGATGCTGATATCAGCGTAAACATCCGTGCCCCGCTTTCTGAAATGGCTGCCGCCAAAGTCACTTCGAGTCCGGGAACGAAACATATCTTCAAAGAAATCCTCAAAAAAATCACTTTGCCTGCCGGACCAATTCTGTTCTGCCCCGAAACCTTCTCCAAATGCAGCAAATCCATACTGATCATACAATTTTTTCTTTTCGGAATCGCTCAGGACATTGTAGGCCTCTGTGACCTCCTTGAATTTTCGTTCTGCCTGCTGATCACCCGGATTTGTATCCGGGTGATACTTCTTTGCAAGCCTCCGATAGGCACGCTTTATTTCTTTTTCATCCGCACTGCGTTTGATACCAAGAACATCATAATAATCTTTCTTTGCCATCAACCATCACCTCCCGAATCAAAGAAAGGGATACACAGTATCCCAACCGGTATCCCCTTCTGCCTTATTCAAACTGTCATCAGCCTTCGATCGTAATAAACTTATTTTCCTCAACCTCCGGCTTTACTTCCTTCTTCGGAACACCAATCTTCAGGATACCATCCTCAAATCTGGCTCTGATATCTTCCTGTCTGATGTCTTCTCCAACATAGAAGCTTCTGCTGCAGGTGCCGTAATATCTTTCTCTGCGAATATATTTACCGGCTTCATCATTCTTATCATCATTCGTTTTTGTCGCTGCTGTGATGGTAAGATATCCGTCTTCCAGTTTCGCCTGAACATCTTCCTTCTTATATCCCGGAAGATCAATATCCAGCTCATAACCTGTTTCGTTCTCTTTCACATCTGTTCTCATAACAGCAGTGGCAGGAGTACCGTATCTTGCAGCATTCTTAACCGGACGTGCAAAATCATCAAAGAACTCATCAAATAAACTTTCTCCAAAAATACTAGGCATCAACATATGTCATTCCTCCTTAATACGCGGTGTCATAACCGTGAACCTTTTTGATTTTTAAACTTCGGGAAAGATTCGCTATATTTTCGTAGCTCTGATCTCCTTCGTTCTGGTTATGTTATACCACTGTTATTAGCACTCGTCAATAGTGAGTGCTAATAATTTTAATAAAGTTTTTGTAAACTTTATTAAGGAAAAATAACTGCATTGTCTTAATCGGATACCGCCCGGTTCCACATTTCCATCGGCTCCGGCTCCATACCGGTCTCCTGCTTTTGTTCTTCCCAATATGCCTGAATTCCGGCTGCAATCCCTTCTGCCAGTTTTTCCTGATACTCTTCCTGCTGCAAAAGTTCCCGCTCATGGGCATCGCTCAAAAATCCCACCTCTACCAAAGCTGCAGGCATTTTTGTGTCTTTCACGACTACATAATCGGCCGTCTTCGCTCCCCGATCGCCGGCCCGGGTCTTCTCTGTAATATTGCACTGAATCTCCTGTGCCAGCATCAGGCTGTCCGTGCCCTTGGACTCAGCATAAAAGGTTTCAATACCATCTGCCTGACCTTTCTCAAGGAAATTGCAGTGAATACTTACAAATATATCCGGTTCTTCCCGATTGGCATAATCTGCCCGGTCATATTTGTTTATAAAAGTATCACCTGTCCTGGTCATGCTTACCCGATATCCGGCCTTCTGCAAAAGTTCCTTTGTCTTTTTGGTAATTTCCAGGGTCAATTCCTTTTCCAGCACCTCTCCATAACTGGCGCCCTGATCCCTGCCGCCATGCCCGGCGTCTAACAGAATCACTGCTTCTGCCTGATTCCATGGAAGCTCCAGCTCTCCCGTCTTTGCTGCGCTTAATAAAAGACGACCTAACCGGAACAAAAGTACAAGCAAACAGATTCCGACCACAATCAGTAAAGTTAAAATAAGTGCCCTCAGCATTTTCTTTTTTCTTCTGCGCCTGCGTTTTCTGCGCACTCGCTCTTCCCTCGCTTGTTTTTCACGCAATTGTACGCTCCGCTCAGGCAGCCGTTCTCTTTCGTCCATAAAAACCCCCTCTGTCGTGCTTCTTAGTGTAATACAGAAAGATATTCATTTTCCAAAAAAACTCTTAAGTTTTTCTTAAAAACTCAACTTTATCCATCAGATCCAAAATCTTCTTCCTTATTGAAGTATATCATTGTAAATTTTAATCTTAAGAATTTCTGAAGCGCATTTCAAAGAATACTTCAGCATGATAAAATGAAAATAACAAGAAAAATTTTTATGAAATGAGGTGTTTGATTATGAAAAAGAAGATAATTGCGGTAATCTCAGTTATGGTTGTATTAATATCTATATTCTTAGTTGGCACAGGTTTTCAAAAAAGAACGGATGCAGTATTGGTTGATTATTCCGTATCAGAGGATGGAACGGAAATAACGCTTAATGTAGGGATTCCAACATCTATGGGATATATCAGAGGATTCAAAGACAATGGAGGTGGAGTTAAACCACATTATCTCACATTCTATTCAACATTCGGCGGAATAAACAGTCCGATCGGAGCAAAAAATAGTTTCATATTAGAGCTTGCTTCAGACGATACAGAAATTTATTTTAACAGACCGGACAAAGGTTTCGAGCTGGTTTTAGTGAAAGACGAAGAAACAGGTCAATGGCTCAAGCCAAGTGGAATGGATGAAGGAGATCACACTATACTTGAAGCAGTCATTCTGGAAATTCACGATAACTATTTTTTAGTAGAACCGGTAGAGGGCAGTCAAGAATTAAATAGTGCAGACCGGATTACAGTACCCATGAAAAACATGAGCCCGTCTCCGGAACCAGAGGTCGGTGACATTATAAAAATCACGTATAACGGAGAACTTGCGGAAAGTTATCCCGCACAAATTACAGAAGTATACAGTATCAAAGTTGTCAAAGACATCGGAGAAGAAGCGGATGAAATCATTATATACAATGGAAAAGAATACCGTAAATCAGAATTATCAAATGCAACCTTGCAGTGGTTAGAATTATCCGAACCTGAGAAAATAGCATCATCATATATGCCGCCGGAATTCATGTCTTTTGAGGAGAACTGGGGTATCACCTTAGAAGTCGAAAACATTACTCCAACAAGCATCACACTCAAGTGTACTCAACACGAGGGAGAACCAATCGGAGAATTGCAGACAGGGAGCTGGTATATTGTAGAGAGCTGGACACAGGAGAATGGTTGGAAGGAAGTTGATCACATTCTGCAAGACGATATTGGATGGACAGAAGAAGCATGGATGATTCCAGCAGATAGCATATCAGAATGGGAAGTAAACTGGGAATGGTTATACGGAGAACTTCCAACAGGTCAATACAGGATAGGAAAAGAAATCACGGATTTCAGAGCAACCGGTGATTACGATACAGCAATCTACTATGCAGAGTTTGAGATAGCAGAATAAAATCAGGATCAATCAAAAGGTTATGGCACTCTCCAAAGCGGAGAGTGCCTTTCACTATCATTCCCACATCTCAATTGCCTCTCTTCCCATTCCGATACTGTGACCCAAACCGTATCACCCGCCTGTTTCCCAATCTTACTGCGGATTTCTTTGCGTATTCCTATGATATAACAGACAGAACCATCTTCGCTCTTCACTCCCATATTCACAATACTGCCGCAATAAGGCTCGCCGTCAAAAGTGACATTCACTTTCACTCTGCCTCTTCCGAATTCTTTCCTAATATCATATGGAAAACGAATATATGCACCGCCCTTATCAGGAACAGCTTCTATAACTGCATGAAATTCATAGGTTTTTCTGCACATAGACAATTTTCTCCTTCCCTTGTCATACAATCATGTATTCAATTTCTATGATTTCCATTGTACTATATCCCCTTATGTTTTCATAGCTCTATATGGTGTATTGGTATCTTTTGCATTTATCAAACTACGTTATAAAAACAGAACAGGCCAAAACCACACGGATTCTGACCTGATTTACACATTTTGATTATTTTTTCTTTACCGGAATCCAGATTTCACAGTAGTAGTCTTCATCCAGGGTTCCCTTCTTGTACTTTGTCGGATCGTCATAATATTCAACACAGTATCCCGCAGCAAATTCATATTCTTTCAATGCAGGCAGCCATTCGGTATAAATTTTTGTATTCACATCCTGCAATGCATCCGGCATGGCTCCTTTGCATGGGAATACTGCCCAGTCAAAAGCCGGAATAGTTCTGGTTACAAATCCCTCCGGAATCTCTTTCTGCGGATTGTATGGATCTGCAATTAGGTACTCAAAGGTCTCCTGCCCCATCTCCAGATCAATATTGATTCCATAACAGCCACAGACCACAGCACCCTTTCCGGTCTGAAAATGTTCCTGCCAGAACTGCGGTACGATTTCCTTTGCGCCTTCATACGGGAATGTCTTTGCGTTTGCAAGTACAGTAAATGCTTCTTTTTTCACGATCTTGTAATCCATGAGATAACCTTCCTATTCTTCTTGCAAGGACAATCAGCCTGCCATTTTCTGTAAATAATTCATCTGCTGTTTTCGTGTTTCTTTGTGTAAATAATCATAATAACCACCGCTTTGTGCCACATTCGTCACATACACAGCAGCCACTTCATACTGATATTTCTGGTTTTTTAAATATAACGTAATCCCCTTATGCTCATGATAAAACTCTTCTTTTTTATACCCATTTAATTGCTTGAACATACTGCCATCTTTCATTTGGTGACCATAAATAATCAATTGCTCCTGCCTGGCATCAATATCATTCCGGCAGTCTAACATCAGTGTTCCACAGATAGCATAGTTCTTTTGAAAATCATGGTGGAGATAAAACTCATTATCTTTTCCCTGTACAACCGGATAACTGATATCGGTTCCATCAATCTTCAGCCATTTTTCCTTTTGTTTCAATTTCAGATGAGAATACTTCTTATCCGTCTGAAGAAGTTTGCCATCAATCATTTTATGGTTCTTCCGGGACAACGGAACCATCTCCCTTCTATTCTTCCGTTTCTAACTCCAACCTCTGCAAAATATCTCTTATAATACCGGCATCTTCAATCAGGTTAATTCCAAAGCATTTCTTTCCAGCATCTTTTAGCGACGCTCCTATATGATACGCCGTTTTTCTGTCAAGGATTAAAAAGCGATCATGAAATACGTTCGTGTATTTCACATTCAATGTTGGATACTGCATATTAAAATTACACCACTTTACAACTTTTTGAATAAAAAATATCGTACAGGGACTTTCTGATGTA
>JBJEMI010000101.1:0-4549 GCA_051879615.1 Lachnospiraceae bacterium
GAAGCGGGTGATGGGAATCGAACCCACGTATCTAGCTTGGAAGGCTAGTGTTCTACCATTGAACTACACCCGCTTAGAATCGGGGTGACAGGATTCGAACCTGCGGCCTCCTGGTCCCAAACCAGGCGCTCTAGCCAAACTGAGCCACACCCCGTAATGTGTTAACTTTTGTTGTTTCGGCGCTTTTTTGCTGCCGTGTCTCAACGCAAGACATATAATACAACAGCTAAATACAAATGTCAACACTTTTTTTTATTTTCTTCAAAAATATTTTATTTCGAATTTCGGCTCCCGGTTTTTGACCAGGTCCATCACGATATAGCTTGGCCTTCTCTTTGCCTGGCGAGGGAAGGTCAGACTTCCCGGATTGACCAGGTAGATTCCCTGCTCTTCCTCTATGACCGGTCTGTGAATATGACCAAACAGGATAATGTCTGCACCTTTCTTTCTTCCCACACTGAAAATATCTTCATATCCCATACTCACATAATAATAATGTCCGTGTGTCATAAAAATTTTATGGCCCTCTAATTCAAAGCAAACATCCTTCGGAAGATCTGTGTAAAAATCATTGTTTCCCCTGACAATGGCCAGCGGGCAATTCACCAGTGCGCGGAGATAATCCTCCGAACCTTCCACATCACCCATGTGACAGAAAAAGTCCGGTTTCTCCATGTCTAAAATCTCTTCCAAAAGTTCATCTCTTCCATGTGTATCACTAACCAACAGTACCTTCATATATTTTTCCTTCTATATCAATACTCCCTGAAGCTTTTCCTTCATTGCACGAAGTGCTTTGCCTCTGTGACTTAATTCGTTCTTCACTTCCGGCAAAAGCTCTGCCGTTGTACAACCATATTCCGGAACAAGGAAAATCGGATCATAGCCAAAACCGTTTTCTCCCTGTTCTTCAAAACCGATCTGACCTTCGATCGTTCCCTTAGATGTCAGTACCCTGCCGTCCGGCAGTGCGGCTGCGATCGCACAGACGAAACGTGCCGAACGCTCCGCTCCTGTTTTTCCCTCCAGGCGTTCTATAATATTTGCATTTTTGATGCGGTATGAAGTATCCTCTCCCATGTATCTGGCAGAATATACGCCCGGCTCTCCGTTTAATGCATCCACTTCCAGACCGGAATCATCTGCCAGGACAATATCATTACAATATTTTGCAATCGTCTTCGCTTTGATGATCGCGTTTTCTTCAAATGTCTTTCCGTCCTCCACAATTTCCGCCTCGATCCCGGCTTCCTTCATCGATAAGATCTCCACACCCAGATCGGCCAGGATCATTCTGATCTCCTTCATCTTTCCTGCATTTCCGGTTGCAAAAATAATTCTCATAATATCATTCTCCTTTTCTGTCCGCATATCCCTTCAGACAGATATTATAATCTGAAGTTTTCTCAATGTTCTCCCATCGGATCCCCTGAAGACTCAGATATCCTTCTCCGTCCGACAGATCTGCCTTTTCCGAGAAGTCTGCGATCCTGCTTTCAATTGCTACCGGATATTCACTTCCCTCCGTCACAATTTCCACAACGATCGCAAATCTCTTTCCTTTTTTTATCGGTATCCCTTCCGGGAAATCTACCGTATAATATCCTGCATCTGCAAATTTACCGGAGCTTACGAATTCCTTTTCTGTGAAAGAATCACTGTCTTTAAAATCCGAAACCGCATACAGCTTATATTCCGTATCCGGACCGGTGGCATAAAAGCCCGCCGCACGCAGCAGGATCTCTTCGTCTGCTTCATAGACATTGGCAAAGCTGCAGTAATTCTCCTGATAACCGATCTGTCCTGTAAATCCGCATAGATCTGACTGATAGATCAGATCATAGTTGTCCGCGGCTTCTACACGGCTGTAAACCACGCCATGTTCTCCGATCTTCGTATCTGCGTAGGAGACATAAAATGTTCCCTGATTGCCAAAGCTTTCACCCCAGCTTGTCTGGCACAGAAATGCGCCGTCCTCAGTCACATCGCCCACGAAATTTTCCGCAGGGTACAGATCATCCCAGCCGATGATCACAACTTCATGATTGGATTCCCGGTCTCCCCGGTAACAGTAGGTATGAAACTCTTCATTATAATACTCGGAATACGCTGTCTCTTCATCGAAATCCACATATATGGAAGTTTCCACTCCGCCATAGCGATAGACAAATTCTTTGATTTTCCGGTAATCCCTGCCTTCTGTCATACGTACTTCCTGTACATGCACTGCAGGACCGGCTGATTCCTGAAACTCCTCCTCTGCCTCCTGTTCCGGAACGGGTCCCTGCCAGGACAACAGATACGCCATGGTGATCTGATAGGCTCCGCCCTCCTCAAATTCATCATGAAACGGATTTTCACGGATCAGATGCTCTACGTCAAAAGAGCCTTCCTGCGGGATGCTTTTGGAGGTTTCCAGAGCCGTCAGCGAGGCAAATGCCCAGCAGCGGTTGGATTCTTCCTGATCTCTTACCATGAAGTTCTTTCCCTGATCATTATAACTGTAGGTATCCGGCAGCTCCTCAATCAATTCCCAGCTCAGTTGTTCATCATCTCCCGTCCTGGCTTCTTCCTGTACTGTCGGACTTCCCTCAAAGCTGCAGCCGCCTGAGATACTGCCCAGAACTGCCAGCAGCAGGAGCACCGGAACTTTATTTTTCAAATGATGATTCACGATTTTTATTTCCTTTCGGCGGCTTCGGTCCCAGGAACTGATAATAATACGTTTTTAACATTCCATTATAGATTTTCCGGTTCTTATCCGCCTTCCTGCCAATATATTTTTCTGCCTCATCATAGCTGGTAATCAGATACATGGACCAGCTGTCCAGTTTTCCATAACTTTCACCGATCTCCCGATAGAGCTTCGGCAGGTTCTCTTTATCTTCAATACGTTCTCCATAGGGAGGGTTTGTGATCACAAAGCCGTATTTTTTCGGATGCCGAAGATCTGCCACTGCTCTCTGCTGGAAATGAATCAGATGATCTACCCCTGCGTCTCGTGCGTTCTGCCTTGCAATTCTGATCATATCACCGTCTATATCATACCCCTGAATATCCACTTCCACACTGTCGTCCAACAGATCATTGGCCTCATCAATTGCTTCGTACCACAGCCTCTTATCAATGAGGTTTGTCCATTTTTCAGACTGGAAGCTGCGGTTCATTCCCGGAGCAATATTGGCAGCCATCATCGCGGCTTCTATCGGAAATGTACCGCTTCCGCAGAACGGATCGACCAGGATCCGGTCTTTCTTCCACGGTGTCAGCATGATCAGTGCTGCCGCCAGCGTTTCCGTAATGGGAGCTTTACTGCTCAGCAACCGATATCCTCTCTTGTGCAAAGATACACCGGATGTGTCAATACCGATCGTAATTTCATCCTTCATAAAGGTCACACGGATCGGATACTCGGCTCCTGTTTCCGGGAACCAGCTGACATGGTAGACACCCTTTAAACGTTCTACAATGGCTTTTTTCATGATTGACTGAATATCGGACGGGCTGAAGAGCTTACTCTTAATGGAGGACGCCTTTGCTACCCAAAACTTTCCGTCTGCAGGAATCCATTCTTCCCATGGAAGTGCTTTTGTCTTTTCAAAAAGCTCATCAAATGTTTCTGCCTGAAACTTTCCCACCTTTAATAATACTCTCTCTGCTGTTCGCAGAAAAATATTAGACCGGACAATTCCGTCTGCATCTGCGAGAAAAGTAATTCTGCCGTCTTCCACTAACGTAACATCATATCCCAAATCCTGGATTTCTCTTTTCAAAACAGCTTCCAGTCCAAAATGACATGGTGCGATCAGTTCGTATCTCTTCATAATTTTCGTCCTCTTTCTCTTTACTATTAACATCTTAACGGCAGTATTCTGTGATGTCAACGAAATATTCCTGCATCCACTCAGCGATGACGTCTGTTTTCATAGCCTTCCAGATATCGTCCCTGATAAGACTCGATACCGCCGACCATAGACTTTACATCATATCCTGCTTCTGCCAGTTCTTTCGCCGCCTTCATGCTAAGCCCACCACGGTCACAGTACAGGATCAATGTTCTGTTCTTTAACAGCGGTGCCTGTGCGGCAAGCCTTTCATACGGAATACAGACTGCCCCTTTTAAATGCTTTGCACGATACTCCTTCGGACTTCGCACATCAATGACAACATAATCTTTATGAAATAAATATTTTTCCACTTCTTTTGAAGAAACAATTGAAACTTCCATATCAACATCCCCGATTTCTCTTCCTGGTTTATTATATGTGTTTCCGTGGATTTATGTGTTCGTTTTTCATTTCCAAAACAAAAAAAGCCTTCAAATGTTCTCACATTTAAAGACTTCAACGTGGGCTAGAGGATTCGAACCCCCGACCTTTTGGTCCGTAGCCAAACGCTCTATCCAGCTGAGCTAAGCCCACATTTTCAATTAAAAAGCATTGACTATTTTCCAATAATCAATGCCGGCGACCGGAATCGAACCGGTACGGGAGGTAAGTCCCGCAGGATTTTAAGTCCTGTGCGTCTGCCAGTTCCGCCACGCCGGCAT
>JBJEMI010000102.1:0-4541 GCA_051879615.1 Lachnospiraceae bacterium
TGCCATTCGTATCTACAATCTTTGAATCGATGATCTTTCCTTCCTGCACATCATAGACCTTGAACTGTTCGGTATGACCGAAGTGCTGGAAAATCTGTCCTTTCTCATAAGTCACTGCCACTCTCATAATATGTTCTCCTTTTTCTATTTTATATTGCTGATAAACCATCTGTTTGAAACAGCCATGCTGACCGCAATTCGCACTCTGTCCGTTGCAAAGCCAGAAATCTCCGCCTTCGATCCGAAGCGGACGTCCATCTACAATAGCATCTGCCAGCTTTTTCCTCGCACTTTCGTAGATTCTCTGTACCGTTGTTCTTGCGATCTGCATAAAAGCCGCACATTGTTCCTGACTGAAACCTTGTTTATCAATCAGACGAATCGTTTCATACTCATCCACAGCCAAAATGACCGGTTCTCTTTCTGTTTTTATATCAACGGGCGAAAACTCCAATATCTGTGGAAAGTGGCAGACTTTTCTGCATTTCATAGGTCTTGGCATAAAACTCCCCCTTTGGAAAACCTTTTCTCACAGTATAAGCCGTTTTCGGGCATATGTCAATAATATATTTGACATATGCCCAAAACAAAGATATAATAATAAACAATGCAAGGAGGAATGGAACATGAAATTTGAAAACTATTTTCCCATATGGAATCAACTGACTGCAGATCAGAAAAATCGTACCCAGAAAGGGCTTATTACACGAAAAGTCGAGAAAGGAACCATCATTCATAATGGAAACATGGACTGTACCGGTCTTCTTCTTGTCAAGTCCGGACAGCTTCGTGCATATATTCTCTCTGATGAGGGGCGTGAGATTACCATTTATCGCCTGTTTGATAGAGATATGTGCCTGTTTTCCGCCTCCTGCATGATGCGTTCCATTCAGTTTGACGTGACCATTGAGGCAGAAAAGGATACCGAGTTTTGGATCATTCCGACCGAAATCTATAAAAGCATTATGGAAGAATCCGCACCCGTGGCAAATTATACCAATGAACTGATGGCTGCCCGTTTTTCTGATGTCATGTGGCTGATCGAGCAGATCATGTGGAAAAGCCTTGATAAAAGGGTTGCATCTTTTCTTCTGGAAGAATCTTCGATTGAAGAAAGTGATAAATTGAAACTGACTCATGAAGCCATTGCCAATCATCTGGGTACACACCGGGAAGTCATTACACGAATGCTCCGCTATTTTCAAAGCGAAGGCATGGTCAAACTGTCTCGTGGTACCGTAACGATTCTGAATAAAGAAAAATTAGAACATTTACAAAATGTATAAACGAATGCCCATCTTCAACCTTTAAACATTGAAGATGGGCATATATTTTACTGATCCATTCCGCAGGCAGTTGCTGTTTCAATGAGACACCGGTCATGCATCACCGCATCGTAAAAACGGAATCCTCCTGAGAAGTTATAGGCTTTATATCCGTTTCCTTCCAATATACGTGTTCCGATATAGCTTCTAAGTCCACTTTGACAGATCACATAAACGGGTTTATCTTTTTCAATCTCATCCAGACGTTCCCGAAGTTCATCTACCGGAATATTTTTGAATCCTTCGATATGACCATTGCCATATTCTCTGACAGTTCTCACGTCCAAAAGAGTCACACTTCCATCCCGAGGTAAAAGATCAACATCCTCCAGATGCCATTGTTTCAATATGCCTTTCGAAATATTGTCTATCATAAAACCAGCCATATTCACAGGATCCTTGGCAGAAGAATACGGTGGAGCATAGGCCAGATCCAGGTCTTTAAGCTCCGTAGCTTTCATTCCCGCATGAATCGCTGTAGCCAGTACATCGATCCGTTTGTCCACCCCTTCGTAGCCAACAATCTGAGCCCCCAGAAGACGATATGTTTCTTTTTCAAAAACAACTTTCATGGTCATCACCTTGCCTCCCGGATAATAACCGGCATGGCTCATAGGTGAAAGGATTACCGTATCTACATCGAGACCGGCTTTCCTTGCATTGGTTTCATTGATTCCTGTAGTCGCTGCTGTCATATCAAATACTTTAATGACAGAACTGCCCTGACTGCCCGGATATCTGCTGTCACCACCACAAATATTGTCCGCAATGATGCGTCCCTGTTTATTGGCAGGTCCTGCCAGAGAGATCAATGCTTCCTGCCCGGTCACATAATGTTTCACCTGTACTGCATCGCCGGCAGCAAAAATATCCGGTGCAGAAGTTTCCATCCGGTCATTTACGACAATACTGCCTTTGATTCCCAATTCCAGTCCTGCGTCTTTTGCAAGATGTGTATCCGGGGTAACGCCAATTGCCAGAACTACCATATCTGCATGCAGCGGCATCTCATCTTTCAACAAAATATCTATTCCGCCATCTTTTTCTTCAAATCCTTCTACCGTATGTCCCAAAGCAAGCTTCACTCCATGTTTCCGCATCTCACTGTGGATAAAAGAAGCCATATCTGCATCAAAAGGATTCATAAGCTGTTTTGGACGCTGGACAATGGTCACATCCATGCCAAGTTCCTTTAAGTTTTCTGCCAGTTCCAAGCCGATGAAACCACCACCGGCTAATACGGCAGACTTTGGCTGATTCTTGTTGATATACTCTTTGATATGGAAGGTATCCTCTACCGTACGGAGGGTAAATACTTTTTCAATTCCTACACCCGGAAGCCGTGGCTGTGTTGGTTTCGCACCCGGAGAGAGAATCAATTTATCATAGGATTCCTCAAATTCTTCACCGGTTTTCGAATTCCTTACCGAAATTGTTTTTTGATCCGGATGGATCGCAGTCACCTCATGGTGGACTTTCATATTGATTCGGAAGCGGGAAAAGAAACTTTCCGGTGTCTGAAGTGTCAGCTCCTCCGGATCTGTAATCACACCTCCAATATAATACGGCAGTCCACAATTTGCGTAGGATATATATCCCGAACGTTCAAATACCGTGATTTCTGCAGTTTCATCTAATCTGCGGATGCGTGCAGCTGCGGTTGCACCACCTGCCACACCGCCTACAATTAATACCTTCATCTTATCGTTCCACCTTTCCTATATAGGAAGAAATTCCTCCAATGTTAGTTACGTTTGAATATCCCATACGTTTCAACGTATTTACTGCCTGGCTGCTTCGGGAACCAGAATAGCAATAGACAAATAAAGGTGTCTCTTTTGTTGTGACCACTGATGTAACCTTATCTATCATCTGCAGTGGTACATTTTTACTTTTCGGAACATGTCCTTCTTTATATTCCTGGGGTGTACGCACATCCAGTAAAACAGCTCCTGAAACAGATTGATACTCTTTTATGCCCTCATTGATATCTTTTTGTTTGAACAGATCAAAAAATCCCATATTTATGACCCTCCTTACAGCATCGCAAGAATTGCGTTCTTGGGTTTTGCTCCCATAGATTGATTGACAATTTTTCCATCTTTGATAACAATCAGTGTAGGAATGCTCATAACGCGAAACTGGCTTGCAAGCTCCGGCTGCTCATCTACATTGATTTTTCCAATTTTGATATCAGAGCGTTCCCCTGCGATCTCTTCCAGGATTGGACCTACCATACGGCAGGGGCCACACCACGGAGCCCAGAAATCCAAAAGTACCGGTTTGTCGGAATTTATAATTTCATTCTGAAAATTGTTTCTAGTGATATTGATAACAGACATATGATCGTCCTCCTTTTTCTTTTATGATCTTACTATATCAAAATCATTTTTAATCTTCTGTGATGATGTTACGGTTCTGAAACAGTATCTCCTGTCCAGTCATTAATGCCGCCAATTTCTACAATATTCGTATATCCCAATTCTGCCAGTTTTCCAGAAGCCTGTTTGCTTCGGTTTCCACTGCGGCAGTACACCAGAATCAGCTGATCCTTGTCCGGCAGTTCCTGAATATCCTCCGAACCAATCGTTTCGTTTGGAATATTAATTGCATTGGGAATATGTCTTTCACGAAATTCTTCCGGTGTCCGGACATCCAGGATAATATAACCACTTTCTTCTTCCATCATGGTTACAGCCTCATCCATACTGATCTGACGATAACTGTTTTCCTGTTCATTGGATGCTGTGCAGCCTGCCAGAAATAATAAAAGCAATAAAAAGGGAATCCATCTTCTCATTATAGTTCCTCCTTGTCTTTATAATTGCAGTATACAGGATTTCTTCTTTTCTTTCTGTGATGACATCACAATTCGATAAATATGGATATCCTTTCCAGGTTTTTATAAAAGAAACCTCCGTATGAATAGAATCACACGAAGGTAATACATACATTATGCTATTGAAAAAATGTAAAACAATACTTTTAGAAATATAAAGACTGGAATTTTCTAATTTCTTTGTGTAAAGAAAATAGGAATAAAATTAGCAATTTCTGCTTTTCACTTTATTAATAATAGCTCTGATTCCCACTGTCATAAAAGATATCAAGACACAGAATATGCATAGAAATCCTGATGGTAACAGAAAGAAGTTTTCATGTTGTATTTCGCTCTTCTTGTTTCGCTTCCATCTTTAATTACTTTTTCAGTCATGT
>JBJEMI010000103.1:0-25771 GCA_051879615.1 Lachnospiraceae bacterium
GAAATAAGTCTGTAAGCGTTATTTTCTTGCTTACAAACTTATTATACGAGGAGGAGACCGATGATTAAAAAATTAGCGAAATATATCGGGGAGTTTCGAAGAGAAACCATTCTTTCCCCGGTGATGGTTGCATTGGAAGTTATCCTGGAAGTCATTCTTCCGCTTTTAATGGCAGCGGTGATCGATTACGGTGTGGAAGCCGGAAATATGGCCTATGTGGCCGGTATGGGTGCGCTGATGCTGATCGTAGCGTTTGCATCTCTGGTAAGCGGTGCGCTGTGCGGTAAATATGCAGCGATTGCATCCAGTGGATTTGCCAGAAATTTAAGAAAGGCAATGTTTGAAAAGATTCAGGACTTTTCATTTTCTAATATTGATAAGTTTTCGACGGCAGGTCTTGTTACCCGTATGACAACGGATGTCACTAACGTACAGCAGGCCTTTCAGATGACGATCCGTATCTGTGTGCGTGCACCGTTTATGTTGATTTTTGCTCTGATCATGTCCATTTACAAAGCGCCGCAGCTGGCCTATGTGTTTCTGATCGCCATCCTGTTTTTAGGAGGATGTCTTGCCGTGATCGCGACGAAGGCCTTTCCGAGATTCAGGGAAGTGTTCGAGCAGTATGATCATTTAAATGCAAGTGTGCAGGAGAACCTGACAGGTATCAGGGTGGTTAAAGCTTATGTCAGAGAAGAACACGAAAGAGAAAAGTTTTTAAAGGAATCCGAAAAGGTGAAAAATCTGTTCATCCGTGCGGAAAAAGTAGTATTGATGAACAGTCCGATCATGCAGCTTTCCATGTATACCTGTATTCTTCTCATTTCCTGGCTGGGAGCAAAGAATATCGTGGCAGGAGATATGACAACAGGTACCCTTATGAGTCTGTTTACCTATACGACTCAGATCCTCATGAGCCTGATGATGATCGCGATGATCTTCGTGATGATGACGATGGCGAAAACATCCATCGACCGTATTCTGGAAGTGCTGGATGAAGAGCCGACCATCAGAAATCCGGAAAATCCGGTGACTGAGGTAAAGGACGGATCCATCGTGTTTGAAGATGTTTCCTTCCGTTATAGCGGAGAAGAAGATAAAAATGTATTGGAGCATGTGAATATCAATATCAAATCCGGTGAAACGATCGGTATCATCGGCGGTACCGGAAGTTCCAAATCCACTCTGGTACAGCTGATTCCGAGACTCTATGATGTATCCGCAGGTTCCGTGAAGGTGGGCGGCGTCGATGTACGTGATTACGATATGGAAATCCTGAGAGATCAGGTCTCCATGGTACTTCAGAAAAATGTGCTGTTCTCGGGAACGATTCTGGATAATCTGCGCTGGGGAAAGGAAGATGCCACACCGGAAGAAGCCAGACATGCATGTGTGCTTGCACAGGCAGATGAATTTATACAGAAATTCCCGGATGGCTATGATACAAAGATCGAGCGTGGAGGTACCAACGTATCCGGCGGACAGAAACAGCGTCTCTGTATCGCGAGGGCACTGCTGAAAAAACCGAAGATTTTAATTCTGGATGATTCCACCAGCGCGGTCGATACGAAAACGGATGCAATGATCCGAAAAGCCTTTAAAGAAGAAATTCCGAATACGACGAAACTGATCATTGCACAGAGAATCTCTTCCGTAGAAGATGCAGACCACATTCTGGTACTGGATCACGGCACTGTCAATGGGTTCGGAACTCATGAAGAATTAATGAAAAATAATGAGATTTACAGAGATATCTATGAATTGCAGAAGAAAGGAGCTGAAGAGTAATGCCGCCAATGGGAGGAGCAAGAAGATCAAAAGCAGGTCAGAAGAGCAGAAATCCGAAACAGACGCTCAAAAGAATGTTTGGTTTTATTTTGAAAAAATATAGACTCCGGTTTTTCATTGTAGTGATTGCGATTATGGTCAGTTCCCTGGTACAGGTCATCGGAACCTTATTTATGAAAGAACTGATCGATGAATATATTACACCGATGCTGCGCGGAGAAGTTCAGACCTTTACACCTCTGCTTCATGCAATTCTGATACTGGCATGTATTTACGCGATCGGTGTGGCCTGTACGTATCTGTATAATGTACTGATGATGTATATTTCTCAGGGAACCTTAAAGGACATCCGTGATGAAATGTTTGCGCATATGGAAACACTGCCGATCAGATATTTCGATACCCACAAGCACGGGGATATCATGAGCTGTTATACCAATGATACGGATACTCTCCGTCAGATGATCAGTCAGAGTATTCCTCAGATGTTAGCTTCCACGATTACGGTTGTCAGCACCTTTATTTCCATGCTGATTTTAAGCATCCCTCTGACACTCATCATCATTCTGGCAGTGATTGTGATGATGAATGTCATAAAAGTCATCGGGGGAAAATCCGGAAAATACTTCATAGGCCAGCAGAAAGCGCTGGGTGCTGCCAATGGTTATATCGAAGAAATGATCGACGGACAGAAAGTCATCAAAGTATTCTGTCATGAAGAACAGACAAAAGAAGAATTTTATAAACTCAATGAAGAGCTGTTTGACACTGCAAAAAATGCGCATACCTTTGCCAATGTCCTGATGCCGATCATGGGAAATATCGGAAATATCAACTATGTAGTTGTTCTGGGAATCGGCTCCGTGCTTGCGATCGCGGGAATCGGCAGCCTGACCCTGGGGGATCTGGCAGCCTTCCTGCAGCTGACCAGAAGCTTTAACAATCCGGTGACACAGATTTCCCAGCAGTTTAACTCCATCATCATGGCACTGGCCGGCGCGGAACGTATCTTTGACCTTCTGGACGAAAAACCGGAGGAGGATAACGGATATGTGGACATCGTCAGATGTAAGGTGCATGAAGACGGTACGATTGAAGAGGTTTCAGAAAGAACGGGAACCTGGGCATGGAAACATCCGCATGGTGACGGAACGCTGACCTATACGCAGCAGAAAGGGGATGTGGTTCTGGAGCATGTGGACTTCGGTTATACCGATGATAAGATCGTTCTTCATGATGTCAGTGTCTATGCAAGACCGGGACAGAAGGTGGCATTTGTAGGTGCCACAGGAGCCGGAAAGACAACGATCACCAATCTGATGAATCGTTTTTATGATATTCAGGACGGTAAGATCCGCTGCGACGGAATCAATATTAATAAAATAAAGAAGAAAGAACTTCGTCGTGCTTTCGGTGTGGTATTACAGGATACGCATCTCTTTACAGGTACGATCATGGAAAACATCCGTTACGGACGCCTGAATGCCACAGACGAAGAAGTCTATGCGGCGGCAAGACTTGCCAATGCAGATCATTTTATCAGGAAACTGCCGCATGGCTATCAGACGGTGATCAGCAGTGACGGCGGCACGCTGTCCCAGGGAGAACGCCAGCTTCTGGCGATCGCAAGAGCAGCGGTAGCAGACCCGCCGGTATTGATCCTGGATGAAGCAACATCCAGCATCGATACGAGAACCGAAGTCATCGTACAGAACGGTATGGATAAGCTGATGGCGGGCAGAACCGTATTTGTCATCGCTCACCGGCTTTCTACGATCAAGAACTCTGATGTCATCATGGTTCTGGAGCAGGGCAGAATCATCGAACGAGGAAATCATGAAGAGCTGCTTGCAAAGAAGGGAAAGTACTATCAGTTATATACGGGAGCATTTGAGTTATCTTAATTCTTAAGATTTCAGAAAACCTATTCCATAATTTTGCATTTTTGTGTATAACTAGTTTAATGTGATGTTATGAGAAAGGGAGTAAAGAACATGAATAAAAAATTTGTAAGTTCTTTTCTGGCTGTGTGCCTTCTGGCCGGTTCGCTTCCTGTAACTGCACTTGCAGAAAATACAGAGGAAGCGGCGCCGAAGGACTGCCACAGCATGACAGAAGAATGGTTTGGAAACAAAAATAAGGTATCACTGATGGCATTGATGGATGAGGGGAACAGTCTGGATTCTGTCATATCCGGGTATTTTTCTGCCAGAGAACAGGATTATGCCGGAATTTCCAGGACAAGGATGATGGCGGAGCCGTCGACAGAGACATCGTCACAGAGTCAGGAGGTGCAGGATGATATGGACCTGCGTGCAGAGAACATTGCAGTTCTTCAGGATGCCGCAGGTATTCAGATTACAGATGCAGAGATTACCACATTGTATGGTGCGGATGATGTGATTTATCATGAAGATGGTACGATGACCCTGTTTGTTTACGAGTGGACCTTCTTTGACTATGATGATTTAAGTGATGGAGAAGTTTTGACGGATGTTTCGGGATACGGTACTTATCATAAGATTACACTGGAAGAAACAGACGGTACCTACCTGATTGTCTCCGATGAATATGATGAAAGTGATATTCTCGGGATCTGTACAATGAATGAATCCACAGAGGCCGAGCTGGAGGCGATGGATTATGAGCCGGTGGAACTGGCAGAATTTACTCCGCAGTCGATCGAATCGGAGGAAGTCATGCCGGCAAGTGCCTTTTATTCCGGATATGATCCGAAAAAAGCGGCAGAGTATGCGGACAAGTGGGTATCGCACAATGCGGGGATCACAGGTCAGGTCAATTACGAAGGTTATTATAATTCAGCATATTATAATTTCAATCCTGATGGCGGCGACTGTGCGAACTATGTTTCACAGTCTATCTATGCCGGCGGAATGTCTATGGTGGTCGGCACTGCTTACGGAACAGACGGATGGTACTATAAAAGTGCCAATAACAGAAGTGCCACATGGACAAGTGCCAAACGGCTGCGTGAATGGATGGCGGCTAACAGAGGAAACTATGTGACTGCAGAAAAGAATACGGTTTATATGGGAAGTCCGGTATTCTATAATAACGCACATGCAACGATCTGCGTCGGACTGAATTCTGCAGGTACTCCGATCATTAACTCTCATAATTATGACCGCTATCATGTGATATGGAATTACTGGGAAGAGGGAACGGTCTATACGACGGTTCAGCTGACCGCAAATAATTCCGCAGCCGATCAGGTGCCGAAAGGGTATCTGGAGCATGTAAACGGCGGTGAAAACAGTATTTCGGTTTCCGGTTGGGCATATGATCCGGACACACCGGACCAGCCGGTAACAGTGGATGTTTATGCCGACGGAAGGTTTATAGGAAATTGTAAAGCAAGTTCTTACCGCACTGATTTTGATAAAAACTATGGATTTTCCCTGACAATTCCGTATGAGGTAACGGAAACGAGTACATGTAATGTCACAGTCTATGCGCTGAACACAACCGGTGGAATGAAGAGTACAAAAATCGGAGAAGGTAATGTCACAGTGACTCCGCAGAAACAGGATCAGGTGCCGAAAGGGTATCTGGAGCGTGTGAACGGCGGTGAAAACAGTATTTCGGTTTCCGGTTGGGCATATGATCCGGACACACCGGACCAGCCGGTAACAGTGGATGTTTATGCGGACGGAAAGTTTATAGGAAACTGTAAAGCAAACGCCTACCGCGCTGATTTAGATAAAAATTGCGGATTTTTCCTGACAATTCCGCAGGAAGTGACTGAAGAGAGTACATATAAGGTGACAGTTTATGCGCTGAATACGACCGGTGGAATGAAAAGTACAAAAATCGGAGAAGGGGATGTTACAGTAACTCCAACTCCGCATACACATACATATTCACTGATATCCTCCACAGAGGTAAGCTGTACGACGGCAGGAAGAAAGGTATATACCTGCAGCTGCGGTGATTCTTATACAGAACTCACCATACCCGGACACAGCTATGGACCGTGGACGGTACTGGAAGAACCTGCAGAAAATTCACACGGTATGAAGGAACATACCTGTGAAGTGTGCGGAAGAGTGCAGAAAGTCATTACAAAGCTTCCGAAACCTGTGGTACAGGAGAATCCGTTCAATGATGTGACGGAAAGTGATTATTTCTACGATGCAGTACTCTGGAATGTCGGAAATGAAATTACATCCGGATGGACAGAGACAGAATTTGCACCGGAAATGAACTGCAACAGAGCGCAGGCGGTGACATTTATCTGGAGAGCAAACGGTGCACCGAAACCGGAATCCACAGAAATTTTATTTAAGGATATTGAAAAAGGCGCATATTATTGCGATGCAGTGCTCTGGGCAGTTGAGAGCGGAATCACAAAAGGATATCAGGCGGATTCCTTCGCACCAGAAAGAACACTTACAAGAGGTGAATTTGTAACATTTCTTTACAGATCAGAAGGAAAGCCTTCCTGTTCCGCAAAGAATATATTTACAGACGTAACATCTGCAGATTACTATTATGATGCAGTGCTCTGGGCAGTTGAAAACGGAATAACGGAAGGAACCGGTGACAATCAGTTCTCTCCGAATGATCAATGTCAGAGAGGTCAGGTAGTGACTTTCATCCACAGAGCTTATCATCAAAATTAAACAGGTGAATTATTTTCCATTTTTTGACATAAAATTCAGAAATTCTGCAAACCCTTTTGACATTTATATATTGCTTTGCTATAATTCTGATATCTATGAAATGAATTAATGGCAATACTATTTATATAGGCTAGAAAGGAACATATTTATGGAAATTTTAGAGTTACAGAAAATCGCGAACGAAGTTCGTAAGGGAATCGTAACATCCACTCACAGTGCGAAAGCCGGACATCCGGGCGGGTCTTTATCTGCTGCTGAAATTATTACGTATCTCTATTTTGAAGAGATGAACGTAAGTCCGGAAAAGAAAGATGATCCGGACAGAGACCGTTTTGTACTTTCCAAAGGTCACGCGGCACCTGCTTATTATGCGGCATTGGCTCTGAAAGGATATTTTCCGGTGGAAGATCTGATTACACTGCGTCATATCGGTTCCTACTTACAGGGACATCCTTGTCTTGGAAAAACTCCGGGTGTTGATATGTCTACCGGTTCTTTGGGACAGGGAGTTTCCGCGGCAGTGGGTATGGCGATTGCAGGTAAACTTGATCATAAATCATATAAAGTCTACACATTGCTTGGTGACGGGGAGATCCAGGAAGGCCAGGTATGGGAAGCTGCTATGCTGGCCGGACACAGAAAACTGGATAACCTGGTAGTGATCGTTGATAACAACGGCCTTCAGATCGATGGTGATGTTGCGGACGTATGTTCTCCGTATCCGATCGATAAGAAATTCGAAGCATTTAATTTCCATGTGATTCATCTGGAAGACGGAAATGACATAGTTCAGGTGAAAGAGGCATTCGACAAGGCGAAAACCCTGACCGGAAAACCGGTAGTGATCGTTGCGAAAACCGTCAAGGGTAAGGGTGTTTCCTTCATGGAGAATGTAGTTTCATGGCACGGTGTTGCACCAAATGATGAACAGTGTACACAGGCTTTGGAAGAATTAGAAAAGGCAGGAGAAGCATTATGTCAGAAGTAAAAAGAATTGCGACAAGAGAAAGCTATGGTAAAACATTGGTGGCGCTTGGTGAAGACTATCCGGAAATCGTTGTTATGGATGCAGACCTTGCAGGTTCCACAAAGTCCGGAATGTTTGGAAAGGTATATCCGGAAAGACATATTAACTGCGGTATCGCCGAAGGAAACATGATGGCAGTTGCAGCGGGTCTGGCTACGACAGGCAAGATCGTATTTGCTTCTTCTTTCGCGATGTTTGCAACAGGAAGAGCATACGAACAGATCAGAAACTCGATCGGTTATCCGGGATTAAACGTAAAAATAGCCGCATCTCATGCGGGTATTTCCGTAGGTGAAGATGGTGCCAGCCATCAGTGTACAGAAGATATCTCTCTGATGAGAAATATTCCGGGAATGCTTGTGATCAATCCGGCAGATGATGTGGAAGCATGTGCGGCAGTGCGTGCGGCAGCTGAATATATCGGACCGGTTTATTTAAGACTCGGCCGTCTGGCTGTTCCGGTGATCAATGATCCGGAGACCTATGAATTTGAAATCGGCAAAGGTGTTGTATTAAAAGAAGGAAAAGATGTGACAATCTTTGCAACAGGTCTGGAAGTCTGCGAATCACTGGAAGCGGCAGAAATGCTTGCGGCAGATGGAATCGATGCAGAAGTGATCAATATCCATACGATCAAACCGATCGATGAAGAACTGGTAGCCGCATCCGCTGCAAAGACCGGTAAGGTCGTAACTGTGGAAGAGCATTCCGTTATCGGAGGTCTCGGTTCCGCGGTAGCAGAGGTTTTATGTGAGAAGGCTCCGACGAAGCTGCTTCGTATCGGTATTCAGGACGTATACGGAGAATCAGGTCCTGCATTAAAGCTGATTGAAAAATACGGTTTGGATGCAAAAGGAATTTATGAAAAAGTAAAGGCCTTTCTGGCATAAGCTGAATACAGTCTGAGACACCCTTCTGAAAAGAAGGGTGTTTTTTGTCTGTGAAAATATTGTCATAGGAGTGAAAAAATGCTATGATGGTATGAATGAAAAATGTCCAAGAGGGAGGATATCAGCATGGAAATGGACGATAAGACATGGGAAGAATTACATGAATTGGTAAGAGAAAAGAAGTTCCGTAAATTGCGAAGTATCCTTGAAGAGATGAATGAGGTGGATATTGCGGAATTTCTGGAGGAACTGGATCCGGACCGTATGGTTATCGTATTCCGCGTACTACCGAAAGAACTTGGCGCGGAAGTATTTGCCTGCCTGGATATTGATGTTCAGGAGCATATTATCAACAGTATGTCGGACTATGAATTGCAGAAGATTGTCGAAGAGCTTTACATCGATGATACGGTAGACATGCTGGAAGAACTACCGGCGACCGTGGTTCGCAGAGTGCTGCAGAATGCCAAGGCGGACACAAGAGCCCTGATCAATCAGTTCTTACAGTATCCGGACAACAGTGCGGGCAGTATTATGACCGCCGAATATATCGGTCTGAAAAAACATATGACCGTTGAACAGTCGTTTACTTATATCAGAAGGCATGGTGTGGATAAAGAAACGATCTATACCTGTTTTGTGATTGATGATAAACGACATCTGGAGGGAATCGTTACGGTCAAGGATCTGCTGATGAACAGCTATGAGACGACGCTGGATGAGATCATGGATACCAATATCATCAAGGCCGTGACGACAGAGGACAGAGAAGAGGTTGTAGAGGCATTTAACAGATACGGCCTCTTATCCCTGCCGGTTGTTGACCATGAGAACCGTCTCGTGGGTATTGTTACGGTCGATGATGCCGTAGACGTAATGGAACAGGAAGCGACAGAAGATATCGAGAAGATGGCAGCGATCCTGCCGAGTGAAAAACCTTATCTGAAGATGAGTGTTTTTGAGCTTGCCAAGAACCGTGCCCCATGGCTGCTGCTTTTGATGTTCACCAGTACCATCTCTGCTCTGATCCTGGAGAAGTATGAGGCAGCATTTGCAATGTTTCCTACATTGGTTACCTGCATTCCGATGCTGACGGCCACCGGCGGTAACGCAGGCAGTCAGAGCAGTACCACGATCATTCGTGCCATGTCCATTGGTGACGTGCAGATTTCCGACGTATGGAAGGTTCTGTGGAAGGAATGCAGAGTATCTCTTGCGGTCGGTATGGTACTCGGAACTGCCAACTATATCCGTCTGGTCATCATGTATCCGGGGGAACCGCGGGTGTGTCTGGTCATCGGCCTCAGCCTCGTTGCGACAGTTGTAATGTCTAAGATGCTCGGATGTGTGCTGCCGGTCATTGCGAAGATCTTCAGACTGGATCCTGCCATGATGGCGGCTCCTCTGATTTCTACGATTGTAGATGCACTCAGTCTGATCCTGTATTTCACGATCGCAGGTCAGATTTTGCATATTAATGTATAAGGAACTAAAAGGAGAAGATTATGTTAAACGATAAGAAAGTATTATTCAGCGGAATGCAGGCTACAGGAAACCTGACATTGGGAAATTATCTGGGAGCCTTAAAAAACTGGGTTACTTTAAGTGATGAATATGAATGTTTCTATAGTGTAGTGGATATGCACTCCATTACCGTACGTCAGGATCCTGCTGAGCTTCGCAGACGCGCCAGAAAGCTTCTGACTCTTTACATCGCAGCCGGGCTGGATCCGGAAAAGAACTGTATCTACTATCAGTCCCATGTTTCCGGTCATGCAGAACTGGCATGGATCTTAAACTGTTATACTTATATGGGAGAGCTGCAGCGTATGACGCAGTTCAAGGATAAGGCTGCGAAGCATGCGGACAATATCAATGCGGGGCTGTTTACTTATCCGGTGCTGATGGCAGCAGATATCCTGCTCTATCAGGCAGATGTAGTACCTGTAGGAATCGATCAGATGCAGCATCTGGAACTGACAAGAGACATTGCACAGCGTTTCAATGGAATTTACGGTGATGTATTCACAGTCCCGGAAGCCTATATCGGAAAAGTCGGAGCGAAGATCATGAGTTTACAGGATCCGTCTAAAAAGATGTCCAAATCCGATGAAAATGTGAACGCAAGCATTTATCTGACAGATGATCCTGACACGATCATGAGAAAATGCAAACGTGCGGTGACAGATTCTGAAGCACAGGTACGTTTCAGTGATGAGCAGCCGGGGATCAGGAATCTGATCTCGATCTACAGTGCATGTACAGGCAAGACTCCGGAAGAGGTAGAACGTGAATTTGACGGGAAAGGCTACGGAGAATTCAAACCTGCAGTCGGAGAAGCTGTCATCGATGTACTTCGTCCGTTACAGGAAAGAATCGCAGATCTGGAAAAGGACAAAGCTTATATTGACAGTGTGATTAAAAATAATGCAGAAAAAGCTCAGTACTTTGCAAACAAGACGCTTCGCAAAGTACAGAAAAAAGTCGGATTCCCGGAAAGAATCAGATAATTCAGAGAAAAGGAATCAAAAGCCATGCGGGACTGCATGGCTTTTCTTATAAAAATATGGTCAGAAGATTAAACTATGCAGTAACGGAAGAAGAAGCGGGAATCACTGTAGAACAGTTCTTAAAACATCGGGGATATTCTCATGCCTGTCTGGTACATCTGAAAAAGACGAAGGGAGGCATCCGCAGAAACGGTGTCTGGGCTTATACGAGAGACAGAGTGGAGAGTGGTGATACCGTGGAGATTCTGCTGACGGAGGAAGAAACTTCGGAAAATATCGTGGCAGTGCCGATGGATCTGGATATTCTCTATGAGGATGAAGATATTCTGGTAGTCAATAAGGCAGCGGATACACCGATCCATCTGTCTCAGGGAAACTATGACAACAGCCTGGCCAATGGGGTGATGTATTATTATGAAACACAGGGAGAACATTTTGTATTCCGCTGTATCAACCGTCTGGACCGGGATACGACAGGAATCGTGATCATTGCGAAAAATATGCTCTCCGGGGCAGTTTTAAGCAAAGCGATGCTGGAACGAAGGATCAGACGCACCTATCTGGCAGTTGTGAAGGGAGAACTGGCGGATTCCGGAAGAATCGATCTTCCGATCGGGCGAAAGGCCGGATCCACCATCGAGCGTCAGGTGGATTTTAAATGTGGAGAACGTGCGGTCACCCACTACGAATGTGTGGAAAAGTCGTCGGAATACTCCCTGGCAAAGATCTGGCTGGAGACGGGACGGACCCATCAGATCCGCGTCCATATGAATGCGATCGGACATCCGCTGCCGGGAGATTTCCTCTATCATCCGGACTTTTCCCGCATCAGAAGGCAGGCTCTGCACTCCTGGAGACTTGCCTTCGAGCATCCGATTACCGGAGTACCTCTCTTATTTGAGCAGCCGCTTCCGGAAGATATGCGGGCATTGCTGAATTCCGGATCGGAAAGAAAGGAAAAACATGAAAGAGTCTGTGGTTATATTGGAACTGCCGGAGGATTATGGAAGTGTGATCGGTGATCATGAGTTTGCGAACTGTACGGATATTCAGAAGATCGTGCTTCCGGCAGGTATTGAGAAGATTGATCACTATGCGTTTTATTTTTGCAGGTCATTAGAGGAAATCCAGCTTCATGCGGGGATCCGTATTTTCGGCCGCGCGGTATTTATGGGGTGTAAAAAAGTGAAAAAGATTGTCGTATGGGATGTGGAAAATGATATTCACTTTCTGACGGAAATGCTCTATGATTTTCAGTATGAAGTGGAGATCGAACTGCATTACCGTGACGGCAGTTTTGCGAAACTGACCTTTCCGGAATATTATGAGGAATCAGTGGAAAATACCCCGGCCAGAATCATTGACATAGTCTTTCATGGTTCCGGCTATAAATACCGACAGTGTTTTCGAAACCGAATGCTGGATTATGATAAATATGACAGCCTGTTTTCTTACGCGAAGGCACAGGAGTTTACGGAAACCTGTTTGAGAATTGCATTAAACAGGCTGACAGCACCGCTGCATCTGAGTGCTGCGGCGAAAGAAAAATATATCGGTTATCTTCGGGAAGAGAATCGGGAACTGGCGAAAAAGCTCTGCGGTGAGGATGATCTGTCTGCAGTCAGAAAGCTTGCCGATGCCGGTTATTTTACGGAAGAAGTGCTGGAGGAATTTCAGAACCGTGCAGCATCCCTTGCAAGGGCGGAGCTTGGAAGCTTCTTTATGAATTACCGCATGGAGCACTTCAAACCGAAAAAGAAATCTTTTGATTTTGAGGACTGGGATTAAAAGAGGGGAGGAAAGACCGTGTCGATAGAAATATCAAAGAAATATGAAGCGGTGGGCAGTGAGATTCTGTCTGTATCCAGAAACGAGCTGTATCGGAATATGCGTTTTCTGGATATCGCATTGTCTTCCCTGACGTTTACGATGAATCCTCAGACCTATGGACTGGGGACGGATGGGCTGTGTCTTTACTATGATCCGCAGTATCTGGCGGATCTGTACCGGATCGACCGTATCCGTATTAACAGGGCTTATCTGCATACGGTGTTTCACTGTATTTTCCGGCATCTGTTTAAGCAGCAGGGCAGGGAAAAACGGCTCTGGGACGTGTGCTGTGACATTGCCATGGAGCATCTGGTCGACGGACTGAATCATCGCAGTATCCGTTATCCGCGAAAGGCCTTCCGGGCAAACTGCTACGGAAATCTGGAAAAGGAACTGAAGGTTCTGACTGCGGAAAAACTGTATCAGTATTTTACGAAGAATCCGCTGCAGGAATACGAGCTTCGAAAGCTGGAGGCAGAGTTTCGGATCGATGATCACAGCTTCTGGCCGCAGCCGCCGGAAGGAGAAAAAAATCCGCCGGCCATGCAGCAGCTGCAGGACCGGTGGCAGGATATCAGCGAGAAGATGCAGACCGAGCTGGAAACTTTTTCGAAGGATGCCGTAAGCGGCGAAAGCTCTCTGGCAGAGAAGCTTTCCGTGGAAAATCGGGAAAGGTATGATTATCGGGGATTTCTGCGGAAATTTGCGGTTCTTCGGGAAGAGATGCAGGTGGATGCAGACAGCTTTGACTATGTGTTTTATTGTTACGGGCTGAGCCTGTATGGCAATCTGCCGCTGATCGAACCACAGGAATTTAAAGAGGTTCACAAGATCCGGGAGTTTGTGATCGCGATCGATACGTCCATGTCCTGTTCGGGAGATCTGGTGAAGACTTTTCTGGAACAGACCTATCACATTCTGGCGGAAACGGAGAGTTTTTTTAAGAAGGTGCATATCCGCATCCTTCAATGTGACGAAAAGGTGCAGTCGGATGTAAAGATTACCAATGGGAAAGAACTGGAGAAATATATGGAGCATTTTCAGATCATCGGAAACGGCGGAACGGATTTTCGTCCGGCATTTGCCTATGTGCAGCAGCTGCTTGAGCAGGGTGAATTTACGGATCTGAAGGGAATGCTGTATTTTACGGATGGCTGCGGAACATTTCCGCGAAGAAAACCGTCTTATGACGTAGCCTTTGTGTTTATGGAGGAGGACTATCGGGATGTGGGGGTTCCGCCATGGGCCATGAAGCTCATCATTGAGCAGGAAACACTGGAAAAAGAACAGAAATTCAGAACAGACTATGAGTTGTTAGAGCAGGAAATAAAGTATGAATATTAAACGTGCAAAACAGGAAATTGAAAATACGATCAAAGCATATTTACAGAAGGATGAGTTTGGAGATTATCTGATTCCGGCGATCAGACAGCGTCCCGTGCTGCTGATCGGTGCGCCGGGAATCGGAAAGACGCAGATCATGGAGCAGATTGCCATGGAATGTGACATTGCGCTCGTATCCTATACGATTACCCATCATACGAGACAGAGTGCCATCGGTCTTCCTTTTATTTCGAAGAAGACCTACGGCGGGGAAGATTTTTCTGTAACAGAGTATACGATGAGTGAGATCATCGCATCTGTATACGATCAGATGGAACGTACCGGCAGATGTGAGGGAATTCTTTTTATTGATGAGATCAACTGTGTCTCTGAGACCCTGGCACCGACGATGCTGCAGTTTCTGCAGTGCAAGAGCTTCGGAAATCAGAAGGTTCCGGAAGGCTGGATCATTGTGGCAGCAGGAAATCCGCCGGAATATAACAAATCCGTGCGGGAATTTGATGTGGTAACCTTAGACCGTGTGAAAAAGATTGAGGTGGAGCCGGACTTCTCGGTATGGAAGGAATTTGCCAGAAATGCAGGTGTGCATGGAGCAATCATTTCCTATCTGGAGCTGAAGAAGGAAAATTTCTATCAGATGGAGACGACGGTCGATGGAAAACGCTTCGCCACAGCCAGAGGATGGCAGGATTTATCAGAGCTTTTGAAGGTCTATGAAAAGCTGGGAATCCCGGTGGATCAGGAAGTGATTTTTCAGTATATTCAGCACGGAAAGGTGGCAAAAGATTTTGCAAATTATCTGGAGCTTTATGAGAAATACAGGGCAGATTATCAGATCCGGGGCATTTTACAGGGACGCGTGAAGGAAAGTGCCTGGGAAAAACTGAAATTTGCGCCGTTTGATGAACGTCTGAGTGTTGTCGGACTGCTGTTATCGGCTCTGTCTGAAGAATTTGAAAAGGCGTATGATGCGGATCAGCAGACGACACTGCTGTTCGACGCATTGAAAAATTACCGCAGATGCCTGAGGAGCCCGGAAAACAGACAGCTTCCGGAACAGCTGCTCTGCGAAATGGCAGAAGAGAAACATAAAAAGTCGCAGGCCGACTGTAAAAACGGACGGATAGACCGCAAGCGTATGCATCTGGAAATGTATGCTGCAGAAATGATGGAACAGTATGCAAAACTGTTGGCACAAAAAACGGTGGCAGACGGTGAGACTGCATTTGAACTGGTTCGCACCGAATTCGCGAAACAGACGAAGCTTCGGGAGCAGATCATTCGGGAAACCGGCGAAAAGCTGGAATACGCATTTGACTTTATGGAAAGAGCCTTTGGGGAAAGTCAGGAAATGGTGGTATTTATTACCGAGCTGACAATTGATGTCTATGGGGCAAAATTCTTAAATGAGAATGCATGCGGCAGATATTACAAGTATAATAAGGGTCTGCTGGCGGATGAGAGAAGAGAGGGTATCCTGGGAAATATTGAAGAAGTGGAAATGCTGATGAAAGGACATACAGAAAAGACCTCCTAGATGACAGGAGGTCTTTTATAGTTTTTGCGTCTCATAGCCGGTTTGGCAGGAGCTTTGATTTTTACGTCCTTCATTTGAGCCGGTGTGAAGCAGAGTTCCACGATCGGATAGAGGAGCAGTGCTGCTGTTACATCGACAATGCTGTGCTGTTTTAAGAACATTGTGGAAAGGATGATCAGCACGGAAAGTGTACAGGTTCCGGCGGTGATCCAGCGGTTGGAACGGCACGGTCTGTTCCGTAAGATCGCCATCTGACAGGCAACTGTGTTATATACGTGCAGGCTTGGCAGTACATTGGTCGGCGTATCCACGCGATACAGGATTTCCACCATCCGGATAAAAATGCTGTCACCTTCCAGCTGCGGCCTTAATCGCAGAGCATTCGGATAAAGCAGTGAGATCGCCAGAAATGCAGCCATACCGAGCATCAGTATATGGATGAGACGGAAATATTCACTGCTGTCTTCCTGAAACAGTCCCAGGTAGAGGACTGTCCCACCTACAAACAGATACCAGAGCACGTATGGTACAATGAAGTATTCGCAGAACGGGATCCATGCATCAAACGAACAGTTGATAATATGAAAATCGGTCTGACGCTGTTCTAAAAAAAAGAACAGAAGAATATACACAATGAAGAATATGGCAATTCCCTTGAATCGCTTCAGTTTGTAAAAATCGGATTTCAAAAAAAATTACTCCTTTCAGGGGGCTCTCTAATTCGAAAGATATAGTATCAGTCATTTATGAACAAATTGTATCTTTAAACGAAAGAATCTCTAAAGAATATAAAAAATTAACCATAAAAATTCAAGAGGAAATTCTGCTATATCTGATCATGGATTTTCTGATTTTCTTATGCAACATTTTCATGAGGTTCTGTTGTCTGAATACAAAGGAATTTTTAGAAAGTCTTAATAAAATTATACGAAGGTTGTTTATTTTTTATGTATATGCTGCAAGTGAATATTTAATACACGAAAGAAGGTTTTTACATGACAGGAACAGGAAATACAGAAAATCATACAGGAAAAAGGAGAATCCGGAAGCGACGCAGGCACAGATTTTTCCGCAGGCTGGTCCGGGCTGCAGGGATCTGTCTGATGATTGCGGTATTGTTTCTGGCCGGAGCAATGCTGTGGGAGGTGGGAAGCCTGATCAAGGATACGATCACAGGGGATGAGCGGGAAGAGAGTCTTATCTCGGAAGTGATTCACAGAATTTCCTTACAGTTCAGAAAAGGACAGTTAAAGGAGGAGATTCCGGAAAGCCTGCTGGAGCTGATGGAAAAATATCCGGAAACAGAGGAGTTTGTACTGAGCTATCCTGACTGTAAGTATGATACTCCGGACAGGGATCTTTCGGGTGAGGTGACCGAAGGTGAGATCCCGCTGTTTCTTCAGTGGGACAGACGCTGGGGATATGAGTCCTATGGAGATGATTTTCTGGCTGTGACCGGCTGCGGTCCGACCTGTCTGTCAATGGTTTACTGCGGCCTGACGGGGGATACCGGATGGAATCCCTACGAGATGGCGAATTTCGCAGACAGGGAAGGATATTATGTGGAAGGTTCCGGTTCCGCATGGGATCTGATGATCGGCGGTGCGGAAAAACTGGGACTTCAGGTACATGAGGTCATCTTTGATGAAGAGCACATGATCGAAGAGCTTAAGGAGGGAAGGCCGATCATCTGTACCGTGCGGCCGGGGGATTTTACGACCAGCGGCCATTTCATCGTACTGAAGGGCCTCGACCGGTGGGGAAAGATCCTGGTCTGCGACCCGAACAGTAAGAGAAACAGCGACAGGTCATGGAGTATTGAAACTCTGATGCCTCAGATTAAAAATCTCTGGAGCTACAGTTATTCATCATGAGCAATCAGCGATTCCTGACAGAAGGATACAGGCTGATATCAAATTCAGGTAATCTGTTCCATGCAGGGTGGCAGGAACAGGCGGATTCCGAATCTTGGAAGCGCCGGAAATTCCGGATTTTTGGAAACCTTCATATTCAGATGGATTTCGCCGCTTCCGCAAATCTTCAAAAAGCATTTCACACCTTCAAAGTTTAAAAAGACTTTTGGGGCAGCGTCTGACTGACGGAAGAAAAAATCGCAGATATAAGTTCCGCACGGATTTTCATGAGGAACATAAGGAGGGTACCATAACCCTCCGTACAGTGTTCCGGCTCGTAGAAGTTTTTTTTTACATCATAGATGCTGGAGTAATACCTGAACTTCCAATTGCCGTTCAGGAGCTGTATGCGGTCGGAGTCCTCCCTGTGCTGAATCAGATTGTCCATACGGGTAGAGGCAGGAATATAGTAGGAGCGCTCCGGCATGGTGTTCTCGTGAAGAACATGGAGATTTTCATAGTGCTTCGGTACGATCATGAGATAAGATCCTTTCTTTTTTTCTTTGATTATAAGAGATTTTAAGAATGAAAGTCCATGGACTGCATTGCCTGAAACATGCACAAAATGATATAATGATATATCAGATACCGGTATCTGAACATATATTTTATACGGGCACCTCACTGGAGCTTCAGAACCTGTTCCGGCAGATGATTCAGGAGCTTCAGATGTGCAGACTGGGGTATGAGGAGCTGCTGGCCCTTGGTCTGCAGCAGCTGTTTTTATTGATTCAGAGAAAAATGACAGAGCGCGATCCGGAAATCAGCGGCTTTGTCCATGAGGAAGCGGAAACTGCCAGAAGATATTTCAATGAACATTCCCATGAGCCGATCAGCATCGAAGACTATGCGGCATCCAGAAGTATGAGTACAGGCTGGTTTATCCGGAGCTTCAAACAGCTTACGGGCAATACACCGATGCAGTATATTCTTTCGATCCGGATTATGAATGCACAGAGTCTGCTGGAAAATACGGAATACAGTGTGACGGAAATTTCAGAGATTGTGGGTTATGAGAATCCGTTGTATTTCAGCCGGCTGTTTAACAAAGGAGTACCGAAGAATGGTGCGGGATGGACAGAAGAAGGCAGCGGCAGCTGAACCGGAAATATGAAAGGAGAATGTATATGATCGTAACAACAACACCAACTGTAGAAGGAAAGAGAATTACAGAGTATAAGGGCATCGTATTTGGAGAGGTCATCTCCGGTGTGAATTTTGTGAAAGACTTTGCAGCGGGTCTGACGAACTTTTTCGGAGGGCGTTCCACATCCTATGAAGAGGAATTGATTCAGGCACGTCAGAATGCCATGAGAGAGATGGAGCAGAGAGCTTACGCGATGGGTGCCAATGCCGTGGTAGGCGTGGATATTGATTATGAGGTACTGGGGGCGGACAATGGAATGCTGATGGTGACTGCAAGCGGAACCGCAGTGGTAACAGAGTAACTTAAAAAAATGTGCTATGATCTACCGGAAGGAATTGTAATAATTGACTGGTAATTGTGTTATATTTATAAAAGGAGGCTTAAAATGACAACGAAACAATTATTGGAAGAAGCTGCTCAGCTTGAGGAAACTCTTATTTTAAACAGAAGGTATTTGCATGCACATGCCGGAGTGGGATTTGATTTGGAAGATACGCTTGCCTTTGTAAAAAAAGAATTGACTGATATGGGATATGAGCCTGCAGAGTGTGGAAAGGCAGGTCTTGTTGCTACAGTAGGCAGCAAAAAGAACGGGAAGGTTTTTCTGCTCCGGGCCGACATGGATGCCCTGCCGATCAGAGAAGAGGCGGAGGTCGACTTTCCTTCTGCCAACGGCTGTATGCATGCGTGCGGACATGATATGCATACAGCTATGCTGCTGGGTGCCGCAAAATTGCTGAAAGCGCATGAAGATGAAATTGAAGGAACCGTGAAACTTATGTTTCAGCCGGCAGAGGAGATTTTTGAGGGTTCGCGTGATATGATCGACTCCGGGCTGCTGAACAATCCTGATGTGGATGCCGCCTTGATGATTCATGTTATGGCAGGTATGCCTTTCGAGCCCGGAACGGTGATCGTTTCGGCTCCCGGCGTCAGTGCCCCGGCGGCAGATTATTTTGAAATCAGAGTACAGGGAACGGGGTGTCATGGCTCCATGCCAAATACAGGTGTTGATCCGCTGAATGCTGCCGCTCATATTTTAATTGCACTTCAGGAGATTCATTCCAGAGAACTGGCGATGGATGACCGCGCTGTTTTGACAATCGGGACGATGAAAGCCGGAAATGCTGCCAATGCGATTCCGGATATAGCTGTCATGGGCGGAAGTATCCGTACTTTTGATGAGGAAGTACGTTCGTTTATCAAAGAACGAATGGTGCAGATCGCAGAAGGGATTGCCGGATCCTTCCGGGCGGAAGCAAAGGTCGTTTTTGGAAGCGGATGTCCGACTTTGGTCAATGATAAAGATCTGTCTGTTTCTGTCGGAAAGTATGTAAAAGAGCTTTTGGGAGACCGCAAAGCATTTTCTGTAGCAGAACTGAATAACATGAACGGAGGCCAGAAATCTCCGAAAACGGCAGGATCGGAGGATTTTGCATATGTCAGCCAGGAGGTGCCGTCCATTATGCTGGCTCTGGCGGCAGGACAGCCTGAAAAGGGTTATGTTTATCCGCAGCATCATCCGATGGTTCGATTTGACGAGGATGCGCTTGTCAGCGGCAGTGCTGTTTATGCGTACACGGCATTGCGTTGGCTCGAAGAACACCAGTGAAAACACCGGCAGAAAGCACTTTCGTATAGAAAAAACAGAAAAGCGCTCTTGACATCTTGATTAGAATAGATTTAAAATCATTAAAAAGATTCTAATACAACAGGGCGCTAGGAGGCTGTATGACGAAATATGAAAAGTCAATATACGACTTGATCAATACTTCCCAGGAGCATTTGACTGTCAATCAGGTGTTTGAAAAGTTGAAAGAAACTCATCCCAAAGTAGTTCTGGCAACGGTATATAACAACCTGAATAAGCTTTGGGAATCCGGTTTGATCAGAAAAGTTTCCTGTGAGGGAATGCCGGACCGTTATGACAGAATTCAGAAACACGATCATCTGGCCTGCAGAAATTGCGGAAAGATTTTGGATGTTACCTTTGAGGATCTGACATCTTCTCTGCGTAAGCAACTGGGAGAAGACTTTCTGTTCTATGATTTGAAAGTTTATTATATCTGTCCGTCCTGTCGGAAAAAAGAGCAATTATAAATTGAAAATAGGAGGGATGATGATATGGCGATTTACAAGTGTATAATCTGTGGCGCAATCTATGATGAGGAAAAATCAGGGCATCCGATATCGGAGCTGGATTGCTGCCCTGTGTGCAAACAGCCGGTTTCCAACATGAAGCCTGTTGAGATGGCTTCCGGGAAGTCTGAACAGGAATTCTCTTATGATGGACTTGCCTATGATGTCACAACTGCCAGACAGGATTCATCCTGCCGTTATATGGCGGAAATCCATGAAATGGCGGTGACAGGTAAATCCATAGGCGGTTCCATGAGTACCACAATGCCAATGCCTGACTGGGATGACATCCTGCTGCTCGGTGCGCAGCTCAATCCGCCGCCGCTGGATGATAATGATTTCGTAGATACTGTGACTGTAATCGGAAAGCATGCCAAAAAGCCTATGGTTCTGGAAAGTCCGGTTTATATTTCCCATATGTCTTTTGGAGCATTGTCCAGAGAAGTAAAGATTGCTCTGTCGAAAGGCTCTGCGATGGCAAAAACAGCTATGTGCAGCGGTGAGGGCGGTATTCTGCCGGAGGAAAAGCAGGCAGCGTATAAATATATATTTGAATATATCCCAAACAAGTATAGCGTGACCGATGAAAATCTGCGGGATGCCGATGCCATTGAGATTAAAATCGGGCAGGGAACCAAACCAGGCATGGGGGGACATCTGCCAGGTGAAAAGGTGACACCGGAAATCGCAGCGATCCGTGGGAAAAAACCGGGAGAAGATATTCAGAGTCCCAGCAGGTTCCCGGAGCTGAACTCCAAAGAGGATCTGCGAAATATGGTAGATATGCTGCGAAGAAGGTCGGATGGCCGTCCAATCGGCATCAAAATTGCCGCCGGAAACATCGAACAGGATCTGGAATACTGTGTCTTTGCCAGCCCGGATTTTATTACGATCGATGGCAGAGGCGGCGCGACCGGTTCCAGTCCTTTGCTGCTTCGGGAGGCCACTACAGTTCCTACGATCTATGCTTTGAGCCGGGCAAGAAAGTATCTGGATTCGGTTGGTTCCGATATTGAGCTGGTGATTACCGGCGGACTCCGGGTATCTGCAGATTTTGCAAAAGCGCTTGCCATGGGAGCCGACGCGATTGCGATTGCCAGCGCGGGACTGATCGCCGCTGCCTGCCAGCAGTACCGTATCTGCGGAAGCGGAAACTGTCCGGTTGGTGTGGCTACACAGAATCCTGAGCTGAGGGCGCGGCTGAAGATTGACGCTGCAGCTCAGAGGGTAGCGAACTTTCTGAATGTTTCTCTGAACGAGCTTAGAATTTTCGCCAGAGTAACCGGTAATCGTTCGGTTCACGGCCTGTCACTTGCAAATCTGGTGACAACGGACAGAGACATCTCAGAATATACCGGGATCCGTCATGTTGGTCAGCCGAATGTAGGGTCAAATATGACTGCCAATCATTTAAAAATTAAGGAGGAGACAACAATGAGTCAGTACAAATGTAAATTATGCGGAGAAGTTTTTGAAGTAAAAGACGGTGAGACACCTGTATGCCCTCGCTGCCGTGCGACAGGAGAAAAGCTGGAAGCGGTCGCCGCAGAGGGTAAGAACAAATATGCGGGAACACAGACCGAAAAAAATCTGGAGGCTGCTTTTGCAGGAGAATCACAGGCAAGAAATAAATATACATATTTTGCATCTGTTGCCAAGAAAGAAGGCTATGAGCAGATTTCCGCTCTGTTCTTAAAGACCGCGGATAATGAGAAAGAACATGCCAAGATGTGGTTCAAGGAATTAAAGGGCATCGGAGATACCGCTGCCAACCTTCAGGCTGCCGCTGATGGCGAAAACTATGAGTGGACGGATATGTATGAAGGTTTCGCAAAAACTGCAGAGGCAGAAGGCTTTCCGGAGCTGGCAGCTAAATTCCGCATGGTGGGTGCCATCGAAAAGCATCATGAGGAGCGTTATCGTGCCCTTCTGAAAAATGTAGAAACCGCTGCTGTCTTTGAAAAAAGCGAAGTGAAGGTATGGGAGTGCCGTAACTGCGGACATATCGTTGTAGGAACCAAAGCACCTGAGGTTTGTCCGGTTTGTGCCCATCCACAGAGCTATTTTGAAATCAGTGAATCAAATTATTGATTTCAGTGAGTATTGTAAAAGGGATCCATAGCACTAATGACTTAGTGCTATGGATCCTTTTTATGATAAAATATTACCGGCCTGATTTCAAAAAGACTGGCTGGTAGAATACATTTTGTGTATGACTAAAGTGAATTGAACTGAATTATATTTCTTTGGAAAAACTGTTGTTATCTATGAATCGTTGTGTTACAATTTACAAAAGTAAATGAATAACAAACATAAAAGAAACGAAATCAATGAGAATATATCAATATGGATGAATGTAGATTATCTGACAGTGAACTTTTGGTGATGAAGGTTATATGGAAAAGTGAAGAGAGCCTCTCCTTGCAAGATATTGCAGAACGTGTGAACAGAGTCTATGGAAAAAACTGGAAACCTCAGACGGTATCTGTATTTTTGGGAAGGATTGTAAAGAAGAATCTGCTGAAGAGTAAGCGCCAGGGGAGACAGTTTTATTATTATCCGACGATTACCGAAGAAGAGTATCGTAAAAGGGAAGCGGTTAAATGCGTGGAATTTTTAGGAGACGGAAGAGCTGATGTGTTTTTTGCGTCACTGTCAAAGGCGAGAAGTCTGACGGAAGAGGAAAAGGAAAGGATCAGGGGGATTCTAAATGAACTGGATTAATGTAGCAGTCGACGCGCAGCGGTTGTTTTTCTGTGCCATAACAGCGACTGTAGCAGGAAGTGCTGGTTTTCTCTTGGTGCTATTGGATGAGCATATTAATAAATGGAAAAACAGTCGTCTGCATCTTATATGGCTGAAAACAGTATTGCTGTTGTATATATTCCCTTTAGCAATAATACCGGTAATAGGTTTGAGAATAGACAGTTTTACGAAGAATACC
This sequence comes from Lachnospiraceae bacterium, assembly GCA_051879615.1. GTDB lineage: Bacteria > Bacillota > Clostridia > Lachnospirales > Lachnospiraceae > HGM12587. The sequence continues at coordinate 23,713 of JBJEMI010000103.1, forward strand.
GTGTGGATGAGTGAATTTCTGCACGTTTCGACACAGCCTATGAGAAAGTTGTATATGACAGCAGCTGGTGTTTGGATTTTGGGATTGGGTGCAGGGATTGTTTTTCGTTTTGTACAGTATAGAAAACTGAAATACATTTTGAAAGAAAATTATCCTATAGAAGATAGTCAGTGTCAGAAAATGATTCAGGAGTATAAGGCAAAGTATAAGCAAGGAAGAGTAGATTTTTATCATAATGATCTGACGGATTTTCCGATTTGTACAGGTGGATTTCATCCAAAGATCATACTCCCTGTGAAAAATTATACTGAAAAAGAACTACATATGGTACTGGAACATGAGATGAACCATATCCGGGGCCATGATTTAATGTGGAAAAAGATGGGGTTGCTGGTTTCCTTTATTCACTGGTGGAATCCGCTAGTTTATCTTCTTCTGAGAAAACTGATTTTGCAGGAAGAGATAGAATGCGACATGAAAACCTGTGAAAATAACAGTTATTTTAGCATGAAAGAATATGGATACTTTCTGGCAGGAATGGAAAGCAGTCAGGACGACATGATGTTTGTATCGGCATTATGTAAAACAAAAAAGGATTTATTCAAGAGGTTAGAAGGTATGGTAAAAGGAAAATCATACAAAAAGTGGATAGCAGTTGTAAGTAGTATGATGCTTTTGTTGATGTCCATGTTTCCGTCTTATGCTGCGTCTGAAGGATGGGCAAGAGAAAATGAAAAGTGGATTGCGAATACAGAGATAGCGATTGAAGAGCAGAAAGTCAATTACTATCTGCTGGAAAAGACGAGTACGGTCATGGAAGATGCAGAAGTAGAAGAAATTGATTTGACGGTGGTGGGAGAACCGGTGCCTTTGGGCGGGGAAGTGACGCTGGATCACACAGTAAATGCTAACACCCGTATACTTTATTGCTGGCAGCAAATGCATACAGGAGATCAGGTTCCGGTCATTGCAAAATGCAGTGACAGCAGCATTGTATATCGTATTGGCATAAAAGAGAAATCTGGAGCTTTAACTTATGTCGAAGGAAGCGGAAACCAAAGTCATATTTTTACGATTTCTGTAGCAGGGGAATATACAGTTTATGTGGAGAATAGAAGTAATGTTTCTGCAAAAATAACAGGAAACGCTTTATATCCGGATTAAATGTGTCCCCAAAATAAGAGTGATGTGAAGTCACTTTTATTTTTGAAGTATTAATTTACAAACATAAAAAGTATAAATAAGTAATATCAATTCCATCACACGATATACTTATAAAAACAAAACCGCAGGAGTCAATACATACGTTAACTCAATGTTCTAAAAGAGTAAGGACAGATAAAAATGAAGAAACGATATCTAATATTTTTAGTTATATGCAGCATTATTCTAATTGTTTATTCTCAAAGAAAAGTTCTTCTTGCAGAGATATACCCAGAAATTTCAAATGGAGAATACCATGCCACGATTTCATGGGAGAATCAGAGTGGAGGAGTTTCCTCATGCAAGGTAAGCATTTCCGATGAAAAATTCCGTAGCATGTTGGAAACCATTTATGTGAGAAAACACCCGAAATCAAATCGCATGCCGGTAGTAGCATTTGAAATTCGACTTATTTATAAAGATGTTGTATATAGCATTGTAGTAGGGGGAGATAATACAATATCAGTTGCACAGCTTGAAAACTTGAACAAAACCAGGAGATTTTGGCGTGATTGTGATGGAAAAGCTTTTTATAGTCTCTACAAATTGTATCTGGACAACGGGGGAACAAGAATTCCAGAAATTGAAACCTATTTATCAGAAAACTAAGCTTCCGATAGAAACACTTTAAAGCTGAGAAAATTGCCTGGACAAGTAGCTGGTTCATAGTTATTTAACCCATAACCAATTACAGGACACAAATGTGCGATGCACAGGAGCCCTGTAATTGGTTTAAAACTATTTTATGCTTTTTACGATATTTAGGATGCTTTGCTCTTCGAAGGTACCATGACAAACAATTTCTGCTGAATTCTGGTATCCTTTGAGCTTTACCCGCTTTATCAATAAGATTGCT
>JBJEMI010000104.1:0-25648 GCA_051879615.1 Lachnospiraceae bacterium
ATGGTAAGTTCCAGTTAAGACCTACCGGAACTGGAATTTACTTTTCCAATTGACCTGTGGGATCCGGCGGGTATCTGCAGAAAGAGGTGGATTTCGACAGAAGAATCTTTTATAATCGTAGGAGATAAAACTGTTTGACGAGACAAGGAGAGATCAATGACAATCAATGAAATCGCAGAAATGGCGGGGGTATCGCGTGCGACGGTATCCCGGTATTTAAATGACGGATATGTCAGTGAGGAAAAGCGGGAAAAGATCAGGGCGGTGATCGAGAAGACCGGATATTGTCCGTCGGTGCAGGCCCAGAACCTCAGAAGCAAAAGAACGAAGCAGATCGGAGTGATCATTCCTAAAATAAATTCCGCGTCAATCAGCCGGATTGTGGCAGGTATCAGTCAGGTGCTTTCCGAGGCAGGATATCAGCTGCTTCTTGCCAATACATTTAATGATGAAAAGGAAGAACTGAAATATCTCAAGCTGTTTAAGGAGAATCATGTAGATGGAATTATTCTAAACGGTACAATCATGACAAAAGAGCATGAGCGTGTGATCGGGGAATTAAGGGTTCCGGTGGTAGTGCTTGGACAGCAGACCAAGCTCTGTTCCTGTGTGTATCATGATGATTACTTTGCGGCAAAGGAGATGACAGAGCTTCTGCTCCGAAATATGGATCAGGGAGGAAAGCTGCTGCATCTGGGTGTGACCAGACAGGATCATGCCGTGGGAGAGGAGAGAACCAGAGGGTTTACCGACGCGGTCAAGGAGAGCGGATTTCCGGAAACGAGCGTGGTATCTGCCACTGTTGGATTTTCGATAGAATCCGGTTATCAGGGCATGAAAGAGATGATGGAATGTGAGAAGGATATCAGAGGAGTGTTCTGCTCCACGGACAGCATTGCGGTCGGTGCCATGATGTGCCTGAAGGATCTGGGGTACCGTATTCCGGAGGATGTGAGGCTTGCAGGAATCGGTGATTCAACCATTGGGCATATCATTGAACCAAAGCTTGCAACAGCACATTATTTTTATAAGACAAGCGGAATAGAGGCAGCCAATCTGCTGATCGATATTCTGGATCACGGAAAAACAGTGAAAAGAGAGATCAAAATGGGATATCAGATCCTGCCCAATAAAAGTATCTGATTTTTTGTATATATTGAACAAAGCAAACCCTTCAATTTGGTGCAGATTGGAGGGTTTACTTTTTGGAAGAATATGCTATAATTTGATCATCATATGAGAACGATACCATACAGAAAAACAAATAAAACATTGAGAAGTGTGGTAATTATTTTTAAACAATATGAGAACGATATCATAACAGGAGGGTAACATGAATTATCAGAGTATTGCAAAACAAACGCTGAAAATTGTCGGCGGAAAAGAGAACATCATATCAGCTGCACATTGTGCAACGCGGCTTCGGCTTGTGATTGCAGACAATGCAAGATGCAGCAGGGAACAGCTGGAAGAGGTAGAGGGTGTGAAGGGAGTATTTGAGGCACAGGGACAGCTTCAGATCATTTTTGGAACAGGAACCGTAAACAAAGTCTATGCGGAGTTCATCAAAGCAGCGGGGATTACAGAAGCCACAAAGGATGAGGTCAAGCAGGCGGCAGCAGCCAAACAGAATCTGTTTAAAAGAGCGGTCAAGACACTGGGGGATATTTTTGTGCCGATTATTCCTGCGATCGTTGCAAGCGGACTTCTGATGGGACTGCTGGAAGGACTTTGCAACGCATGGCCTGCCATGGCAGACTCTTCCGCTTATATGATTTTCCATCTGTTCAGTAATGCGGCATTTGTATTTCTTCCGGTTCTGATCGCGATCAGTGCAGCGAAGACTTTTGGAGGAAACTTATTTTTAGGTGCCGTGATCGGTATGATCATGATTCATCCGGATCTTTTGAATGCATGGTCAGTATCCGGTATGGATCCGTCGCAGATTCCGACGGCTTCAGCCTGGTTCGGACTGTATGATATCAATCTGGTCGGCTATCAGGGACATGTCATTCCTGTAGTAATTGCAGTGTGGCTGATGTCTTTGATCGAGAAGAAGCTTCATAAGATCGTACCGGAAGTCATCGATCTGTTTGTAACACCGCTGGTAACCGTCATGATTACAGGGTATGTGACCCTGACAATGATCGGACCGTTATTTTCAGCAGTTGAAAACTATGTATTAAACGGGGCAGAAATGCTGATTCAGATTCCTTTCGGTATCGGAGCCGCACTGGTCGGAGCGGTTTATGCACCGACGGTTGTAGCAGGGCTTCACCATATGTATAATGCGATAGAAGCAGGGATGATCAGTGCAACAGGTTTGAACATCTGGATGCCGATCGCTACCGCTGCCAATGTGGCACAGGGAGCGGCATGTCTTGCGGTTGCATTGAAATCCAAAAACAGAAAAACAAAAGCAATTGCGGTTCCGGCTGCCCTTTCTTCTTATCTGGGAATTACAGAACCGGCAATCTTCGGTGTCAATGTCAGATATATGAAACCATTTATCGCAGGCTGTATCGGCGGTGCAGCAGGTGCCCTGGTTGCAGGAGTTCTGCATGTAGGAGCAACCGCATATGGAATCACCGGTATTTTCGGATTCCTGATTACAACAAACTGTGCAGTTTCCTATGCACTGGTAATGATCACGGCAACAGTAGTGGCATTTGCGCTTTCCTGGATATTATATCGGGAAGAAAACACAGAAAGTGACGAAAAAAAGGCAAAGACTGAAACGAGGAGTAAAACAAAAACCGAAAAGCAGGCAGAAATCTTAATCGGTTCTCCGCTTGAGGGAAAGACCGTGCCTCTGGAAGAAGTGAATGACCCTACCTTCGCGGAAGGAATGCTTGGAAAAGGTATTGCAGTGATTCCGGAAAGCGGTGTGATTACGGCACCGTTTGACGGAAAGGCCGAGATGGTATTTCCGACCAAACATGCGGTTGCACTGGTGGATGAAAACGGTGTGGAAGTGATGATCCACATAGGGATCGATACAGTCAAACTGAACGGACAATATTTTGAAGCATTTGTAGAACAGGGTGCTGAAGTGAAAAAGGGACAAAAGCTCCTGGCATTTGATAATGAAGCAATACAGAAGGCCGGCTATGAGACGGTGACAATGGTTCTGGTGACAAATTCGGATCAGTTTGAATCCGTTGAAGCAGTAAAACAGGGACAGACCGCTCGGCTGGAAGAAGTTATCAGAGTAAGAACACAGGTGAGATGACAAAATGAATCAGGAAAATTTATTTGAAAGAATCAGAAAAGCGGAAAAAAAATATGAGGCATCGGATTTGAGAAAAAGAGATCCTTACAGGCCGGGATTTCATCTGACCCCGGTATCCGGCTGGCTCAATGACCCGAATGGATTATGTCAGGAAGATGGAATCTATCATGTGTTTTTTCAATACGTACCTTATGGTGAGCAGAACAGTTTGAAATGCTGGGGACATTATACGAGCAGGGATCTGCTGCACTGGACTTATGAAGGAGCATGTATTGCGCCGGATCATGAAGCAGATAAGGATGGAGCCTATTCCGGTTCTGCCATCGCGGAGAATGGAATCATTCATATTTTTTATACGGGAAATACCAAAGAACAGGGAAATTATGATTATATTCATGCGGGGCGCGGAGCAAATACGATTCATGTGACTTATGAGAATGGAATAATCAGTGAAAAATCCGTAGTCATGACAAATAAAGATTATCCGTCAGATTATACCTGCCATGTGAGAGATCCGAAGGTGTGGAAACAGAATGGTGTGTATTACATGGTTCAGGGAGGCAGAAAGAAGAATGATCAGGGATCCGTGATTCTGTTTCAATCAGAAGATTCAGAACGATGGATCGTAAAAAATGAAGTGACAACAAGTTATAAATTTGGATATATGTGGGAGTGCCCGGACTACTTTGAAATTGCAGACCAGAAAATCCTTTCCATTTCCCCCCAGGGTCTTGCGGCAGAAGAGTTCCGTTATCAGAATCATGATCAGTCCGGGTATTTTCTCCTGAAAGGTGAGATTACTTCCGGCTGCAGTCTGGAGGATTTTAAAGAATGGGATATGGGTTTTGATTTTTACGCACCGCAGACATTTCTGGATGAAAGCGGCAGAAGGATCCTCTATGGCTGGATCGGCCTTCCGGAATGTGAATATACGGATCCGGCTGCAGAATACGGATGGCAGAATATGCTGACAATGCCCAGAGAACTGACTCTGAAGGAGGGATGTATTTTACAGAATCCCGTAAAAGAGATGGAGCAGCTGCGAAAATCAAAACTTAAGACCATAGAAGAACTGGCCGGTGTGAAGCAGTATGAAATGCTTCTGGAGAATATGGGAGGTCAGAAAAAATTTACGGTTGAAATTGCGGGCGGTGTTGTTTTAAGATACAGGGATAAGGTACTGTCTCTGGAAATGACAGAAGAAGCGGGAGCAGGCAGAGGCTGCCGCAAAATGAAACTGGAAAATGTGGAAAACCTTCATATTTTTGCAGACAGCAGTGTATCGGAAATCTATGTGAACGATGGTGCGTATGTATTTACAAGCCGGATGTATCCGACTGCGTTTGAACCGAGGCTTTTATTTGAAAACAATGACGTAAAAGTTTCCCTGTGGGAGCTTTCAGGATATCAGTGGGAAAAAGGTGATGATAATGAAACAGAATAAGAAACTTTATGCGATCGGAGAAGCCCTGATCGACTTTATTCCTCAGACAAAGGGATGTCCGATTAAAGAGGTGACAGAATTTTGCCCGGTTGTGGGCGGAGCGCCGGCCAATGTGTGCGGTGCGTTCAGAATTCTCGGCGGTGAGGCTGAAATGATCACACAGCTGGGGACGGATCCCTTTGCAGATAAGATTATCGGGGAATTCGAAAAGTACGGAATCGGTACGTCTCACGTGTTAAAAACCGAAAAAGCCAATACGTCCCTGGCATTTGTGGCATTGCGGGAAGATGGCAACAGAGAGTTCTCTTTCTATAGAAATCCGGGAGCAGATATGCTTCTGGAGGCGGATCAGATTCAAGAAGAATGGTTTGAGGATATTTACGCGCTTCATTTCTGTTCGGTGTCTCTGGGGGACTTTCCGATGAAGGATGCCCATGAAAAGGCCATCGAATACGCAAAAAAACAGGGAGCGATCATCAGCTTTGACCCGAATATCCGCCTTCCGCTCTGGAAGGATCCGGAAATTCTGAAGAGAAGAATTCTGGAATTTATGCCGAAGGCAGATGTCCTGAAAATTTCGGATGAAGAGCTGGAGTTTATTACCGGATCTCAGGAGATTGAAAAAGCACTGAAATCGCTGTTTGTGGGAGATGTGAAGCTTGTCATCTATACGATGGGCAGTGACGGAGCGAGAGCTTTTACGAAAAACGCAAATGCATTTGCGGAAAGTGTCAGGGTCAAGGCGGTAGATACAACGGGAGCAGGAGACGGATTTATCGGCTCATTTCTGTATCAGTTATACGAGGATGGGATTTCACTGCCCGGTCTGGAAGAATTAAGCGAAGCATCCATGGAAAAATACCTGAAATTTTCCAATCGTTTCTGTTCGATCAGCGTTATGGGACAGGGAGCAATCGCTTCCTATCCGACAAAAGATGAGTGTCAATAGTTGAATTTGATGTTTTACTGTAGTAAAATAAAAGTGTTCTAACATCGAAAATACGGTTTGAGATGAAAGACACGGGAAATATGAAATATAACAGAATAAAGCTGCAGAATCTTTCAGGAACAGCAGCGTACTTCTGTGTTATGGGTGGACTGTATCTTTCGTTAAGATACAGTCCTTCTTTCATTTTCAGACAGAACACGGAAAGGAAATGAGTGATGGAAACAAGAATTGCAGTGATCGGAATTATTGTGGAGGACAGTACATCAGCAGAGGATTTAAATAAGATCCTTCACCGGTACGGAGAATATATCGTAGGACGCATGGGAATTCCGTACCGAAAACGGGGTGTGAATATTGTAAGTATTGCGGTAGATGCGCCGCAGGAAATTATCAGTGCCCTGTCAGGAAAAATCGGAAGATTAAGCGGAGTGAGCGCAAAAGCGGCTTATTCGAATGTGGTATCGAGAGATGAAGAATAGAGGAAAGAGCGGGTTGACAGCTGCGGAAAAAATTATTTTATGTTTACTACCTGTCGTGGCGGCATCCATCTGTATCGGGATCGGAAGAATCAATATTCCGTTATCGGAAGTCTTTTCAGTACTCAAAGGACATCTTTTGGGAGGCGCCGCGGCAGCGTCCACCGTCGAACGGACGATCTGGAATATCCGTCTTCCGAGGATTCTGCTGGCACTGCTTGTGGGAGCAGGCCTGTCTGCTTCAGGCTGTGCTTACCAGAGTCTGTTTTCCAATCCGCTGGCGACACCGGATACGCTGGGTGTTGCTTCCGGGGCAGGATTTGGTGCGGCATTGGCACTGCTTTTAGGGATGGAGTTTATGGGAGTACAGCTGGTATCCCTTCTGTTTGGAGGAACTGCGGTCTGCCTGACCATGCTTGCCGGAAAGAGCAGACAGCAAAGAGGAATGAGCAGTGTGGTGCTGGCCGGGATTATGATCGGATCGCTGTTTAATGCTTTGATTTCACTTGTGAAGTTTTCTGCGGATACAGAAAGTCAGCTTCCGGAAATTACCTACTGGCTCATGGGAACTCTGGATTCGGCAGGTTATGATTCCTTAAAGCTTGGAGCACCGTTTATTCTGGGGGGAATAGGAATCTTACTGCTCCTTCGCTGGAGAATGAATCTGCTGCCGCTCGATGATGATGAAGCGGTTGCAATGGGTGTCAATCTGAAGGCACTTCGGCTGGTCGTGGTCTTCTGTGCGACAGCCATGACCGCCTCCTGCGTTTCCATGTGCGGGCAGGTCGGCTGGGTGGGACTTCTGGTGCCTCATATGTGCCGTATGAAATTTGGAAACAACCATCTGGCACTGCTTCCGGCCTCTATATTGACCGGTGCGGCATTTATGGTTGTCGTAGATACACTGGCACGAAGTCTGACTGCTGCGGAGATGCCGATTTCGATTCTGACTGCGATCATCGGAGCTCCATTCTTTATTATTCTGATGAGGAGAACATTATGAAGCTGAGTGTTGAAAACGGATGCTTTTCCTATGAGGCGGGGCATCAGATCCTGAAAGATATCAATTTCAGTGTGGAGTCCGGAGAACTGCTTGCAATCCTGGGACCGAACGGTGCAGGAAAGACGACGCTGCTTCGATGTATCATGGGATTTTTGTCCTGGGAGCGGGGAAGAAGTCTGTTAGACGGAGAGGAGATGCACAGGATGTCACAGAAGAAGCTGTGGCAGAAGATCGGCTATGTGCCTCAGGCAAAGATCAATTCTTCGGCGCTTCCGGTATCAGATATGATTCTGCTGGGATGTACGAACCGTCTGAATGTATTTGAAACACCCGGGGAAGCAGAAAGAACAGAGGTGGAAAAAATAGCAGGACAGTTGGGAATTCACAGTTTATTACATAAAAAATGCAATGAGATCAGCGGCGGTGAGCTGCAGATGGTACTGATTGCCAGGGCACTGGCTGCCAGGCCAAAGCTGCTGGTTCTGGATGAACCGGAGTCTAATCTGGATTTTAAAAATCAGCTGATCGTCCTGGATACCATGTCCGGACTGGTATCAGAAGGAATGTGCTGTATTTTCAATACCCATTATCCGACCCATGCACTGATGCGTGCGGACAAATCGCTGATCCTGCAGAAAAACGGGGAAGCTTTTTTCGGAAAAACGCAGCAGATCATCACAGAGGAAAACATTGAAAGCGCATTCAGTGTGGAAACAGTGATCGGAGAAGTGAAAAGGCACGGAAATATCTACAGAAGCATTCTGCCGCTGCGTATTTCGGAAGGAGAAAATAAAATTATATGAAAAAGACATGTCGTCAGCTGATTGAACAGCTGAACCGGGAGAAAAAGCTTGCTCATGAAGAATGGAAACAGCTGCTTACCGAGTTTGTACCGGAGGATGCGGCATATGCAGCCGAACTTGCGAGAAGGATTGCCGTCAGCAGGTTCGGGAAGAAGATTTATTTCAGAGGTATCATTGAATTTACAAACTTCTGTAAAAATGACTGCTATTACTGCGGAATCCGAAGATCCAATAAAAATGCTGACAGATACCGGCTGAGCGGAGAAGAGATCCTGGAATGCTGCCGGGAAGGCTATGAATGCGGATTTCGTACCTTTGTCCTGCAGGGAGGGGAAGACGGATACTTTACGGATGAGGTGCTGACTGATCTGGTCAGTACGATCAGGCGGCGATATCCGGATTGCGCGATTACGCTCTCCGTAGGGGAGAGGAGCAGAGAATCCTATCAGAAGCTGTATGATGCAGGCGCTGACAGATATCTGCTCCGGCATGAAACGGCAGATAAGGCCCTTTACGAAAAATGGCATCCGAAGACACAGACAATGGAGAACCGTATGCGGTGTCTGAAAGATCTGAAGGAGATCGGTTATCAGACCGGGTGCGGAATCATGGTGGGGGCACCTTACCAGACGGCAGATGAAATTGCAGCCGATATGGAAATGATGACAGACTTTGAACCGCAGATGATCGGGATCGGACCGTTTATTCCCCACAGTGATACCCCATTTCGGGATCAGGCGGCCGGAAGTGCGGAACTGACCCTGTTTCTGCTGAGTCTTTGCAGGATCCTTTTTCCGGATGTTCTGCTTCCTGCGACGACAGCACTCGGTACTTTGCAGGAGGATGGCAGAAAAAGAGGCGTTCTGGCGGGCTGCAATGTTGTGATGCCGAATCTGTCACCGGAATCTGTCAGGAAAAAATATATGCTTTATGACAATAAGGCCGGCACAGAGGACACGGCGGCTTCAGGAATTGAAAAGCTGACCGCCCAGATGGACGCCATCGGCTATCAGGTAATTGCAGGCCGGGGGGATTATCAGAGGAGAGAGGAGGCATTGATATGATTAAAATAGCGGTCTATGGAAAAGGAGGAATCGGGAAATCGACGACGGTTTCTCATGTAGCAGCAGCACTTGCCCAAAAAGGACTGAAAGTCATGCAGATCGGCTGTGATCCGAAAGCGGATTCGACCGTATTGCTCAGGGGCTCAGAGAAAATGAAGACCGTACTGGAGCTGGTGCGCGAAAGAAAGAATGATTTCACACTGGAGGATATGGTGAAGGAAGGCTATGCAGGAGTAATCTGTGTAGAAGCCGGCGGTCCGGCTCCGGGGACGGGGTGTGCCGGACGTGGGATCATTGCGGCACTGGAAAAGCTTGGAGAAAAGGGTGCCTATGAAACCTATGAGCCGGACGTGGTATTGTATGACGTGCTCGGAGATGTGGTATGCGGAGGTTTCACAATGCCGATGAGACCCGGCTATGCTGAGTATGTATTTGTCATAACTTCCGGTGAAAATATGTCGATTCATGCGGCGGCAAATATAGCGGCAGCGGTGGAAGGTTTTAAAGACAGAGGCTATGCAAAGTTTGGAGGTCTGATCCTGAACCGCAGAAATGTCAGAAATGAAGAAGAAAAAGTGTCGGAACTGGCAGAGGATCTGAACAGCCGGATCGTCGGAACGCTGGACCGCAGTGAGACAGTGACGGAAGCAGAGGAACTCGGAAAAACGGTACTGGAGGCTTTCCCGGACAGTGAGATGGCCGGACAGTATCGCAGACTGGCAGACCGGATGATGGCTGCCCTGGGAGAATGAAAATGTTAAAACAGATCGGAAAAGAGACGGCAGATCCGTCAGTAAAAATTTCAGAAGCAAAATTTCCGGCACCGTTTGTATCCGGGCTGGAATACGGTGCTCCCGCAAGAGGCACCTGGAATATCGTTCATGTGGGGATGCTGATTCCGGAAGCACATCAGATCTTTGCATGTGCCCAGGGATGCTTAAGAGGGGTGGTACTGACTGCCGCAGAGATGAATGCAAGTGACAGATTTTCCACCATTGCCATTCGGGAAAACAATGTGCTGGACGGTGATATGGAAGAACTGCTGATCGAAGGTGTTTCGGATATTCTGGAACGCCTGCAGAAACGTCCGCCGGCAATCCTGCTGTATACAAGCTGCATTCATCATTTTATGGGCTGTGATCTGGATTATGTCTACAAGGTTTTAAGGGAGCGCTATCCAATGGTGCAGTTTACAGACTGCTATATGAATCCGATCATGCGAAAGAGCGGGCTGACACCGGATCAGATCATGCGAAGACAGCTTTACAGCCTGCTGCAGCCGGTGAAACAGAAGGAAAGATGTGTGCAGATCGCAGGCTGTGATTTCAGACTGGACCGCAGCAGCGAACTGTATCAGATCCTGGAGAAAGGCGGTTTTGAGGTCCGCGAAATTGCATCCTGTGAAACCTATGAAGAATATCAGAATCTGGCACAGTGCAGCCGGTGTATCACCACATTTCCTGCGGCAAAGGCAGCGGGAACCTATCTGTCAGAGCATTGTGGGCAGGAGCATCTCTACCTGCCGGCAAGCTTCGATTATGAGATCATAGAAAGAAATATCAGAGAGCTTTGTGTCCGTCTGAGAACAGAGTGTCGGATGGATTTTGAGAAAAGAAAAGAAGCATGTGAAAGAGCATTGGAGCATGCGAAGAATGTGATCGGGGATACGGAAATTGCCGTTGATTTTACTGCATTTCCGTTTGTTTTAAGCCTGACGAAGCTTCTGGTGACACACGGATTTCGGGTGACGAAGCTCTATACGGACAGCTTTCCGGGAGAGGAAAAGGAATGCTTTATCTGGCTTCAGGAGCATGCGCCGGAGCTGATCGTTTACCCGACAGTACATACTGCCATGCGGGTACAGTCGAGAGTCAGCAGGGAGAAGGTGCTTGCCATCGGACAGAAGGCTGCATATTTCACCGGAACGGAACATTTTGTCAATGTGGTAGAAGGTGCGGGGCTGTATGGCTACGACGGGATTATCCGGCTGTCAGAGCTGATGATTGAAGCATTTGAGAAACCAAAGGATGTAAAATCCCTGATACAGATCAAAGGAATGGGGTGTGGTAACTGCTTATGAAACAGACGGCAACAATCATTTCAACCTATGCGGCAGATATTTCAGGAGTCTGTTCTGCCATGTATGAGCTTGGCGGAATGACTGTTATGCATGATGCCTCCGGATGTAATTCTACCTATAATACACATGATGAACCGCGCTGGTACGATAGGGACAGTCTCGTATTTATTTCAGGTCTTTCGGAGACAGAGGCGATTCTCGGGGATGATGAAAAACTGATCAGTGATACCGTACAGGCAGCAAAGGAATTAAAGCCGCGTTTTATTACTCTTGGAGGGACACCGATTCCGATGATGACCGGTGTGGATTTCCCGGCAGTAGCAGGAGAAATCGAAAGAAGAACAGGAATTCCGGCATTCGGGTTCAATACTGACGGAATGCATTCTTACATTGCCGGAGCCTCTAAGGCGTTTGCGGCACTGGCAGAGCGGATGTGCCGGGATGGGGTGAAAAAGAATGAAAAATTCTCAGTCAACCTTCTGGGAGCGACCCCCCTGGACTTCTCTGTAAACGGAACCGTCAGCCGGATGAAAAGTTCGCTGGAAGAGCGGGGAATCGGGGTGCATGCGGTCTGGGCGATGGATACGGAGTTTGAAAAGATTGAAACATCTGCAGCCGCGCAGGTCAATCTGGTCATTTCCGCCTGTGGTCTGGCAGCCGCGAAGATCCTGCGGAGAAGGTTTGGAATTCCCTATGTCATCGGAACCCCATGCGGTGAAAAATTTACGGATAAGATTGCGGCAGCCCTCAAGGAAGCTGCACAGACGGACGAAAGCAGAAATCTCTGCCGTTCATTTCCGGGAGAAGAGACGGTGATCATCGGAGAGAGTGTGACAGCACTTTCCATTGCAAATGCCTTATATGAAGAAACCGGAAAAGGTGCGGTGGTGCTTTGCGCAGTTGATGCGGAGGAAGAGCTCTTATCGGACGGATGTATACAGGCAGGGGATGAAGAAGAGCTGATTCCTTATCTTCGTAAGGCCAGGAACATTCTGGCTGATCCGATGTATCGTCCGATCTGTCCGGAGACAGCAGAATTTACAGAGCTTCCTCACGAAGCATTTTCGGGAAGGATCTACAGAAAGGAAATTCCGCAGCTTGTCCGCGGATTTGAAAAATTTGTGAAAGAAAGAGGATTAAAATGATGATGAAACGAATGATTGGTTTATTACTGGCAGGTATTCTGGCAGTATCGGCAGTCGGATGCCAGAGTACACAAAAACAGGAAGATCAGAATGTGATGTCAGAGGAAGAATCTGATACGATCACGATTACGGATCATAATGGCAATGTCGTAGAGGTTCCGAAGAATATTGAAAGGATCGTTGTAGGAAATATCCTGCCGATGCCTTCGGTACTGGCGGTATTTTTTGATTCTGCGGAAAAAATCGTGGGAATGCCGCAGCCAAGTATGACAGCTGCACAAAACAGCCTGCTCTCTGAACTGTATCCGGAAATTCTGGAAGCGGAAACCGGGTATATCAATGGTCCGGAGATGAACATCGAAGAGCTGATGAAACTGGATCCTGACGTGGTGATCTACAATGCGGCAAATGCATCAACCGCCGAACAGCTGGAAAAAGCGGGGATTCCGGGAGTGGCAGTCTCTGTTAATAAGTGGGATTATGACGCTATCGAAACACTGAATCAGTGGATTGCGCTTCTATCAGAAATGTTCCCTGAAAATGACCGGGCGAAACAGACAGAGCAGTACAGCAGACAGTCCTATGAGAGAGTACAGGAACGTGTAGCAGACTTAAGTGATGAGGAAAGAGCGGAAATCTTCTTCCTCTTCCAGTACAGTGATTCTGCCATAGCAACCTCAGGAAACCACTTCTTCGGTCAGTGGTGGGCAGATGCCATCGGTGCCGTAAATGTGGGGCAGGAAATTGATAAGGACAATTCCGTCACAGTCAATATGGAACAGATCTATGGATGGAATCCGGAACATATTTTAATTACAAACTTTACAACAGCGCAGCCGGAGGATCTTTATCAGAATACCATCGGTGAATATGACTGGAGTGTCATCGATGCCGTTCAGAATCAAAAGGTGGATAAGATGCCGCTCGGAATGTACCGAAGCTATACCTGCGGAGTAGATACACCGGTCACCCTGCTCTGGATGGCGAAGACGGTTTATCCGGACCTTTTTGCTGATATTGATATTACTGAAGAAACAAAGAATTACTATAAAGACGTATTCGGCATTGAACTGACAGATGCTCAGGCGGAATCAATCTTTGCACCGCCATCCGAAGCATCTGCATTTTAATCCGGATTCTTTGAATGAGTTTGTCAGATGAGAGGAGGAACGGTATGAGTTTGAATGCGACCCCTTCAGGGGAGAGAATCCATATCGGTTTTTTCGGACGGCGAAACGCCGGAAAATCCAGTCTTGTGAATGCTGTAACCGGTCAGGATCTGGCAGTCGTTTCAGATACCAGGGGGACAACAACCGACCCGGTCAGCAAGTCCATGGAACTTCTTCCGTTAGGTCCGGTACTGATCATCGATACCCCGGGATTTGATGATGAAGGGATGCTGGGTGAACTTCGTATCCGAAAGACAAAACAGGTGTTGAATAAGACGGATATTGCAGTGCTGGTCGTAGATACTTCAGAGGGGATGAACGAATGCGACAGACAGCTTCTGGGACTTTTTGAAGAAAAGCAGATTCCCTATCTGATCGCTTTTAACAAGTCGGATCTGATGATTGAGGTGCCGCAGGAACGTGAAAAGGAGATTTATGTCAGTGCGGTCAGCGGGAGCAATATTTATGAGCTGAAAGAAAAGCTGGCAGGGCTGATCCCGCAGGGAAAAACGGCACCATATCTTGTGAAGGATCTGCTGAAGAAGGATGACATTGCTGTGCTGGTGACTCCGATTGACGAATCAGCACCGAAGGGAAGGATGATCCTTCCGCAGCAGATGATGATCCGTGAAGTACTGGATGCAGATGCGGTGGCAGTAGTTACCAGGGAAACACAGTTTGAAGAGGTATTGAAATCACTCGGGAAGAAACCGGCGGTCGTGATTACCGATTCGCAGGTATTCGGTCCGGTTGCGCAGCATACACCGCCGGAGATTCCTCTCACATCCTTTTCGATTCTGATGGCAAGACACAAGGGCTTCCTGGCAGACGCAGTCCGGGGAGTCATGGCCATTGAAAATCTGCAGGACGGAGATACTGTGCTGATCAGTGAAGGCTGTACCCATCACAGGCAGTGCGGGGACATCGGAAGTGTAAAGCTTCCGGCAATGCTCAAAAAACACACCGGAAAAAATTTAAATATCAGGCTGGCCAGCGGTACAGAGTTTCCGGAAGACTTAAGCCCCTATGCGATCGTGCTGCACTGCGGCGGGTGCATGCTGAACGACAGGGAACTCCAATATCGTATGAAATGCGCAGTTGATCAGGGCGTGCCGATGACGAACTACGGCATTGCAATGGCTTATATGAGGGGAATTCTTAAGCGAAGTGTGGAGATGCTGCCGGAGATTGGGAAAATTTCTGAATAAACAATGAAGACCATGAAGAAAGAGAACAGGCGTCGGAGTGATTCCGGCGCCTGTTTCGACCTCTATTTTACTTTTTCAATGGATATGATCTCTCCGGTAAAAGGTTCGTTTTCGTTCAGTGTGCCGGAATAGGTAATGATGACACGGTCCCCTTCCTTGAAGGTTTCATAACCGCTCGGGGCTGTGTTCCCGAAAGAGAAGCCGTAAGGGATGCTGTCGCTGTCGGTCAGTGTAAACATGGAGTCTTTCAGTTCACTGAGTGTACCTGTGATCACGTTGTGATCGCCATTGTTCGCAACAGTATCATTCGGAAGAGTGGATTGATCGTATTTCTGATTGTCATTGGTCAGATTGTTGTTTACGGCGTTTCCGTTCTGTGTATTATCATTCAGAGTTCCGTTGCCGTTTGGAGTGCTGCTGCCGTTTAATGTGTTGTTATCGTATGTCTGTTCGTTCTGTGTGTTGTTCGTATTGTTCTTGTTCGGAGTTTCGTCAGCAGTATTTCTGCCAAATCCACATGCGGTGGAAAGGGTCATCGTAAGAGCCAGTAAACAGGTTACTAAAATTTTCTTTTTCATAATTGAGATCTCCTTTTATTCTTGTATTCATAGTCTGTCAGAAATTTCGCATAATATTCCTGTGAATTTGCCGAATCATATAATTGACATATGCCAATAAAATAACTATAATGATTTCATATCAATGTGCACAGAAAAATACCTTTAAATCCGTAAAACATGAGAGATCAGACAGGGAGAACATTATGCCGAGACCAAGTAAAGAAAAGCGAATCTGCAGACTTCCGCAGTATGTCGATTTTGCACCTGCAGGACAGGAAAGAAAACAGCACAGACTTCAGTTGACAGTAGATGAATATGAAACCATCCGATTGATCGACTATCTGGGTTATACACAGGAGGAATGCGCGGCACAGATGGAGATCGGCAGGGCAACGGTTCAGGCAGTCTATGCCGAAGCCAGAAAAAAGCTGGGACGATTTCTTGTAGAAGGTGCAGCACTGGAAATCTGCGGAGGCTCCTATCGGCTCTGCAGTGCTGTTTCCTGTACGGAACAGGGAGGATGTAAAAAGGAAATGAGAGGAGAAAAGAAGATGAAAATTGCAGTTACTTATGAAAATGGAGAAGTATTTCAGCATTTCGGACACACAGAACAGTTTAAGGTATATGAAGTGGAAAACGGAAAGATCGTTGCTTCCGAGGTTTTAAGTGCCGGCGGAAGCGGTCACGGTGCGCTCGCCGGACTGTTAAGCATGGCAGGTGTCGATGTTCTCATCTGCGGCGGAATCGGCGGAGGTGCAAGAAATGCACTGGCGGAAGCGGGAATTGAACTCTATCCCGGAGCCTGCGGAAATGCGGATGCACAGGTAGAGGCATTTCTGGCCGGCAGCTTAAATTACGATCCGAATACGATGTGTAATCATCACGGTCGCAGACACGATCATGGACACAGCTGCGGAGAACAGGAGCATCACTGCGGCGGACACTGCGGATCATAGATTATGAAAAACTTCCTGAGAGGATTCCTTTCAGGAAGTTTTTTTATAGAGGATCTTTTCCGGGATAAAATACATTTCGCAAACACAGGAACTATGATAAAATACAAAATGATTGAACAGAAAAGAGGAACGTAAGATGAAAAGATACGAAACAGTCATTTTTGATCTGGACGGGACACTGCTGAATACGTTAGAGGATCTGGCAGATGCAGTAAACCATGTCATGAGAGTCAACGGTTTTGCAGAACATACGCTGGATGAGGTGCGCCGCTTTGTGGGAAACGGAATCAGAAAGCTGATGGAGCGGGCGGTTCCGGAAGGTTTATCGGAAGAAAAATTTGAACGGGTATTTGAACAGTTCCGGGAATATTATACAGGACACTGTCAGATCAGGACATGTGCCTATGACGGAATTTCGGAATTACTGAAGGGATTAAAAGAAGAAGGTTATGCCATGGCAATTGTATCGAACAAAAATCATGCGGCAGTTGCGGAGTTAAATAGGATTTATTTTCAGAAATATATTACGACAGCGATCGGACAAAAGGACGGCATCCGGAAAAAGCCGGCACCTGATACGGTCGTTCAGGCGTTAAAGGAGCTTGGAAAAACGAAGGAAACTGCTATCTATGTGGGAGACTCAGAAGTGGATTATCAGACAGCGGTCAATACGGGAATGGATTGCTGCCTGGTGGAGTGGGGATTTCGTACAAAAACAGAATTGGCAGATTGTGAGCCGCAGATACGGATCAGGAAACCTGAAGAATTGATGAAATACCTGCATGGAGGCGGACATGTATCAGATGACAGAGCTTGAAAAGTATTACAATAAATTTAATGAAGAAAAACGTCTGAATTCCAGACACGGAAGGGTGGAGTTTGTAACCTCCATGAAATATATTCATGAATGTCTTGAAGGGAAGCCGGACGCGAAGATCCTGGATGTGGGCGCGGGAACCGGAAGATATTCTGTTGCGCTGGCTGAGGAAGGCTATGATGTAACAGCGGTAGAACTGGTAAAATATAATCTGGGAATTTTAAAGTCCAAGGGAAGCAGTGTAAAAGCTTATCAGGGAACAGCTCTGAAACTGTCCAGATTTGAGGAAGATACCTTCGATCTGACACTGATCTTCGGACCGATGTATCATCTCTATACCTTTGAAGATCAGCTGAAGGCTCTGACAGAGGCCATGCGTGTGACGAAAAAGGACGGAATCATTCTGACAGCATACTGCATGAATGAGTACAGTGTGCTGACCTATGGATTCAAAGAAAATCATATCAGAGAGAGTCTGGCACAGGGAAAGCTGGATGAAACGTTTCATGTGATATCAGAAGAAAAAGACCTGTATCAGTATATGCGTCTGGAGGACATTGACAGAATCAATGCGGCAGCCGGAGTAACGAGGATCAGGATTCTTTCACCGGATGGTCCGTCGGACTATATGAGGCCTGTTTTAAATGCCATGGATGAAGAGACCTTTCAGATCTTTCTGAACTATCATCTGTCGGTGTGCGAACGTCCTGAGCTTGTAGGGGCCGGATCCCATACGCTGGATATTTTAAGGAATACCAAATAATCCAGGACAAATCATCTGGACGCAGATATTCTTCTGTATAAAGAGAAATAGCCCCGTTTATTTTGCGGATATAGTTATTTATTTCTCTGCGGCTCTGAAGTAGAATGTATCCATAAGCAGGAGACGGCTTTCAAAATCCGAGCAAAGGAAGTGATACTTTTGAGCGTAAGAGAAAGAATCCTGACAATTCGGCTTTTAGATAAGGTCTCCGGACATCCGATGTATGCTGTGGCACTCGGTATCGAGTGTGTGCAGGAAATGGTCGGCTCGGATGATTTGGAGGAACCGCCCTGAAGCTGTCTAATCGTGCCGAAAAAACATAGGTAACCAGAAAGGAGAAAAGTATGGAAATTATTATTGGTGTTTCCGCAGTCATTGTTCTACTTATTGTAATTATTCTAATCGGCTATGTAAAGGCTCCGCCCGATACGGCTTACATGATATCCGGTTTCCGTAAGCCCCGCATCTTAATCGGTAAAGCCGGCATCCGTATTCCGTTTTTGGAGCGTCTTGACAAACTCTCTCTGAAGATGTTCTCTGTCGATGTTAAAACTACCGACTATGTTCCTAACGCAGAGTACATTAATGTGAAAGTCGATGCTACAGTAAAAATCCGCATTGGTCAGAGCGAAGAAATGATGGCTTTGGCGTCCAAGTTCTTCCTGAACGAAAGCGAGCAAATGATTATCCGTCGTGTTCAGGATACTCTGGAAGGTAATATGCGAGAAATCGTTGGTCAGATGCGCCTGGAAGAAATGGTCACAGACCGCAAGGCGTTTGGTGAACGGGTTCAGGAAAATGCAATCCCTGACCTGCAGAAAATGGGTCTGGAGATGATTTCCTTTAACGTTCAGTCCTTCTCTGACCAGAATAATGTTATCGAAGACCTTGGTATTGATAACATCTCTCAGATCAAGAAGGGCGCTGCAGTTGCAAAAGCACAGGCAGACCGTGACATTGCTATCGCACAGGCACAGTCCGCAAAGGAAGCCAATGATGCCAAGGTGCAGTCCGAAATGGAAATTGCCGAAAAACAGACCTCTCTGGCTATTCGTCAGGCAGAACTGAAGCAGCAGTCCGATGTAAAGAAAGCTGAAGCTGATGCGGCATATTCCATTCAGGAACAGGAACAGCGTAGGGCTATCGAAGTTGCATCCGCAAATGCTGACATTGCTCGTGCTGAGCGTACTGCCGAGCTGAAGGCCAAGGAAGTTGATGTTACTAAGCAGACGCTGGATGCAGAAATCCGGGTAAAGGCTGACGCAGAGCGTTACGCTGCTCAGCAGGCTGCGGAAGCGGAACTGTTCCGTCGTACCAAGGAAGCCGAAGCTAAGATGATCGAGCGTCAGCGTGAAGCAGAAGGTATCCGTGCTGTTGGTGAAGCAGAGGCAGAAGCAATTCGACTGAAAGCTCTTGCGGAAGCAGAAGGTATTGACAAAAAGGCTGAAGCTATGAAGAAATATGGTGAGGCTGCTGTGATCGAAATGATTATGGCTGCGCTGCCTGAGATCGCCAAGAACGTTGCTGAACCCCTCAGCAAGGTTGATAAGATTACCATGTATGGTGAGGGCAACAGCGCAAAGCTGCTCTCTGATATTGTCAACGGCACTACTCAGGTGACCGAAGGCATCAGCGCCGGTATGGGTATCGACATTAAGAGTCTCATCATGGGCGCTCTGGGTGGCAAAATGGTTGCTGATAACAATGCACCTGTAGTCGTTGTAAAGCCGACCAAAGAGACTCCCGCCGAACAGGAGCCTGAAAACGAGTAATTAATCTTTGCGAGCTTTTAAGCTTCATATACGCAAATTTCAGGTTGGAGGGACTATATTTTTCTTCCAAACCGTTTCTCATATCGACGAAAACCCCCTTCCGTGCTATAATATTTTCATTATGCACAGAAGGGGGTCCTTTTTATGGGCGAACAGAGTAAAAAAAAGAATATCAGTGTTGGTCTGTTGGCCCATGTGGATGCCGGGAAGACGACTTTATCAGAAGCCCTGCTGTTTTTGAGCGGGACCATACGAAAACAGGGCAGAGTGGATAAAAAGGATGCTTATCTGGATACCTATGAACTGGAACGCAGACGCGGAATCACGATTTTCTCCAAGCAGGCGGAGTTCATGTGGAAGGATCTGGGGATTACTCTTCTGGATACGCCGGGACATGTGGATTTCTCTGCCGAAATGGAGAGGACTCTGCAGGTGTTGGACTATGCGATCCTGGTAATCAGCGGAGCGGATGGTGTTCAGGGGCATACGGAAACACTCTGGAAGCTGCTGGAACGGAATCACATTCCGACATTTCTGTTTATCAATAAGATGGATCAGCCGGGAACGGACAGGGAGGCTTTAATGAGTAATCTGCACAAACGTCTGTCGGATACCTGTCTGGAGTTTGATAAAGATCAGGATGATGCATTTTTCGAGGGACTGGCAGTTTGCGAGGATCGTCTGCTGGATGTCTATCTGGAAGAAGGAAGCATTCAAAGTGAAGATATTATCCGTCTGATATCTGAAAGAAAAGTATTCCCGGTCTATTTTGGCTCTGCATTGAAGCTGACCGGTGTGGAAGAATTATTAGATGGAATATCAGCATATGCAGCGGAAAAGCAATATCCGCAGGAATTTGGTGCCAGAGTCTTTAAAATTACGAGAGATGACCAGGGAAACCGCCTGACCCATCTGAAGGTGACCGGTGGTGTCTTAAAGGTCAAAGACCTGTTAAGCAACCGGAAAACCGGTATGCCGGAGGAAGAGGTCTGGGAGGAAAAGGTCAATCAGATCCGTATCTATTCAGGAGATAAATTCGAGACTGTTTCGGAGGCTGCTGCCGGAAATGTCTGTGCAGTGACGGGACTGACGAAAACTTATTCCGGACAGGGACTGGGGCAGGAAGGGGCTTTGGAAAAGGTGCTCTTAGAACCGGTTCTGACCTATCGCCTGATCCTGCCCGAGGGTGTCAATATCCATGAAGCACTGCAGAAGCTTCGTCAGCTGGAGGAAGAGGAACCGCAGCTGCACATTGCCTGGGAGGAAGCTGCCTCAGAGATTCAGGTGCAGCTGATGGGAGAAGTACAGATCGAAGTTTTAAAGAGTCTCATCAAAGAACGGTTTTCTCTGGATGCAGAATTCGGAAGCGGAAAGATTGTTTATAAAGAGACAATTGCAAATACAGTGGAAGGCGTGGGCCACTATGAGCCGCTGCGTCACTATGCGGAAGTCCATCTGCTGCTGGAAGCCGGACTGCAGGGCAGCGGTATGGAATTTTATACAGACTGCAGTGAGGATGTGCTGGATAAAAACTGGCAGCGCCTGATCCTGACCCATCTGGAAGAAAAAAAGCATCTGGGTGTGCTGACAGGATCTGAAATTACGGACATGAAGATTTCTGTGATCGGCGGCAGGGCCCACCTGAAGCATACAGAGGGTGGTGATTTTCGTCAGTCTACCTATCGTGCGGTTCGTCAGGGACTGATGAAGGCTGAAAGTGTATTGCTGGAGCCATATTATGAATTCCGTCTGGAGGTTCCGGCGGAATGTATCGGACGGGCAATGGCAGACGTAGAGCGGATGTTCGGAAAATGTAATCCGCCGGAAATATCAGAAGAAACTGCAGTGCTGGAAGGAAAGGCGCCGGTAGCCACGATGCGGGATTATCAAAAAGAACTGATTTCCTATTCGAAGGGACGGGGACGTCTCAGCTGTGTGCCGGGGGGTTATGAACCATGCCACAATGCAGAGGAGGTTATTGCCGAAATCGGCTATGAGGCGGAGGCAGACCTTGCCAATCCGTCAGGCTCCGTATTCTGTGCGCACGGGGCAGGCTTTTATGTTCCGTGGAATGAAGTGGATGACTATATGCATGTGGAAACAGCATATTCTCCGTGTGCTAAGACGGAGGAGGAACCTGGCGTAAGGGAACCGGTCCGCAGTGCCCCTTCCGGTCGTATTGACGATAAAGAGCTGGAAGCGATTTTTACGAGAACCTACGGAGAGAGCAAGCGGGAAAAGAACAGATGGACCGTGAAACGGGTCAGTGATTATACTCCGCAGACAGGAAGTCAGAAAAAGACGGAACCTGTGAAGGAATATCTGCTGGTGGACGGTTATAACATCGTGTTTGCATGGGAGGAACTCAAAGAACTGGCGGAGATCAATATAGAAGCTGCCAGAGGAAAACTCATGGATATCCTCTGCAATTACCAGGGCTATAAAAACTGTACGCTGATCCTCGTATTCGATGCCTACAAGGTACCGGGAAGTACCGGTGTCATGCAGAATTACCATAATATCCATGTGGTCTATACGAAAGAAGCAGAAACGGCGGATCAGTATATCGAGAAGCTGGCACATGAGATGGGAAGAAAATACAACGTGACAGTCGCTACTTCAGATGGTCTGGAGCAGCTCATCATCCGCGGACAGGGCTGTCGTCTCTTATCAGCGAGGGAGCTTCGGGAAGAGATCGAGCTTGTGAGAGCAGAACTTCGCAGGGAATATCTGGAGAAGCACCCGGGCGGAGAGAAAAATTATCTGTTTGACCACATGGAAGAGGAACTTGCTTTTTATATGGAGCAGGTAAGGCTTGGGAAGCTGGAAATTCATGAGATCGGATCATGATTTTGGTTGAAATCAGGATTTAGGGGAAAAAAGCAAAAAGCTGTGATATTTTAACTTTTCAATCGTATTCTTTATGTAAGGTTTCAAATGTTCAATCGTATCATCAGGGGTAATGAAAGGGGACTTTGGAAGAGACAGGAATCTTACAGAAAAACGATAGGAGAAGTAAACAAATGAGAAAGAACATGAAACGCTTTATGGCAGCGCTTCTTGCGGCTTCGATTCTGCTTGGTGACTGCAGCGCCGGTCTTGCCGCAGAAGCAGACGGAGAGCAGCCGGGGCAGGAAGAGCTTATGGCAGAAGAGCAGACAGAGACAGAAAACACAGATTCCGCCATACAGGATGAAGAGAGTCCGCAGGTGCTCTTTGAAATGGAAGAACTGCGCGAGGAGAGCACCGGGCAGTACCGGCTCAGTGACGGAACCATTCTGGCAGCCCAGTATGCTATGGATGTCCATTACCGGAATGAAGAAGGTGATTGGGAAGAAATTGACAACCGCTTCCTGTATGAAGCAGCTGAATCAGCGGAGGATTTTGACGGTTATGCTACAGCAGAAGGAGCGGTGGAGTTCAAGTTTGCTCCGGAAGTACATGATGGAGAGCTTTTAAGGGTTACCAAGGGAGATTATTCTGTAGGCTTCCGGATGCTGACGACAGAGACAGAAGTGCCAGAGGCGGGGGTAAGTGCAGCAGCCGAACTGTCTGAAACAGCAGGGAGATCAGAGGAAATTTCTGATGCGGAAGTGCCTGTAACAGAGCTTCAGACAATCCCGATCTCATTTTTAAGGGGAGAGATATTAAATCCGCAGGAGGCTCCGACAGAGGGTGCAGACGGAGGAGCTTTTGAAAGGAATACAGCATCTGCAGGAATCAGTGCCTTTACCGGTCTGCAGTCCATGGAAACAGGCAGCACCGTTGAGAAAGATACCATGCAGGAAGATGCAGCACAGGAGCCGGAGGTTTTATGGGCCGATGTCACAGAACCGGTGCCGGAAACAGAAAATGCATCCCTCCTGGATTCCATGAAAATGGAGCAGGCAGTTTCCTCTGTAGGATACGGGAACATCCTGCCGGGTATATCACTGCAGTATGTCCTTGCAGGAAGCTCCCTGAAGGAATATATCCTGGTCAATCAGAGGAAGGAATCCTACAGCTATGATTTTAAAGTCAATCTCGCGAACCTGATACCGGAAATGCAGGAGGATGGGAGTATCCTTTTGAAAGATGAAGAAAGCGGGGCAGCAGTCTATGAAATACCTGCAGCCTGCATGACAGACTCGGCAGGAGCGTATTCTGAAGAAGTGGAGATGCAGATTTGGGAGGACGAAACGGAAGGCTGGATCCTCCGGGTAACTGCGGATAAGGAATGGATCAATGCAAAAGAAAGAGTCTTACCGGTGCAGATCGACCCGACCCTGAATTATCTGCTGGATTCACTGACGGATATCAGAGGCAGCTATGTGGCCCAGGGTTATCCGACGACATCAAATGTCCAGTACGGAAATCTGATGGTAGGCTATGACAGCAGCGGGAGCAGGCAGCTGCGCAGTTATATCCAGTTAAGGAATCTGCCGACTCTTCCGAAGGACAGTGTCATCTGCGGAGCGGTATGCCATTTTGGTATTGTGAACTTCAGCCATGTAGGGCATTCCCCTATGCATATCCGGGTCAGGGAGATCACAGATGATACTTCCTGGACAGATTGCTTTACATGGAATACAAGGCCGAATGTCAGCACGACCATTTTGGACTATCGCTCCATCAGCAGCAGTTCTGTGGGGAGTTATGTCGGATGGAATATTACAGAACTGATAAAAAGACACTATGAGGCCGGAAATCAGTCTGGAAGCATCAGCGGTTTCGCGCTGGAAGCATATGGCGGTACAAGTATGGGGAATACCAACTGTGCCAAGGCAACATTGCGCCTGACGAGAACAACGGCTTATCCGGTGCTCCAGATCATGTACCGCGATACCAAGGGAATAGAAGACTATTATACTTACCGGATACAGGATATCGGGAATGCAGGTGTCGGATATGTAGGGGATTATAACTCCCAGCTGACCCTGGTGAAGCCGGTCGCTTCCTACGGCAGTACGATCATGCCGTACAGCCTGAGCCTCGTATACAATTCCTCACATGGTGACAAATATTTCACAAATGACGGAAAAAACATCCATTCAAAGAACTTTACCAACATGAAGCTGGGAATGGGCTGGAAACTGTCTGCCCAGGAAACGGTCACAGCAGTCACAGTGCAGAACCTGAACACAACAGACACCTGGCTGGTATATAACGACAGTGACGGAACAGAGCATTATTTTAAACAGTTTTCATCCGGAAGTTCTGTATATGAGGATGAAGATGGTCTGAACCTGACGATCACAAAGAGCGGTTCCGACTTCACGATGAAGGATAAGCAGGATAACCGGAAGTTTTTTAAGAATGGTTATCTGACAAAAATAACTGATGCCAACGAAAATGAAGTCCACATCGTTTATAACGGAAAAGGCATCTCTGACAATACGGTGGATGGCAGCACAAACAGGATCACATCCGTGCATGTGAAGCCGAGAGGCGGTACGGCAGAAGAAATTTTTACGCTGTCCTATGATCAGAACAACTGTCTGACAGGGATCACGGAAAAATACGGGAATTCCTATCAGATCGGCTATATTACGGGTAACAGCGGAAAATACCAGCTGAAACGGATCAGCTGCTATGACAGCACAAAGCAGGAATATGTGGAAATTGTCAGATACGGATATAATGGCAATCCCAATGGAGTCCCGGAAAATCTTGGGTTCGCATTTGACGTGGAAGCGGATGCCGGAATGCATTATGGTTATGAAAAGAGAGCGACAGGTTACCGAGTTTGCTATTTTCATGAATATGCCGTGGATGCAGGTGACAACCATCTCCTGGAAAACAGGCTGGAAAGTAAGTCAACAGAACTCAGGAAGACTGTCTACAGGGACTACGGGGCTGACGGAGCAAGCAATACGTCAGACGACATCCTTACCACCTGTCTGTTCAACAGCTGCGGCCAGACCATCAATATGAGCACCAGGGACCAGCAGGGGAACATTCTGGGCGTCACTGCATCTGCCTATGAAAAAAACAGTGGTACGTCAAAGAAAAACAATCGTATGTCAGACAGCATTTTGGCAGGACAGGCAGGCATCAATCTTCTGACGAACGGAGGCTTTGAAAAATATACGGAATCAGGTGAAAACTCAACCGCAGTCGGCTGGGTCCACGTGATTTCCGGAGGGAATGCGGCCTGCAGGACAAGCAGCCCCTACAGCGGAAATGCACATTATAATCTGTTTAATGAAAATACAGAAAAAACCCAGA
>JBJEMI010000105.1:0-24338 GCA_051879615.1 Lachnospiraceae bacterium
AGGTCTTTCCGTCTTTTTTCGCTGACATCTTGTACGGCCGATCTTCGTTGTCATAGAAATAATCAATGGTCGTCGTTCCATAGGTTTCCCGGACAATTTTTCCGTTCAGCGTTACATATTTGTGCTCTACACCATCAACGATCTTGCTCTCCCTGAGACCATCCACGTCATAGGTATTTGTAATAGTGATATCTCCGCTGACAGCTGTCGCCAGTTGACGGATGTTCTTCCAGGTAAACGTCCAGTTCTTCTTTCCATTAAAGTACTCTAACGGGTTTCCAATGCCGTCATAGGTCAGACTTTCGCTCCTTGTATTTCCTTCTGAGTCAGTAAAGGTCACTTTTGTCAGCTGGTCCAGCCAGTTAGCATTCGTATATTCGAAGCTGTAAGAATTCCACGATTGTCCGTTATAGTCTATGGTCTTGCTCCGGATATTTCCATAGGTATCATAAGAATGGGAAGTTGTCTGCCGGGCCAGTTTCTCTGTTAGCAGTTGGTTCTGATGATCGTAGGTATATTCCGCAGCCGTACTCACACCCGACTGCAGCATTATGATATTTCCTTCTCGGTCATAGGTATATGTCAGATACGGAAGAAGATCTTCCGTGGTTCCCGGCTTGTGATAGAGGACGGATGATATCCGGTTTGAGTTAATTTTCTGCGTCCGGTCAAGCGGCTGGTAATAGTACATCATGTCCAGCTTCGGAGATGTCCGTCCGGTATACTGCTTCAGATTGTTGAAGAAAAATGTAAGCTTGTCAGATCCTGTGGTCATATAGAGAATCGTGCCATCCTTTTTCCGGTAAGTATAGGATTCACTGAAAGCATCGTCCCCAATCTGCCAACTCTGGGAAACAATACGATCACTTGTGTCGTACTGATGGTCGGAATAAAGTATGACTTTTCCGTCTTCCAGCTTACTGCTGTGGATCAGCCTTCCCAGGGAATCGTAGTCGTAGGAATACTTCAACTCATCGTTTTCTGTCACGCCGGAAAGCTCGCCGTCTAAACTGTACAGGTATCCGTATTTTGCCGATAGAGTGTTGCTGCCATCATGATATGAAATCTGCGTTATCCTGTCAAGTTTATCATAAGCATAGTCTACCACTGCAATTGGATTTGATCCGTTCTCTCCATATCCATACCGAACCTGCTTCAGATTCCCATTGCTGTCCCCATAGGTATACTCTGCCAGTTTGTGATTACTTCCGAGTATGACACTTAAACGGTTTCCAAAATCGTCATAGGTAAATTGATAATTCTGCATCTGTTTCGTTCCGCCGCTATTAATATAGCCTCCACGGCTGAGCGTCCCCAAATTACCATTGGTATACGTATAATCCAGCGAAATCTTTCCACTCTGGTAAGTAAGAATCGGGCGTTCTGATACCGTATCATAAAAGAAGTATATTTCATCTCCGCTGTCATCCGTCACCTTCTGTAAATGACGACGGTTATCATAACTGTAGGATGTGACAACTCCATCGCTGTCTGTCACCTGCTGTAACAGACCATCTTTATATGATGCAGAACTGGTTATTTTCCAGGCATCCGTACTGTTTGTTAACTCTGTTTTTTTAGACTGCCCGCACTGGTCATAGGTAATTCTCATAGTTACTGTATCATTAGTTACGGCAGTAGGCAAATGTGCATTATTCGTATTTTTATACTCATAAGTATAATTTCCGCTACCTTGGGTAACTACCTTCATCAGGTTTTGGGTAGTGTTTTCATAACTGTAATCTTCTCCCCCTTTTCCCCCTGATTTTACACAAGTCAGATTTCCTTTGCTGTCATATAGATAAGTTTGAGCCGGTTCTTCTATAAGAGAAATATTATCAAAATATGAAATATTGGCATTTCGGTAATAACAAAGAAAGATATCTACTGTACTGATTGTCTTTCCGGAACTCCTCGGTGTGATAGCTTTCGCTGCATACTGCCATTGTCCCTTGATGGATTCACAAAACGGCAGATCCTGAAATTCATTTGTGCCATCTGAATAATTCAGTTTCAGCAAAATCCCCCAGTAACGATATGCAAGCTGGTTTGTTGCGGTTTCTTTGGAAATGTCTTCTTTCAGGTCTGTAACGGAATATCCACTACTCCATCCGGATAACAGAAATGTTGTATCGGAACTCTTGTTAAGCCTGATCGTCTGCTTCATCAGAACCGCTTTTTGGGGATTTCCGGTAACCTTCATGGACTTTGTGCCATGCTGTTTCTGCGCGGTTGATAGTACAGCGGAATCTGCATGGGAAAATGACCAGTAATTTGTACCTTGCTCAAAGCTTCCATTTTGGACATGGTTAAATCCCGAAGGCGCTCCCCCTGCTTCCAGCTGCACATCATCTGCCCTTAATATCCCCCATGCCTGCTGCCATCCCTGATCCACCATTGTATTCGTCTTATAGGAAATGACCGTACTTCTAGCGATTTCCTTGCCACTGCTGTCCGCTACCATCAGGTAGGCTCCTCCATCTTCCGCGATATCTGCATATCCGCTTGTGTTGACATAAGCCGATGCCGTATAGATTTGATTCGCACTTAAACTGACATCCTGATAAATTTTCTGAGTTCTATTTACATCTTCATTAAAGATGTTATAATGTGACTTTCCACTGTAAGGACATTCCTGTCTGCATGCTGCTGCTCCTCCTGAAGTCATATGGCTCCAACCAGCTGCAGTTGAGCTTTCCCCCGAAACATTATAATACTCAAATCCTCCGTTAGTCAGAAGGTTAACTCCTGCCTGTCCTGAAGAAATACTGCTGGAAACCCGATTATTCGTTTTGGATGTTCCACTGTTTTTTTTGTATGCTTCCGCCGTAACCCCCAACAGATTTCCTGCTTTATCTTTACTGCTCACATTGATCGTTTGACCACTGCTGTTAAACAGACAAGTAGTAATAATATCATCTGCTGTTCCAAAAGTCCTATCCTGTCCGGCATCCGTATACTCAGTTTTCCGAAGTGCATCGGCTGTACTTTTTACCTTTGCACCTATCAGATGATCATTATTAGCATCCTCAGCGTATTCATGGAAATAGCAAACGCGATAACCTGTTGCACTTTTTTCATATTGATAATGCATTCCCACATCCGCATCCACATCGAATACATATCCTAACCCCTGATGTCCATCCCAATATCCGTATCGGGCAGTTTCCACATAGTTTAAACCATCAAAGCTGCTGATTTTTTGTAAATGATAACGTCCATTATTATTGGTTATGTATCCAATTTGATAAGAATTTCCATGTACTTCCGTAACTTTTGTAAGGAAGTTCGATGAATTATATTCCAGTCTGAAGATTGTCTCTTCTGCCCCGCCCCGGGGTTTCGATACGATTGAGGTAATTCGGTTTCCTCCGGTTTCATTGACCTGATTGGAAGAATAACTGCTGTTATTATATACAATACCAACCTCATTCCCATTGGCATCTTTTATTGTCGTCAGATATCCTTTCGTAAATATCTTCACATTATCTTTTTTATCTCTCATCGTATAGGTGTTTTTAGTTGTATCCCTTACAATGGTCAGATTCAGTCCATCTTCATCTTCATAAATCGTGCTTCCGGTTGATTTCTGGTTAAAATAATGTTCTGTTCCATCTGAATCATTGTAAACAAGATACTCTGTATATGCACCATTATTTGTCTCTTTCACAGGTATGACAGTCTCCTGTGCCGAAAGCTTCCATCCGTTCCCCAGACGCATGTTTGCATAATTTTTTGTATGAATCTTTGCCGGGTCACTTGCAGTACTTTCTGTGAAATACTGCTTTGCGTAAGCCGAATTATATACGAGATTTAAACTGTACGGCATGATCGTACTTTCATAGGAGGCAATCGGTCTTACTAACGTCAGTTGGGAGGTATAATCACTAATATATCCGACACCCGCATTTCCAATATTTTGTGTCTGATAGGTGTAGTAATCCTCCAGGCCTTTTGTATCACGATATACAATCTGCAGAATAGGTTCTGCCCCATCCAGGCATCTCAGTCTGAGCCCTGCAACTGCCCACTTTTTATCATTTAAGGCATTTGTACTTTCGTCATAAGCCTGTAACCTGAATGCAGCAATACGCTCCGGTGTATTTCCTTTCTTGTAATGTGCTTTAATTACTTCCGTTATATTCCATCCCACATACGTCTGTGCCTGCGAGCTTGTAATCTTTTGATAATCCAGGACCGTTTCATCCACCGTCGGCTGATACTCCCAGTTATAATGTTCTGTCCATGTTGTCCACCCGGTTACTCTCTTTGCAGCCACTGTCAGTTCCGGACATTCATACTCAGCAAATACATCAATCCAGGAATAATACATCGCCGCACAAATAACACTGTTTTCCGGCAGTACAGGAAGATTTTTCATCTGAATATAAGTACGCATGAGTTTTTCAGCAACCCTGGCATCATAACCTACCATTAAAGTACCTTTGTTCATGCATCCATTATTTGTTGGAATTCCCTGACACACATATCCGCCCCGCACAAGCTGTCCCGTATCCTTCAATACACGATATACCGTCGGGTCAATCTGTACCGGGAATACCCTATCCTCTGCGTTGACCCACTCAACATCGGCAGTGATGCGGAGATTCCAGTTACCGGCTTCGGATTCGGAAATTTCCATCACCACTGCATCCGAATACGCTCCTGCAGCATCTGTCATATAGGCTGCAGGTATTTCATAGACTGATATCCCATTTTCTGCATCATTCAATACTTTTACCCCATAAAAAACACCTCCCTGTTTCGCTATACATCTATAACGAAACAGAAAGGTGTTTTCGGACACTTAATTATCATTTTTTTCTTTTCTACGCTTTGCACAAAAACTGACTTTCTTTTTGTCACTTCTTACAAAATCCCCTCTTTTTTACACAGCTCCCTGAAATGCTTTCTGGCACGCCACTCCATCTTTATGACTGCTGACTTTGACTTTCCGAAAAACTCTGCCAATTCCCGATGATTATAGCCATAATAATATTTCAGCATCAAAACTTCTCTGTAACGTGGCGCTAAACGTTTAAGACAATCTTTCACACTAATGACTTCATCACAGGAAGAGAGACTGTCTAATCTGATGTACGGCATCTTCTGCATCATACTCATTATGCAGGATTTCATTTGCAACATGAAACATCAGCCCCTGATACCGGTAATATAAAATTTCAAACATTTCCCGTCTTTTCAACTCAGTTCCTGAAAAACAGCCTGCAGATCATATAGCAGGTACGGTAGCACTGATGTTTCATCAGCCATAAGAAGACTTGAATCGATATCGGCAGCCGGTCCATTGTATGCGTATCCAATGCCAGGCGCACCTGTACATCCCTGCAGTACTTTTTGATTTCTTCCATGGCACTTTTAAAGCCGTCCTGATTACGGACCACGCCGTTTTTCAAGCCGATGACTGCCAGTCCTAAAAAGTCATTGTCCAGCTGCGGCTTGAAGTCATAGACTCCCTTCTCGTCACTGATCACCTGCAGGCGCTCTTTCATGATCTTAATCTTCTGCAGATAATCCGGATCATGCTTTCCTGTCATGGAATTCTGATTATACCAGTAGTGGTACGGGTAAAAGTCTCTCACGACAGAGATGCTCTTCGCATCTGCCAGTACCGGAAGGGTCAGCTGCAGATCTTCTCCCACAGAGACTCTCCTGTCGCAGAGCTCCATATTTTTTATGACCAGCTCCCTGCGGTACAGCTTGGTCACTCTGGCAGGCTGCAGAGTACGGCCGAAAAAGCTTCCGTCATTGATGAGTGTCGGGAACAGCTTTTCCAGGCTTTTCCGGTCATAATAT
Source organism: Lachnospiraceae bacterium (assembly GCA_051879615.1). Lineage (GTDB taxonomy): Bacteria > Bacillota > Clostridia > Lachnospirales > Lachnospiraceae > HGM12587. The sequence goes on from JBJEMI010000105.1 coordinate 5,818, forward strand.
TCATTCGTAAAACCTGATATTTCTTTTCTCTTCGGGATCGAAGGATCCTCATAATCGAAAACCAGTCCACAGACCGCCACATCAGAATCGTACCTTTCCACAGACTCCCACAGTTTTTCATACATATCACAGTCAATCCAGTCGTCACTGTCCACGAATCCCAGATAAGAACCGCACGATACCTCCACGCCGGCTTTCCATGCGCTGGTCAGACCGCCGTTTTCTTTGTGGATCACCACGATCCGGCCGTCTTTTTTTGCATATTCATCACAGACAGCACCGCTTCCGTCCGGTGAACCGTCATCTACCAGAATGATCTCTATTTCTTTTTTGGTCTGTGCGAGAATACTTTCGATACACCGCGGCAGAAGCTTCTCCACGTTATATACAGGTACAATGATGCTGATATCTGTCATTTTTTCGTCCTTTCCTGCAGATTCGTATTTCAAATTCCGTCCGCTCTACGAATATTTCTCCACATGGGACATGTCTGCCACATGGGACAGCAGCTTTCCGTAGAGATTCGGTGCCGCTGCAAACATCTGATAGCCAATGCGTGTTTTCAGCGGCAGACTGCCATACTGTTTCACGAGCTTCAGACTGTTTTTTACATTGCGGCGGATCGCTTTCATTTCGTTCTCTGCGTCATCAAGATGATCTCTGCATTTAAAATACAGGTCAATGCTGCCGTCATTCCATGCTTTCACCGCCGGGATGACCAGCTCCCTGTAATCCTTTTTTATGAAATAATTCACACGCTGTTCATTTGCTTCACACCAGTCCAGCTTTTTCTTCGAAAAGCTGTTTCTCGTAATACTGGTGCTGTTCATGCCTACAAAATATCCGTAAAGGGCATTGTCTACCACTGCCGCCCTGCGGACTTTATCAAAAATCCGGTAGGTCGTTGCTTCATCCTCATGAATCTTACCTTCCGGATAACGTATTTCCTCAAATAATTCTTTTTTATATAATTTATTCCATGCCACCACATAGTAGGCTCCGGTCTGAATATAGAGCCTCGAAAGCATCTCTCTTCCGCTGTAACAGGTAATCTCTGCCTGTGCATTGTAGGATTCCAGAATCTCGTTCCCATGAACATATTCCCATCGGCACTGGCTTAAATCACTGCATGTGCTGATCAGGGCATGATACAGACTTTCCAGATAATAAGGCGATAAGAGATCATCACTGTCCACAAAGGCCAGATACTCACCCTTCGCATGTCGGATCCCTGTATTTCTGGCACCGGAAAGTCCCCGGTTCTCCTGATGAAACACACGGATCTTCTCATATCTTCCGGCATAGTCATCACACATTTTCGGACATCGGTCCGGTGATCCGTCATCGATGAGCAGTATCTCTGTATTTTCATAGGTCTGTGCCAGTACGGACTGCACACAGCGCTCCAGATAGTTTTCTACTTTATAAACCGGAATGATCACACTGATTAACGGTTCCATATCCACCTCGCTACGACTACGACCCACTTTCTGCAGACACAGATCGGGTACACCAGTTTCCACATTTTATGATTGAAGCACCACTGCAGCACTTTATAATCCGGTGCGGTTACTTCTGCAATGGCACATGCTTCCAGAAATTCGGCATTTTCAGACAGTGCACGTATCGCATGGATCTTTTCCTGTCTTTTCGTCTCCCGGTCAAAAGGCAGCTTTTCGCAGTCATCCAGAAATTCCATGACAAATTTTCCGGCTATGACCGGATGAAGCATTTTTTGCCCGCTGAGCTTTTCATAATATTTCTGCACTCCTGCACAGACACGGGAAGCGATCTCCAGCTTGTCATCCCTTTTCTTTGATGACAGGGTATTCCCATTCTCCTCCTGTATATAATGATAGAGTGCATCCGGAATGACCGTGATCGTTTCACAATGCTCCAGATAATCCATATTAAAGAGCAGATCCTCTCCCAGGCTTAATCCCGACGGAAAGGCTCCCGCCTTTTCTTTTTTAAATAATTTGTTCCACGGCATATTCAGAAAACCGGTCTGATAAAGTCCCAGAAATTCCTTTTCAAACCCGTTTGCGGAAAATGTTCCCACAATTGCAGGCTTCTTCTCCACATCTCTGCCGATATACCAGTGATGGAATCCGCAGACTGCCAGATCTGCGCCCGTTTTCTCCACGGCATCCAGCAGTTTCTCGCAATACTGTGGATCTACCGTATCATCACTGTCTACAAATGCGATGTATTCTCCGCCTGCTTCCTCGATTCCGCGGTTTCTGGCGGAGGATACCCCGCCGTTCCTGCGTTTAATGACCTTCACACGGTCATCTTTCGCCGCAAAGGAATCACAGATATCCCCACAGGAATCCGGAGAACCATCCACCACACAGATGATTTCAATCTCATGCAGGGTCTGTGCAAGCAAACTATTCAGACAGTCTGCCAGTGTTTTTTCACTTTTATATACCGGGACAATAATACTGATCATCATCTGATTACATTCTCCCTCTTCTGATAAAATACGGCTCCTGCCGGTACTTCCCCTTTTACAAGACTCCCCGCACCCACGATCGCCCCGTCACCGATCTTTGCTCCGCGCAGGATGATCGCGCCGGCTCCGATCCACACATCATTTCCGATCTCTACCGGATCGATATGATAGGCACCCCAGTTTTCACTGCCTGCATGGTCATGATCTACGATGACCACATTATTGGCGATCTGACAGCGGTTTCCGATGGTCACACTGCCCTTGCAGGTAATACTGCAGTTATGGTTAAAGAAACATTTATCTCCGATGACCAGTTTCCCGCCTTCCACGCGGAAGTCAGCGGTACCTCTTGTGATCGTCTCTTTTCCGAGAGAAAATTTCCCGTTTTTCAAATGAAGACCTGTTCCTTTTCCAAAGGCCTGAATCCACGGCAGCTCACATTTTCCCGCATATTTTATTTTCCACCAGAGTACTTTCGGCAGCGAAAGTACTACACGAATATAAATTTCCAGCATCACGCTCTCCTAATTTCTGTGAAGTACGTTATTGATTTTTTCCATGACCATTTCTCTCTCCGAACGGCGAAGGACGATGAAAAAGTTCACAGCCATCGCAACAATGCCCATACATATGCAGACTGCGAAGAAACTGATCCAGGTATCCATAGGAACGATGAGCTTGCTTCCCCATGCCAGCACGATCAACGCAAAGATCGATGCCAGTCCCAGGAAAATATCATGATAGAAGGTCGTCCATTTCACTTCCAGACATTTCGCCGCATAGATCGGTGTAAAGATCAGATTTCGTATAATTCCCGAAACAACAGCCACGCCTGCGATCACATATAATCCCCAATCGGTGATCTGAAGAAGCACAAATACCAGCGACGTGGAGAGAATGCCGCTTCCCACGATGACCAGAGAATTCAATTTGATCTTCTTGGTAATAATAAATACCTGATACAGTACCTGAATACTGGCACTGACAAAGAGTACCCCCATAGACAGCACTGCCAGATGATAGATTTCCGTTACTTCTTCCGCAGTTTTATACGGCAGCCACAGACGGAAGAATTTATCACCGTATGCGGTTACAAATGCGATCGGAATACTCATCATGAAGATCATGATACGGTTCGCACTCTTTAACGTGTCCATCAATTCATCCTTATTTCCTTTCGCGTAGGCAATGGTAATACTCGGCGCAAATACACCTACCATCGTACCCATCAGACCGGAAAGCGTCGTCGGTACCATCTTCGCCATGGCCAGTGTGCTCATCGCCGCACTGTCAATAAAGATATTGGATATAAAAGTATCCACACCGTCCAGAAGGGTCTGCCCCAGTCTCGTAACAGAGTTCCACGCTCCGAGGGAGATCAGTTCTATGACCTTTGCCTTACGGAAGTTTTTTATGGTAAGACGGATATTCGGCAGCAGCTTTCTCGTAAACCCTGCATTGGCCGCCGCAGTCAGTGCAGTGCTGAGGACTGATGCAGCCCCCACATAAAACAGGTATGGTGTAAAAAATCTGTATGCCACATAAAGGAATGCGACACGGATCAGTTCCGTACAGATCGTTGCGACAGAGGTCAGCTCCAGACGGTTCGTGCTATAGGTACTGACACTGAATACGGAAGTGATAATACTGATAAAGAAGTTCAGAAATACAAATCCCCACAGGATCTGAACATCCGTTAAAGAAGCAGCCGGTACCTGAAATAAACGGTTCACAAAAACGATCACAAAGATTGCCGGCAGAAGGAAAACGGCTGCCATAAAGATATTGGCAAAAAATACCGATGAAAAATACTCACTGGCTTCCTGTTCCTCACCCTTATGCAGATGAATCGTGATATATCGGCTGGCCAGTGTATTTAAGGCAGACACGACGATCTGTGCCCACTGTACAAACTGATTCGCCATATTGACAAAACCGATGGTATTCGGAATCATACTGTCTATGATCGGAGTCAGCAGAAAACTGACTCCGAGGTTGACAGCAAACGCTACCAGCTGTGCTGTCATATTGATTGCTAAACGTTTTTTATCCAAAATGTTCCTCCAAATGCATGCCTGCTATGCCACTACGATCAGGGCCTTGATCAGATACATTACTGTCAGAAGCTGCAGGATCATAGCGGTACAGAAAATTCCCCGGGATTTGTCCTGACTTAACAGGATCGTACCGTTTCTTCCAAGCAGACTTGCCGCCGGAAGCAGCGGGATGAAATATCTTCCCTGGACACCCTCGATCGAAACATTCCCAAACGGTGTCCATGTCAGCAGCATTCCCATCAGGATCATCCCCATACTCATCAGACAGACAATCGCGATCCAGCATTTCTGCCTGCCTGTTACATACTGCTTTTCTCCCCTGACCTTCAGCATGGATACAAAAAACAGTACCGCAAAAGCGATGACAATGATTCCCGAAATTTCAATGTCTACCCAGCCAAGTTTCTGGCCGACGATCGATTCCACATAAAACTGAATTTTATCCGTCACTGTATTCAGCAGCATAATGATCAGCTTCCACGGATCAGACAGAAAATATCCAAGTGTGTATCCCTGTGCCACCGCATTCCCCGCGGCACTGCCCACGGCACTTGTATCTGCAGTCGTATTCACTACCATGCTGACTGTTCCTGAATTTCGATTGATATAGCTTAAAAGTGCGATTCCAAGCAGAGAACCGACACTGATCACTTTTCTTCCAAAGCCCCCGAACTTTTTCGTCGGAATCAGAAGCGCCAGCAGGCAAAGAGGCAGATAAACACCGCTCTTTCCATAGACGAGCAGAGCTGCCAGAACTGACAGGATCAGTGCATCCGATCCGCGGATCGGCTTTTCCTCATAGGTCATACAGATAATATAAGTACTGAACAGGAACATCACGCTCGTAATCACTGCATCATAGGACAGCGAATTACACTGCTGAATGGTCATCGGAAACAGCGCAATCACTGCCAACGCGGTTTTTCCGAACGGAAGCTTTTTCATGCACCACCATACGCAGACTGCAAAGAACAGCAGATTGCACCATCTTGCAAACATGAGCATCGGAATGGTTCCCAGATTTAACAGCCTCGCAATCGTCATCCCGATCACTGCCGGGAAGTATACCACAAAAGGAGCATAAGTATTGGCAGTCGCCGTCGCAGACACCAGTGAAGTATCCTCTGCCAGACTGAAAAAATGATGATAAACTTCATAATAGGATGACAGCTTCGGTGTGATTGACAAGCCGCATTTCGTATCGTCCATACGTTTCATGATGGAAATATCGCTGGTCTGATCAATCCCAAGCAGCATATTGCTGAAACGGTAGGTCATATCCGTATGAACCCCCTCATCCGGTGCCATGTACGGCAGGATCAGGAAATTGTAAAATATTCCCAGAAACAGCAGTGATACCAGCACTGTCGTTTCCAGCCTGCATTTTCTGATAAATACCATCCAGTAGAACAGCATTGCAAAGACTTCTGCTCCCGCAAACATAAAGAAAAAGTATTTTTTCAGAAAAATATTAAAATACTCATGAATCTGGGTGAGCAGATCAAAATCACACCTCTCACCATCTTTCACCAGGCTGTGTTCCGGATAGGCATCTTCCTCCGTCACGTACAGCCCGATTCCGGAATTCTTTATTTCTTCTGACGGATAAAGTCTGATCTCAAAGGCGTGTCCCTGGGCCTCTTCGACGGAATGTTTGAAAATAAAATTGACATATTCCCCATCGATCGCGTCTGCCGCATCAAACACGATCTCACTCAGAACCTCCTGATCGGTAAGATCCTCAACACTTCCCGTAAGTGTCCCGGTAAGAACTGCGGCTTCCGGTACATACATCCGCACACCGATTCCGGTCAGCTCTTTGGCATCACAGATATAGGTCTGCACCAGTCCATCTTCCACATCTTCAAACAGCAGGATCTCCGGCTCATCCGTATCAATGACCTGAGTTCTCTCCGTCGTATTCATCACGATTCGAATCCGGCTGTCATACAGATAAAAAAAGACTGCCGCAATCAATCCTGCCACAAAAACTCCGCCCAGGATCAGACGATTTCTTTCATAAAAACTTTTCAATCCGACAGGAAATTCTCTTTCCTTCGCGGATACGTTTTTCTTATGATCTTCCGTCGCAATGTAAATTCCGACACCGAATAAAAGGGCGATCAGCGTCGTGATAACGGCTCCCCTGATATCCCGTGTCTGTACCGCAAAGCCGGCATTATATACGAGCGGATACTTACTTTCCTCTTCGCCAAACCAGGTCTTCGCATCTGTACTGACAGTAGAATTCAGCCAGAAACGCGGACTGTGGCTGCTGTTTTCCGTGTACATGGTCACTTTGATCGTACCGTCGGTAAAACGCTCTGTCGGCACGGTAACAAACTGATCGATCGTTATGTCCTCCAGAAGAACCGCACTGCTCCCGAGCAGTTCTCCACTCTCTTCATTTGTTACTTCAATATTTAAAATTCCATCCAGCAGCAGTTCATCGGTATTTAAATAAAAGCCAATAGAAGTCAGAGGGTCTGACTCTACTGGCATTGTAAAGGTCAAATATTCTCCTTCGCCCAGATAGGAAGTTCTCTCTACAATCTGGCGCCGGCCCAAATCTTCTAACCCTTCTCCCTTTGTCACCTCTACCGGTATCGCTATTCTCACGATACAGTAGAGAAAACAAAGAATAAAGTAAGCTGCTGTCGTCTGTTTTCGATATTTCTTAAGTCGATCCAGCATGTTTCCTTCCTATTCGAGGCCTGTTTCAATCAGCGCAACCAGAGCATCCATTGCCTGTTCCTCATCCACTCCGTCACAGATAAGCTCAATTTCATCTCCTGCCCTGACACCTGCTCCAAGTACACTTAAAACGCTTTTTGCATTGGCTGTAGTATTCCCGATTGTGAAGGTAATGTGCGCTTTATACTGCATAGCTGTTCTGCACAATGTTCCTGCCGGTCTTAAATGCAGACCTGTTTCATTACTAATTACTACTTTGTGTTTGATCATGATGATGTCCTCCATTAATTTGATTTATCGTGTAACCTGAACTGTTGAATTTTCAGGATTTTCACTATCTGTTTCTATGTCCGGTTTTGAATCCGGTTTTGTGTCCGGTTCCGTACCTGACGGCCCGGTTCCTCCGGAATTTTTATTTCCTTCTGTGTCCTGACCTGTGGTATTTTCAGTGGTTTCTCCCTGATGATCGCCTGTACCTTCTGCACTTCCCGCACCGTCTTCTTCAGAATCCGTTTCCGGTTCCGGATTTACATATTCCGTTTTTACGATGACCACGATCGTCGCATCATTTTCGTCCGTCAGCATGAGTCCTTCCGGCAGGTGTTCCTTCAGGTCCACGATCATCTGTGTTTCACCCTCGATTCCTTCCACGTCTACCGCATCAGAAATCAGCAATTCACTCAATCCCTGCAGAATTCCCTGATTTCCTGCCACTTCCACGCTTTCCGGCTTTGACTGAACTTCTGTCACGATATAGTTTTCCGCAGGTGTTCCCGCAGCTTCAAACCTCAGCGGCAATGTTTTTGTATTCAGCATGTTAACCGTAACATCCATACCTGCTTCTTTTCCGTAATAATTCAGATACGTCGAATCCAGTTCTATGCCGTCGCTGCCCAGGATTTTCAGCTTGCATTTCTTCACCGATGTTCCGGTCCATCCCGTAACATCCACCTCCGCAATGACACGTTTGATCCTGTTGACAATGGAAACCGGTCCCGAGATCTTCAGAATCGTCTGCTCCGGAGTCATGCTGCCAACATAATATCCGTTTGCCTGTTCCCCGATTTTTTCAACGGTCACAGGGAACTGTTCCGTCGCGGAATCTTCAATGCTGACCTTCACATTGGAACGGCTCAGTGTTACATCATTTTCCACATCAATATTTTTATTGCGGCACTCGATACTGATTCCCACCAGTGTATCATATTTTAAATCCTTTTCCATATCTGCAGTCAGAATAAAATCATTCTTGCTGAGTGTATCGATCACCGAGGTTCTGGCTTTGACTGTCAGTTTCACAACATCCGAACCATCTTCTACCCGGAACACCTTCCCGTTGCTCGTGATCACATCCGTATTTTTCAGTGTTACTTCCAGCTGATAATCCTTGGTTCTCTCTGCATCGCTGATATTCACAACCACCAGCCACAATACGATTGCCGCCAGTACGGAAAGGACTTTCAGAAGCATATTATCCGTCCATTTCGACTTCATCTTTACCCCTTCCTTTCCACAATCTGAATCGTTTATTATCTGCCGATCTGTTCTGTAATGTCCGAAGACGCTCTCTTAACACTTCAGCTGTAATATTTCTTTCTAATTCATTGTACTGGGATACGGAAATGGCGCCTGTTTCTTCGGAAACAACCACGGTCAGCGCATCACTGACTTCACTGATTCCGACTGCCGCACGATGTCTCGTTCCCAGTTCCTTGGAAAGCTCCATATTGTCGGACAGGGGCAGATAACATGTCGCTGAGACGATTCTGTCTCCGCGTACGATGATGGCACCGTCATGGAGCGGTGTATTGTGTTCAAAAATATTTAAAAGGAGCTGACTGGAAATCTGTGCTTCCAGCGTAATCCCTGTTCTTTCGTACTCTCCGAGAGGGACATTGTTCTCGATCACGATCAATGCACCTGTCCTGGCCTTGCTCATTTCCACACTGGCTTTCACAATTGCCTCGACAGACCGGTCGCTGATTCTGACATTCTCTTCTTTCGAACTGTCAAAACTGAAAAGCGAGCTGATGATATTCTGCTGTCCGAGCTGTTCCAGCGCCCTGCGAAGCTCCGGCTGAAATACGATGACGATCGCAAGAATTCCGATGTTAAAAATCTTACCTGCGATCCAGAGAATCGTATACATTCTGAATATCACTGCAATCAGCAGAAATCCCAGAATCACCGCAAAGCCTTTTAACAGGGCCCATGCTCTCGTATTCTTGATCCACAGCATAATGTGGTAGATGATGAATGCCAGAATAATGATCTCTACGATATCGATCGAACGAATATCCAGTGTATGAACCGTAATATATCTGCGGATTAATTCCAAAAAATTCACTCTGCCACTCCTTTCTGAGGTTTTTCATGTTTTACCTGTTCTCAGTCGTCCGCCTGTTTTCGGACTTTTTTCTGTGATACGATCTTTTTCACTTTCTTTTCCGGCACTGCAACCACATTCTTCGGTACAGCTTTTACGTAATAATAATATTCATCATCTTCAAATTGTACCCGTTCTGTTCTCGTATAATCCACACTGAAAACAAAAAACTGTAAAATATATGCAATTACAAGCGCAAACATGTTTCCGATGATCAGAGCGGCAATCGGCACATTCACTTTAAGCACAAGGCCCGCTGCCAGATTCAGAAACAGATCCGCTACCGTACCAACGGCGATCGCAATTCCCCAGGCATAATCAACAGACAGCCTGCGGATAAAATAAACCACCAGAAGTGTGATCGCAAATGCCGCCAGATAGACCAGCATCTCATAATTTCCCGTCATATTTTCAATCAGCGCCTGCACCTTTTCCATTGCCAGCTCTGTACCGCTGTTTGCCAGGATCGTCGTGTTTCCGTTTAAATATTTTAAGATATGATAGATCACGACTCCGCAGCTGACCGGAATGATCGCTGCCGGTGTTCCGATCAGACCCATCACCAGAGGAATCACATACGGAACTCCGAACGAAAAGCTAAGCGGTGTCAGTACCAGAAGATAACCCTGCTTCGGGCAGAATCTGAAGTACAGTAAAAACATCACTGCCAGAATGGCTCCAAGCACTGCACACACCTCCACGGACAGCGCATATGCCTGCAAAATCAGCAGGATTCCCGCAAGAACCACCATTACGGTCGATGGCAGAAAAGCACAGAACACAGCCATGGCCACCGAGATCATCGGGCTGCGAAGCTGCGGCATAAACCCCATCCTGCCGTTCAGCATGAAAAATGCTGTCAGTGCCGTCACAAACTTCAGCAATGCTTTGATATAGATATCATATTTTGAATAAAACTGTTTTAACAGTGTTTTAAACTCTAAAATCGTCATACGATTCCTCTCCTTCTGCCCTCTCTGTTTCCGCGACAGGTTCCGTTTCCCCATCATAGATACTGCGTATCTTTTTCAGTGTTTCCTTATATTCGCCTACACTGTTCTTCGCCCGCTGATATCGCGCGGAATAAAACAGAAATGCTGCGATTTCATAAAGGATCAGTCCAACCGCAAAAGCAATCACTGCCCTGATCAGATAACTTTTCAAAATCTGCGCATCGCCCAAAAGGATCGTCAGATTCTCCATATCCGATACTGCCCGGAGCGCTGCCAGAATTACAAATGCTGCCGTATAGGCGATTCCTGAACGAAGCATAAAAAATCCAACATAATCACTGCGAAAATAGCCGCTGATCCATAAATCCTTCTTTTTTTCACTGTTTTCAAAAGCTGCTGCCTTTGTCATATACCTGATTTTTTCTTCATTTAACATAGCACACCTCTCTGGAAATTGTACCACATTTAGGCATCACTTCCAACACATATGGTTAAAAAAAATATATTCTTTATCTGATTTTTTCTTAACACTTCAGAAACCGCATCCAGGGTCGCACCGGTCGTATAGATATCATCGATCAGCAAAACCCGTTCGTATTTTTTATCTTTCGGCGCGGCAAAAAGAAAGGCATCCTTCAGATTCCGTTTTCTGTCAGACCGGGTCAGTTCCTTTTGCGGAACTGTTTTTTTCTTTCTGACAAGTGCCCCGGTATCTACCGGGATCTTTGCCAGTTTTCCAAGCTCTGCCGCTACCAGCTCTGCCTGGTTGAACCCCCTTTTTCGTTTCTTACCGGCGTGCATCGGAACCGGCAGAATCACCTCCGGCTTCCAGCAGTTCAGCGTCTTTGCGAAAACCCGGTACATCTCCTCCGCATAAAATGCGGCATACTCCCTGCGGTTATGATATTTAAACCGATAGATCGATTGCTTCATCACCTCATCATAGGCAAATACAGCCCCGCCCCGGGTATAGTCATGTTCGTACCGCATACAGTCCCGGCAGTATTCCTGTTCTTTCTTTTCCAGCTGCTTTCCGCATTTTTTGCACCGGGGTTCTCTGATATAAGCCAGTTTTTCCCTGCATTCCCTGCACACCCTGCCCTTACCGCGTATGACCCCGTGGCATACCGGGCATCTGGCAGGGTACAGAATATCTAAAATTCGCATATTCGTTTCTTCAATCCGCTGTAACGTTTCTGTTCATTGACGTTTTCAGCCATCCGGTAAAAAGTATCTTCCATACCGACCATGGTAACACATTTTTTTGCCCGGGTTACCGCCGTATAGAGAAGATTTCTGTTCATCAGCATCCTTGGTCCCGGCCACATCGGCATTACAACTGCAGGATATTCACTTCCCTGAGATTTATGTATCGTGATCGCATAGGCCAGTTCCAGTTCCTCCAGCTGCTTAAAGGAATACTCTCCCCGGCGGCCGTCATCGAACTCCACCGTCAACGTTTCCGCATACAGATTCATTTCCCTGATCACTCCCATATCTCCGTTAAAGATCCCGCTTCCCTGTTCAACCGGAATGCCGTATCTGTTTTGGATCTCCCATTCCAGCTGATAGTTATTTTTTATCTGCATTACCTTATCCCCCTCCCGGAAGATTCCGCCTGCATACTCCTTTTCTTTTTTCGTCTCTGCCGGCGGATTTAAATACTGCTGCAGAATCACATTTAACCGTTCCACTCCCAGCACACCTTTCCTGGTCGGTGTCAGCACCTGTATGTCATACGGTGTGGCCTGCACATACTTCGGCAGCTTTTTCCGGATCAGTGTCAGCAGTACACTGATGATCACATTCGGATCGTCCCTTTTCAGGAAGAAAAAATCCATGGATTGATTGTCCAGCACCACCCGTTCTCCATGGTTGATCTTATGGGCATTGACAACGATATCACTCTGTCCGGCCTGTCTGAAGATCTTTGTCAGCATGACTGTCGCAAACTTCCCGGATGCAAGCAGATCCTTCAGAACGCTTCCTGCCCCCACACTCGGCAGCTGGTCCTGATCTCCTACCAGGATCAGTCTCGTACCGATCAGGACAGCTTTTAACAATGCCGTAAATAACAGCAGATCCACCATAGACATTTCATCGATGATGATCACGTCGGTCTCCAGCGGATTTTCTTCATTTCTCATAAATGTCCCGCGGTCCTCCGTCTCCGGACCTCCCTGAAGTTCCAGCAGACGGTGGATCGTGCATGCTTCATATCCGGTCGTTTCCGTCATACGCTTCGCTGCGCGGCCGGTAGGTGCCGCAAGCATGATATCAAGTCCTTCACTTTCAAAATAACGGATCATTGCATTGATCGTCGTCGTCTTTCCGGTTCCCGGTCCTCCGGTCAGCAGAAAGATACCGTTTCTCACAGCCCCCAATACAGCTTCTCTCTGACGGTCATCCAGAATCATCCCCGTATTGTCCTCGATCATCTGCAGACGTTTCTGTGTCAGTACTTCCTCTGTCGCATAGGGAACATTCAGGTCATGCAGCATCTTCGCCGCATTCAGTTCCATATAATAATAGGAGGATGCATAGACCATCTGCCCATCCTCGTCTTCTTTTATGATCAGTTTCCTGTCCATACACAGATTCCCAAGCTGCGCCTCCAGAAGCTCCTGCTCTACGCAAAGCATTGCCGATGCCCGCTGCAGCAGTTCCTCCATCGGAAGACAGGTATGCCCTTCTCCTGCGGCCTGAAGCAGTGTATAAAAAATCCCGCTGCGGATTCGATAATCCGAGTCCGTATGGATCCCGATCCTGGAAGCGATCTCATCCGCCATCTTAAATCCGATTCCGCTGATATCATCTGCCAGACGATATGGATTTTCCTGCAGGATTCCATAGAGCTGTGTTCCGTACTGCTGATAAATCTTCACCGCAAGGCTGTTGCTGATCCCATACTGCGTCAGGAAGAGCATGGCATTGCGCAGTTCTCTCTTTTCCTCCACCTGAACTGCGATCTCCATGGCTCTGCGCATACTGATCCCCTTGATCTGCGCCAGTTTTTCCGGTTCTTCTTCCAGGATCCGGAAGGTATCCCGTCCGAATTCTTTTACGATCCTCTCAGCCATCTTTTCACCGATGCCTTTGATCGCACCGCTCCCCAGATATCTCTGCATCGCAACGGTATCCTCCGGTGTCTTCAGCTCATAGCCGGTCACCTGCAGCTGCGTTCCGTAAACAGGATGCTCCACCAAATTTCCTTCCACCCGAATAAAATCTCCTTCATTCAGGTAACCGAAAGTGCCCGTACAGGTGATCTCTTCCTCTGCGTTTACCAGTTCAAATACCGTATATCCATTTTCATTATTACGAAAGATTATATGTTCTGCATATCCTTCCATATCTCATACCTTTCCGTCAGATTTCAGGCCAAGCCGGGCAGACAAGGAAAAAGGACACGACGAATCCGTCATGTCCCCCCAAACATTCCATTCCTGTTATTCTGTTACTTTTCCTGATAACATTTCCACATATTTTCCTGTTCCGATCGCAACACAGGTCATCGGATCATCGGCTACCATTGTGTTGATTCCTGTTTTGGATTCGATCAGTTCATCAAGTCCGCGAATCAGACTGCCTCCGCCCGTCAGAACAATACCGCGGTCTGCGATATCTGCTGCCAGCTCAGGCGGTGTCTTCTCAAGAACGCTGTGGACAGCTTCCACGATCTGAGAAGTTGTCTCTCTTAACGCTTCTTCTGTTTCCACAGAGGTTACCGTAACTGTTTTCGGAAGCCCCGTGACAAGATTACGTCCGCGGACATCAATGGATTCTTCTGCTGTCTTCGGATAACAGGTTCCCACTTTGATCTTAATATCTTCCGCAGTTCTTTCACCGATCAGGAGATTGTGTTTTTTACGCATATAACGAACGATGGCTTCGTCGAAATCATCACCGGCAATCTTAATGGATGTACTTACAACCGTACCTCCCAGAGAAATGACAGCAATATCCGTCGTACCGCCGCCGATATCCACGATCATGTTTCCGCATGGTCTTGCAATATCGATACCCGCACCGATCGCTGCAGCAATCGGTTCTTCAATAATCGCAACTTCTCTTGCACCTGCCTGATAGGTTGCATCTTCTACTGCCTTCTTTTCAACTTCTGTAACTCCGCTCGGTACACAGACTGCGATCCGCGGTTTTCTGAAGGTTCTCTTTCCCATTGCTTTCTGGATAAAATGCTTCAGCATTTTTTCCGTAACTGTATAATCAGAGATCACGCCCTGGCGAAGCGGACGTACGGCCACGATATTGCCCGGTGTTCTTCCAAGCATCAGACGTGCTTCCTCTCCGATCGCTTTTATTTTATTTGTATCTCTATCAAAAGCCACTACTGACGGCTCTTTTAAAACAACGCCCTTGCCTTTGATATAAACAAGAATACTCGCAGTTCCAAGGTCAATTCCCATATCCGGTGCTACCATCGCCATAAAAAAACTCCTTTCTCATTTCTGTATCTTATCTCTGGTTGATCTATTCCTAATATCAGTGCCTGTTTGCACACTGCTTTTAGTCTATCACTTATTATATACAATCATACCCAAAAATCAAAGTTTTTTTTCTTAAGAAATTTTAAACTTTTTCCGCACATCTTTTGTTAAATATGCATACATTACTCGTAA
This sequence comes from Lachnospiraceae bacterium, assembly GCA_051879615.1. Classification (GTDB taxonomy): domain Bacteria; phylum Bacillota; class Clostridia; order Lachnospirales; family Lachnospiraceae; genus HGM12587. The sequence continues at coordinate 21,006 of JBJEMI010000105.1, forward strand.
TAAAACTTACGAAGAGGGACTTTTTTGCAAAAAGGAAAATTTCTTATCAATGTTACCACAATTATCGGAAACCGCCCGATCAGCGGTGCCACCGTCCGGGTTTTCATCACCGGCAGTCCCGAAGCACCGATCCTCACTCTGACAACCAATGATTCAGGCCTGACTGATGAAATCGAGCTGGATGCTCCGGATATTGCCTACAGCGAATCTCCTAACGAGGAACAGCCATACGCCGAATATACGGTGGAAGTTACTGCCGACGGCTATGAACCGGCAGAGGTCGCCAGCAACGAAATTCTCCCGGATGTTACCGCCCTTCTGGAAGTACGTATGACACCGGTGGATGAAAATATGAAGTACACCCGGATCGTCATTGTACCTCACACACTGTTTGGCAACTATCCGCCGAAGATCGCGGAACCGGAAATCACACCTTCCGCAGAAACCGGTGAAATCGTTTTAAACCGCGTCGTCATTCCGGAATATGTGATCGTGCACGATGGCGTTCCGACTGACACAACTGCCCAGAACTACTGGGTCCGCTACCGGGATTACATCAAAAATGTTGCCTCCAGTGAGATCTATGCCACCTGGACCGATGCAGCCATCCGTGCTAATATTCTAGCCATCATGTCCTTTACTTTAAACAGGGTTTTTACAGAATTTTACAGAAACAAGGGGTACGATTTTACCATCACCTCTTCCACCGCCTTTGACCATAAATTTATCTATGGCCGCAATGTCTTTGATACCATTTCCGATATCGTCGATGAAATGTACGGCAGCTACCTCTCACGTCCGGGTGTCAAACAGCCCATCCTGACACAGTACTGTGACGGCGAACGTGTCACCTGTCCGAACTGGATGAGCCAGTGGGGCTCCCAGTCACTGGGACAGCGCGGCTACAGTGCATCCGAGATCCTTCGCTATTATTACGGCGACAGTATTTACATCAATACCGCAGAAGAAATCTCCGGTGTCCCGGCCTCCTACCCCGGCTATGACCTGGAAATAGGTTCCTATGGTGATAAGGTCCTCATGATCCAGGAACAGTTAAATACCATCTCCGATGCCTATCCGCGAATACCGAAGATCGCAGAGGACGGCGTCTACGGAACCGGAACCGCAAATGCCGTACGCATTTTTCAGTCCATTTTCGGTCTGCCTCAGACCGGCGTCGTGGATTTTCGAACCTGGTACCGGATTTCCGAAATATATGTGGCTGTATCAAGGATCGCAGAGCTGGAATAACCAAAAACCGACTGTACCGCATCCTTTGGCGTTACAGTCGGTGTCTGTAAAATCAGTATCGTTTAGGAACCCTTACGGCATCAGCAGATCCAGTTCCTTCATCCAGATCGCAGCGCTTGCATCACTCGGCATTCTCAGGTCGCCTCTCGGTGATACCGCCACGGTTCCTACCTTCGGTCCGTCCGGCAGACAGGAACGTTTAAACTGCTGTGAGAAGAATCTTCTGTAGAAGGTGCGAAGCCATCCATAGATGGTTTCCTTGTCATAGGTGCCTGCAAAAGCTGTCTGAGCCAGCATGAAAATTTTCGCAGGCGAAAATCCGAACCTCAAAACATAGTACAGGAAGAAATCGTGCAGTTCATATGGACCTACGATGTCTTCTGTTTTCTGTGCAATACTTCCGTTTTCTTCCGGCGGAAGCAGTTCCGGACTCACCGGCGTATCCAGTACGTCCAGCAGAACGGCTGAGAGCTTTTCATCTTTGCATACATCTGCATAGTAGCGTACCAGATGGCGTACCAGTGTCTTTGGAACAGAGGCGTTCACTCCATACATGGACATATGATCTCCGTTATAGGTCGCCCAGCCAAGTGCCAGTTCTGACATATCACCGGTTCCGATGACCATTCCGCCCAGACTGTTGGCAATATCCATCAGCACCTGGGTACGTTCTCTCGCCTGACTGTTTTCGTAGGTTACATCCCTTCTGCTTTCGTCATGTCCGATATCCCGGAAATGTGTACGAACCGCATCCTTAATATCCACTTCCTTCAGCTCTGCGCCGAGACGTCTTGTCAGTTCGCAGGCATTCTGATAGGTTCTGTCTGTCGTACCGAAGCATGGCATGGTCACAGCTGTGATACAGCTGCGCGGTTTCCCGAGAAAATCAAATGCAAGTGCTGTAACGAGAAGTGCAAGTGTGGAATCCAGTCCTCCGGAAATACCGATCACCGCATGATCACAGTTTGTATGTTCCAGACGTTTTTTTAATCCCATGGCCTGAATCGACAGAATTTCTTCACAGCGGCTTTCTCTGTCTGCTTTGGAATCAGGTACAAACGGCGAAGGATCGATCAATCTTGTCAGCAGCAGCTGCTGCTCCGGGAGTCGGAAATCAATTTCCAGATAATTATCATCAACTGGATCTGTCGTTACAAAGGTAGTGATTCTGCGTCGTTCTCCAACGAGCCTTTCCACATCCACATCGGCATACAGGATTCCTGTAGAAAACATTTCTGATTCTGCAAGCACAATACCGTTTTCCGCGATCAGATCATGCCCGGAAAATACCAGGTCGGTCGTGGATTCCCCATCTCCTGCGGATGCATAAAGATACGCACAGAGCAGTCTTGCCGACTGACCTTTCACCAGATCTTTCTGATACCTGCTCTTTCCTGTCAGTGCATCGCTTGCCGAAAGATTGGCGATCACGGTCGCCCCGTGCAGCGCATGGGAGATACTTGGCGGTGCAGCCGTCCATAAATCCTCACAGATCTCACAGGCTGCAACCAGCTCTTTCTGATTCTCGCATGTAAAGAGCAGATTTGTTCCGAACGGGACCATCACTCCTTCAAAGTCAATGTATTCATAGCCTTTCTTACCCGGTGTAAAATGTCTCGCCTCATAGAATTCACCATAATTCGGAATGCAGGACTTCGGAACAATTCCGAGGAGTTCGCCGTCTGAAAATACTGCCGCCGCATTATAAAGCTTTCCTCTGTGTTCCATAGGAAGTCCCACAAAAAACAGTCCGGGCACTTCCTCGCTGACACGTACAAGACGCACCAGCTCTTCCTTTGATCCTGAAATCAGAGGTTCCTGCAAAAACAGGTCACTGCATGTATATCCGCTCAGGCAAAGCTCCGGAAACACTGTGATCTGTGCTCCGTTTGCAGATGCCTCCCTCATCATTCTTTCGATTTCTGCTCCGTTAAACACCGGATCTGCCACCCTGATCTTCGGAGTGGCCGTTGCCGTCTTCACAAATCCATAATTCATTTTATCGGCTCCTTTTAATCAGTTGTTTTAATAGGCATTTGCGAAACGCCACAAGCCGCATAAATACGGCATTTTTTGTTGCTA